>JBQCEG010000115.1:0-20892 GCA_051960475.1 Ginsengibacter sp.
TAAGCCTGCACATTATTTTCGCGCCATGAAAAATGAGAAGTTGGCGACAAAGATTGTCCCGCGCCTGTAGAACCGGTAATGCCGGTTGTAAAAACATCAGTTAGCAAATTCATTTTTGCTAACGGCAATAAACCCAATTCAATTCCTGTGGCAAAACAGCCAGGGTTAGCAATATTTTTTGCCTTTTTTATTTGTTCACTGTTGATTTCGGGTAAACCATAAACGAATTCGCGGCCTTTAAAATCAGCATTCTTTTTCAACCTAAAATCCTGAGACAACGAAATGATCTTTATGTTTGAAGGAATTTCATTTTCTTCCAAGAACTTCTTTGAATCACCATGACCAACGCATAAAAACAGAACATCTACATCATCGTTCATTTCGTGTGTAAATTCAATATCTGTTTGTCCAATTAAATCATGATGAACCGAATGAAGTCTTTTGCCCGCATTACTCTTGCTATGGATGTAAACCATCTCAGTAAAAGGATGATTCAACAAAAGCCTAATCAATTCGCCGCCTGTGTAACCTGCGCCACCAATAATTCCAACCCGGATCTTATTTTTCATCTGCGCTATTTTTTACAGCATGATATATCGCTGTTTGATTTCCAAATATTTTGCTGAAACCTCTAACATCTTCCCCACTCCAACCTGTATTCATTTCGCCGTATTTTCCAAATTTACTACTCATCAGATCAAATGGCGATTCGATACCGGTGATCTGAAATCGGTAAGGCATCAATTGAATAAACACATCACCGGTAACATTTTTTTGGGAAGAAATAAAGAAAGCTTCAATATCACGCATCACCGGATCGAGCAATTGTCCTTCATGAAGCCAGTTTCCATAAAAATCAGCAAGCTGGCTTTTTAGTGTTAGCTGCCATTTTGTGAGCACATGTTTTTCCAAAGCATGATGCGCTTTGAGGATAAGCATGGACGCAGCCGCTTCAAAACCAACTCTTCCTTTGATGCCGATGATCGTGTCGCCAACATGCACATCACGACCGATAGCAAAAGGCCCGGCAATTTTCTGTAAATATTGAATGGCTTCAACAGGATGATCGAATGTTTTATCATTTACTGAAGTAAGCTCGCCTTTTTCAAAATGTAATTTTAATTGTTCCGGCTCGTGTTTTGTCAATTGAGTTGGCCACGCCTCTTCAGGTAACATACCGTTTGAACTCAATGTTTCCTTACCGCCAACACTTGTTCCCCACAAACCTTTATTGATTGAGTAAACTGATTTTTCAAAATTCATGTTTACCCCTTTCGATTTCAGGTAATCAATTTCTTCCTGGCGTGAAAGTTTCATATCGCGAATCGGAGTAATGATCTCGACACCTGGAATCATGATGTGAAAGATCATGTCAAACCTAACCTGGTCATTTCCTGCGCCGGTGCTTCCGTGAGCAACCGCATCAGCACCGATCTTTTTTACATGTTCTGCAATATGCACAGACTGGGAAACCCGCTCCGCACTTACACTTAAAGGATAAGTATTATTCTTCAGTACATTTCCAAAAACAAGATATTTGATAATCGAATCATAATAACTTTTCGTTGCATCAACAGTTGTGTGCGAAGCAACGCCAAGCGCCTTTGCGTGTTTTTCAATCTGGTCCAATTCCTCTTTTGAAAAACCGCCGGTATTTACAATTATGCTGTGCACTTCATAATTTAATTCATCAGTAAAATATTTCACGCAATATGAAGTGTCTAAACCACCACTAAATCCAATTACAACTTTTTTGCTCATTATTAATTAAAACATTTATAGATTGAAGAATAGTAAACTCAGGATCGATTTAGGTTTTTCCTGCTTTTTCTTTTTTAAATAATTCAGCAGCCTGTTCTTTTTAAGCCGCATGAATCTTTCATACACTTTTGATTTCTCCTTAAACTCCCTGGCTGTTTCTTCAGGGGTATAATGATCTTTCGGATCATAAAGCATCGCTGTGCACATGCAATTCTTTCGGTCCTTGCTCATTAGGATGTCGTAGTTGACACAACTCTTACATCCTGCCCAAAAATTTTCGTCATCCGTAAGCTCAGAATAAGTTACAGGTTCATAACCCAACTCACTGTTGATCTTCATTACGGCAAGGCCGGTTGTTAAACCAAAGATTTTTGCGTCCGGATATTTTTTTCTTGATAGTTCAAAAATTCGCCGTTTGATGGTTTTTGCAATTCCTGATTTTCTGAATTCAGGCGCAACAATGAGTCCGCTGTTGGCTACAAATTTTTCATGGCCCCAGGCCTCAATGTAGCAAAAGCCAACCCACGTGCCCTCATTGGTAAGTGCTATTACGGCTTTACCTTCTTTCATTTTATCAGAAATATACTCCGGAGAGCGTTTGGCAATTCCTGTTCCGCGCGCCTGTGCAGACGAAGCCATTTCATCTGTAATGGTAGATGCGTAAATAATATCATCAGGAGTTGCAACCCGAACAATTATATTTGATTGTTCCAATTTGCAGGAAATTTAAAAATTTAAAAAATAAGGGGAGAAATCGGGGGATTTTGTTCCACTGATAGGTGCGCTTTCAAACGCAAGGGCCTATCAGCATCCACGTCGTAATAATAAATATACCGTTGCCGGAAAGAAGGAATGATATTTATTGATTTTATTCAACGTTACCTTTATTTAAATTGAGGGAACAAAAGTAATATAATATTTATTACAGCAAATTTTTTTACCCAATTTTTTTGTTATCAGTAATAGAAAAAATCCCTTGCATTTCTTCTGTAACCCGGCTTTAGGTAAACCAAGAAATAAGCCAGTTTTTTATTTTTAACCAGCTGAGCTGGTTGAGGAAAGCATTAATTATAATTTGAATCCGAGTGTAAGAACTACATTTCCTTTGTTGTTCTTCAGATAAGCAGGAAAATTGGGTTTATCCTGTAAACGGTAGGGATAGTTAACATCTTTTAACATCGAATAAACGTAAGCGAGATCAACAAAAACACCTTTGTTCCTGTAGCCCAAACCTCCGGTAACTTTTACCAGGTTAGAACTTTCTGCCTGGTAAGGATTGCCATAATAAGCGCCGCCCAATCTAACCATAAAAGTATTGAACTTAAGCTCGCCACCTAAGCGTGCGTTGATGGCATTCTTGTAAACATTGCCCAAAGTCTGGGTTAGGGACTTATAATAATCAGCAGCACTGGCATCGTTGCCTGCATCATGGAATGAAGCATCTTTGTAATTGACATATTCAAGATCGGCGGTAATGAATCCTTTTTGATTTTGTACATTTTCCACTTCGCTGAAAATATAAGACCCACTCAAGATCACACGCCAGGGAGTTGTAAGATTATACCTTGATTCCAATGGATTACCATTGGTCAGATCAGTGGAACTTTGTGTTTTAACACCCGATCCTCCATAGCCCTCGAGGTCAGTTGTAACTTCCGCTGTGTAATCATCCGTAAGTTCGTAAGCCGTGGGCGAATGAAAGGCAAGTCCCAGGCGAACGTTTTCTACCGGTTTAAAAATCACACCCACTTTTGCATTGATGCCAACGCCTTTTGTTTGCAAACTTTCACTCGCTGTAAAGTAGTTGAAATTGTTATTTGGATTGGAAGTGGCATCGCTTTCTTTGTAAGTAGCATTTCTGCTGTAATTCAAAAATGGAATAGAAATCGTTCCACCAAAATACCATTTGTCTTTTATATTTAATCCCATCCCAAAATCAAGATCAGTGATACCGCCGGTTGTGTTGATAGTATTTTCCTGGATAAGACCTGTCGAAGGATTTGCCTGAGTTTTATATCCGCTTACCGAGCCATCCTGTCCCTGCAGCGTATCGATCAAATAGGTATTGAAAGCAAGACTTGCGCCATAAGGATCGTAACTAGCCGCCTGGTTCGGATCCGTAATATTATCACTGATTAATTGCTCGAGGTATTTTTCCGAATAAGATGATTTGTTATTGGTTCCTTTATAATAAACGTGGTTATTAAAATCAGCTACACGGTTTACAGCAATTCCAAAAGCCATACTTCTTACACTTTTCCCCCTGTTGGGCCCTCCCAAAACAAATCCGGTTGCACCCACATTAAAATTATTGCTGATTGCACTTTCGGATTTAGTTAAATAAGTGGATTTTGATTTGTTAAAGGAATAAGATGGAGTGAGTACAAAATCACCCGTTTTATAAAATCCAAGACCGGCAGGATTGATAAATAATGAAGAAAATTCTCCACCCAAAGAACCTCCTGCACCACCAATTGCCTGGTTCCTGGCTGTGCCGCCCGGTTGTGTCAAAAATGAATACCGTAGCGCGTCTTCAGGTTGTTGTGCATAAGAAATCACAGTTGCAAATGAAAAAACCAGGAGAAGATAAACTGTTTTCATAGTAAACGAATAAATAATTCTCTTTTTTATTTTATCAACTTTTTGGCCAGAAAAAATGATTTTAAAAAGGGATGAAAATCATCCCTTTTTAAAAATTTAGTTAAAGCAATTATCTCCTGAAAGTTCTGACAGGAGCGCTGTTGCTGCCTCCTCCTCCGGATGAAGAAGATGAACCTGAACTTGGTGAAAAGGTTCTTTGAGGTGTATTGTAGTTGTTATTATTATTATTGTTGTTATTGTAATAATTGTTGTTATTATAAGAGCGCCTTGTAGTATTGTACCTGTTGTTAGATGGTGGAGTATAAGTGCTTCTTTGAGAAGGTGTAAATACTCTCCTGATCACATTGCCTACACCAGTACCTCTTGTTGGCTGAACCGTTCCTGTACCTGTTGACCTGATTGGCTGAACATTGGTTCCTGAATTCGTTTGATTTTGATTGTACACGTTCAAATTGTACCTTCTTGGACCAACATTGGTATTCACATTTTTTGTTGAAAAAAGTATTGGTGAATAGTAGGGCGAATAGTATGGTGAATATCCGTACCCAAGTGTAAATGAATTATAATAGTTATAAGGAGAATAAAATCCAAAGCTATTATAGCCGTAAGGATCATAATAATAAGGATTGTACATACTCTTAAATCCGTAAGGATCGTATGCATAATCGTTATAAAACGGATTACCAAAAGAATTGTAATACGGGTTATAGAAAGAGTTGTAAGGAGATAAAGAATATGGACTATAACCACCCATTCCCATACTGAAAGTTATCGCATTGCGGTAAACAGGGTCTTCAATTCCTCTTCGTATTTGCTGATCTTCCTGGTTACGATAGTAATATGAATTTTTATCCTGTTCTGTAGCAGTTGTAACGTATTCGCTTTGGTGGGGGGCCGGAGAGTAATAAACATCGTCCGGTGTTTGCCCTGAACGGTATGCTGTACTGCAACTGCCCAGCAATACTACTGCACAAGGCAATAACAAATCTTTTATTTTCATCGGTGTGAGTTTTTAGAAGTTAGATAATGAAGCTTATTTTTGCCGCATCTTTCTGTAAATTTAAGAAATATCCTCCGATTATTTTAGGATTGTTTTTATGAACGGTTGTTAAAAGTAAAAAAGGTAAAAATTAAGTAACAAAAGAAAAACTCAGGAAAATATATATTAAAATTCGAACTTACATGAGTAAAGAAATTACTTCGCGCGAAACGGATTATTCTCAATGGTACAATGACCTGATCATTAAAGCAGGTCTGGCTGATTACAGCGCGGTGCGTGGTTGCATGGTTATAAAACCTTATGGATTTGCCCTTTGGGAAAATATGCAAAACCAACTTGACAAGTGTTTTAAAGAAACCGGGCACCAGAATGCTTATTTTCCCTTATTTATTCCGAAAAGCTTTTTAAGTCGCGAAGCTGCTCATGTGGAAGGATTTGCAAAAGAATGTGCTGTGGTTACTCATTACCGTTTAAAAATGGACGATAACGGAACCGGAATTATCGTAGATCCCGATGCCAAACTTGAAGAAGAATTGATCGTGCGGCCCACTTCAGAAACAATCATTTGGAATACATATAAAACATGGATCCAATCTTATCGTGATCTGCCGGTTTTAATAAATCAATGGGCTAATGTGGTAAGATGGGAAATGCGGACGCGTTTGTTTTTGCGCACTACAGAATTCCTTTGGCAGGAAGGCCACACGGCACATGCTACCGCGCAGGAAGCGATAGATGAAACTATGCAAATGCTGAATGTATATGCCGAATTCGCAGAAGAATGGATGGCAATGCCGGTGATCAGGGGCGTAAAAAGTGTGAACGAAAGATTTGCAGGCGCGGTTGATACTTTTTGTATTGAAGCGATGATGCAGGATGGCAAAGCATTGCAAGCCGGAACTTCCCATTTCCTTGGACAAAATTTTGCCAAAGCATTTGATGTAAAATTCAGCGACAAAGAAAATAAGCTCGATTATGTTTGGGCAACAAGCTGGGGTGTAAGCACAAGATTAATTGGTGCTTTGGTAATGGCCCACAGCGATGATGACGGATTGGTTCTTCCTCCAAAGCTTGCTCCCATGCAGGTTGTTATCGTTCCTATTTATAAAAACGATGAACAAAAAACCGCGATCGATGAAAAGGTTCATGCGATAATGCAAGATTTTAAAGCGCTCGGTGTTTCTGTAAAATATGATGATGACGACAGCCGTCGCCCAGGATGGAAATTTGCAGAATATGAAATGAAAGGTGTGCCGGTGAGAATTGCGCTTGGTGCTCGCGACCTGGAACAAAATGTTGCAGAAGTGGCACGACGTGATACAAAAACAAAAGAATCAGTTTCACTTGATGGAATTGCCAACACCGTTTTTGTATTGTTAAACGACATTCAAAATTCCATCTACAATAAAGCAAAAGAATACCGTGATGCCCACATCACGCGAGCAGATACCTGGGAAGAATTTGTAAAGATTCTTGATGAAAAAGGTGGCTTTGTTTCTGCACATTGGGACGGAACTGCAGAGACGGAAGAAAAGATCAAAGAACTAAGTAAGGCAACGATTCGTTGCATTCCTCTAAACAATAAAAAAGAAGAAGGAAAAGATATTCTTACAGGAAAGCCAAGTTCAGAAAGAGTTTTGTTTGCAAGAGCTTATTAAGATCAAAATAAAAATCCTGCACTTTTGTTCGTTTACTGAAAACAACAATTGAGCAGGAAACTTTTATTTCTTTAACTCTTTTTCTTTTATATCCGCTTCCATCTTTTCTTTTTTCATTCCAACTCTTACAAAAGCAAAAAGGCTCGTATAAATATTTGCGATCCAGACGAGCGCAAAACCGCCAATAAGATATCCCCGCCAATCGCTGAAAAGCAAGTGATATCGCGTAATGACCAAAAAAAAGATGGTAATGTAGTGTGAGAAGCAATATTCGCAGGTGAAGAGATAAAAAAACTTTCTAACTGCCAAACTTTTTGCCCGTTTTGATCGAACTACACAATACCTCCGCGGTTCTTTAAAAACTTCTTCATGGGTAACCGTCCATGAAATACAGGCAATAGGAAGAGACAGCAAAAATAAATCACGCACCTGCGTTGATAGATCCATAATCAGGAATTCATTATTAATAATGAACCTAATTCAATAAAATGCATGCCAGCTTTTTTGCAAGAAAATGCTCTATTCTTCAGAAATGATCTTTAAAGTTCTTGTGTCTTTTTGTCCATTAAAATATTTTTCAAGAACGGATTGGAAAACCCGGTCTGAATTTGGAACTGAAGCAAATAAGGTCATCGAAGATTTTAATTTCAAATCATCCGGACTTCCGAAGATTTGATTGGCATCATTGGTTTTAAGTTTAAGAAGCTCTTTTGAAATCTCGATCAAGCGTTTTCCCAAAACGGGATCTGCTAAAAATTCTTCAGCTTCGCCAATATTTTTTATTGCATAAAACTTTGAAGTCTCACTAAAGCCAAGCCCTTTAATTTGAGGAAAAATATACCACATCCAATGCGAACGTTTTCTGCCTTTTTGAATTTCACTTAACGCAATTTGATAATCGCGTTCCTGCGCATCAATAAATCTTTGTAAAGACATTTTTTTTAATTTTCCTTCATCAAGTGCTTGTCAAAACCTAGACCGACCAACTTTTCAAAAACTTCCCAAACATCTTCAGGAATTTCCTGGTAAACCTGGAAGCCTTTCTCCGGGTAATACTTTATTCGTTGCAAATCGCCGGCCATAATATTGATCACGCGCTCCATTGGAATTTCTTCATTTGGATATTCTTCATAAGAAATTTGCGGTGACGTCAGCAATAACTTTTTATCCGGCCAATGCTTTTTGAAAGTAGCGTAAGCACGCCTTTCCATATATGGTTTTTGAACAACGATAAAACTTTGTGGATCTAATTTTTTTTCAATCAAAAGTTTTTGAGTGAAGCTGATATTTTCACCTGTATTGGTCGAATTATTTTCAATTAAAATTGCCTCTTCAGGAACGCCCATTTTTATCGCTATTGCAGCAAACTTGTCCGCCTCTTTTTCTGTCCACGTTTCTTTTGTAAAATTTCCCAATCCACCCGACATGATCATCAAAGGTGCAAATCCCTGCAAATACAATTCTGCAGCTCTTTCCGGCACACGAAGATCATGACTTCCAAGCGTAAGAATACAATCCACTTTTTCTAAACGGTCGTTCATTTGGTGGTAATCCCAAAGCTTTTTCCCAAGAGCAAGAATTTCATCATTTAGCATAGTTGCAAAAATAAAAAAGCAAGACTGATCAGTAAACGAATAAAAATTGATTTTTTTCTTCCCGAAAAGTTCAAATAAAAAAGTGGCATCAATTTTTATAGCACAGCTATAGAATATAAAATTATTATTATGAAAAAAATCGGCGCATGTTTCATTGGGTTGTTGCTGTTCGTTTCCTGCAACAATGGAAATTCCAATCAAAATGTCATTTCTGATTCAACTACAAAAACAGAACAAGACACAACCCAACTTCCTGCTACAAAAAATTTAAAGGATGCAGGCGAGCAAAATGTGGATACCAACGGACAAATTTTAAACAACGGAAAAGTGAGGACAGGCAACGACAAAATAATGTCCGGTGATCTTAAAATGTCTGACAGCAGTAAATAATTTTTGCCTACAACAGGGCAAAAATGAGTGGCAGCTTTATGCACTTTTAAAGACGGGAAAAATTATCTTTACAGACAATAGATGATGTTGAAGGAAAGATTTGTATTGCCTGATCTTCAAATTGTCGCTAATGCCCGGTTACCGCTTATTGCTTTGGATATGTTTCTTGCTTTTAGATTTTTCATATTCAGAAACTTTGTTTTGCCAAAAAAACGAAGAACTCGTACTGCACAAAATTGATGAACAGAACGGATTGAGTGATAACAATGTTCACTGCATCTATAAAGACAAAAATGATTTCGTTTGGATTGGAACTGCTTCAGGGTTGAATCTAATGGATGGTTCGGATATAACGGTTTACAAACATGAGCCTGGAAATCCAAATTCTATTGCTCACAATAACATTGCAGCATTAACCTCAGACAATAAAGGATTATTATGGATCGGAACTACCGGTGGTGTAAATTCTTTTGACCCAATTCACGACAAGTTCAGTTGGTTTCCTTTAAAAGGAAAAGATCTGGAAAATCAACAGGTCACTTCACTGATAGCGGACGATTCAAATAATATTTACATGGGAACATTTGAAGGATTATTTTTTCTTGATGTGAGAAGCGGCGAGATGAAAAAGATAACAATCCCCGGAAAGAAATATGTTGCCGCAGATAATGCTGTCAATCATCTTATTGAAGATCATTCAGGAAAAATCTGGATTGCTACCTATAATGGATTATGGAGTTACGATAAAAAAATAAATGCCTTTACTCACGAAGTGAATGAAAAAAATGATCCGGCGTTTGGCGCACTTTTTCTTTATTCAATAATTGATCATGAAGGGAATATTTGGATGGGAACATGGGATAAAGGGTTAAAAGAATTGAATCCAAAATCTAAAACGCTTTCCACTTTTAAAGTAAACAACAACCAGGAAATCACTTCTATCGCAGAAGTAAAACAGCCCGATGGAAACTATTTGATATGGATAAATGGAGGTTTCAATGCGTTTGATCCTTTGAATAAAAAAATGGTAACGTTGCCGGTTGCTCCTGCTTTTTCAAAAATTTCGGAAATCAATTATCTATACGCTTCCAATGATAATTGGCTTTGGATCGGCACACACCAGGGATTTTATTTTTACAATCCAGGAAAATCACTGTTCCTTCAACACCGGTTTTCAAAACAAATTACACCGCAGGTCGTGACCTTGTTGCAATGGAAAAATCAGATTCTCGTTTCGGGCACGGGCAGCAATTTTTTAAAAGCTTATGATTCGAACTTTCATGAAATTGCAGACTACAGTAAACCAATAAACAACCGCGATATTTCTTGCCTGTGTCTTAAATTTTCAGGTAATAATTTTATAAAAGCGGGTACATCAAAAGGAATTGCGGATATCGATCTGCTGAACCACAAAATCAAATTCAATCACCTTGATTCATTGGCAAAAAAATTCTCCGCCGGCAATTTTATTACTTCCATATTAAAAGATAAGAACCAAAACTGGTGGATATTTCCCTGGAGGTTTGGCATTTGGAGAATGGATTCTTCAGCAAAAAATTTGCACCGCGTTTTTTATAATTTCATTACTCAAAATGGCCATCCCAAACCATTAGTAATAGCAGATGCTATCGAAGATAAAAATGGAAACATTTGGATGGCCGATCTGGACGAAGGGATAATTTTTTACAACTGCAAAACGAAAACTTTTTCAAAGCCTTTCAAAAATACTTTAGGCGAAAAAATTTCGATGTCGCAGGTTTTATATTACCACAATAACTGCTATTCTTTTGCAGGGCCGCAGGTTTATGAATGGGATCCTGAAAATCTTCATCTTCAAAAAATAATTAACGATGCGCAAAATGACAGAACTATTCTGTCGATGGCGATTGACAGCAGCGGAAATTTGTGGATGGCCACAAAAAAAGGACTCCTGGTTTATGACGTCCGGCATAAAATATTTGACAGGTTTACAACCGCAGATGGATTAATCTCTAATGAACTTGATGTAACCATGATCTGCACTTCAGCTGGAAGAATAGTAATGGGAAGCCCTGACTATCTTTCTTCTTTCGATCCGAAGAAGTTGCTTTCTTCTATTGATCAAACTCCTAAAATTTTACTTACAAGTGTGAAGGCAAACGGCCGTTCTGTTCCACCGGATTCAATCGGTAAAATGAATTTTGGATACAGGGAAAATAATTTCGTTTTTAAATGGACTGTTACTGATTACAACAATCCGCTGAACAATCATTTTTATTATCGTTTAAAGGGAATAGACCAAACTTGGCGAGCAGCAGGAAATCATGGACGCGTTGAGTTTGCTAATCTTTCACCGGGGAAATATACTTTATTGCTTAAAGGCGAAAATTCAAACGGGGTAAGTGCACATAAAATTCTTTCCGTCAATTTCACAATCCTTTTACCCTTTTGGCGCACGTGGTGGTTTTTATCTTTATTGTTCCTGGCAATAGCAACTTTTTTTTACTGGCTTTATCGATACCGGCTTGCGCAGGGATTGAAAATTGAAAAATTAAGAAATAAAATTTCGCTCGATCTTCATGATGATATAGGTTCTACTTTAAGTTCCATATCTATCCTGAGTGAGATGGCGCTGCATGAAAAAAAGGCCAGGCAGGCAGAAGAAATGCTTTCCGAAATAAAAGAAAATTCACTTTCGCTGATGGAGCGGATGGATGATATTGTGTGGAGCATTAATCCTCAAAATGATTCGCTCGATAGCCTTTTCTTAAGAATTAAAACTTTTGCCTCGCGGCTTTTTGAAGCCAAAGAAATTAATTACAACATTGCGATTGATGAGAAGATCAAACATGCACAATTGCAGATGGAATACCGTCAGCACATTTATTTGATCTTAAAAGAAGCCATCAACAATTTGGTTAAATATTCATGTTGCAACCGCGCAGAAATAAAAGTTGAACATGCCGGATCACACTTAAACATCCTGATAAAAGACAACGGAAAAGGATTTGACATTGAGAAAAGCTCAAACGGAAACGGCCTAAACAGTATGAAACAAAGAGCACGGGAAATGCACGGTATTTTAAAAATTACTTCAAAAAATGGAGAAGGGACAATGATTTTTTTATCGGTAAAAATCAAATAAATATATGATGAAGATTTTCATCATCATTATTCAACTTTACACTACATGATAAAAGTTGCCATAGTTGAAGATAACAACACGCTGCGGCGATCACTTTGCAATTTGATCGGCCAAGCTGAAGGAATGCATTGCGTCGCTACTTTGAGCAATTTATTAAATGTAGTGAGTGAATTCAGGAAAGTGTTGCCAGACGTAGTCTTGATGGATATAGGGCTTCCGAATATTTCAGGAATTGAAGGGGTAAGAACGGTAAAAGAAAATTTTGAAAACATACAGGTTTTGATGTTTACCGTTTTTGAAGACGATGAAAAAATATTTGAAGCAATAAAAGCAGGCGCTTCAGGTTATCTCCTAAAAAAATCTTCGCCTGATGAAATCATTGAAGCGATAAGATCGCTTTATTTTGGTGGTGCGCCAATGAGTGCTAACATTGCACGAAAAGTAATTGAATCATTTCAGCATCCACAAATTCATACAAAAGACGATTTTCAATTAACTACCCGGGAAACTGAAATTTTGCATTCCCTGATCGAAGGGATGAGTTATAAAAAACTAGCTGAAAAATATTTTATCAGTATCAGCACAGTAAGGACACACATCCGCCACATCTATGAAAAACTGCACGTCAACTCAAAATCACAGGCTGTGGCAAAAATTTTGAAAAAATAAGCCAAGCACCTTACAGTAAAAGAACAAAAAAGAGAAAATTATTTTTTCTTTTTCTGCTTTTCAAATTCAAAAATCAACCATTTATACGATAGCGCCGCGCATGCAAATTCTTTTATTTTGATACACCAAAATCAAAATAAATAAAAGATGAAACGCTCAACTTTCCTTCCCGGTTTTGCTATTGCAATGCTATTGTTGTTTACTACAAATAACAGTCACGCCCAACTTTTGAAAAGGCTTAAACAAACGGTAAAAGACCACATTGAAAATCGGGCAGACGAAAGAACGGGTGAGGCTACCGACAAAGCGATGGACAAAACTGAAGATGCCGTAAAAGGTGATAAATCAGGCAATTCAAATACCGTTGCAAGTTCATCTTCATCTTCATCCTCATCTTCTTCATCAGGTGGCGATGCGACGGCTTCTTCTTCCGGGAAGAATAATCCACCGACTATTCAGAGCTACAAGAACTACGATTTTGTTCCGGGCGACCAGATCATCTTTGAATCTGATCTTGCAAATGAAGAAACAGGAGAAATCCCTTCGCAGTTTACTTTAACTGATGGTCAAATGGATGTGCAGCAGGAAGATGGAGAGAATGTGATTCATGTTGCCAAAGGGCCGGGAGCAACATTTACACCGCGCATGACGAAGGAAACCTATATGCCTGATCAGTTTACGATTGAATTTGATGTTAAAAATGAATCTTTTGGAGTGAACCACTTTTCCGTTGATTTTGGAAATAGGGTATATTATGCACAGAATCCTGCGATTATGCCAGGCATTGAATTTGACGATGCTTCACTGACATGGACTCTTGGTGGTGTTGATTTCCCTGCTGACTTGCATGTCGATGGCAGCTATCCAATGGTTTGGCACCACATTGCAATTGCCATAAATAAAAATGTCGGCAAAGTGTATGTTGATCAATACCGGGTTGCAAATGTGAACAACCTTACCGGCAAGCCTAATAATGTCACTTTCCATATTGATGGTTATGAAGCCTCCTTCCTAAAAAACATTCGGATTGCAAAAGGTGGAATCGATATTTATAAAGAAACCACTACCCCTGCCAAAATTATAATGCATGGCATTCTCTTCGATGTTGACAAAGCAACTTTAAAACCTGAATCAATGGGTTCTATCAATGAGATATACAAGTTGATGCAAAAAAACCCTTCGTTGAAATTTGAGATTGACGGACATACAGACAATACCGGTGAAGCTGCACATAATATGACACTTTCACAAGACCGCGCCGATGCAGTAAAAGCAGAATTGGTAAAAATGGGAATTGACGGTTCACGCCTTACAACAAAGGGTTTTGGTGATACAAAACCGATGGATTCAAATGATACCCCCGAAGGAAAGGCAAATAACAGGAGAGTGGAGTTTGTAAAGATGTAAGTTCAGAAAATGAGATTTTCCTTTAAAGAATTTTATCTCTTTACCAATTCACAATTACATGAAAAAAGCATTGATCCTGACTTTCCTGTTCACCTCTTTACTAACGGCCTCACAGGATATTCCGTCGCAATCGTGGCTTGATATGGGGGAGGCAAAATTGACCATTCAAAAGTGGAATTCAAAAGAATCACCGGTTACCTACAATTTTACGAGCGAGCAGGGCTGCGTTTTTGGTTTGTCCAATAACAATGGCGAGTATGCTGACTTTTCATTTAACGGCGATTTTGAAAAGGGAAATTCATCAACATTTGTTCAGGTAATATGCAGAATTACGCCTGCGGCGGAAGGAACATTCCTGTTAACAAACTACGATGGAAATGACCCCAAAAATCCCGGCTCCATTTCCGTGAACATCAACAACAATTTGATACTCATCGACGGGAAAAAAGGAACAAGCGGAAAAATTACCGTTTCAAAATATCCCGGCGCTGGTGGATTTATGTCAGGAACTTATGAAGCGGTCTTGAGCGACAGTCCTGATCCCGGTGCAATAAAAAATCTTTATAAAATATCCGGGAATTTTAAAATTAAAAGGCTCGAATAAAAATTGAAAGCCCGTTAAAGATTGTTATGAAAAAGGTTGTCACTATTATTTTCTTTTGCACATTCCTACTTTCTGCAAAAGCACAAACGGTTTACGATTATGTTTTGACGCCAATTTCAGCAACGCTGGAACCAAATGAAACAATGCACCTGGCAATTAAAAAACTGGATTCTACAGGAGACCGGCCGCAAGAAGTAACTGATGTTGGCATCACAGAAACTCCTCACTGGATGCTGAACGGCTCTGCAAATGCGAATGCATCAGATGGCACTTTGCTTCCCGATCTTACTTTCTTAAACGCAACTTATACCGCTCCGGCACAAGCCCCTGCTAAAAATCCGGTTGCGATTGCAGTTCAATTCCATCCTGATCCCGATAAAAAACAAGTTGTGACCCTCGTGTGCAACGTAAAGATTATATCTGCAAAATATAAAGTGGTATTGGATGGGGAAATAACCGGACCCAAAGGACTGCACTTTAACCTGCATGGAGAAAGCTACCGAAACCTTGAATCTTTCGCTGATGGAACTTCGGCCTTGGTGACATATGATGGATCTAAGAATATGCACGTAACTGTAAGTGCGGCAGGCGTTCCGGGAAAAATGTGGCTCGTCTCTCCCAAGGAGTATGACATTCCGGTTGTTATTAATATTGGCAACACCAGTAAATCAACAAAAGTGCCTGCAAAAATTTCTATTGAAACATTTTCTCCCTCGAAAATGGGTAGAAATCAAGCCGAAAATTACTGGACACCCGCTGGCATTCAAAGTTTCCCCGGCAATATTTCACACATTTTTGAAGGTACTTTTTATCAAATCGCCATCAGTACGGGTAAGGAAAACGGAGTAAAAGCTAATCATGATCTTGCTTTTTCTCAAAGGCTTAAAGCGCACGAAGGTGATGCTTCGTATTTCAAAACAGCGCAAGGAAAAGCAGATCTTTTGGAATTGCAAAAATTTATGCAGGAACATGGGCACGGAAACATTTACAGTGGTACAAACAAACCGCCAGTTAACTCCAACGCCTGCTCAAAGGCCTTTGTAGAAGGAATGCGTAAAACTCAAACTGATCCTTCTTCTTACGGTACTCCGCCTGATAAAAATAATCCTACTGTAATGGGAGGAATACTGCATTTCCAATCAACATTTGACACTAAGAGTAAAACCCCTACAAATTTTTTTGAAGAGGCAAGTCCGGGAGGCGGCGTGCATGGAAGAATCAATATCTACGTAAAAAAATTATAACTGTACAATCATTCATTTCCTCACAACATGAATAAAATAATTTTCACCCTTTTCTTTCTTTCAATTTTACAAACGTCAAAGAGCCAGGGATGCGTTTGGTCGCCGGCAGATTGTCCTGACCAGGCGAGTACTGAAAACTCAATGGACAGTTTGACAAGATTAGGAAACGGCATTTTGCCTTCTGAAATTTCTATGCAAAATTCCATGAGGTATTTGGTAACCAAAATGATGGAAAAAGCCGGAAGAAATTTACACTGGCAATGGATAGAATTAGATGAGTTAACCAATTTGAACCCTATCCAGGGAGCTGCAACTCCTTATAATTTGCGTTCGCCCAGGGAATTTGGAATCGCATTCGAATTTTTTGTGGGCAAGGATTCGCTTCAAGCATGGAAAAATTGGACCCGCAATTTCAATGAACGATATGACAATGTAGGAAAAGCAGCTTTTCAACAGGACAATGATATTCAAAACAGTATCCAATATCGCCAGTATTATGATTCAGTGCAGCGTTACACAAAATTATATACCAGTTACATCACCGCACATTCAAACATTAGCGCTTCTGATGATAAAAGAGCAAAATATTTGTTGAAAAAACAAAACGATTTCATTGATAAGATGAACTATATGCGGGAACATCCATCAAATTCTTCGGGGGAAACTTTAAACGACCTTGAAAAAGAAAAGAAATCAAAAATGTTGCAGTACAAAGAAAATAGCGTTGTGGAGGTATTCTTCAACTTCAACACAGACGTTGGACTCATCAATACCTCGACTCCAAATAATATAAAAAACTGGAACTTCCCCGGAGCTAAAATTGCTAAATCAGTACATTTCACAAACGCCGATCTAAACACGCTTTTATGGAATTTCGAAAATTCAAATAATATGAAAGTGTTGTTGCTAGGAAATTGGCTCACAACACCAAGGGATGAAAATTATTCTGCAACATTTACTTTAAATGGCCAGGGAGATGAACATACTCCAAAAAAAATCAAGAGCGACAAAGTGCAAACTATAGCAATTCATCTTATGGGAAATGATCTCAACATCAGCAAGATCGTGCCTTTTATTGATATTACTGAACTGAACAAAGTGATCGTAAAAAACTGAACTCCTATTTTAACAGTGAACCAATAAATAACACAAATTTTTATTTTGCTTTTCTCCTCTCCTTTTATTCTAATTCATCATCAGTAAAAGACTGAGAACTGAGGTTGATCATGCTTCCCATCAAATCTTTAAATTCAATTTTTCCTTCCAAAACTTTTTTGCTGATCAATGAAAATGCAGACAAGCCATGAAGTACAAATTCCATCAGCAACGCATTTTCTTTATTATTTGCAGCAGGAAAATGTTTCTTTACCAGTCCAAAAAGTCCATCTACTTTATACAACATTTGAATTTTGTCTTCATCTTTTAAATCCAATGAAAGGTTGAGTTGATTACCTGAATCGAACCAATGTGTAATCGTTTTGTAAGGATTTTCATTTACAACTGCTTCGCGGGAATTTCTTCTTTTCTTGAGAGAATCCGGATTGGGAAAATATTTTACAAATTGAGTGCGAATTGCTTTTTCCAACAAATTATATGCTACCTGGTAAGGGCCCTCCTGCTCGCCTTCATACACCAATTCAATTTTACCTGTGATGGAAGGAATAATTCCTGCGAGGTCACTGATCCAGATTTGCGTTTCTTTTTCTTTGTTCATTATGGCACGTCTTTCGGCCGCGCTCATCGCATTTTCAAACGCGGAAATGGTAAGCCTTGCCGATACACCACTTTTCTTATCAACAAATTCGCTGGCTCTTGCTTCAAAAGAAACTTGTTCGATCAACCTTTTCACCAAATCACTTACCTGCACTTTTTTCACCTGTTCACTATGAACAGAAGCTTCCTGCTCTGTGATGAACAAGGAGTTTTCAATATTAGTTGGATAATGAGTAAGGATCTGGCTTTCAATACGATCTTTCAAAGGTGTAACGATCGCGCCGCGATTTGTGTAATCTTCGGGATTCGCAGTAAATACAAACATGATGTCCAAAGGCAATCTCAATTTGAAACCCCGAATTTGCAGATCTCCTTCTTCCAAAATATTGAATAATGAAACCTGTATGCGTGCCTGCAAATCCGGCAATTCGTTGATCACAAAAATGCCGCGGTTACTTCGTGGAATAATACCATAATGAATCACTCTTTCATCCGCATAACTCAATTTCAGATTGGCCGCTTTTATCGGGTCGATGTCACCAATAAGATCAGCAACACTCACATCGGGCGTCGCCAGTTTTTCACCATATCTTTCACTTCGATGCAACCAGCTTATTGGAGTGTCATCTCCTTTTTCGTTGACCAGTTCACGCGCATATTTACTCAGCGGATTGAAAGGATCATCATTCACTTCACTTCCTTCAACAACAGGAATATATTCGTCGAGCAACTCCGTCATCTGTCGCGCCATTCTTGTTTTTGCCTGGCCCCGAAGCCCGAGAAAAAGAATATTATGTCGTGAAAGAAGCGCTCTTTCTGTGTCCGGGATTACAGAATCTTCATAGCCGATAATTCCACGAAAAGTCACTTCCTTTTTCCCAATCTTCTTAATAAGATTTTCCCGTAATTCTTCTTTTACTGATCTTGGTTTGTAATTACTTTCTTTAAGTTGTCCCAGGGTCTTTATGTCTGTTATCTGCATTATTTATTTGATTTTTCGCTTGGTCAATTCTTTTGAATCTACGAATTATTATGATATGGATTGACAATTAATAAAATGACAATTAATAAACGGTCCTTCTCTTTCCACTTTCAAAATCCCTGAAGATGAAGGCGCCGAGCCTGTCGAGGGAAGCGAAGAAAGCTTTCCCATTATTGGTTTCGGTAAATTCAGTCACAAATTTTTGAAGATATGGATCGCTGGCGATCATGAAAGTTGTGATAGGAATTTTTAGTTTTTTGCATTGTGCAGCCAAATTCATGCAACGGTTTAAAATTCTTCTGTCAACACCAAAACTGTTTTTATAATACCGCTTCCCCACTTTGAGGCAAGTTGGTTTTCCATCGGTGATCATAAAAATTTGTTTGTTGGGATTTTTTCTTCTCCGTAAAATATCCATTGCCAGCTGAAGGCCCGCAACTGTGTTTGTATGATAAGGGCCAACCTGTAAATAAGGCAAATCTTTTATTTCAACCGTCCAGGCATCATTTCCAAAAACAACGATATCCAAAGTGTCCTTGGGATATTTTGTGGTAATTAACTCACTCAATGCCATCGCCACTTTTTTGGCTGGTGTGATCCTGTCTTCACCATAAAGGATCATACTGTGCGAAATATCGATCATCAAAACTGTAGAAGTTTGTGCCTTGAAATCTGTTTCCCTGATTTCAAGGTCATCTTCATTCATCATAAAACTTTCCGTTCCGTGATTGATCTGCGCGTTTCGAATGGAAGAGGTAAAATCAATTTGTTCCAAAGTGTCGCCAAATTGAAAAGGCCTTGTTTCAGGATTGATCTCATCTCCGGCACCTGGTTTAAAAGTATTGTGATTGCCCGTTCTGCTCTTTTTCAGCTTGCCAAAAATTTCTTCAAGACTTTTCTTCCTGATGCCTTGTTCTGTTTTGGGAGTGATCTTGATTTCACCATTTTGCCGGTTCTCATCGATATAGCCTTTGTCTTTCAGATCTTCAATAAAATCGCCCATTCCATATTCCTCGTTTGTGAGGTTGTATTCCTTATCCAATTCTGTAAGCCAGCTGAGTGCTTCGGCTACATCTCCGCTCGTATAAGTGAGCAATTGCATGAAAATATTCAACAGGTTTTCAAATGTTGATTTACCATTTTCATTAGGGTCAAATTTTGAAAAATGATTGAAACGCATTTATAGTAATTGAAATTTCTTGAATAAACGTAAAATAAAAATCCGCGGTTTTTCTTCGTCCACTATTCTTTGCTGCAATTTTGCAACCAGCTTTCCCTGCAATTTACTTCACAAAGATTTTTTCTAATTATCTCCATTGTTAAAAATAAAAAATCCCGGTTCGTTCAACGTCACCGGGATTTAAAATTTTAAAATGTTTGTTCTTATTGAGTTTTGTCCCTTGGCTGTGTGTCTTGTTTCGGCACAGGAAGGTTACTTATTGTCTTATTCGTTGTCTCCGGTGATGGTTGGAGTGTTTGCGGTTTCGTAAAGAATTGCTCCATTCCCTGCAACTGCTGCAGCAACTGCTGAACCACCTGGTTATCGTAAGCCAAATATTGTTGCCTGTTTTCATCGAGGCTGTTATAATACATTACCTGTTGTTCCAAATCTGTTCTTAAAGATTCAGAAACTTTTTTCGCCAAAGCAGAATCACCTGCTTTGTAAGCTGCATATAAGAATTGTGAAGAGATCAAATCTTGTTGTTCCCTGCGGGATGGCATTCCGTAAGGGAAATTTTGTTGCAACATATTCTTATCGCATTTTTCCAACAAATCTCTTGCTTCTTTCAATTGGCCATTTTCAGCAAGGTTGCCTGCCACTTGCGCAAATTGCATTCTTAACGTGTTCAAATGGCGACGGTTTTCTTCATCAAAATACGTTCCCGGTTTGTCTGCTCCGCCAAAGGCAAATTTATTCATCATTACATTATACGCCCACTTACGGTTTACATCTGCATTCTTTACCGGAACCAACCTGTAGGTCAATCCATCTGTTCTCAAATATTGCTGAAAACCTAAATCTCCATAAGGAGAAGTGAAGTAGATCGGGCGTTTCCATTTGTTGGCGGCAATAATATTGAGAATAGCGCTTTCGTTTTTAAGCAAAGCGTTTTTAGGAATCGTAAATGTAATTTTTGATAAAA
>JBQCEG010000116.1:0-34557 GCA_051960475.1 Ginsengibacter sp.
CTTCCAATTACCATTCTCACACTTGGAATTTTTCTATTGATCATTAATGTTTTAATGGTGATCCTGGCCGGCAAACTCGTGGATGGAATTCACATTCATGGATTTCTTTGGGCGTTCATTTTTGGTCTTCTTCTTTCTTTTGCTTCTTCAACCGTGAGTAATTTGCAGAAGAAATAAATGATTCATTCTTTGCAGTAAACAAACTTATTTGCCCCGAATTGAATTCTTATAAAATGAAAACGTGAAATTTGCCACATGCAGTTCAATAGAAATAATTTACCGGATGAAACTTTGATTGAATTTTATAAAGAGATACTTCTTCCGCGGATGATCGAAGAAAAAATGCTGCTGTTGCTGCGACAGGGAAAAGTATCAAAATGGTTCAGCGGCATCGGGCAGGAAGCCATTTCTGTAGGTGCAACTTTAGCACTTCAACGGGATGAATGGATAATGCCCTTGCACAGGAATCTCGGCGTTTTTACTTCGCGCAAAATTCCGTTGACTGATCTCGTTAAACAATGGCAAGGATCTTTTGAAGGGTTTTCAAAAGGAAGAGAACGGAGTTTTCATTTTGGAACAAGAGAACATTTTATTTGTGGCATGATCTCTCATCTTGGTCCCCAACTTTCAGTCGCTGATGGGGCGGCGCTTGCTTACAAATTAAAAAAAGAGGATAAAATATCATTAGCTTTCACAGGTGAAGGCGGTACAAGCGAAGGAGAATTCCACGAAGCGATGAACCTGGCAGCCGTTTGGGATTTGCCGGTTATTTTTATTATTGAAAATAACGGTTACGCCCTTAGCACTCCGGTAAATGAACAGTTTCGTTGTCAAAGTTTAGTGGAAAAGGCAAGAGGTTATGGAATGGAAGGAGTGCAAATTGATGGTAACAATATTCTCACTGTTTATGATACGGTGAAAGGTGTTCGTGAATATTGCATCAGGAATCAGAAGCCTTACCTTATTGAATGCATGACTTTCCGAATGCGCGGACATGAGGAAGCGAGCGGTGTAAAATATGTTCCAAAAGAACTTTTTGAAAAGTGGATTGAAAAAGATCCTGTAAAGAATTATGAGCGTTTTTTGGCCGAAGAAAAAATAGTAACGAACGAGCAAATCGCTAATATTAAAGATGAATTGAAGGAGCATATCGATAAGAGTGTGATGCAGGAAATTGACCATCAAAATTCAAAGGCTATTACTATTGATTCTCAAAAGGAAATTGATGATGTGTATGCAAAGCCAGCGATATCATTTGATGGAAATAAAAAATCTTTTGAAGCGAGAAATAAAGATTATTCAAATGAAGAACATGGAAACCGTTTTGTTGATGCCATTCATGAAGGCCTGCGGCAATCATTGATCGCGCATCCTGGACTTGTTTTGATAGGCCAGGACATTGCAGAATATGGTGGAGCTTTTAAAGTGACGGAAGGACTTTTAAAGGAATTTGGAAAAGACCGGATCCGCAATACGCCTCTTTGTGAAAGTGCTGTTGTAGGTGCTTCTCTCGGACTTTCCCTGGAAGGATATAAGAGCGTTGTTGAAATGCAATTTGCTGATTTCGTTTCAGTAGGGTTTAACCAGATTGTAAATAATTTGGCCAAGATCCATTATCGGTGGGGACAAAATGCAGATGTTGTAATTCGAATGCCAACAGGCGCAGGAGTTGGGGCGGGTCCTTTTCATAGCCAAAGCAATGAAGCTTGGTTTGCACACACGCCAGGTCTGAAAGTCGTTTACCCATCTACTCCGGAAGATGCAAAGGGATTGTTGATCGCTGCTATAAACGATCCCAATCCTGTTATGTTTTTTGAGCACAAAGGTTTGTACAGGAGTTTGAGTTCTGATTTCCCGGAAGAATATTATGAAGTAGAAATTGGTAAAGCGCGACAAGTGCGTGTAGGCGTAGATGTTAGTATTATTACTTATGGAATGGGTGTAATTTGGGCAAATGATTATGCGGATAAACATCCTGATCTTACTATTGATATTCTTGATTTGCGCACGTTATTGCCAATTGATCACAGAGCGATCAGAAATTCGGTTGACCGAACAGGTAAAGTGTTGGTTCTTCATGAAGATACGCTGACGGCCGGCATTGGTGCAGAAGTGGCTGCATGGATCGCTCAAAATTGTTTTGAATTTTTGGATGCGCCTGTGATGCGTTGTGCTTCGCTTGACACCCCTGTTCCATTTAATTCACAGCTGGAAAAAAATTTTCTTGCCGATTCAAGATTGGATGAGATGATGCAGAAATTGATAAATTATTAGTTCCTCTCATTGTCTCAAACTTTTCTGACTGCGTGCTTAGAATCAGCAGTGGAAAATGTCAAGAAAAAAAATCGCCAAATTATGTTTGTTCACTGTCAAATTTGGGATTTTTGAGTTCGTTTGATTACCAGCAATATCCTTCTGATAATTTTTTTTCTCCAAACAAATCATTTATAAGAACTTCCGCTTTTTAAATTTAAAAATAATTTTCAAAAATGCATTTGAAAAAAAGCTTCCTCTTAATTGCTTTTTATTGTTTGTGTAATTCGTTGACCGCACAAAAAAAGGATTCTTCAGTTTACAATCCTCATCAGGTGTTTACTGAAAACTTTTTTACCCAAAATGGAAATGAGTTCCGTTCGGCTGATGGTGCACCAGGACCAAAGTACTGGCAAAACCGCGCGGATTATACCTTACAGGCTTCAATCGATACATTGCAAAATATTTTGAGTTGCTCCGAGAAAATTCACTACACGAATAATAGCCCCGATAATTTGAATTCCTTGTGGCTGCAGCTTGACCAAAACACTTACCGTGAAGACGCGCGTTCGAATTTTTATACCAATGGACGTCAAAATCAACATACAGATGGTTACCAGTTTGAAACTGTGCAACTTCAATCTAAAGGAAAAACTATTACCGCAGATTTTGTAGTCACTGACACGAGGATGCAGATCCGTTTAAAGGAACCGCTTTCCTCTTTGGATTCAATCAATATCCTTGTAAAATATTTTTATAAGATACCCGGGAATTTCGGTGGAAGAACAGATTATTTTTCTACAAAAAATGGAAAGATCTACGAGATAGCTCAATGGTATCCACGCATGTGTGTTTACGACGATCTTGAAGGATGGAGCACTTTGCCTTTCCTTGGCAGCGGAGAGTTTTACTGTGAATACGGGAATTTTGATTACACCGTCACTGTTCCCAGAGGTATGATCGTTGCCGGAAGTGGTGAACTGCAAAATCCAAATGAAGTCTTATCTACAGATCAAATTGCAAGGCTGGATGACGCGAGAAAAAGTGACAGCACGATCATGATCCGTACGGAAAGTGAAGTGAATGCAAACCCAGTCTCCGATTCAACTATAATCGATTCATTGCAGGTGGATTCAACCAAAACAATGGATTCTCTGGCTACATGGCATTTCAAAATGTACAATACCCGGGATGTAGCTTTTGGCGCTTCCAAAGCGTATATATGGGATGCAGCAAAAGTGAATTTGCCTGAAGGCAAAACTGCACTGGCGATGTCCGTTTATCCGGTTGAGAGTGCCGGAAGAAATGCATGGGGAAGAGCGACAGAATATTTGAAAAAATCCATTGAGTTTTTCTCAAAAAATTATTTCGTGTATCCATACCCGGTAGCAGTAAATGAAGCCGGAATTGCAGGTGGAATGGAATACCCCGGGATTGTGTTTGACGGATACAGAGCAAAATCTGAAGATCTTTATTGGGTTACAGCCCACGAGATTGGACACAACTGGTTCCCGATGATCGTTGGAAGCGATGAGCGCCGTTACGCTTTTATGGATGAAGGATTTAATACTTTCATTGACGTGTATGCATCTGATGCTTTTAATAATGGAGAATTTGCACCGAAACGTGATGGAGAATATGCGCCTGGAAAAGGAAATCCGGCAGATGAAATTATTCAATGGTTGAAGGATTCCGCTGCGCGCGTGATCATGTCACGCGCTGATCAGTTTCCCGAAAAATACCGGCACCCGATGGAATATTTTAAGCCGGCTTTTGGATTGGTTTTGCTTCGCGAAGTGATACTTGGCCACGATCGGTTTGATTATGCTTTTCAGAAGTACATTCAACGATGGGCTTACAAACATCCATCGCCTAATGATTTTTTCAGAACGATAAATAATGAAGCTGGCGAAGATCTTAACTGGTTTTGGAAAGAATGGTTTTATAATAACTGGCAGCTCGATATTGCCATCAAAAACGTTTCTTACACCAAAGGCAATTTTGTAAATGGAGCCGACATCACTGTTGCCAATCTTCAAAAAATGGCAATGCCATTTACTTTACAAATTCAGTTTAAAGGCGGAGGAAGAGACATTATTAAAGTTCCTGTTGAAACATGGTTGCAAAGCGATATCCGTACGATTCATTTAAATACTAACAAACAAATTGAATCAGTGACGATCGATCCAAAAAACCTGCTTCCCGACAGCAACAGGAAAAATAATGTTTGGAAGAAATAGAAGGTAAAACAAAATTTTTAAGGACACTTTTTGATCTTACTCATTTTAAGAAAGCGGTAGGATAAGAATCCGGCTGAAAAGGTAAGCCCGGCAATAAAACCGGTCCAAATTCCTGCAGCTCCCATTTTAAAATAAAATGCAAGCAGGCATCCAACGGGAATTCCGACAACCCAATACGCAATTGCAATAAATATTGTCGGCACTTTCACATCTTTTATTCCACGAAGTAAACCAGCACTCACGGCTTGCGTACTATCTGATATTTGAAAAAGCGCGGCAAACAAAAGCAGGTAGGCCGCCATCGGAACGACATGAAGATTACTATTAAAGATTAACGGCAATTGATTTCTAAGTAAAATAAAAATGATTGCACAGAGCGTTCCATAAATAAGTGCGATGTACAAAGTGCTCTTGCCAATTATCCTGATCAACGGCCTGTCATCTCTCCCAAAAGAATTGCTCGTGCGAATCGATCCTGCCTGCGACAAACCCATTGAAACCATAAACGTGAGTGAAGCGCAACTCAATGCAATTTGATGTGCTGCTTGTTGAACTGCTCCAAGCGTTCCGATCAAAATCCCCGAAACGGCAAATGCACCTGCTTCCATGGAAATTTGAAAACTACTCGGAATGCCAATGTGCAATAACTCTTTAAAAGTTTTCCAACGCAATTGCCAAACGCGGCTTCTAATGGCAATGTATCTTCGGAAAGTATGATGATATAAAATGATTAAGCCCAAAACAAGGAAAATAAAAATTCTTGTAAATAACGTGGACCATCCTGCCCCCATGAGTTCAAGCCGCGGCATTCCCCAGTTTCCATAAATGAAAAGCCAGTTTAAAAATGCATTAAGTGGAAGTGCGCCGAGCGAAAGGATCATTGCTGTTTTTGTAAATTCCAATCCATCGGTAAATTGTTTTAATGCAAGGAAGAGGATCATTGGAATAACAGACCATCCCATTATTTGCAAATATGGCAATGCAAGTCGTGCCACTTCCGGATCCTGGTCGAGGTGAAAGACAATGTTTCGGCTAAATTCGATAACGAGTGAAATGGCAATTGCAGAGAATGCACAAAGCCAAAAACCGTTGTACAAATAATGACTTACCAATCTGCCGTCTCTTCTTCCATGCGCCATGGAAACCATTTGTGAAACTGAAATGGTGATCCCGATACCGAAAACATAAGGAATGTTGATCACGCTCATCACCAGCGCTGCTGCTGCAAGTTGCTTGTAATTTACAGCGCCAACCATTGCCGAGTCAATAATGCCAAGCATCATTTGCGACACCTCACCCAAAATAATGGGAAAAGCAAGCCTCCATGTTTTTTTTGCCTGGTCAACCAGCATGATTGAAAAAATATTTTAGAAAAAAAGGGCGGTGAAGTTAAGAAAGATTTGAAGTGTGCCTTTTTATCGCAAAGCAATTTATTTGCTTGGGCAAAAGATTTTACCTTTATTTCAAATAACGTTTTAAGGAATAAAAAAGAAGAATTATGTCACAAAGTGCAGAAGAAAATTTTATAAAAACAGGATTGGTGCTTCCACCTGCTCCAAAACCTGCAGGTGTTTATAAGCCTTTGCTTCAGGTTGAAAATCTCATTTATGTTTCCGGTCATGGACCCGTTTTGGAAGACGGCTCGTTGATCAAAGGAAAAGTAGGATATGAAATTACCCAAGACGCGGGAAAAGAAGCAGCGCGGCAAACAGGACTTACGATTCTTGCAACATTAAAAGCAAATCTTGGAAGCTTAGACAAAATCAAAAGAGTGATAAAGGTTTTCGGAATGGTAAATTGTACGCTCAATTTTGAAGAACATCCTTCAGTGATCAATGGTTGCAGTGAATTGTTTGCAAAGGTTTGGGGGGATGATGGCATCGGTGTCAGAAGTGCTGTGGGAATGGGTTCTTTGCCGGGGAATATTCCTGTGGAAATCGAAGCGATATTTGAACTTGTCTAAAAAAAATTTATGGAAAAAAGTTGGTTTATTGTCAACCGCCCTGATGAAATAGATTCACCGGCATTACTTATTTATAAAGATCGTGTTCAATCGAACATTCAAAAAATGATTACAATTGCCGGCGATGCACAAAGATTGATGCCTCATGTGAAAACACATAAAATGGCAGAGATTATAACAATGCAAATGGAGGCAGGAATTTCAAAATTCAAATGTGCAACAATAGCGGAAGCAGAAATGCTTGCAGAAGCGGGAGCGAAAACAATTTTGCTGGCGTACCAACTCAATTTTCCAAAGGCCAAAAGATTTCTTTCTTTAATTAAGAAGTTTCCTTCAATAAATTTTTCTTCATTAGTTGACAATTTGGATTCCGCTAAACTATTAAACGGATTGTTTGCCAAAGAAAATTTCATGGCTAAGGTTTATATTGATGTGGATGCAGGCATGCATCGCACAGGAATCGAGCCGGATGAAAAATTATTTCAGCTTTATGTCAATCTTCAAAACTTACAGAATTTAAAATGTTCAGGTTTTCATATTTATGACGGTCACATTCGCGATGAAGACTTTTCGGTAAGAAAGCAAAAAGTAGAAGAAGCTTTTAAACCTGTAAATGAAATAGTAAAGAAAATTACAAAAGCAGGATTTCCTAAACCAAGAATCATCGCCGGCGGAACGCCGACATTTACTGTTCATGCTTTGCAGAAGGAAGAGATTTGTAGTCCGGGAACGAGCTTGCTTTGGGATTATGGATATGATGCTTTGTTGAAAGAACAGGACTTTGATTTTGCAGCTGTATTAATGACGCGCATCATTTCAAAGCCGTCACAAGGAATTATCACGACTGATCTTGGACACAAATCTGTAGCTGCTGAAAATCCGATTGGAAAGAGAATATTTTTCCTGGATTTAAATGGCTACAAAATCAAATCTCAAAGCGAAGAACATTTGGTAATTGAGGTGGAAGATTCTAACAGGTTTTCTGTTGGCGATCTATTATATGGCGTTCCTTATCACATTTGCCCGACAGTTGCTTTGTATGATGAAGCAAATGTGATAGAAGATGGAAAACTTGTTGACCATTGGAGAATAGAAGCACGAAGGAAAAAAATTACCATCTAAACAATCCTAAACTCTCTAAACCCAATTTTAAATAATGGCTGATTTAATTTTTGATGCTCACCTCGATCTTAGCATGAATGCTATGGAATGGAATCGGGATCTGACACTAACGGTTAAGGATATACGCGAAAGCGAAAAAGGAATGAGCGATAAACCTGATCGTGGAAATGGAACCGTTTCTCTTGCTGAAATGCGAAAAGGAAAGATTGGTATTTGTTTTGCAACAATGATTGCAAGATATGTGAAACCGGGAAGTCTTTTGCCGGGATGGAATTCGCAGGAACAAGCCTGGGCACAAACACAAGGTCAATTGTCGTGGTACCGCGCGATGGAAGATCGGCGAGAAATGAAACAAATCAAAGATGTAAATTCTTTAAAAGATCACCTCACAAATTGGGAAAGTGGCAACGATGAAGATTTGCCGATTGGATATATTTTAAGTTTGGAAGGAGCGGATTCGATTGTGAATATGAAGTACCTGGAAAAGAATTATGAAAATGGTTTACGCGCTGTTGGGCCTGCGCATTACGGTCCCGGTGTGTATGCATATGGAACAGATTCAGAAGGTGGATTGGGAACAAAAGGACTTGAATTGTTGAAGGAAATGGAAAGGCTTAATATTATTCTGGATGCGACACATTTGTGCGATCAAAGTTTTTGGGAAGCGCTTGATAATTTTAACGGCCATGTTTGGGCAAGTCACAATAATTGCCGTTCAATTGTGCCGCATAACCGGCAGTTTTCAGATGAACAGATAAAAGCGTTGATTGAGCGCGATGCAGTAATCGGTGCGGCATTCGATGCATGGATGCTAAAGCCCAACTGGCAAAGAGGCAAATCGAATCCAAAAGATGAAGGAGTTTTTATTTCTAATGTAATTGATCACATTGATCATATCTGCCAGCTTGCCGGGAATTCCTTGCATTCAGGAATCGGTACTGATTTGGATGGTGCTTTTGGTACAGAACAATGTCCGGCGGATTTAGATACAATTGCTGATCTTCAAAAGATTCCGGATCTTTTAAAAGAAAGAGGTTATTCAAAAGAAGATATCGATAATATTATGTATAAGAACTGGATCAGGTTTTTAGAAAAGGCCTGGCAGTAAACCAATTTTTAAGATCAATTTTTATTTTGATAAAGTTGGTGCATTGAAGTTTTTAAAGCAGGATACAAGTTTTTGAAGACGGAAAAGTTTACTTGATGTTTTTCATGATTCGACAAGTTTGGTTCTATTACTTCTCCCCCTTTCGGCTTGAATTTTTCATAATCATCAATAACGTTCATAGCTTTCATATTCAATAAAGCTGCACCAACTGCTGAAGAATCTTCTGTTTCAATTACAAATATTTTTTTACCCGTGATGTCTGCCAACAATTGAACCCAACTTCGTGTGTTGATAAAACCTCCGCCTACAATCAATTTTTCAATTTTGTTGGTTGAAGATTCTACGATTTGCAAAACCTGGTACAAGGAATAACAAATGCCTTCTACTGCTGCTCTTAAAAAATATTTTTGTGAATGAAATGGTTTTACTCCAAAATAAACACCACTTGATCTTCCATCCCAAACAGGCGCTCTTTCACCATACAAATAAGGAAGAAAGATGAGTCCATCGCTGCCTGCAGGAACAGTATCAATTTTACTAAAAAGATCATGATAATCTTTTTCTGATGCTTTTGAAATATCGAAGAAACTTTTTAAAAGCCACTGAACAACATTTCCGCCATTATTTACCGGTCCGCCACAAATGAAAGTGTTTTCATCCATAACGTAATTAAAGATCATTTCTTTAAAATTGTAAACCGGTTTTGAACTGGCAATTCTTACTGCTCCGCTAGTTCCAATAGTTAATGCGGCGGTTCCTTGACCCAAAGCATAACTTCCCAAATTGGCCATGCATCCATCGCTGCCGCCAATGCAGAAGGAAGTTTCAGGAGAAACTCCAATCGATTTGATTATAGATGAATCTGCATTTTTTCTTATGAAAATTGTTGGAACCGGTTTTGAAAGTTGATTTTCTGAGATGCCACATAATTTTAAGGAAGCATCATTCCATTTTAAGGTTTCAATATTGAACAAGCCAGTCGCAGATGCTAGCGAGTAATCAATTTCATAAACACCAAAAAGTTCGAACCAAATAAATTCCTTGATCGAAATAAATTTAAAAGCTGCATTGAAAACAGAAGGATCGTTTTCTCTAAGCCACATGATCTTGCACAAAGGCGACATTGAATGAATCGGTGTTCCGGTTGCTTTATAAATACTTTCCGCTTCAGGCAGATTTTTTATTTTCTCTGCAATTGCATCACTTCTTGTATCTGACCAGGTTATTAGAGGAGTTAGCAGTTTGTTTTCTTTATCAATAACAATAACTCCGTGCATCGCGCTGCTGAAACTGATGGAAACCGGCCCAAATTTTACTTCTTCAATTATTTTTTTGATAACGTCTTTAAATGCATTCAAGAGCATTTCCGGATCTTGTTCTGAGTAACCTGGTTGTGCATTTGTAGAGGAATAATATAACTGTGCGTCAGCAATAATAGTTCCTTTGGTGTTTATAGCGATTGCTTTTGTGCTTCCGGTGCCCACATCAATTCCAATAAAATACTGCTCTTTATTTTCTTCGATCATTCGCAAATAATTTATCAGTAAAAGAATTCCTTCTTAGAAAAGCGTCATCAAAATAATCCAATAATTTATTACTGCAATAATTTTAATAACCTCTTTCATTTTTGCCTTCCATATAATTAAGGAAAGCCTTATTCACGACGCGGTTTCCACCGGGCGTTGGATAGTTGCCGGTGAAGTACCAATCGCCCAAATTGGTTGGACAACAATCGTGCAGGTCTTCAATAGTTTGATAAATTACTTCAACAGGAATATTAATTTCGGCGGGTGTGATTAACTGTGCAATCTTTTTATCGATCTCTTCGAGCGTAAAAGGTTTATAAATTTCGCGGACAATATTATGAGTATGCAGTTGGTTATTTCTTTTGAGCTCCTTACATTTTTCAAAAAGGCACTGAAGTTCGTTTTCCATTCCTCTTTCCTTTATCAAGGCCATTGCTGCTTTGAAGGCAACAAATTCACCGAGCTTGCTCATGTCGATTCCGTAGCAATCGGGATAACGGATTTGCGGAGCGGAAGAAACAACAATAATCTTTTTTGGTTCAAGGCGTGAAAGCATTCTGATGATACTTTCTCTCAAAGTAGTTCCACGAACGATGGAATCATCGATCACTACAAGTGTGTCGATTCCCTTTCTAACAGTTCCGTAAGTGATGTCGTAAACGTGCTGCACCATTTCATTACGGCTCATGTCTTCTGTGATAAAAGTTCTGAGTTTCACGTCTTTGATGGCGATCTTTTCCATTCTTACCTGTCGGTTCACCATCTCGTTCAATTTCTCTTCATCAAAGTCTTTTCCCCAGCTAAGAATTCTTTCAACCTTTATTTTGTTCAGGTAATCTTCTGCACCTTTTATCAAACCATAAAATGCAGTTTCAGCTGTGTTAGGGATGAAAGAAAAAATTGTGTTTTTAAGATCGTAATCAACGGCTTTCAGCACTCTTTCACTCAAATGGTTTCCCAGCGCAATTCTTTCGCGGTAGATCTTTTCGTCGCTTCCTCTTGAAAAATAAATTCTTTCAAAACTGCAGGCTTTTCTTTCTTTTGGTTCGAGCACCTGGTCAATGGAATATTCTCCGTTTGGTTTCACTATCAACGCATTTCCAGGCATCAGTTCTTTTACCACATTTTCTCCTACATTAAATGCAGTTCTTATCGCCGCTCTTTCGCTTGCCGCTACGATCACTTCATCATCCACATAATAATAACACGGACGAATTCCATGTGCATCTCTTACAACAAAAGCACTTCCATCGCCTGTGAGCCCACCGAAAGTAAATCCGCCATCAAAGAAAGGAACCGATTTTCTCAGAATCGAAGCGACATCAATTCCGTCAGGAGAAACTTCGTCAGCTTTTACGAGAAAATGATGAATCATTTCCATCATCGCGCCCAAATCACTTTCACGATCACGTTCAGATAAAGGGCTGTTGATGATCGAATATAATTCGTCTTTATTGATCAAATTAAAATTTCCGGCGAGGGCAAGATTACGTGCCGGAATAGTATTTCTTTTAATAAAAGGATGGCAAAATTCAATATTGTTTTTCCCTTGTGTTCCGTAACGAAGATGTCCGAGCAGCAATTCACCCAAAAAATCAATATGGCCTTTCATTAAACCGGGATGCTGTTCAATATCTGGTTGGTATTTTTTTACTTCATTTACCTGGTTTCCAATTTGAGAAAAGATATCGGCAATTGCCTGGTTAGCAGTGCTTCTTAGGCGATGCATGAATGGATAACCCGGTTCTGTATTTAGTTTTACCGAAGCGACACCAGCACCATCCTGACCGCGGTTGTGTTGTTTTTCCATCAATAAATACAGCTTGTTCAAGCCATACAATACAGTGCCATATTTTTGACGGTAATAGGAAAAAGGTTTGCGTAGCCTTATAAAAGCAAGACCACATTCATGTTTAATTTCGTCGCTCATATTGGAAAGAATGCAAAATTACGATTTATCCTTTCGAGGTGTGTTTTTCTCACTCTTTAATTATGTTATAATATTGCTATATTGTAAGCCGGCCGAATAAAATCATAATTCATAAGTGTTTATTCGTCAGTGAATAAACAAATAAATTGAAAAATATTTTATTGCCTACATCTTTTTTTTTAATTTATTTTCCTACTTTGTATCAAAAATTTAAATATGGCACGTCCCGTTAGAAATAATGAAGTTGCAGGCAAGCTAAAAACCCTTAGAGAACAATTGGCCGACTATAAAGAAGAACTGAAAACTGTTCATCCGACATTTAAAATATCAAAAAACGGAAAACGTTTAAGTAATATCAACGCGACGATTGCAAAAATTGAAAGGGAGATCGAAGAGCTTAAGAAAAGATAGGTTTTCTTTTTTCTGATGGATCTTTCCATCTTAAGAATATTGATGAATTAGTGATACAATGCATTTCTCATTGTGAGAAGTGCATTTTTTGTTATAAAAAGAAGATCACAAATCGCCCATTTCATTATTCTCCTACTTCTTTCAAAAACCAATACTTTACCTTTGCAAAAATTTTTTGGCCGGTCAACCGGTGAATGTTTTATTGATACAACATGAGCACTGAACATCTTTCTGAACAGCAGTTAATACGCAGAGAAAAATTAAAAGAACTATCAAAACTCGGGATCGATCCGTTTCCGGCAGAATTGTACCCGGTTAACACTACTGCGATTTTTATAAAAAATAATTATAAAGAAGAAGAAAATAAAGACGAGTTTTCACAAGTTTGTATCGCCGGAAGAATACTGAGCGTACGTGATATGGGTAAGGCCTCTTTTGCAGTTTTGCAGGATTCTACCGGAAAAATTCAATTGTATGTTCGTCGTGATGATGTTGCCACAGGTGAGGACAAAACGATGTACAATACCGTTTGGAAAAAATTAATTGACATTGGTGATATCATTGGTGTAAAAGGTTTTGTATTCACAACAAAAACAGGCGAAACTTCAGTGCATGTTTCAGAGTTTAAAATATTGTCGAAGGCTTTGCGTCCGTTACCTGTCGTGAAGGAAAAAGACGGAGAAACTTTTGACGAAGTAACTGACCCGGAATTCAGGTACCGCCAACGGTATGCGGATCTGATCGTAAATCCTCATGTAAAAGAAACTTTCATCAAGCGTACAAAAATGATCAACGCCATGCGTGACTTTTTGAATGAACACGGAGCGCTTGAAGTTGATACACCCGTTTTGCAAAGTATTCCCGGAGGGGCCGCCGCACGCCCGTTTCGGACGCATCATAATGCGCTTGATATTCCATTTTATTTGCGCATTGCCAATGAACTTTACTTAAAAAGATTAATCGTTGGAGGCTTTGATTGGGTTTATGAGTTTAGTCGCAATTTCAGAAATGAAGGAATGGACAGAACGCACAATCCTGAATTTACTGTTTTGGAATTTTATGTGGCTTACAAGGATTATTTGTGGATGATGGAAACAACAGAGCAGCTGCTGGAAAAAACTGCCTTGGCCGTAAATGGAACGACAAAAGTATTAAGTGGTGAAAAGGGAATTGATTTTAAAGCGCCATACAAACGGGTCAGCATGTATGATGCGATCAAAGAATACACCGGCGTTGACATAACAGGAAAAGATGAAGAAGAATTGCGCGAGTTTTGTCAACGGTTAGGCATACACGCGGATAAATCTATGGGCAAAGGAAAATTGATCGATGAGATCTTTTCTGAAAAATGTGAAGAACATTTTGTTCAGCCAACATTCATTATTGACTACCCGGTTGAAATGAGCCCGCTCACCAAGAAACATCGCAGCAAAAAAGGACTGGTAGAGCGTTTTGAGCTTATTGTAAATGGAAAAGAAATTGCAAATGCTTACAGCGAACTGAACGATCCGCTTGAACAAAAAGCACGTTTTGAAGAGCAGGCAAAATTAATGGAGCGTGGCGATGATGAAGCGATGTACATCGACCAGGATTTTTTGAGAGCACTTGAATATGGCATGCCACCAACAAGTGGAATCGGTTTTGGAATTGACCGGATCGTCATGTTGCTCACTAACCAACCATCAATACAGGATGTGCTTTTGTTTCCCCAAATGCGCCCGGAAAAAGGTTTTATAGATGAAAAGAAAAATGAGCATCGCGAAAAATCTGAATAACCTCATTTAATTTTTTTGCTATTCAAAAGTTGGTTTTTTGTATCTTTCAAAAAACTAACTGAAATGCATTTTTTCAAAGACTATTTCAGCTTTACCAAAAAAGAAAGAAAGGGAATTTATACACTCATCATCCTGATCGTTGTGATTGCCTTTTTGCCTAATTTTTTTCGCTTTTTTGTAAAAGACGAACCGATAGATTCATCCGATCTTCAAAAAGCAATTGCTTCTTTAAAAACAGATTCTTCTCAATTGGCAAAATCAGATAAAACTGATGATGAATATTACAATGATTACACACCGGCTTACAAGACAGAAAAACAGGTAAGACCCGCGCTTTTTTACTTCGATCCAAATACTGCTACTGAAGCTGATTGGATCAGGTTGGGAATTTCTAAAAGAACTGCACAAACCATTCAAAATTATCTTGCCAAAGGAGGAAGGTTTTATAAACCGGAAGACATCCAGAAAATTTATGGATTGAAAGAAATCGACGCAAAAAGACTTATTCCATTTGTGCAAATAGCAGAACAAAAGAAAGAAATTTCATTCAGCAAAAAAACCTTTCCGGAAAAGACATCATTTGAGAAAAAGATAATCCAACCGATTGACATCAATGAAGCCGACTCCACTGATTTTAAAACTTTGCCCGGAATAGGTCCTGTTTTATCAAAAAGAATTGTGACTTTCAGGGATAAGCTTGGAGGTTTTTATTCTGTTGACCAAGTTGCGCAAACTTATAATTTACCTGATTCCACTTTTCAAAAAATAAAAAGCTATTTATTGACAGACAGTAAAGCAATAAAAAAGATAAATATTAATTCTGCAACAATTGATGAATTGAAAGCCCATCCTTACATCAACTATTCTGTTGCGAATGCTATCTTTCAATACCGGCAACAACACGGAAAATTCAATTCTATTGATGATTTGAAAAAGATCATGAGCATTGATGATCAGCTTTTGAAGAAAATTGCGCCATATCTTTCCATCGAATAATTTCTTTAGTAATCAAACTAAAGACTCGGTCTTATTTTTCAATATCCAGAACTATTTTCTTCAATTTTCGTAAAAATCTTTACTTCAAATAGTAAACAAAGAAATTAGAATGATTTTTGTTTTGCTTCTTAAACTGCATCTAACGATTGCAAACAAATGCATGCTTCAATCAAATTAGAAAAAAAGGGTAATTATATTATTCCTTCTAAATTGCGATAGTAGTAAAAGAGAAATTATGGATTTTGGAAAAAACGAATTGACGACACAGGTTGCTGAGACGGTAAAACAGTTTGCTGAACAATATATCAGGCCGCACGTGATGGAATGGGATGAGAAGCAGCAATTCCCGGTAGAAATTTTCAAAGAATTGGGCAAGCTTGGTTTGATGGGAATCCTGGTTCCCCAGGAATATGGTGGCAGCGGACTTGGTTATTTTGAATATAGCGCTGCCATACAGGAAATCGCTAAAGTTTGTGGTTCTGTTGGACTTTCATTTGCTGCCCACAATTCTTTATGCACGGGCCATATTCTTGCTTTTGGCAATGAAGAACAAAAGAAAGAATTTTTGCCAAAACTAGCCTCAGCCGAATACATTGGGGCGTGGGGACTTACAGAACCTAACACAGGAAGTGACGCTGGCAATATGCAATGTGTTGCCGAAAAAGACAGAGATGATTGGATTATCAATGGAACAAAATGCTGGATTACCCACGGGAAAAGCGCGGACGTTGCAGTCGTTATTTGCAGGACAGGCGAAGCAAGAACACGCGACAATTCAACATCTTTTATTGTAAAGCGTGGCACTCAAGGATTTAATGCAGGGAAAAAAGAAAATAAGCTGGGAATGCGTGCAAGCGAAACTGCGGAAATGATTTTTGATAATTGCCGCGTTCCTGATTCAGCAAGAATGGGTGAAGTGGGAGATGGATTTAAACAAGCAATGCGTGTTTTAGATGGAGGAAGAATTTCTATTGCTGCACTTTCACTCGGCATTGCAAAAGGCGCTTATGAAGCTTCTTTAGAATATTCAAAAGAAAGGTTCCAATTTGGAAAACCGATTTCAGATTTCCAGGCCATTTCATTTAAACTTGCCGATATGGCTACAGAAATTGAAGCAGCGGAATTGTTGGTCGACCAGGCTTGCGATTTAAAAAGTCGTGGAGAAAGCGTGACAAAGGAAGCGGCAATGGCTAAATATTATGCAAGTGAAGTGGCGGTGAAAGTTTCAACCGATGCCGTGCAGATCTTTGGTGGATATGGATATACGAAAGATTTTCCGGTAGAAAAATATTACAGGGACAGCAAGCTCTGCACCATTGGTGAAGGCACAAGTGAAATTCAAAAAATAGTTATTGCAAGGGAAGTCTTGCGATGATCAATCTTCATTATTTCCGAAAAGTCCGCTCAGGTTTTTCTTAGCAAAATCTTCAATACTTTGCTCATTTGCTCCCGGAATAAATTGGGAGACTTTGTCCATCAAATCGCTGTTGTTGTTTAACGGATCTTCAACAGTAGATTGAACATCTCCAGGAGTTGTGCCGGGGCCGGAAGGTGTTGTTCCGGATTGAAAAAGATTATCAATGGCACCGCCCACCATCGGAAATTTTTCTTTCAGAAAATCCGCAATTGTGCCTAATACTTTTTGTGATTGTTCGGCCGAAAGCCCGTGAACCTGCTGCAGTTTTTGAATCAATTCCTCCATTTTTGTCCATTTTAAGTTCCTATAAAAGTAACCATTTTTATAAAATATAAAGCTTTATTTATAAAGGTCTTGTTATTATCTTATTACTTTTGTAGCAGCAAAACCCTAAAGATTAATTTTATGAAAACAGTATTTTCTTCAATAATATTCACTTCTCTGTTAATAATTTCTACCAACACATTTGCCCAGGACAAAACAGTAAAGGACCTTCAAAGCGAAGCAACAAAAGATGTGAAAAAACAAATTATTGACAGCAACAAAATCTGGAATACAGGTGGACAATTTGACCTGAATCTAGCGCAGGGAAGTCAAAGTAATTGGGCGGCCGGTGGCGACGATTTTTCTTTTTCACTCAACACCTATTTGGGCGTTTATGCATTTTATAAAAAAGGACGTTACAACTGGGACAACACGCTCGATTTGAATTATGGATTTTTAAACACGACAAGTCTTGGAAGCCGCAAAAATGATGATCGCATTAATTTGTTGACGAAAGCCGGTTACCAAATCGCTCCGAAATTAAGTTTGTCTGCTCTGTTCAATTTCCGTTCGCAGTTTTCAAAAGGCTACAATTACAATAGCGATGGAACAAAAAATTTGCTTTCAGATTTTATGTCGCCGGGATATATTTTGTTGAGCCTGGGTTTGGATTACAAACCGGCAGAAGGACTTTCAATTTTTGTTTCTCCAATAACTTCCAGATGGACGATCGTTAGAAATGATAGTTTATCAACGAAAGGAGCTTACGGAGTTCCTGCAGGAGCGAAAAGTAAAAATGAAATCGGTGCATTTGTGAGTGTAAATTATTTGCATAATCTTTCTAAAAGTATTACTTACAAAGGAAGACTGGACTTGTTTTCAAATTATGAACACAATCCACAAAATGTAGATGTACTGATGAACAATATGTTTACAGCAAATATTTCAAAAGTGCTTACAGCCAGCGTCGGTCTGGATCTTATTTATGACGATGACGTAAAACTTTTTGGCCCCAATCATGATTCGCCTGGCTTACAATTGAAATCTCAAATCGCTGTCGGGATGAGTTTAAAATTTTAAGCTGTTAAAGGTTTTCAATAATTCCTGCAATTCCTTGTCCACCGCCTACACAAGCGGTTACGATACCGTATTTTTTATTCAACCTTTTAAGGTCGTTGATAATCTGAATAGTCAATTTTGCCCCGGTGCAACCAAGTGGATGGCCAAGTGCAATAGCGCCACCGTTTATATTTACAATTTCCGGATCGAGTCCGAGCTTTTTTATTACAGCAACAGATTGCGAAGCAAAAGCTTCATTCAGTTCGACCAAATCAATTTGATAAAGATTCATTCCTGCTTGTTTCAACACTTTGGGAACAGCTTCAACGGGCCCGATTCCCATTACCCGCGGATGAACGCCGGCACTTGTGCAAGCTACCAGGCGCGCAATCGGTTTTAATCCTAATTCGTTCATCATTCTTTCGCTCATAACAATTACAAATGCCGCTCCATCACTAGTTTGTGAAGAATTTCCGGCTGTAACAGTTCCACCGGCGGCAAACACCGGTTTTAGCTTTGACAAAGCTTCCATCGAAGTATCTGCACGAACACCTTCATCAGTATCAACCACAAAATTCCTTTTTTGTTTTTTGAGATTTTTATCAAGATAAATTTCTTCCACTTCCATCGGAAGAATGCCACTTTTAAAATAACCATTTTGGATCGCGTTCAATGCTTTCTGATGAGACCGAAGACTAAACTCATCCTGTTGTTCGCGGCTAATATTATATTCTTTGGCAACCGCTTCTGCGGTTAAACCCATACTTAAATAATAATCCGGCGTTTCAGAAGTAACTGAATAGGCAGGCACCGTTTTCCACCCGGAAGTAGGAACCATTGTCATGCTTTCAGTTCCACCGGCTATAATGCAATCCGCCATTCCGGTCCTGATCTTTGCAGTTGCGATCGCAATGGTTTCCAATCCGCTGGCGCAATAACGATTCACCGTCATTCCCGGAACAGAAATTCCAAGCGCTCTTACACTGATCATTCTTCCGATCTGTAAACCTTGTTCCGCTTCCGGCACCGCATTTCCAACGATAAGATCATCAACACGGCTGCTTTCGAGTTGAGGTACAGATTTCAATAAACCTTTTATCAAATCAACAGCAAGATCATCAGGACGATAAAAACGAAAGCCGCCACGTTTGGCTTTTGCAACGGCTGTGCGATATCCGGCTACGATATATGCTTCCATAAATAAATCTTTTTTGTTTTTGCTAATCTCAATTTAAGCTTAATCTTTTAAAACCCTATATTAAGAGTGAACAAACAAATTCCTTCAATTTTTATTTCAGATTAATCCAAATAATTGCCCACGATCGGCATTCTTCTTCCGGTTCCAAAAGCTTTTGGAGAAATGCGAATGATAGGACAAAATTGATTGCGCTTGTATTCGTTCCGGTTCACTAACTTAAGAATCCGATCGACCAGGTCATGATCAAAACCCATCGATTTTATTTCCTGTGGACCTTGCACTCTTTCAATATATTGGTAAAGTATTTCATCAAGGATATCATAAGGTGGCAAACTATCAGTGTCTTTTTGACCCGGCCTCAATTCTGCCGAAGGCGCTTTATTAATAATATTTTCAGGAATGATTTCCTTTTCCCTGTTGATATATTTTGCCAGTTCGTAAACCTGTTGTTTATAACAATCGCCCAACACACCAATTCCGCCGGCCATATCGCCATACAGCGTTCCGTATCCCGTTGCTAATTCACTTTTGTTCGAAGTATTTAAAAGAATATAGCCGAATTTATTAGCTACCGACATTAACAAATTTCCCCGTGTACGACTTTGAATATTTTCTTCAGCTACATTAAATGGAAGATCTTTAAAGACTGGTTTCAATTCTTTTAAGAAGGATTCAAAAATATTTTTAATAGGAATGATATCATAAGGATTTCCGAGGTTTTTGCTCAATTGTTCTGCGTCAGAAATGGAATGTGAAGTTGAATATTTCGAAGGCATTAAAACGGCTCTGACATTTTCTTTTCCCAATGCCGCGCAGGCAAGTGCGATCGTAACGGCGCTGTCAATTCCACCACTGCTTCCGATAATGGCTTTGCTGAAGCCCATTTTTGTAAAATAATCGCGGATTCCCAAAATAATTGCATCATAAACCTGGTTAATGTTTAAAGAAGGAACAAATTCAACCGGTTCCAGAAGGAAATTTCCAACTTCATCTGCCGGCCTTAAAATTGGCGCATCAAAAGTGCCATCATCATTGAGCACCACTTCTTTTAATTCTTCCTTGAACTGCGAGAGTTCATGCTGCAGGTTAGCATCTTTATCGAAACACAATGAAACACCATCAAAAATAATTTCGGTTTGGCTGCCGACTGCATTACAGTAGATCAGGGGAAGTTTGTATTTAAGCACATTCGCCTTGATCGTGGCTCTGCGGTCATCTGCATGTGTATAATCAAACGGCGAAGCAGAAATATTGATCATCACATCAGGGTTTTGCTCCATCAAAATATCCATTGGGCAAATTCGGTAAAGCGGGTTATCACCAAGATTCCAGATGTCTTCACAAATCGTAAGAGCGATTCTTTTTCCTTTAAACTCAATTACGTTCCATGAAAAGGCCGGTTCAAAATAGCGGTATTCATCAAACACATCATAATTAGGAAGGCAAGTTTTGTGCGCCACACCCTTAATTTCTTTTTCATAAAGAAAAAAGGCTGCATTAAAAAGATCTTTTCCTTCCCTCACCGGATTTCTGTCGGGCGAGCCAACGATGACGCCAATGGTATCCGCGTGTTGTTTTATTTTTTCAATGCTTTTAAAGCACTTGTCAATAAAATCTTTAAAATCGAGAAAATCCTTGGCAGGATAGCCGCAAATGCTCATTTCACTAAAAATAATAAGATCTGCATTTGCTTTTTTAGCCTCCTTAATGGCGTCAATTATCTTTTCTGTATTCTTTTCAAAATTGCCAATGTGATAATTCTGTTGTGCAAGAAAAATTTTCATAGTGTAAAATTAAGCCAGAATAAAATGATTGATTGTCTTTCATTTAACAAAATTGTCTTTGTATTTTTTCTTTTATTTGGGGTATGAGAAAATTCATTATTTGTTTGTTTACTGCTGCTGCTATTAATTCGTGCAATAGCAATAAACATATTCCCGACGTTTCTTCCATAAAAGTGAACCTTCAAACAAAACGGTTTGAAAAAGATTTTTTTGCAATCGATACCAATCATGTTGCTGCTTCAATACAATCTGTTTTAAAAAAATATCCACATTTCTTGCCGCTATATACTGCCAATATTTTAGGCCTGGACCTGGACAGCTTGTTAGTTCCGGGAAATAAAGAAAATCAAGCTGTTCGCATGTTTATTCACGATTATATGCCTTTAAAAGATTCGGCGGAACTGCTCTATAAGGATTTTGACGACGAAACAAAATCGATCGAACAGGGATTGAAATTTGTAAAATATTATTTTCCTAAATACCAACTTCCCAAATCGATCATAACATTTATTGGTCCGATAAATGCCAACTTCGAAACTTCATTCGGAGTGCAGGGGGACGTGCTTACTACTAGCAGTTTAGGTATTGGTTTACAATTGCACATGGGAAAAGATTTTTCTTTTTATCGCAGCCGCGAAGGGCTGGAAGAATATCCTGATTTTTTGTCCAACAATTTTGACAAGGAGCACATTCCTGTAAATTGTATGCGCAATATTGTGGATGATCTTTTTCCTCAAAAAATTAGCAGTGGCGCTTTGATAGAACAAATGGTTGATCGCGGCAGAAGGATGTATTTGCTTACTCAATTCTTGCCTTATACGCCCGAATATCTTTGCATGGGCTATTCGAAAAAACAAATGCAGGATGCAAACAAGAATGAAGCAGTAGTTTGGGATTTCTTTTTAAATAACAATCTTCTGAACAAGACTGACGATAATATTGTTCAAAATTATATTGGAGAAAGCCCCAAAACAGCAGAATTAGGCGAAAATGCCCCGGGAAACATCGGCACTTTTTCAGGCTTGCAAATCGTAAAAAAATACATGCAGCTTTATCCTGAAACTTCCCTTATCGATTTAATGAAGATGAAACCACGGGATATTTATGACAAGTCAAAATATAAGCCGAGGATTTAGTTAAGTTTTGTCGGTACAACCATTTCAAATGCAGGAATGTTGATAATAAAAGTTTGCTTGTTGTGAAAATTTTCCATGAAGTATAATCCGTGCATTTTTCCTAATTCGCTGCGCAAATTGCACCCGCTTACGTATTGGTATTTTTCTCCCGGCTTGATAACGGGCTGAACGCCAATAACACCTTCGCCTTCCACTTCGCGATGCTCTGAAGTGCTGTCAAATATATACCAGTGACGTCTTAATAATTGAACAGGGAAAGGATTGCTGTTTTCAAGAGTAATACGGTAAGCAAACATGTATTCACTGTTGACAGGATTACTGTATTCAGGCTGGTAAAAGGTTTCCACGCTTACAGTAACTCCTTCGGATATTTTTGAAACCATGATCTTTTAGGTTGTGATAAAGTTATTAAAACTGGTTAATTCATTCAATTAAATTTTGCGCGCCATATTGAATCCATTCTTCAAAAGCCATTGCAATATTTTGTCGCGATGATCGCCCTGCACAATAATCTCTCCGTCTTTTACTGAACCGCCACTTCCACAAAACGACTTTAATTTTTTTCCTAACTCTTCAATTTCCGCATCTTTCATTTCAAATCCATAAACGATGGTAACCACTTTTCCCGCCCGCTGTTTCTTATCCAGAACTACCTTGAGCATTTGTTGTTGAGGCGGCAAAGAAACTTCGTTTTCTTCCTCTTCAGATGGATTGAATTTTTCATCCGTAGAATAAACAATTCCATCTTGCCTATATAACTTTTTCTTTGTCATTTTTATTGTGCTATTTCCGCTTTTAAACTCAGGTCAACACTGGTTGCATGATGGATTATTGCGCCGCTTGAAATGTAATCAACACCTGTAGCAGCATAGCTTTCAATGTTTTGTAAATTAATTCCCCCACTTGCTTCCGTTTCCATTTGCCCGTTAATAATTTTCAAAGATTCTTCGATCATTTCCGGTGAAAAATTGTCCAGCATGATCCTGTCCGCCTTGCCTGTTTTCAAAGCTTTCTTGACATCTTCAACATTCCTCGTTTCGACTTCTATTTTTAAACCCGGTTTATTTTTCTGTACATAATCGTAAGCTTTATTTACAGCGTTTTCGATTCCTCCGCAAAAGTCGATGTGATTGTCTTTAAGAATGATCATGTCAAACAGACCGAAACGATGATTTTCGCCTCCTCCAATTTTCACAGCCAGCTTTTCTATCAACCGGAAATTTGGCGTTGTCTTCCTGGTGTCCAATAATTTAGTCTGGTAGCCTTTCAACTTGTCGGTGTATTTTTTTGTAAGGGTGGCAATGCCACTCATTCTTTGCATGCAATTCAGCACGAGCCTTTCGCACGAAAGAATGGTCCAGATTTTGGCGCTTACCTCAAAACTGATTTCTCCATCTTTCATTTCATCCCCATCACTTTTATATTTCGTAATTATCGCCTCTGACTCAACAAATTTGAAAATTTCTTCCGCGATTTCCATTCCTGCGAGGATACCATTTTCTTTGATTTTCAATACTGCTTTACCTTTTGCATTTTCGTCTATGCATGACCGTGTAGAATGGTCGCCATCGCCCAAATCTTCTTTAAGAGCAAGTGAGATAAATTCGTGGAGTTGGCTGTGATAATCGTGGGGAAAGGCCATAAACAAATGTATGGTAAAAGCAGAAAAACCTTAACGGATAAAATCAACGAAATATTCACATTGCAAATAAAAACTAATCATAAAAAAGTTTTATTGATACGATGTTGATTTGTATTTAAAAATAATTATCGATCGCAATGCCGTAAGTCAATAATAGATTTTCGCGATTGGTCCGGCTGATCCTATTGTAGGTCATTGATGAATTCAAAGCAAGCCATTTGTTCAATTGAATTGTCAGTTTGTTATCGAGGCGAAAAATATAATCACTAAAGGATCCTAAAGAAGGCTGATAAAAGTTTGTGCCTTCAAGGCTGAAGGTTTTGTTGTACGACCAATGGTATTTGAATCTAAGAGAATTACGAACAGTTTGATAAACATCTTTTCCTACAACCGGATCGGTCAGATCACTTGTTTCAAAAAGAAAACCATCACTCAATTCAAGATCAAGATTTTTTTCTTTTACAAATGTATAACCTACTCCTGCTCCCGATTGGAATCGATAGTTGATCTTGAGTGAATAACTATTATCATAATTCACAAGTCCCCAATAATAAAACCGTTGAACATTTTTCAGATAATCCACATTAGCGGAAGCAGAAAAGTCGTTATTGGAAAGCTCTTTATTTTGGGTGCCGTAAATCCATGATGCACCGGTATAAAAAGCAACCTTTTTTTGATTGATGCCAAATGAAACGGCATTATTCCAAACGAAAGATCTTAAGTCTTTTGTTTTGTTATAAACAGCGGTTGAATTGAACGAAATATGATGATGGATAGAATCATTGAACTGGCCAAATGAGACGTTGGAAAATAAAAAGACCTAAATGATCAGTGCTAATTTTTTATACATAATTCTTACTTATCAGGTGGAGGGAATGTAAAAAAATTATTTGAAAATCGTCTTCTGAAACGAAATTACTATTCATTATTTGGCATGAATAAAAAGAGGAAAATTTTTTCTTGAGAAAAGAAAATTATTTTTCAAAACGCAATTCCTGGATCAATTGCTTTGAATTGACCTGCTTCATATAAATTGTCGTCCTGAAAGCACCATTGGAAGTGATCAGATTTCCGATACAGTATTCGGAGCCAGCCTTTTCACTTTGATGGATCACCTGGAAATTTTTGACAGGATTCTGGTTAAAAAAATCGCCTAAAACCATTTGTGCCTGGCTTTTGCTGAAGGAACTACTTTTTTCAGGCAAAGTAAGTTCGACAGTGTTGTCAAAATATTTGGCCACTTCGGAAGCTTTTCCGGATTTTATCGCATTGATCACTTCAGTGAAGGAGGTGTAGGTGAATGACGAAAATGAAGTGATAATAACAGCAGCAAGTAAAATTTTTTTCATTTAATACAATTATGACTTAAGAAGTCCAAAAACGTGCCAATTGATAAAATTGTGGTATGATTTTGAATTTCTTTTAATTATGTAAATGCTAATAATTAGCTTTGAAACATGGAAGCAAAAAAAGTAATCTTAGTAATAATGGATGGTTGGGGTATTGGCCAAAATAAGGAAAGTGATGCCATTCAAAACGCGAAAACCCCGTTTGTAAGTTCACTTTACGACAAATATCCTCACACTACTTTAACCACTTGCGGAAGAGCTGTTGGCCTTCCCGAAGGACAAATGGGCAATAGTGAAGTGGGCCATTTAAACCTTGGGGCCGGTCGTGTTGTTTACCAGGAACTGGAAAGAATCAACGTGGCAATTGAGAATGGGGAATTTGAAAAGAACCCTTCTCTTCTTCAAAGTTTAAACTACGCAAAGGAAAATAACCGCCCCTTGCATCTCTTGGGTTTGGTAAGCAACGGAGGAGTTCATTCGCATATCAATCATTTGAAAGCCCTCACAACCATTTGCCAGAAACATGGTTTGGAAAATGTTTATATTCATGCGTTTACTGACGGACGTGATACAGATCCCAAAAGCGGCCTTGGTTTTCTGGAAGATCTTCAAAAACATTTAGACAAAACAACAGGCAAGATATCGACAATAACGGGAAGATATTACGCCATGGATCGCGACAAGCGCTGGGAAAGAGTTAAAGTGGCTTACGATGCACTGGTTCACAGGAAAGGAGAGGTAACCACCAATATTTTTTCAACGATCGCCAACTCATATGAAAATGATGTAACCGATGAATTTTTAAAACCGATCATTAACGCCGAAGCGCCGGATTCCGAGATCATGGATGGTGATGCAGTTATCGTTTTTAATTTCAGGACAGATCGCTGCCGCGAAATAACAGAAGCGCTCACCCAGAAGGCTTTTCCTGAGTATGACATGAAGCCTTTGAAACTGGATTATACGACCATGACGCTTTATGATCACACTTTTAAAAACATCCGGATAATTTTTCAAAAAGATGACCTGGTAAACACACTTGGTGAAGTACTGCAGGCAAATCACAAAAAGCAAATTCGCATTGCAGAAACAGAAAAATATCCTCACGTAACTTTCTTCTTTAGTGGGGGACGTGAAGTTCCTTTTGAAGGAGAGAACAGGATCTTGATCGCTTCTCCTAAAGTGGCCACTTACGATCTGAAACCGGAAATGAGCGCCTTTGAAGTGACAGAGGCTTTGTTGCCCGAAATAAAAAATAAGACTGCAGATTTTATTTGTCTCAATTACGCAAACGCAGATATGGTGGGCCATACAGGCGTTTGGGATTCCGTTATAAAAGCAGTTGAAACTGTAGATCAATGTGTGAAGGAAATCGTGACTACTGGTTTGGAAAACGGCTACACGATATTCTTAACAGCTGATCATGGAAACGCTGATTACATTGTAAACGAAGATGGGTCACCTAATACAGCCCATACAAAAAATCCGGTTCCATTTTTCATAATTGATAATGAGTGGAGGGGGAAAATTGAGCCTGGCAAATTAGGAGACATTGCACCAACAATTCTGACCATGATGAAACTGCCCATACCCAAAGAAATGACAGGGAATGTGCTGATCAAAGCAGATTAATTATTGTATAACAAATCAGCAAGAATTTCGTAAGTAATTTAATTGGAAAAGGATAAGAGCGTAATAAATTAAAAAATTTCTATTTTTTATTTAACAAACTTTTATTCGTGCAGCATTTTTAGTTAAAAATTGTCCTATCTTAGTAGGGTTAAACAAGCAAACTATGACAGAAGAGCTAATGCTTCGGGGCTGTCTTGATAACCTTTCTTCCGCGCAGGAAGCTTTGTACAACAGGTTTAGCCCGCGCATGCTTGGTGTTTGCTATCGTTATGCCCGAAACAGGGAAGACGCTGAAGATATGCTTCAGGAAGGTTTTATAAAGGTGTATTCGCAGATCCACCAATACAAAGGGTCAGGTGCGCTTGAAGGATGGATCAGGAAAATAATCGTTCACACCTGTATAAATGTTTTGAAAAAAAACAAGAAGTTCTCTGATAGTGTTGACCTGGTCCATGCTTCGAGCATCCAGATAAGCGATAATAATATTCCATCTATGCTTCAGGCAAAACAAGTAGTGGAATGTATAAGATTATTGCCGATCGGTTATAGAACGGTGCTCAACTTGTATGCAATTGAAGGCTTTACTCACAGGGAAATTTCAACCATACTCGAAATTGAAGAAAGCACCAGCAGGTCTCAATATACACGTGCAAGGGCATTATTGGAAGAGATTTTGATTAAAAAGAAAATATTGCAGAAGCCGAGGGAAAGTGTAAGAATGGTTTCTATTAAATAGATAAAAAATATCTGTTTTATGAATTTTTAATCTCTGTCACTACTAACTGAAACGGAAGTACAATGGAAAGAAGATTTGATATGAGTGATTTTGAGCAATCTCTAAAAGATCATGCGGATCAATTTAGGATGACGCCCTCCAAACGTGTATGGAATGGAATTTACAATAACCTGCACCCGGGTAGTAAATGGCCTTCACTTACAGTTGCTGTGGTTTTTATTATTGCACTTGTTACAGTCGGCACTTTAAACAATTCTTCCAGACATTTACAATCTTCTGCAAATTCAACTTCCTCACCTGTCAGCAATGAATTAAAGGCTGGCAAGAAAGCAAAGAGTGGAGAATCATTAGCATTTGAAAATAAAGGTAGAGCCAAATCCTCAAATGTTGACGAGTCAAACATCTCGAGTTCTTCTTTAAAAAATAAAGTTTCTTCAACAGAGGCGGAAGTTGCGTCACTGAACAAACCGGCTCAGAATTCAACAATAACATCAATTTCTTCCTCAACAAAAATTTCTTCCGAATTAAACGCGGTTCAAAAGGGTGAAGTTCATTCTTCAGGTAAAAAAGTGTCTGTTGCAACGAAGGTGAATGAAGCTAACATTTATCAACAAACGCAAATCGATCAATCTGTTTTTAATGCAACAGTAAACGAACAATTAAGCTCAATTCCTGTTTTGCAGCAACATCTGACGGACCGGCCATTGAGCTTTGCGGTTGCTGATTTGAATGATCTTTACAATTCTAACATTCTCATCCCTGTTTCATTCAATTCGCAAAGTTTATCTCCTTCAGCAGCCATATTGATCAACAACGATTTATTGAATAAGGCAGCGTTGCTTAAGTTTATTGGAGATCATGAAAATTCTTTGACAGAAAATACGAGTGCAACCGCCTTGAGGCTTCATAAAAAAAGGAAATACAGTATCAATTGGACTTATTATGTGAACCCAACGATCAGCACCGTTTCTATCAATAAAAAAACTGTTCAGCCGGAGAACAATACTTCATCCTTACTTGTATTATCCGGTGAGCCTTCATTTAAACTTATCCATAATCCAAGATTGGGACTTGAAGCAGGCGCTCAAATGAATGTGCACGTGGCGCCAAAATTAGACCTGGTTACGGGGCTCAATCTGAGTTACTCAGGATACAACAATATTTCAAACCTTGTGCATCCAACATTTACGACACTCAATTTGAATGACAACAAAGGCGGAACTTATTCAAAAACTTACATCACTCATTATGGTAATGGCCAAAGCCAGGATCATATCAATTTGACGAATTACAGTATCGCCGCTTCCATTCCATTTGGATTTGAATACAATCTTTATAAAGGCTCGAATATCAAAATCGACCTTTCTACCTTACTTGAACCGACCGTTATTATTCGTGATGATGCCTTCCTTATGAGTTCAGATGGCAGGTATTATGTAAACGATCCTTTGATGGTCAGAAGAGTTAATCTTGACGGACATTTTGGTACTTATATCACTTTTGGCAATAAGCTGAAATGGCACATGGGACCGGATTTCAGGTATCAACTCCTCTCCACCTACAAAAATATTTATCCAATCAAAGAGCATTTGATAGATTATGGCATAAGAATTGGAATATCTAAGTAAAAAAAATTTAAAACAATATAGGTTTTATTGATTTTAATTTTTAACTGATTTTTGCTCAAAGCCGTTGCTTCGTACCCTGCAACGGCTTTTTTTAATTTGTAATTTTGCAGATGCAAAAATTATCCCTGTTGGCAGTTGTTTGCTTTTTTTTCATTTTCAACGCTTGTCATTCAACTGAAACTGTAAAACCTCCTGACGCAACTATTGATAGTACCAACATTTTTCCGGTAACCAGTTTCTTGCGTGCGCAGCTTAAAGAACTGGATACTTTACCAATAACCCCATTATATGTTGTATCACAAAATGGAAAAAAGGATTCAACATGGTTAAAAAGGGAAGACATAAGGAAATATGCAAAACCTTTTCTTTCGCCGGAAATTGATTCGGCAAACATGCAAAACCTGTTTCAGGAAAGTTCTTTTCTTGACCAATCTATCAACTCTTACACTTTTTCTTATGATCCCAAAAGCAAACTTCCGGATTCAATCCATTTGAATCATTGGGATGTTTATATGAATCCTCAAAACAATTTGGTTACGAGAATTTATTTAGTGAAAGAGGAAGATTCATCAGGAGAAAATATTACACGGCAATTAACGTGGCTCGTTGATAAATGGTTCAGCATCAGAACCATTAGCCAGAAGCAAGGGCAAAAGCCGGAAATAAAAGAAGAAAAAATGATTTGGAACTTCGATTAGTGGCCCGATCGTTTCAAAACCAAATCCAATATGACCTCAGCTTTTTTTCAAACCTTAATAAAAACTTTGCCCACTGATCCGGGGATCTACAAATATTTCGACGATCAAAATGAATTGATCTACGTCGGTAAGGCAAAAAATATCCGAAAGAGAGTAAGTTCTTATTTCACCAAAACTTTCACTGGTTATAAAACCCACGAACTGGTTAAAAGAATTGACCACATTGAATTTACGATTGTTGACAGTGAGCAGGATGCCTTTCTTTTGGAAAATTCTTTAATCAAACAATTTCAACCCAAGTTCAATATTAATTTAAAAGACGATAAAACTTATCCATATATCGTAATTAAAAATGAACCCTTTCCGCGAATTTTTTTAACCCGCAATAAAATAAATGACGGTTCAGAATATCTTGGCCCTTTTACTTCTGTTGGCCGCGTTCGCGATTTGTTGAATTTTATTAAAGAATTCATCCCGCTTCGTACTTGTAAACTGAACCTGACGGATAAAAATATTGAGAAACAGAAATTTAAAGTTTGTCTCGAATATCATTTGGGCAATTGCAAAGGGCCTTGCGAAGGTTTGCAATCGAAGGAAGATTATGAAGAGGGTTTGCAACAAGTGAGGCAAATGATCAAAGGAAATTTGGGACCGGTTATTCAGCGTTACAAAGAAGAAATGAACTATTATGTTTCTCAATTGCAATATGAAAAGGCGGCCATCATCAAAGGAAAAATTGAAGGCCTTGAAAATTACCAGGCGAGATCGGTGATTGTCAGCAAGACACTTTCAAACGTGGATGTATTTTCGATTTTACGTGAAAAAGATACAGCTTATGTCAATTACCTGATGGTGCAAAACGGTACCATTATTCAAACACATACCATTTCTCTTGAACCGAAACTGGATGAACCGGATGAAGAAATTTTAAGCCTGGCCATAACCGACTTACGACAAAAATTCAATAGCGAAGCCATAGAAATTGTTGTGCCTTTTGACATTGAATTTGAAAAAGAAGGTGTGGTTGTAACCGTTCCAAAAGCGGGTGATAAGAAAAAGTTGCTCGACCTTTCTGCAAAGAATGTGAATTATTTCCTGGATGAGATGAAGCGAAAGAAAATGCTGCGACTGGAAGAAAGTTCAGACAAACAAAAAACCGAAGTGTTGATGCAGCTGAAAAATGATTTGCACTTGTCTTCGTTGCCCACACAAATCGAATGTTTTGATAATTCTAATTTCCAGGGAAGTTTTCCGGTGGCAGCGATGGTTTATTTTAAAAATGGTTTGCCGGATAAAAATGAATACCGCCGTTTTAATATCAAAACCGTTAGTGGCATAAACGATTTTGCCAGCATGAAAGAAATTGTGGGCCGCAGGTATAAGAGATTGGTGAAAGAAGAAATTCCATTTCCTCAACTTATCATTATCGATGGAGGAAAAGGACAACTGAACGCCGCTGTTGAAGCGCTTCAGGAATTAGATTTGATTGGAAAAACAACCGTTGTTGGCCTGGCAAAAAATGAAGAAGAAATATTTTTTCCCGGGGACAAGGAATCAATAAAACTTCCATGGGACAGTGAAAGCCTGAAATTAATAAGGCGTATCCGCGATGAAGTGCATCGTTTCGGAATAACTTTTCACCGCAATCAACGGAGCCGGGGAACATTTGTGAATGAATTAGAAACGATCAAAGGAATTGGAAAAAATACGGCTGATGTCTTGTTGAAGAAATACCGTTCGGTAAAAAAGATAAAAGATCTGAGCGAAAAAGATTTGGAAGAAACGATCGGGAAATCAAAAGCCTCATTGGTTTTCTCACATTTTCATCCATAAAAAATCCCGGCGCGAAGCCGGGAAGTTATTGAACGAAACCCCATTATTAAAATGTCATTCCGATTCCGACTTTAATTCCTCTATTGAAAGCATTTACACTTTGATTGGCGTCTACTTTAGATAAACCATAATCATAAGATGCGCTGAGGTTTAACCCGCTTGTAAATTGGTAACCAATTCCGCCTGTAACGCCCACATCCCATCTATTAAATTGTGAAGTGACGTCCATTGATTTATTCAGCAAATTGATTCCAAGAATGCCTGCTGTGGTCTTTAAGTTCGATTGAGTGAGATAAGAAATTTGTGGTCCGGCAAATATTTGAAATCCGCCAAAATTACCTTTCAATAACACAGGAACGTCAACATATTGTGATTGCAAAATCGCTTTAGCATTGGCTCCTAAAAAATCCATTCCTTTTAACCCGATAGAACCATCCATTTCATAACCTTTTAAAGAATAATAAATGCCGGGCTCAAAAGTAAGATTGCTGTTCATCGGAATGCTTGCATAGCCGCCGGCAAAGAATCCGGTAAAGTCTTTCGTAGTCACTTTTCCGTTGGTAAAATCCAGCACATTATTAAAGCTGTTAACCGCATCGCCCCGCATTCCTGAAGATAAAATTCCGGCTTTAACGCCAAAGGCAGGAGTCGTTTGTGCAAAGCTGAAAGTGGAAATGAAAACAAAACAGAGGAGTAAAAATATATTTTTCATAATTATTGTCGGAGCCGGATTTTAAAGCCGTTCACAATTATGAGAAAGAATTTTTGATTGAAAGATTAATCGGAAGTCGATAAGGTTTTGTTAAGGAAATTTTTTAGAGGAGAATCAAAATAAAAAGTCCTGTTTTTTCCTTGATCACTGCAGAATTTTAGAAAATAGTTTTCAAAAACGAGTTCTAACTTTATTAGATGAAGTTGGCGCTGGTACTGATCATATTATTCCTCGTAACGCAATTTGTTGTTGCGCAAGATCATTTTGCTGCAGAAAGGATTTATGTAAATATTCCTAAATCACAAACCTATACTTCTGCGGGCATTGCCGCATATATCAATTCTCATTTTGATTCTGATGATAAAAAAGTGGCCGCCATTTATTCGTGGATAACGGAAAATATTCGATATGATGCGGATACAATTCATTATGTAATTCTCGATGAAGACAATGAGGAGCGCGTTAGTTGGGCGCTGAAGAGAAAGAAAGGCGTGTGCGAAAATTTTGCGGCGATATTTACTGACGTAGCCACGCAATGCGGGATTAATTCGTTTGTGGTGGAAGGTTATACAAAACAAAGCGGAACGGTTGATCATACTCCTCACGTTTGGTGTGTGGCTTATGTAAATAACAAATGGGAATTGTTTGATCCAACCTGGGACGCCGGTCGTGTTGACGTTACGAATTTTGATCCTCACTATAATTTTTTCAATGCTTCTCCCGAAGAGTTTGTAAATACTCATCTTCCTTTCGATCCGGTTTTCCAGCTTTTAAATTATCCAATAAATTATAAAGATTTTGTTCGCGGAAATACTTCTGAAAACAAGAAGAAAGCTTTTGTGAATTTTAATGATTCGCTGGAAGCAATGATAAACATGGACAGGCTTTCGTGTTACGCAGTTGAAAAAGCAAGAATTGAAAATGCAGAATGGCCGGCTGATAAAATTGATATGAAAGTAAGAAGGATAAATTTTCAAATGGAAATATTGAACCAGGATACTGACGTGGATTTGTATAACGGCGCAGTTGCCGATATTAATAAAGCGGTAAGTGTATTGAATACTTTTCTTACTTACAGAAACAACAACTTTCAACCTGGGAAATCACCTGAAGAGGTTCAATTTATTTTTTATGATGTGCAACAATTAATTGCAAACGGGGACGACAAAATAAAGAGACTAAAAGCGTCAAAAGCCACACTTCAACTGGAAACTGCCGACCTTCAAACCAAACTGGAAAATTTGAAAACCAACCTCGACCAGCAAAAGTCGTTTTATAAAAATTATGTTGCTTCTGCTTCTGGTGAAGAAAAATAAAAATGTGGCTTATTCATTTATTCACCATTCTTTTTCGTTTACACAAAAAAAATCGCTGTCGGTAGCAACAGCGATTCATCATTAGAATTTGTTTTTTAAGCGAAGGCCTTATCACCTTTTTTGTAGGGAAGATCACCATCGTAATGTCCCGGTGTTTCTACATAGCGCCTTGCCTTGGTGCATCCAATTTCTGAAGTGAAATAGCCAAGCAAAGTAAGTTGTTTCATCATGGCATAATAATAATTGGGATCAGCCCGCCTTTTATCAGCCCATGGATCTTCACCTTCGAAATTTTTCTGCAATGTCAGTTGCGTCTTCTTTTCATCAGGAAGGGCGGCATATTCAGCGTTTACCTTCTTTTGAAAATCTGCAGAAGCCTTGTCAAGCGACACCAGCAAATCATGCTTTTGCTGCGATGAGAGCTTCATGAAATCTTTACTGTATTTCTTGTTCGATTCATCATTCAGTTTACCCAATCCTTCATGAAATATTTTTTGATCTGGTGCTTCATAACAATCGTTAACCATTACAGTCATGAACTGCCCAACCTTCGCTGCTTTTGCGCCAGGTGTTTTTGTAGTTGGCAAGATAGTATCGGCCACTTCATCCAACAATGAAACATCTGCATCAGAAAAAGTCATCGATGTTTTGGTGGAATTTGTACAACCGGCAAGGAAGGCACTGCTGCCAACAATTGTTCCTCCAACAATCAATGAAATATATTGAACGGCTTCTCTTCTGTTCATTTGAAAAAAATTTAAAAGTTAAACATTATAAGTAACGCCGAAACCATTTCGGTAATCACGTTTTACAAATTGGTTCACTTCAT
>JBQCEG010000117.1:0-21520 GCA_051960475.1 Ginsengibacter sp.
TTCCTTTCGAAGATTTAGCTGATGAAAACATTTTCAATGCTAAAACTCCAAGAAGAGATTTCCTCAAGTACATGGGATTTAGTACAGCTGCTGCCGTTGTTGCAGCAAGTTGTGAAATGCCGGTTCGCAAAGCCATTCCTTATCTTCATAAACCGGATGATGTTATTGCCGGTGTTCCCAACTATTACGCGTCAACTTATATAAGTGATGGAGATGCTGTGCCCGTAGTAGTGAAACAAAGAGAAGGCCGCCCTATTAAAGTTGAAGGAAATGATCTTTCCACATTGACAGAAGGCGGAACAACAGCACAAGTTCAGGCATCCGTTTTGGATTTATACGATACAAGCCGTCTTCGTTACCCAATGGTCAATAAGAAAGAAGCGACTTTTGAAGCGATTGATAAAATGGTGGCCGATGGATTGGCGGCAAATGCCGGAAAACCACTGGTATTGCTCACAAGCTCCTATACTTCTGTTACTGGTAAACAAATTATTAATGATCTTTTAGCCAAATTCCCCGGTAGCCGTCACGTGCAATACGACGCGGTTTCCTGCAGTGGAATGATTGAAGCCAACCAGGCTTCTTATGGCAAAAAATATATTCCCGCTTATCGTTTTGATAAAGCAAAAGTAATTGTGAGTCTCGATGCTGATTTTCTTGGACACTGGATCAGTCCTGTAGTATTTTCAAAACAATATGCTGTTGGAAGAAGGATAGACGAGAAAAATCCTTCTATGAGCAGGCACATACAATTTGAAGGATATTACAGCATGACCGGCGCCAATGCGGATGAGAGATATCTTCACAAACCATCAGAAACCGGAGCGATCGCTTTGGCATTATTAGGCGCCCTGGGTGGAGGAACTTCTGCTTCACTTTCAGGTGAACTTGCTGATGCGGTTAAAAGAACCGCAGCAGAGCTCAGCGCTAATAAAGGAGCGGCTCTTGTGGTTTGTGGAAGTAATGATAAAAATATCCAGATCATCGTCAATGCTATCAATGCAGCAATTGGCGCAAACGGAAGCACGATAGATTGGAATACAAAAGTTAATTACCGCCAGGGAATTGACGCAGATATGGTTCAACTTACAAACGATCTGAATGCCGGAAATGTTGGCGCTTTGATCGTTTACGGAGCAAACCCTGTTTACAATTATTTTGATGCGGCGAAGTTTGCCAACGGGTTGAAAAAATGTCCGTTCACACTTTCTTACGGTGAGAAAATGGATGAAACAACTGAATTGTGTAAATATGTGATTCCTTCTCACCACTGGTTGGAAAGTTGGGGTGACTCTGAACAACAAACCGGCTTTGTAAGTACTATTCAGCCATTGATTCATCCGCTGTTCAAAACCCGTCAGTTTGAAAACTCTCTTTTAAAACTTATCAATGGCGGTGAATATGAAGGTTACTTCCGGGCCTACTGGATTCAAAAGCTGGGCAGCCTGGATAAATATGAAACTTTCCTTCAGGATGGCGTGATGGAAAATTCAAAGTTGCAAACGCAACCTGTTGCTGAAAATCCTTCTAACCTGACATCAGCAGATGCTACTGCTTTGGCTGCGGTTGGCCTTGCTGCTGATTCTATTGGAACAACAGCTCCAATAAAACTTGCAGGCAAATCTTTATCTGATTCTTCAATTACAGCTTCGGCACAACTTTCAACAGGAACTGTTGCTGCTTCAGGCACGGCAAGTGTTACAGATGCAGCAGGAAAGATTGGTGGTGTGAAAGGTGGCGATATTGAAATGGTTTTGTACCAGAAGATCACAATGGGAACGGGAGCAAGAGCAGGAAATGCCTGGTTACAGGAAGCAAGTGATCCTATGTCGAAAGCAACTTGGGACAATTATGTAATGATCTCCCCTGAACTTGGAAAAAAGCTTTTTGGAATTGACATTTTCAATGCACGTCAATCAGACCAATACGAAATTCATCCTAATAAGCCGGTTGTAAAACTTACATCTAACGGCAAGACCCTAGAGCTTGCTGCGATGATCACTCCCGGTATGCATCCGGATGTTGTTGCCGTAGCAGTTGGTTATGGCCGCGAAAGCAACGATAAAACAAAAACAGCTGAATATATCGGCCCTTCTGCTGTTGGTGCCGGAAAGAATGCTTACCCGTTTGTTGTTTTTAACGGAAGCAACCTTGTTTACAACGCGCCAGTACAGGTAGAAAAAACAGGCAAGGAATATAAGATTGCTACCACACAAACGCACAGCCTTACTGAAGGCCGTCCTGTAGTGAGAGAAACAACCCTGGCCGAGTTCATTGCTGACCCCGGAAAAATGAATAAAGCTGAAGAGGAAGAATTGAAAGCTTACGGCGAGAACTTTACAAGAGATGCCACTCTATATCCAACTTACGACAGGCCGGGTATTAAATGGGGCATGAGCATAGACCTCAACACTTGTATAGGTTGTAGTGCCTGCACCGTGGCTTGTGTGGCAGAAAATAATATTTCAACAGTAGGAAAAGACGAAGTTGCAAGATTCCAGGACATGCAATGGATAAGGATCGACCGCTATTATACCGGTGATCCGAAAAAACCGGATGTGGTATTTCAGCCGATGCTTTGCCAACAGTGCGATAATGCACCTTGCGAAAACGTTTGCCCCGTTTCTGCAACCAACCACAGTAGTGAAGGTTTGAACCAAATGATTTATAACCGTTGTATTGGTACAAAATATTGTGCAAACAACTGTCCTTATAAAGTACGTCGCTTCAACTGGGCTGACTGGAACGGTGCTGATAGTTTCCCCGACAACCAACGTGGTATCATTTCTGCTGCAACCATGGATTTGCAGGATGATTTGAGCAGGATGGTTTTGAACCCGGATGTAACAGTGCGTTCAAGAGGGGTAATGGAAAAATGTACTTTCTGTATTCAACGTTTGCAACTGGCCAAATTAAACGCGAAGAAAGAAGACAGGGTGATGAAAGACCAGGAGGCGAAAACCGCTTGTATGCAAGCTTGTCCTACTCACGCAATCCAGTTTGGTAACGTAAACGATCCTGAAAGCAAGATCGCCAAATTAAGAAAAGAAGAACAGAAGAACAGGAAGTTTTATGTGTTGGAACAACTACATACCCTTCCAAATCTTAACTATCTTACTTTGGTCAGAAATACGAACAGAAAAGTTGGCAGCACAAAAGAAATAGTTTAGAAACTGATAATTTAAAAAAGCTTACAGGTAAGAGCTGGGGCTAAAAGCTAATAAAAAGTATGTCATTATTAAAATACGAATCGCAACTCCGGGAGCCTTTGATTGATGGCGACAAGAACTATCACCAGGTAACAGAAGATATTATCGGTCCCGTAGAAACAACGCCAACACGTCTTTGGTGGATTGGTTTTATAATCGCAGCATGCATGTTGCTTTTTGGTGTGTATTCGGTTTACCGTGAAGTTGATTATGGTATTGGCCAGTGGAATTTGAACCATACTGTAGGTTGGGGTTGGGACATTACCAACTTTGTTTGGTGGATCGGTATTGGTCATGCCGGAACACTTATCTCCGCCATCCTTTTATTGTTTGGTCAAAAATGGAGAACAGGTGTAAACAGGGCTGCTGAGGCTATGACGATCTTTGCGGTAATGTGTGCCGGCCAGTTCCCAATATTTCACATGGGACGTGTTTGGATGGGATTCTTCGTTCTTCCTTATCCTAACTCCCGAGGCCCGCTCTGGCCCAACTTCAACTCGGCTTTATTGTGGGACGTGTTTGCGGTATCTACTTATTTTACAGTTTCCCTTCTCTTTTGGTATACCGGTCTTCTTCCGGATCTTGCAACGGTTCGTGATCGTGCAAAAACCAAGTTCAGGAAAATGTTTTATGGTCTTGCCTCCTTTGGATGGACGGGAAGTACCAAGCACTGGCAGCGCCAGGAAAGCCTTGCACTTGTTTTGGCAGGTTTGGCTACTCCACTTGTGTTGTCTGTTCATACTATCGTATCATTTGACTTCGCTACATCTGTAATTCCGGGCTGGCATACAACAATCTTCCCGCCCTACTTCGTTGCGGGTGCGGTATTCTCCGGGTTTGCAATGGTGCAATCACTTTTATTGATCACAAGAAAAGTATTACATCTTGAAGATTACATCACTATAGGTCACATCGAGGCAATGAACAAGATCATTGTACTTACCGGTTCCATCGTGGGATGTGCTTATATATCGGAATTATTCATTGCCTGGTATAGTCAGAACACATATGAATGGTGGGCGTTCCGTCAAAACAGGGTAAATATTTTCAGTCCTTACGGATGGGCTTATTATGGAATGATGTTTTGTAACGTTGTTTCACCGCAACTTTTCTGGTCAAGAAAATTAAGGAGAAACGTAATGTTCACTTTCTTCCTGGCTGTTTTGGTAAATGTGGGAATGTGGTTCGAGCGTTTCGTGATCATTGTTACCTCAATCTACAGAGATTATCTTCCATCATCCTGGACAACTTACTACAGTCCATCCATTTGGGAGATAGGTTTTTACATAGGCACTTTCGGATTATTCTTCTGTTGTTACTTCCTTTTTGCAAAATACTTCCCGGTTATTGCGGTAGCAGAAATTAAAGCGATCCTGAAATTGAGCGGTGAGAGCTACAAGGATAAGATGACACCAATGGAAGAAATGAGTGCTGATGAGTTTTATAAAGAAGAAGTTGAAGCACACGCTCATTAATAAGCGGGCAAAAACGAATTTAATAAAATAAAAAGCCCAAAAAGGGCAGCTGAATATGATTAAAAAATTTGTTGTTGGTTCCTTCGAAGATGAAAAAGTTTTATTCCCTGCAGTAAAAAATGTACGTCGTGCAGGCTATAAGATCCATGATGTTTATACACCATTCCCGATTCATGGGTTGGACAAAGCCATGGGTTTAAGAGAAACCAGCCTTCACACAATGGGCTTCATTTTCGGAATAACTGGAACATCCATCGCCGTGGGCGGAATGGGATATATTTTTGCTGTTGACTGGCCATTAAATATCGGCGGTAAACCTCACTTTCCCTTGCCGGCTTTTATCCCCATCACCTTTGAGCTTACAGTTTTGTTATCTGCCGTAGGTATGGTTTATACCTTTTGCTGGCTTTGCAAGATGATGCCGGGCGTTAAAAAGCACCACTTCAATTTAAGGTCAACCGATGACCTGATGACAATGGTTATTGAATGTACTCCAAATTCAAATCCTGCGGAAATAGAAAACTTCCTTAAGGAAAATGGCGCGATAGAGATCAATACACAGGATGCAGAAGAAGGATGGTGGTTTGGCAGGTATGATAAAGAGCAAAAGTTGTACAGAACTGAAGAAGTGGCTGTAGAAGAGTAAAATAAAGATCCGGCGGATTTGTTGGTTTACCGGAAGCAATTTTAATTGATTTAGAAAAATTCGAAATAAGAATTTTAGACATGAAAAAAACAAGAATTCTTTTATCTTTTGTAATAATGGTTGCGGCGGCCACTTTGATGAACAGTTGTGGTAATAAGCGCGAACCGGGATGGACTTATATGCCGGACATGGCATACAGTCGTGCTTATGAAGCTTATACGCCTAATAACCTGGCAAAAGAAAATATTAATTATGTTCCTTATCCAGTTGTAGGAACCATCAGGCGCGGAGATCTTTTTCCTTATCCATTGCCAAACGACAGCACCGGTTACAGGTTGAGTGCACAGATTAAAGATCCTTTGCCTCCACTTGATTCCAATCAAATGAAAGAAGCGCAACGTCTTTTTAATATTAATTGTGCTATTTGTCACGGTCCTAATATGGATGCACAAGGACCTTTAGCAACAGGCGGTAAAGTGCCTGCAGTGGCTAATCTTACTTTGTCGCAATACGTGAAAATGCCGGTAGGAACGATGTTTCATTCTGTTACTTACGGTAAGAACAACATGGGAAGTTATGCATCCCAATTGACACGTAAGCAAAGATGGATGGTAATTCAATATGTGAAGAAACACCAGCTGGAAGTTGCTGGAGGTGGAGGAACCACAGGAGGTTCAACAACTAGTGGTTCAAGTGATTCAACAGCAACAAAATAATGTCTAATACAACAAAATATATTTTTTAATGAACAATCAGTATGTAGCACCGGCGGGATTTAAAAAGTGGTCAACCGGATTAATGATAGTCGGATTACTTACCCTTATTCTCGGATTTATATTTTTAAATCCTTTTGCGGGTGCAGATGGTGGCAATTTAAACAGCACTCGTTTTTGGGCAGTATTATTACAAAACAGTGTTTTCTTTTTGCTCATTACTAACATAGCTACCTTTTTTATTGTGATCAATACCCTCGCGATGAGCGGCTGGCAGGAAGCTTTCAGGCGCGTTACTGAAGCAGTTTCTTCTGTAGTTCCGATCATGGGTGGTATTGCCTTTGTTATTTTCCTGTGCCTGGTTTTGGGTCAGCGTGGTGATGTTTACGAATGGTTGGATAAAAAAGCAGTGGCACACGATGTTGTTTTGCAAGGAAAAAAAGGCTTTTTAAACCCGATCTTTTATCTTGTTTATTCAGCATTGACAATTTTCCTTTGGTCTTTCTGGGGAAAAAGATTGAGAGACTTAAGTCTTACAACGGATGAAGCAGGTAAACTGGATTATGAAACTTCTAAAAAATGGTATAGGAAGTCTTTGGGGATATCTGCATATTATGTTGTGTTTTTTGTACTGACAATGGGTTCAATTATTCCATGGCTTTGGTTAATGAGTTTGGAACCGCATTGGTTCAGTACTATGTTTAGCTGGTACACGTTCGGTAGCTGCTTCGTTGCCGGTATCGCTTTGCTTACGCTATTTGTTATCTATTTTAAAAATATAGGGCAACTGGAATTTGTGACCAATGAACATTTGCAGGACCTGGGAAAATACATGTTTGCCTTTTCAATATTCTGGACTTACTTATGGTTCGATCAGTTTATGTTGCAATGGTATGGTAACATTCCCGAAGAAACCATTTATTTTAAAATAAGATTACAGGGACCTTATGAAGGACTATTTTATCTGAATCTTATACTCAACTTTGTGGCTCCGATCCTTATTTTGATGAAAAGGGCAGCCAAGAGAAATTATTTTGTGATCACTTTTATGTGTATCCTTATTCTCATTGGACACTGGATCGATTTTTACCAGATCGTAATGCCGGGAACTGTAAAAATGCATCCGCACATTAGCTGGTTTGAGATCGGGATTCCATTAGGATTTATTGGTGTGATCATGTGGGGTGTGAACAGGTACGCAACTAAAGTTTCTATGACACCGAAAAATAATCCATTCCTGAAGGAAAGTATTATTCATTTTGTGTAATGAAAATTAGATGTTTACATAATAAAACGGTTACGAACTGAGGGTTTGAATAAATCTTAAACTTACCTTTGTTCGTCCCGGTATTTACCACAAAAGGTTTAATTAATTACTAAAGAAAAGCATTTAAAAGCAGGATCGAATCCGCAAACAACAGATAGTAAAATATAAAAGAATCCGTAAAGCGGATGAGGAAAAATAAAGTAACATGAATACCTTTTTTTTAATAGCGATTATTCTACTTGTTTTTATCGTGATCTTTCAGATTTCCAAGGCTAGCGAGTATGTCAGCGTCTTAAAAGGTGAAGAAAAATCGCGTAAGCAGAATAACAAGATCAACGGGTTTTTGATGATCCTTTTTATGGTGCTTGGATTGATTGGTGTTTGGTGGTGTAATGATCTTTTTTATCATAAGACGCTTCTTTCTGTCGGTTCGTCTTCTCAGCAGGGAAAGAAGATAGACGAGATGATGTGGATCACACTTATTATTACCGGTGTCGTATTCTTCATCACACAGATTTTGTTGTTCTGGTTTTCCTTTAAATACCAGGAAAGTGATAAAAGAAAGTCTCTTTATTTTACTCACAGCAACAAACTGGAATTGATCTGGACCGGAATTCCGGCAATAACAATGACCGTACTTGTAGTTTTTGGATTAAAATACTGGTTCAAGTTTACAGCTGATGCACCTAAGAATGCGCAAGTGATTGAGATTACAGGCCACCAGTTTGGATGGGAGTTCAGGTACCCGGGAAGAGATGGCGTTTTGGGAAGAAAAAATTATAAGTTGATAGATCCGGCTAAAGGAAACCCTTTGGGTGTGGATTGGTCCGATGCAGCAAGTCATGATGATATTCACGTTGCTACAACTGTTCATGTGGTAGTAAACAGGCCGGTCAAATTCGTGATCAATTCAATGGACGTGGTTCATGATGTTGGTCTTCCTCAATTCAGGTTGAAAATGGACGCCGTTCCGGGAATACCCACAACTGAATGGTTCACTCCAATCTATACAACTGAACAAATGAAAAAAAGAACAGGCAATCCTGATTTTCAGTATGAAATTTCCTGTGATCAAATGTGCGGGAAAGGGCATTTTGGTATGCGTGGAGTGATCGTAGTAGAAACACAAAAGGAATTTAATGCCTGGATGATCAAACAAAGACCCGAATACTTGAGAGCTCAAAAATTAATGGCGCAGGCTTCTACCGATTCAACCAACACGGTAGCAATGGGCCAACAACCAAATAAAAAATAAGAATAATTTCCTTCGGGAATTTAAAAATACATCGATATGAACAACGACGAAGTTTTGCATGAAAAACCATTGGTGGTGCATGAAACTGAGCACGGAACCCATGAACATCATAAGCAAAGTTTTATAACTAAATATATTTTCAGCCAGGATCATAAAATGATCTCACGCCAGTTTTTGGTTACCGGAATTATCTGGGCTATTGTCGGCGGTTTATTTTCTGTGATTTTCAGGTTGCAGTTAGGTTTTCCAGATCAAACTTTTCCAATACTTGAAGACATTTTTGGCCATTGGGCAAAAGGAGGAAGGCTCGATCCGGAATTCTATTACGCTCTTGTTACAATGCACGGTACCATCCTTGTGTTCTTCGTATTGACAGCTGGTTTGAGCGGAACTTTTTCCAATTACCTCATCCCTCTGCAAATTGGAGCGCGTGATATGGCCAGTCCCTTCTTGAATATGTTGTCCTACTGGTTTTTCTTTGCTGCTTCAGTAGTAATGTTTTCTTCTTTATTCCTGACAACAGGGCCCGCAAGTGGAGGTTGGACTATTTATCCTCCTTTGAGTGCTTTGGGTGATGCGATGGACGGTTCCAAAGCAGGTATGGATTTCTGGCTCGCGAGCATCGGTTTGTTTATTATTTCAACATTGCTCGGTGGTTTAAATTATATCACTACCATTTTAAATATGCGGACAAAAGGAATGTTTATGACGAGGTTACCGCTGACTATTTGGTCATTCCTTTTTACAGCCATTCTGGGTGTGCTTACCTTCCCGGTGTTATTGTCCGCAGTTGTACTTTTATTGTTCGACCGTCACTTAGGAACAAGCTTTTACCTGAGTGATATTTACATAAACGGAAAGATATTACCTAACCAGGGTGGAAGCCCGATCTTGTTCCAGCATTTGTTCTGGTTCCTTGGTCACCCTGAAGTTTACATTATCGCACTTCCTGCAATGGGAATTACTTCAGAAGTTATTTCAACCAATTCGCGCAAACCAATCTTTGGATATATGGCGATGGTAGCCTCATTCTTTGCCATTGCTTCCTTATCATTCCTTGTTTGGGCTCACCACATGTTTGTTTCGGGAATGAATCCTTTCCTTGGTTCTTTCTTTGTGTTGTTCACCTTATTGATCGCAGTTCCATCTGCCATCAAAGTGTTCAACTGGTTGACAACTTTGTGGAAAGGGAATATCCATTTTACCCCTGGAATGTTGTTTGCTATTGGGTTTGTGAGCTTGTTCATTTCAGGTGGTTTGACAGGTATCTGGCTTGGAAACTCAACATTGGATCTGCATTTGCATGATACTTATTTTGTAATTGCCCATTTCCACCTTGTAATGGGCGTAGCATCTATGTTCGGAATGTTTGCAGGAATTTATCACTGGTATCCAAAAATGTTTGGCCGGTTTATGAACAACACGCTTGCTTACATACATTTCTGGACAACATTTATAGGAGCCTACCTAATCTTCTGGCCAATGCACTATGAAGGTTTAGCGGGTATGCCTCGCCGTTATTACGATTTCAGCAACTGGGAATCTTTCAAAATGTTTGGCGGCCTGAATGCGTTCATTAGTGTTGTTGCGATCATAGTTTTTGCTGCGCAATTCCTGTTCATATTTAATTTCTTCTATTCAATTTATAAAGGAAGAAAACTTACGGAAAGGAACAAAAATCCATGGGGTTCAACAACCATGGAATGGACCACACCTATTCACCCGCCACATGGTAACTGGATTGGTGAAATTCCCGAAGTTTATCGCTGGTCCTATGATTATGGTAAGGACGGAAGAGATTTTATTCCGCAAACCGAACCTATAGGTGCATCGGAAACACAACCGCACTAAGGGTTAAAGAAATAGATTAATTGTATAATTATTTATCTGAATCAATAGCCCTGTTTATTCAGGGCTTTTTTTAAAATATTTTGTTTAATGGATAAAACGATAACGATCATTCCACAATCAGTTTCGTATACCATATCGAGCAAGGTGAAAGATTATTTTATTTTAATCAAATTCACGCTGAGCTTCATGGTGGTATTCAGTTCTGTTGTTTGTTATCTGCTTGCTCCAAATGTTGAATACAACCTGCTCTCTGTACTTGTACTTTTCTTTGCCGGGTTATGCGTTACTGGTTCTGCAAATGCCATTAACCAGACTGTTGAAAGAAAGACGGATGCATTGATGAAAAGAACGGTGAGCCGTCCTGTAGCTGCAGGCCGTATGAGCGTAAAAGAAGCTTACACTTTTGCTTTTATCGCAGGTGCTGTTGGCGTTTTACTCATGTGGTACTGGTTCAATTTTGCAAGTGCGATGCTTTCTCTATTCAGTCTTTTTCTTTACGCATATATTTATACACCTCTAAAAAGAATTAATGCTGTTTCTGTAATTGTTGGTGCTTTCCCGGGTGCACTGCCTTGCCTTATTGGTTGGGTTGCCGGCACCGGTTTCCTGAATCCTTTTGCTACATTCCAGGGGGTTATGTCAAATGGTGAAGTAGCTCACTTTGTAAACTACGGCGGTTTTGTTTTGTTTGCTATCCAGTTTTTATGGCAGTTTCCTCATTTTTGGGCTATTGCGTGGCTGGCGCACAAAGATTATGACAAAGCCGGATTTAAACTTCTGCCAAGCAGGGAAGGAACAACAAGATTTTCAGCAATGCAAACAGTGATCTATTCAATGATGATGGTTCCTGTCGGTATGTTGCCTTATTTTTTTCACATTTCAGGAATCCTCTCTTTCTGGATATTATTGATGTGTAATTTGTGGATGGTTTTTGTAAGTGTATTGCTGGTGATAAAGATGAATGCTGCTGCAGCAAGAAGAGTAATGTTCAGTTCTTACTTCTACTTAATGATCGTTTTTCTTGCATTACTGTTTGATAAAATTTAATTAAGAGGAAAAGAAAAAGTATTTTTTATGATAGTAGCAATGAAGCAAGAGAAGAAAATAATACACCCGCTTAAGTTCGTCATGTATGCCGGTTGCGCAAGCATCGTAATGATCTTTGCCGGCTTAAGCAGTGCTTTTATTGTAAAGCGCAGCCAGGGCAACTGGATTAGTTATGACATTCCACAAATATTTTACTATTCAACTGCTGTTATTATTTTAAGCAGTGTTACTTTAATTCTCTGTCGCAAAGCCTTCATCAACCGGCAGATGAAGCAATACAAAATGTGGCTTTTTTTTACAACGGTGCTTGGCTTCACTTTTATTTTATTGCAATACTTCGGATTTCAACACTTGTGGGCAAGCGGCATAACCATCACAAGAAATGTAGCTTTTTCTTTTTTATATGTAATTGTTGGTGTTCATGCGTTGCACGTTTTGGGCGGAGCGATTGCTTTGTTGGTAATGTATCTTAATTCGTTCAGCAGGAAAAGAAAAAATTACGATCCAATCTATATCGACCTAATGAATACTTACTGGCATTTTGTTGACTTTTTATGGATTTACCTTTTGGTATTCCTGATTTATATGGCGTAAGGCAAATTAGAATTTTGAATAAAAAGTTTGTTTACTGTATAACCCGATAAAAATTAAAGTTGAACGGCTAAATAAACAAGAACAATAAACATTTAATTTTATTTTTGTAATAACCTTTTAACAAACAATAAATGGAAACTGCGATAGCAAAAGCAAAAACCAAAATGTGGGCCGGAGGCAGAAGCCCTTTTAATGTAAGCTACGGTAAATTGATGATGTGGTATTTTTTAATGAGCGACTCCTTCACGTTTGGCGCTTTTTTAATTTCGTATGGCTCTATTCGTTTCAGCCTGAACCACTGGGTAGATCACAACTATGTTTTTAACAAATTTCCTTTTACCGAAGCAAATCTTCCTCTTGCCTTCGTGAGCCTTATGACTTTCATTTTGATCATGAGTTCGGTTACGATGGTACTTGCCGTACACGAAGGACACAAGATGAACCGCGAAGGTGTGATCAAATGGCTGGCACTCACGATTGTTGGCGGTCTTGCCTTCCTCAGTTGCCAGGCTTGGGAATGGACACACTTGATCACCCATCAGCATGAAGTTTTGGTCGATGGTGTTATTCAACATTGGGGCACTACCGTTAGTCACAATCCATGGGGCCCTGAAGTTATGTATAAAGGTCACATGGTTGCCACACCGGGTCCGGTTGCTTTTGGCGGATACTTCTTTGGTATCACCGGTTTTCACGGTTTCCACGTGTTCAGTGGCGTAGTGATCAACTCTATCATGCTTATCAAAACCGTAAAAGGTGATTTCGATAAACGCGGTCATTATGAAATGATTGAAAAATCAGGACTTTACTGGCACTTTGTGGATCTCGTTTGGGTATTTGTATTCCTTTGCTTTTATCTTATCTAAGTACTAATAAAATTATTTTAATTAAAAGAAATTAAAGAAAACTTATGATTGCAGAAACAACACATTTAGGCACAACTGAAGCAGATAGGGCCCAAGTCAAAAGGATCTGGAAGGCGTTTTGGATTTTATTGGTACTTACCATTTTGGAGCTGGCCCTGGGTTTAACAATTTATGAGATCGACCTTGGCGCTCATCCCAATGCAGGATTGGTTCTTATGTTGAAAGGAGTAATTTGTATATTGACACTTGCAAAAGCTTTTTACATTATTTCCATATTCATGCATTTGGGTGATGAATTAAGAACTATGGTTATGACCGTGGCGCTTCCCGCGCTCTTGTTCGTTTGGTTCATTATCGCTTTCATTGCTGATGGATCTTCATTCAGGCATTTGAGAAATACGGACGCAGGTATTTATAAGTACAAAGAACAACCGGAACAGTTTCACCATCCTGCTCCTGAGCCGGCCGCAAGCGGTGACAAAAAACTCGATTAAAAATTAGGTTAAAAACCGGTATTATATTTTTTTAAATTAGCTGTTGCCCTCCGCAATGGCTAATTTTGCTTTAATCATGAACAAAAAAGCTCTCATTGCCTTACTGGTTGCAATCACGCTTCCTTTATCTGGTTATTTAGTTGTGAGTTATTACAGCAGCCGCGCGATCCAAATGCCTCAGCGATATTTTTATGACAGCGTAAAAGTGAACAACGACAACGGCAAACTTACTTATGACACTTCATGGCATCATGTAAAAAATCTTCACTTTACCAACCAGCTTGGGCAACAGGTTTCTCTGGATGATTTAAAAGGAAAGATTTTGGTTGTTGATTTCTTTTTTACCCATTGTCCTTCTTTGTGTCCGCGGCTGGCAATGTCAATGAAAAAATTACAGAATTCATTTCCGAATAACGATTCAATTGTCCAGTTTCTTTCTATTTCTATCGATCCGGAACATGATTCACTTCCGCAATTGAGAAGTTGGGCCAAGAGATTTGATGTCAACCCTGACAGTTGGTGGCTGGGAACGGGCAACCGCGACAGCATTTATAATTTTGCACTTACTGAATTAAAAGCAAGTGTTGCTGATAGCAATGTGGATACTGCATTCATTCATAGTGACAAATTCTTTCTGCTCGATAAAGACCGCGTTGTCAGGGGATGGTTTAGTGGGGAAGATTCATTGGAGCAGTCGCAACTGGTACATGACATTCCATTGCTGATGTTGGAAAAAGATAAGAAAAGATCATTTGCCGATTTTCTGAAAGGTCTTTTAAAAACAGGTTAATTTGATAAATGAAGCAAGCAACAAGTCCCAACTACCCAAAGCCTGTTTTAGAAAAAAACGACAAGAAAGCACGCATTTTTATCTGGTCTGTTTCTATCGTTGCCTTCTTTGCTATTGCCGCTCTATCCGGCATTAAGTTAAATGTAGATCTTCCTTTTAATCCGCATGTTTTTGCTGCATTTAATGCCGTGGTCAATTCCTGCGTTGCGCTACTTCTTGTTGCTGCATTGATTGCAGTAAAGAACAAACATTATTTACTCCATAAAAAAATAATGGTTGCGGCAATCCTGCTCTCCGTTCTTTTTTTGATCTCTTACGTTTGCCATCATTTGTTCAGTGGTGAAACAAAATTTGGTGATTTAAACCATGACGGGATTTTAAGTGCTGATGAGAAATTAAAAGCCGGCTCGCTCAGATATTTTTATTATGCTATCCTGATGACTCATATTCCGCTGGCCGGAATCATTCTTCCCTTTATTTTGTTTACTGCTTACCGTGCATTATCCGCCGATTATAAGAAGCATAAAAAACTTTCAAGGATCACCTGGCCAATTTGGTTTTACGTAGCAGTAAGTGGCGTAGCCGTTTACTTATTAATAAGTCCTTATTATTCCTGACAGTTTAAATTTCAAGTTCTTTAGCAGGATCCCAAAATACTTTTTCAAAATCCACTACCCGGTCATTTTTCACTTTCACTTTTTCTTTTGCAAGAAGCTCTTCCATTTTTGTAGGCGTTGAAAAATGAGCCTTCCCTGAAAGCATTCCGTTTCTGTTTACCACTCTTTGCGCCGGTACGGGAGGTTTTACATTATGAGCACCATTCATTGCCCAGCCTACCATTCGTGCCGATAGTTTCGTTCCTAAAAAATTCGCGATTGCTCCATAAGAAGTTACCCTTCCTTTTGGGATTTGCCTCACCACATCATAAACATCTTCAAAAAAACTATATTGTTTGCCTACCGTGCGCGGCTTTTCAGTTTCTATTTGCTTTTGCTTTTTCGGTTGTTGCATTTAAGAAGGGTTTATCCTAAAAATAGATAAAAGTAAAAATAAATAACACAAAAATTCTTCGTTTACTCATCACCGTTATATTTTGTGAAATCGTGATTCCTGGCAGATTGATAGAAAGCAATTCTTCCGTAGTGTTTAAGTATAAATAATTCCCCTAAAAAATAGCAAGTGTTTTTATTTCAAAGAAAAAGATTAGGTTTTTCTTTATTCACTGAAAAAATACTCTTATTTGTTATCAGAAATATCAACGATTTGCCAGCCGTTTGACTTTCTTTCGAGATAAATGTATCTCGACAAAGCACTTTCATTATTTGTTTTGGTAAGCGCTGTAGCCGCAATTACAATCTGTTTTTGATCATCCGGAACGTCAAAAATGAAATGATAAAAATTGTTGCCCGATAAGATGATCTCCTTAATATATTTTGGATCATTTTGATCCATATCATCGAGGTCATCAAATTGGTAAACAACATAGCGGTTGATCAAATCATTTTTGATTGTATCAGCAAAATAGAGGTCAATGGAAGTTTTGAGCAAACGGGGTTTGGAACTGTCGAATGACAGTACTGGTGGCAACGGTTTTACAGAATCGATCCAATTCATTGGGGGAATGATCGCCGGGTATTTGTAATAATTATTTCTCAATGAATCACTCCAGCCATTGGGATTCCTTCTGAATGTGCTGCTGCTGAAATAAAGGCTACCCTGGATTTGCGGATATTTTCTTAAAAATTTTATCTGGTTGGGCAATTCATCTTTCCTGTGCCACGCGTAGGAATGAGGTTCAAGTGCCCGGTAAATTCCCTGACCAATATATAGCTGCCTTCCATAAGTGTGACGAGCCCACCAATCTGCAAGTACTTTAAAATCTAAATACTTTTTATTTATTTCCCAATACAATTGTGGCGTCACATAATCGATCCATTTATTTTTTAACCACAATAAAATATCAGCATACAGGTCATCATAATTTGTTACGGAAGATCTTGTATCGCTTCCTTCAGGATCATCGTCATTGTTTCTCCACACGCCAAAAGGGCTGATACCGAATTTGCAATATTTATTCTCTTCTTTAATAGCTATGCTCAAATGCCTGATGATAGAATCTACATTGCTCCTGCGCCAATCATCCAGTGACATTCCGTTTCCGTATTTTCTGTATGAAGCAGTGTCCATGAATTCTTTTCCCGGAATGTGGTAAGGATAGAAATAATCATCAAAATGTATCGCGTCTATGTCGTATCGTTTCACTACATCTCTTACAACATTTACTACAAATTTTTGTGCTTCTTTATTTCCAGGGTCAAAATATTTCGTATGTCCATAAGTGATAAACCACTCGGGATGCAATCGGGTGATGTGCGTAGGCGAAACCGAAGATTTGTAAATATTGAAAACCGCGCGGTAAGGATTCATCCACGCATGAAATTCCATTCCGCGTTTATGCGTTTCCGTTATCATGAACTTTAAAGGATCAAAATAGGGATTCGGTGGTGTTCCTTGTTTGCCTGTGAGAAATTCACTCCATGGTTCAAATTGTGAAGGATAAAAAGCATCGGCTGCCGGCCTGATCTGCACAACAACCGCGTTCATCCCGTTTCTCTTGTGCATGTCCAGCAAATGAATGAATTCTTCTTTCTGCGCGTCTGAACTTAAAAATTTGGAAGAGGGAAAATCAATATTGCCGACCGTTGCCACCCAAACTCCGCGAAACTCATATTTGTATTGAGCCTCTGGTTTTTGCAAAAACAAGAGAAGAAAAGATAAAACAAGAAAGAAAAATTTTTTCATAGGACGATCAGCTTTTTAAAAGCGCAAATGTAATAAGATCAGTTTTATCATCCTGCACAGAAGGAAAAGGTTATGAACAGTTTAAGAAATCAGGCTTTATTCCAGCTGATGTTTCCATCTTTTTCATCTTTCATTTCAATGCCCAGGTCGGCCAATTGTTTTCGTATTTTATCAGAGGTGAAAAAGTCCTTTTTCGACTTGGCTTCTTTTCTAATTTCGACCAACAAATCCATGATACCGTTGACCAATGGAGAACTTTCAGACGGATCTTTTAATCCGAGAATTTGTTCGAGAAAGATGGTGAATTTGTTTTTTAATTTTTCGAATGTTGCAGAAGAAATTACCTCGGGCTTAATCAGCCCGTCTTTTAATGAATTGATAATTGGTGCCAATTCAAACATATTTGCCAAAACTTTGGCGGTATTAAAATCATCGTTGATGAATTCTTCAAACTCATCAACCAGTGTGTTGATCTTGTTGTCTAATTCTTTGTCTTGCGCTTCCGGCGATCCTTTCAGCTCCAATTTTTTCAAAACTTCAAAAGCTTCAAACAATCTTTTCATTCCCTTTTCTGCTGCAGTCAGCGCTTCACTACTGAAATCGAGTGTACTTCGATAATGTGTTTGCAAAATGAAAAAGCGGATTACCATAGGTGAAAATCCTTTGGTAAGCAAAGGGTGGTTGCCACTAAACATTTGCGTGAGCGATATCTGGTTATTGTAACTCTTGCCCATTTTTTTGCCATTCACCGTTATCATGTTGTTGTGCATCCAATATTTCGCAGGCGGTGTGTGATTGCAGATTGTGCTTTGAGCTATTTCACTTTCGTGGTGCGGAAACATCAGGTCCATTCCTCCTCCATGAATATCAAAGCGAGCTCCCAGGTATTTGGTGGCCATTGCAGAACATTCAATGTGCCATCCGGGAAAACCTTCGCCCCAAGGGCTTTTCCAGCGCATGATGTGTTGTGGCGGTGCTAATTTCCATAAAGCAAAATCTGCTTTGTTTCTTTTTTCATCCTGCCCTTCCAGTTCACGCGTTGTTTCCAAAAGATCATCCACAACACGTCCACTCAATTTTCCATAGTCGTGATCGGAAGCATATTTTTTAACATCGAAATAAACAGAGCCATTCACTTCATAAGCATAACCTGCTTTGATCAGTTGTTCGATCATTCCAATTTGTTCCACAATGTGGCCCGTTGCCGTTGGTTCAATACTTGGCTCCAGTGTATTCAATTGCCTGAAAGCCCAATGAAAAAGGCTGGTGTATTTATGAACCAGCTCCATCGGTTCAATTTTTTCCAGCTGCGCTTTCGATGAAATCTTATCTTCTGCCTGTCGGCCTTCTTCCTCAAAATGCCCGGCATCAGTGATGTTGCGCACGTAACGCACTTTGTAACCCAGGTATAACAGGTACCTGTACACGACATCAAAAGTGATATAAGGCCTTGCATGACCCAAGTGACTTTCACCACTAACGGTTGGGCCACACACATACATTCCCACGTGAGGCGGATTTACAGGAACAAAATCTTCTTTTTCTTTCGTCAATGAATTAAAAATTCTTAGCGGCATATTCATTCAATTTTTTAAAAACTCCTCTCCGGGCTGTTGTATTAATTTTAAGCCTGTAAAGATATTTCACGTTTTACAATCTTATTTAAATAATCGTGTTCCATTGTTTCGCGGTTGATATTTCACATCTGCTATCACCGGGAAATGATCGCTGTAACTTTTCTCTATCGTTGTAAAGCCTTTAATTGAAAAATTCTTATCAGTAAAAATATTGTCGATGCGTAATGTTGGCGAAATTGAACTGTAGGTTCTTGAAATACCTGATCCCTTTTCAACAAAAGCATTTTGAAGACCTTTACCAATTTTTTCATAAGCATAGCTTACGGGCACGTCATTAAAATCGCCGCAAACAATGATTGGGTAAGGGCTATGATTTAATTCATCTTTTATAAAATCAGCCTGTGAAGCTCTTTTTAAAACCCCCATTTTAACTTTCTGGATAATGTTCTTCGATTCTGAAATGCTACCCTCTGCAGGCACTGTTCCATTGTCGAGATAATTTAAATTGGTTTGTGAAAACTTCAACGATTGAAGGTGAACATTGAAAACCCTAACGGTGTCTTTCCCTACCAACATGTCCACGTACTGAAACGTTGAATTATAACTGTCGGGATTATTTACTAATGTTTGTTTGTGAATGATCGGAAATTTTGAAAAGATGATTATTCCGTAATGGTGGTATTTATCAAAATCATTTTTTACCACATAAGAATAAAAATAATCAGAAAACCTTAATGCGCTTTTTATTGCCGGAAAATAATTGATTGATTTTTTGTTATCACCCGCTACCATTTCCTGGAAGCATGCAATGTCCGGATCATATTTATTGATAAGGTCAATGATCTCCTGTTTTTTTTCGGGATGATCTTTATAGTGAAGAATATTGAACAACTCTACATTCCAGCTCATGATCCTGATATTGTCTTTCTCTTTATGGATAGGAAAATCAGAAGCCAATCTAAAAGGAAAAATATTCTTAACTGCATGAAGAGAGAAAAGCAGAAATGCAAGTGAAAGAACGGACCAAAAAGGTTTTATAAAAAACCAAAAGAAAAAAAACAGGATTAAAATTAAAATGAGGTAGGGCAATGCTAATGTAAAAAGACTAAGAAACCACCAATGGACCGGGTTGAAATATTTTACGTATGCTCCTGCAAGAAAAAGGATACCAATGCCAATGTTCAACGCAATTAAGACCTTCTTTGTAAATCTCCGCAGGAAGGGTTTTTCCATTTAAGGCAATCCTTTTTATTTTGATGAAAGAACGATTTTGCCAGCTTTAAAAATCAGCTTCGCGCGCTTTTTCAAGGATGGCTTTCTCTTCTTCTGACAAATGATTGAATCCTTTTTGATTGATCTTGTCAAGAATCTCATCTATGCGCTGTTGCGTGATCACGGGCCTCTTAACAAATGGCTTTTGGCCATTGGTGTTATAAAAGACTTTTTCCTTGATCTTTTGATTGTGGCGCACAGGAGCGTCAGGATTAAACAAATTCGAAAACCAATCGTATAAATTGTTCATCCATTTTCCCCAGTCATAACCTTTTCTTAAACTAATAGCAAATAAAAATCCTATGAAACCGCCACCGAGGTGTGCCAAATGATGTGATGCTTCCCCGGTACCGGAGAAATCAATGATGACATAAAGAATCGTGAGGATCCACAAAGGAATTCCACCATTAAGCATTTTGAACAAGCGGTAATCCGGGGCTAGGGTAGTAGTGGCAAGTGCGACGGCCATTATGCCGGCATTTCCACCAAACATAAATGAGTATTCTACCTGTTCTCTCAAAACCGGAAATGCATAACTAGTTGCAACAAAAAATATTGCTCCAGCAATTCCTCCATAAATATATACAGGTATTACTTTTGAATTTCCTGAAAGATCCTGCAGGATAGATCCAAAAACCCAAAGCCAAACAAGATTGATCAGCGTGTAAATAAATCCGACGTGCACAAACATATAACTCAATACTGTCCATGGTTTGGCAAGCACAGATGAAAGTTTTGCGGGAACAATAAACCATCTTAATATCTCGTATTGAAAAGCTGTTGCTGAAGATTTGGAAATGTAATAAATGACTTGTATCAATCCGAAACTCACAAACATCAATGCGTTTATAGCAATGAGTGCCATCAGTGCGTTGTTGTCATCACCAAGCCGGATTTTCCTTAACCGGCTGTCCATATATCTTTCTGATTCACCCATTTTTTTGTACTTGAATTTCTATGGTAAAATTACCAAATTAGGCGCATTTTTAAACAGCTAATTCCAGTTTTAATAATTTCTTCTACCGCCCTTTTTCCATAAAATGCATAAAATCAAGCCCATGGCCAGACCGCCTAAATGCGCAAAGTGTGCTACGTTTCCACCATAACCTGAGAATTGACCGAAAAGGTCAAAAGCCGCATAAATAATGGCAAGGTATTTTGCCTTGATCGGGAAGGGAATGGGCAGAATATAAAATTGAATATTTGGAAATGTATAAGCAAAAGCCCCGAGCAAACCCATGATTGCGCCGGAAGCACCGATGGCAAAGCCGATAGGGACCAAAAACATTTCTGCAACACCTGCTGCTAATCCGCAAACGAAATAAAATATTAAAAACCTTTGCGGGCCCCACAATCTTTCCAATGCCGAACCGAACAGCCACAGCGCATACATATTGAAAAGTATATGAAAAATTCCGCCGTGTGCGAACATGTGTGTTACCAATTGGTAAGGTTTAAAATATCCGGTACCGATAGACCATAAACCGATTCTGCTTGTCAGCCAGCCCAATTGCGTACCACCGGTTATATCCAGTCCGGTTTTATCAAACACCAATTGCGCTACAAAAACAATAGCATTAATGATGATCAGGTTCATTACGATCGGGGTGGAAGACCGGCCCGGCCGGTAACTATTATACGCCATTCAATAAAAATTTAGGC
>JBQCEG010000118.1:0-9501 GCA_051960475.1 Ginsengibacter sp.
TACCAATATCAATATCATTTCCCCACTCATCCAGCATGAGGCCGACAGGCGAAAATGCCTCGGGCACATACTTTAAAAACTCGCTTTCGTATTCAAGTTTTGCTGGGTCGATGAAGTTATCGCTCGTTTGTCCATCACTCCTTGAATATCCCAACGCCGTGAAATGCAACACGCCCGCTGCTTGCCTGTGACAACGCCAAAATTCTGTTTCTGCTGCCGTATACAGGGCATAAAGATGCCTGCGTTGTGCGGTGGTAGAATTTTCTCCTAAAAGATTTTTGTAAAGTTCCTTTGTGAGCGTGGTAGGACTTCCGTCCCTGTTGAGCCAAAGCCATCCGTATTCATTAATGATGACGGCGTACTTACCTGAATTTGGATAATTATTTCCCTGGGGGACAATACTCGCCTTTGCAATATCTTTTAATTTAAATTTTGAATCCTGGAAGTGATATGGATGCGATTCAAAAACATCACCCTGTTCACGCGACTGTGAATAGCTATTGTCCCAGGGGCGATGGGACAGATCAAGAGACCTGACTTTACTAACAGCTTCGCCGGTTTCATCCGTCTTGCCATTGTTACAAACCGTTTCGTTGCTGGCATCCCATATAACGACGCTGGCATGGTTCCAGCGATCCTGCATCCATTCGGTATATTCTTTTACCAGTTCGTCCGCATGTAATTGCGTCGGCCATGAATTCCAGCCGGTTCCGCCATACCAGATGGGGAATTCATCCTGGATAAGAATCCCTTCTTCATCGGCAATCCGGTACCACTCTTCGGGTGGAAAGCCAATACAATAGCGCAAACTATTCCAATGAAATTTTTTAAAACTTTTAAATAATTTTCTGACCCATGTGGTATTCCACGGCAAATTCTTACAGGAGGAATCTTCAAAAAACCGGTACAGCGTTATATTGCTACCCCGAAGAAAATAGGGCTTGCCGTTCAGTACTGCTTTTTTTGTCGCCGTATCAAAATGAAATTCTCTCATTCCAAAACGTGTGGAAGTTTCATCTGCTTCTGTAGTAACCTCCAGGTTATACAAAAATGGATCCTCAGGAGACCACAGCTGACAGTTTTTAATAGGAATAGTTGCTTCAACAATATTTTGGTTTCCCGCTGATAATGTTACTTTTTTATTTAAACGACCAACTATTTTTTTTGATCTTGCTTCCCTGATGGTGAAACCTACGTTTGAATTTGCGACTTCGGCTGAACTCCCCAGCGCCACTTGCACCAACACTTCTTTCTTTGAAATATTTGGTGCTGTTTGCACCCGAATAATATGTGGGGTACCGGAAAGGACCAACTTCACATCATCATAAATTCCGGGAATATAGCGCTCTTTTTCAAAATCGAAACCGTCAGGGATTGTTGGAGGAACAGCATCGCGCGATGCGCCAACCCTCACAATAATTTCATTGGAGCCTTCTTTAAGCGCGTCTTTTACATTGAAATAACCAGGGGTGAAACAGGGCAAGTGCTCTCCCACCTCTTTTCTGTTGACGAAAACTTTAGTTCCATACTTTGCTTTGGCGATTTTTAAAACAGCTATTGCCGGAATCGGGCTATAAACAGTAAATGAACGGCGATACCAGAAAGCATCTCGTAAAGAATCAGACTGCGACAGTTTGCCCCTGACCTCTACTTTGGGACCAACATTTTTAAATGCCGGGGCCGCCAATGAAACAAGACCCGGAACCTGAACGGTTTGATTAAAATTTTCCGGAATAACATCCATAGTCCCTTCTGCGATTTGCCATGTTCCGTTTAAAGAAATAACCTTTCTCATTGGAACCATTTGTGCGCGTACAAGAGTGTTGACAGACAGAAAAATAAGAACGGTTGCAATAATGGTTTTCAAATTTTCTATTTTTTATATTTTTATATTCCCTGCCGGGACTAAAAGTTACCTTAAAGAATTTTGAACTTCAAGTTTACAAGTCAATAAAAAGCGTGATATTCCATTAAAAAAGTGGCAATCCCCTGGGTGTGTTTGTATTTTCAGCTAAATTAGCATTTATCAATCAACCTATTGCAGTTAATCCCGTATTCTTACAGATAGCTGTTCCGATCTAAATAACACCACAAAAGAAAAAACCGCCCATAGTCAGGGCGGCATTTAATTCTTGGATAACCAACCGTCAATCTTTGCCAGAAGGTTTTTGCTCAATCAGTCATAGAACAATAACACATAGCTGGATTTAATGATTGAACTATCTAACTATCAACAATGATAGCGCATTTACCAAAAAATAGGTTTAGTAATCTATGGATTATCATGTAAAACAATTCTTACAGTGACCAACTACTGTAAGGATCGTAATCCGTGCTTCCAGGAATGTGATAATTTAATACCTACTGGATTAAAGGCGTCCTTCTGTCTTGTTTTTCTCCATGGCGGTTGACGTTTTTATTCCGTGTAGGCATAACCGTTACCATTCAAGTACGTGATTAATTTTTAATGACCTTTCTAAGAGGAATTCTTACCCTTAGTTCACACCCTTGCCCGGGTGAAGAGAAAACATTAACAGTACCTGAAAAAATTTCTACCCTGCTTTGAATATTTCTTAAGCCTATTCCGGTACCTGTTTTTGATGCATCAAATCCAATTCCATCATCTAAAACTGATAATTCTAAATGGCCATTATTTTCCGTTAAATGAACAAGAACAGTTTCGGCTTTTGAATGTTTACAAATGTTATTCATTTGTTCCTGGATAATGCGGTATAAACTAAGTGCCAGATTTTGATCTGGTATTCGTTCTTCCCTTATTTTAAAAATCAACTTAATCCTGGACGGACAAGTCAAATTCACTTCCTCGATTAATACCTTGAGACTTTCCAAAAGGCCTTTATCTTTCAGTGCCGGTGCCACCAATGAATGCGATAGTCTTCGCAATTCATCCATTGCTGAGTTTAAATACTGATAACTTTTTTCAAGAAGATCGGTGTCGATATTTTCTATCTTTGTTTTTACCATTCCCAGGTAAATTTTTACGGTTGCCAATAGTTGATTGACATTGTCGTGTAACTCTCTTCCCAATTCATTTTTCTCAGCTTCATGGCCCGACAAAGTAGCCTCTATTATCTGGCGCTGTAGATTTTCTTCATGAAGTTTCAGCGCATTTGCCAGCCTTACTTTATCAGTAATGTCACGATAAATCGCATAAAACAATGGCTTGTCGTTCAAAATCATTTTCTGCACGATCACGTGAACATCCCTGATCTCGCCATTCTTTGTTCTATGCTTGCTTATAAAATCGTCGCTACCATCTATCATTATTTTCCTCACCCGGCCTTTTATAACTTTTGCAGTTTCAAGCGCTTCATAGTCGGAAATCTTTAAACGGCTGAATTCTTTCCTTGAATAGCCAAGCTGTTTATGGGCTCTTGTATTAAAATCCAGAGGGAGGAGCGTTTCATAATCTATCAGGCATATTCCATCCGGCGCTTTTTCAAAAAGTGTACGATATTGTATTTCAGCAGCAACTAATTTTCTTTCCGCGCTCTTATTTTCTGTGATGTCTTGTTGCACACACATATAGCCACTCAATTTCTTTTCATCATTAAAGACCGGGCTTAAGGAGGTATGAATATTAATCAATCGTCCATCTTTTGTTTTGTTGATTAATTCTCTGGTCAAACCTTTTCCGTTTGAAAGTTTTTCCCACAAATCATTATATAACTTTTTGTCCATTAACCCACTCCTGAGTATGCGCGGGGTTACTTTTCCCACAACTTCTTCTCTTCTATAACCATATACTTCCTCAAAAGCAGCATTCACAAAATTGATCGTACCATCCAAATCAGTCATGAAAACAATTTCTTTCGTTTGTTGAATGGCCTGGTGAAGCTTGTGGATCGTTTCTTCCGCTTTCTTATGTTCAGTAATATTCTCCCAGTTAACCAGCAATATCATTTCTCTCTTGAAGGGAACGGCTGTCAGGCTTACCTTAATAGAAAGGAAAACTTCGTCAAGTCTTTTATGCATCCACTCAAATTGATGTTGACCTTTCTCAAAAGCCCTTCTGATCATTTCTGCAGCCTTTAATGATGAAAGTTGCCCATCAGGTTGATACTTGGGTGAAAAATAAGAAGGAGGCTTATTAATTACCTGGTCTTTTGAAGTGGCTGACAATAATTTTAAAGTTGCATTATTACATTTTATAAATCGGAAAGAACCGTCTATCATCAGGAGCGGATTTTTCGATTTCTCGAAAAGAGCCCAATAGCTCTCGTTCGCTAAGGTAGAGGAATCATTCACACCTTTTTCTCCAGGTGGTTTTGATAACTTCTTTCTGAGAGGAGGATAATTAAAATTATCGATATTCTTAAGGTCGTTTTTTCTCATAATGTACGTAATAAATAGTTTGCTGTGCCCAGGTAGTTCTAAACTAATATTTCCCGGGCGAAATGTTCTCGGGATTATTAAAGATAACAGAGTTTAAAACTATATTTTATGATCTAAATCAATCTGTTGTGTGATTCAGATCAATTTTTTTTACTTTTAAAAAAGTAAAAAAGTTGGTTATAAGTGAGAATCTATGAACTCATGAATGGAATTTGTTTGGGTCATATCGTAAGATGGTAAACTTGGCCACAACAGAAACTACGCATTTTGCCGCCAAAGTATTTTTTAAACCCTTTATTCCTCATGAAAAGTATCATTTGTTCCTGTACCTGAAAAACCTACATCAGCATAGGAATCTGCACGGGCTTGAGCAACAGCGCTCCTTCCCATTGAAGCAGCCACCAGCGCTGATACATGTTTCCTTTTCTTGCCTGTTTTTGGTTTCTGTTGAGGAACCTCAGAATCAATTTCATTTTTATTTTCAGCCACTTCATCCTGCTTAAGAGATGGAGGGGCTATATTTTTTGTTTTCATGTTACTTATTTTGGGGCCCATAAAATTAAACCCCCTAAGGGGGTCAAAAGAATGACTACAGTCATTAGTCTGCTTGTTAATCGTCAGGGAGAAGGTTCCATGTTGGGCGCCAGTTGTTGCGTTTTTTGTAACAACCCTCCGGTGAGGTTTTTGCAAAAGGATTTGGATTTTGTTTGACAGCAAATGAGAGCGCTTAAACATTGTCGCCCATCGGACAACCGCCTCTCGTAAAGTTGCTTTATCACATATCGCGATTTGGGATTAGGCTGTCCATCTAAGCCGCTCTATTACATGACTGCAGGTGCGTAAAACAGGTTAATATAGAGGAACCAGTTGGTTAATAATTGAATCAGGACCCGAAGCAGGAAGACAAACAGGCCTGTCCTGGGATTCTTAAATATTTAAAGAAAACAATAAACTTACCTGATATTTTGTTTATATTACATACTTTAGTTTACCAGACAAAAGGTTTTCAGAGAGTATTACTGACACATGAAAAGACTGCTTTTTTTATTTTCAGTTCTGTTTACTCACACGGGCTTTAGCCAATGCCCCTTTGCTGTCACTCTTGCTACTTCAGGTAATTGTACAGGTGATACACTTCTTCTGTCTACAACCAACCAGTCAATATCAAAAATTACATGGTACAATGGATCAGTAATTGCGGACAGCGCCGCAGCTGTTTCAGCCACCGGTATAACTGTTGCAGGAGGCAATGGATTTGGGTCAGCGGCTGATCAGTTTTTTTCTCCTCAAAGCATATGTCTTGATGCCAGTGGTAACCTCTATGTTTCAGATGCCGTAAATGAACGCATCCAAAAATTTCCGCCCGGATCAACCAGGATGACAAACGGCATTACTGTTGCAGGCGGCAACGGCGGCGGTAGCGGTGCCAACCAGGTTGATTACCCGATTGGGATTTGCATTGACGCAGCTGGCAATCTCTACATCGCTGATGAGTTGAATCAACGTGTTCAAAAATGGGCTCCGGAAGCTACTTTCGGAGTAACGGTTGCCGGGGGAAACGGAAAGGGTAACTCTGCTAATCAATTCAATGATCCGTATGATGTCGCTGTGGATGCACTTGGCAACCTGTACGTGGTTGATTGGCTCAATAATCGGGTGCAAAAGTTCCCTCCAGGCTCTACAAGCGCCACTAACGGAGTGACTGTTGCAGGTGGCAACGGTGCTGGAACCGCTGCCAATCAGTTATATCTTCCCACAAATGTATTCGTGGATGCCAGCGGTAATATTTATGTAACGGATCGGACCAATGAGCGCATTCAAAAATGGGCACCGGGCGCCACCAGTGGTATTACAGTTGCTGGGGGTAATGGTATCGGTTCGGCAGCTAATCAACTTGATGCCCCGTTTGGCATCTTTGTAGATCCGGCAGGATACCTTTATGTTGCAGATTATTCCAACAGCAGGATCCAACGATTTCCGCCCGGTTCCACCGGTGCAACCGATGGAGTAACCGTAGCTGGTGGTAATGGATTTGGAAACGCTGCTAATCAATTCAACGGGCCCGGAAGTGTATTTGTTACGGCAAATGGTGACATTTACGTGGAGGATTTCCAAAATGAACGAGTCCAGAAATGGTCTAACCGGCCAATTGACACAACATTTGTCACCTTAACTGCTGGAACCTATACGGCGATTGTCACAGACAGTTCAGGGTGTTCGGTTACTACCAACCCTGTTGTGATCAGTCCCTCAGTTTCTGCGCAGATTTCCATCAAAGAAACAGGGAAGAACTTATGTTCTGGCACCGGCACTTTCATTGCCACGGTTCTAAATGGAGGAACTACACCCCATTTTCAATGGCAGGTGAACGGCAGTGACGTAGGTACCGATCAAAACCGCTACTCCTTTTCCAACCTTGCCGATGGAGATAGCATTATTTGTGTCATGAGGGGAAATGCGGCTTGCATGATCAATTCTTTAGACACTTCGAATACGGTTTTAATAACTGCCCCACCTGTTGTGAGCATAAAAAGCCAGGGAGGAACGTGTCTTGGCGATACTCTTTTTGTAAATACCAATCATTCAGCATCACAAATTACGTGGTATGAGGGCGACAGCATTGTGGATACTTCCCGGGCAGTTTTACAGGACAGCGGAATAACAGTTGCGGGAGGAAACGGTGTTGGTATTCTCGCTAAACAGTTAAACAGACCTTCCGGGATTTTTGTGGATTCCCAGGGGAACATTTATGTAGCTGACGAAGACAATGGCCGTGTACAGACGTGGACACCTGGAGCGACTAAAGGCGTTACCGTTGCCCGTCGTGGCCTTGCAACACCTGCAGCAGTATTTGTGGACGCCCATGGATATCTATATGTCTCTGATATCAGGTTGAACAGCGTCGTGGTATTCCCGCCCGGATCGACCTCCACTACTGCCGGGGTAACGGTGGCAGGAGGAAACGGTATAGGAAGTTTAGCCAATCAGCTAAACTCTCCTATTTCAATTTTTGTAGCTTCAAATGGGGATTTATATGTAGCCGACCAGTTTAATGAACGGGTGCAAAAATTTCCACCCGGTTCAACATCCTCAACACAGGGAGTTACAATGGCAGATAATCTAGGGAATCCTGTTGGAATATTTTTAGATGCGGCCGGAAACCTTTATATAAGTGAAAGCGGCTACAGCCAGGTCAGCAAGTGGACACCGGGAAGTACCACTGGTTTGATCGTTGCGGGTGGCAATGGGCAGGGGAAGGGGGCAAATCAGTTTGATTCTGATGTAAGTATCTATGTAGATCCTCAGGGAAATGTTTATGTTGCCGATGAGACTAATAACCGTATTCAAAAATGGCCTCCTGGTGCCTCATCAGGAATAACTGTCGCCGGTGGAAATGGTGCCGGCCTTGCAGAAAACCAGCTGTCTGATCCCGTCGGCTTATTTCTGGATGCAAGTGGCAACATTTATGCGACCGATTATCTTAAAAATAGTGTTCAAAAATGGGCTCAGGGTTATTTAATTGACTCGATTTACATACCCTCCATCCCCGGCAGTTATAAAGCCGTAGTAACGAACAGTAGCGGTTGTTCAGCAACCACCAGCTCCATAACCATTGAGCCGGTCTTAACACCCAAAATCACTATTACCGCCTCAAATACCTCCGTTTGTACCGGCACTACGATAAAACTAAGAGCCACCGCCCTAAATGGCGGTACGAATCCCACCTATCAATGGCAGGTAAACGGCCATGATATATCAGGTGCCACCGCTTCCCTGTATGCCACCGATACCCTTCAAAATGGCTCCTCCGTCCGCTGTATTCTTATAAGTAACGCACCTTGCACAACCTTGAATGCAGACACCTCCAACAGTATCACTATTTCAGTTGGCAACCGTGTAACTCCGGTGGTTACGATCTCGGCCACCCAAAACTCCGTTTGTGCAGGTACACCGATCACTTTTGATGCCATTGCCACGAATGGGGGAAGCAGTCCGGTATTTCAATGGATGGTGAATGGAAACAATGCCCCTGCCAACGGTGCTGAATTTACCAGTGATCAGTTGAGCGATGGTGATGTGGTAACTTGCGAAATGACAAGCAATGCCACCTGTGCCAGTCCGGACACGTCAACCAGTAAAGCGGTGACCTTAAAGATTTCGCCGCATGTAACGCCGGGAGTCACAATAACCGTTAATGCAAATCCGGTTTGTGAAGGAACGCCCGTCATGTTTACGGCTATGCCAACCAACGGCGGAGATGATCCGCGTTTTCAATGGATAGTAAATGGAATCAATTCAGGAATTAACAGTTCCACTTTTAGCTCTGGCACCTTGCATAAGGGAGATATGATCTACTGTATACTGACCAGCAGCCTCTCCTGTGCTTCGCAGGATTCTTCGGCCGTAACAACGATGACTGTTAATCCAAAACCGTCAGTTTTATTTACTCCCGACACGGTTTATTCAACTAATGGAGTTATACAATTAAACCCGGTACTTTCAGGAGCCATCACTCAATATCAATGGTCGCCCTCCACAGACCTGGATAACACCACAATTGCGCGTCCTGTATCGAGCCCTTTAAATGAAATAAGCTATCAACTGAGGGTCTCTACCGACAGCGGATGCACGGCTACAGGGAAGGTAACTGTCATTGCAGGTAGGCCGCTTAATATTCCCAATATATTCACACCAAACCGAGACGGCCATAATGACGTTTTCAGGATACCACCGGGTGTTCAGTTTACACTGCAAGAATTGGCTGTTTTTGATGGTTGGGGCAACAAGATCTTTGTATCGAATGACATCAAAAAGGGCTGGGATGGGACGTATCATGGTGCGCCGGCAGAAACTGGTGTATATGTTTACCTGATCAAGGGACAAACACCTTCCGGTAACAACCTTTTCCTGAAAGGAACCGTTTTATTGGCAAGGTAGCTCAGGAGACGCTGGTCCTGTTATCACCTTACCATTGAAAAGGTCCGTGCCAGCGATTCTCTAAAATTTTCTCTTCTTTAAATATACGGATGATCTAGTGTTTCGACGTTAGATAGTCGTAGATAAGCTCCATTTCTTTGTCGTTGATCTGCGCCCGGTATTGCATTTTTTCTAACTGAATGTCCCAACCCTTGTGATCATACTCAG
>JBQCEG010000119.1:0-52103 GCA_051960475.1 Ginsengibacter sp.
CGCCTTTAATGATTATCATTACAATTCCAACTGCGATTAATATCCAACCGACTGCTTTCATAATTAATAATTTTAAAGGTGAATACAAAATATAAATTGTTTCACTACAATTAAGGTGCCGATTGTGAAATGCATTTTTATTTTTCAATTTGTATCAATGCTTTATCTGCCTCTTCCACCGGCAACCCACACATTTTATTCTTGCATACGTAGATCATTGTTTCCTCTTCAACATATTTGTTTTGAAGCAAAGGCAGTGCACTTTCCCGAACGCTTCCTGAGAAAAGAACATTTGGTAAATAATTTTGCTGAAGCTGTTTTCTTTTTTCATTTACTTCCTCACCGACTATTGCTGTTTCGATCATTTGGAATATTTGATTGTTTGCAGCAATCGCCCAATTACTGTAATAGCCGACGTTTTTCATCACATCATCAAAAACATTCCTGATCATTTGATGCGCTTGTTTCTCATACTTTGATTCTTCAAAATATACACTGAGAACAAATAAATTTTTCGCCATTTCGCTGTTGGAGGAAGGAATAACATTGTCTGTAATTTCCATTTTTCGTGCAATCAAATCATGGTATTGATTATCGGTATACAGAAACATCCCGCTTTGTTCGTCAAAAAAGTGAAGTTGCACATATTCTGTCAACGCTTTTGCTTTATGCAAATAAGATTCATCAAAACTTACCTGGTAAAATGAAATTAAAGCACTTATTAAAAACGCATAGTCATCCAAAAAGCCATGAATTGAAGGATTACCATTCTTGTAATTCCGGTACAAATGGTTTTCTTTCGTGCACAAATTTTTTATTAAGAATTGAAGGTTTTTTTCAGCTGTTTTATAAAAAGATATTTCTCCAAAAGCCCTGTACGCATCAGTAAAACCAATTGCCATCAGCGCATTCCATGAAGCCAGGATTTTATCATCTGTTGAAGGCCGAATGCGTTTTTGCCTTTCTTGCAACAACTTGTGATTCAGCAAAAAAAGTTTTTCATTTATTTGTTCGTTTACTGCCCCTGACACTTTTCCAAAATTCCTATCAGGAATATTTTTGCCTTCTTCCCAATTGCCAGGTTCTGTAATTCCAAAGTGATCAATATACAAGTGTGCGTCATCCTGCAAAATTTCCTTTATTTGTTTTTCTGCCCACACATAATATTTTCCTTCTTCACCTTCACTGTCCGCATCCAAAGAAGAATAAAATCCGCCTTCCAGGGAAGTGAGTTCTCGCTTAACAAAATCCAATGTTTCATAAACCACTTTCTTATACAATGGATTTTTCGTTAACTGGTAAGCATGTGAATAAAGGCTGACCAATTGCCCATTATCGTACAACATTTTTTCAAAGTGTGGTACATGCCATTTTGAATCAGTTGCATATCGGGCAAAACCGCCTCCCACCTGGTCATAAATTCCTCCGTTTGCCATATTATTCAATGTCGTTTCAACAGCTTCCAAAGCTTTTTTATTCCCGGAAAAATAATGGTACTGCAACAAAAATTCCCAAACGGAAGGCATTGGGAATTTCATGGCCCCTCGTGTGCCTCCGCGTTCAAAATCAATTTTATTTTCAAAAGCAGAAAACATTCTATCCACATCTTTTTTATCAAAATCAACTTGAGAAGGATTGATTGGAACGTGTTCAATTTCGCGTATTCCTTTAGAAACATTTTCTGCCTGCTCTTCCAATTTTTCTCTTTCATTCTTATAAATGCCTGCAAAATATTCGAGCAGTCTGATCCAGTTTTCTCTTGGGAAATAAGTGCCTGCGAAAAAAGGTTTGCCATCAGGCATTGCCAGCGCATTTAAAGGCCAGCCACCATTTCCATTGATCAGGTAAGCCGCGTTCATATAAACCTGGTCCACATCCGGCCGTTCTTCGCGATCCACTTTTATGCAAATAAAATTTTCATTCATCACCCTTGCCACTTCTATGTTTTCAAAGCATTCATGTTCCATCACATGGCACCAATGGCAAGCAGCATATCCAATGCTTACCAGCATCATTTTATTTTCATCTTTTGCTTTTTGTAAGGTTTCAGGATTCCATGCCCGCCAGTCAACAGGATTATTTGCATGTTGAAGCAAATAAGGCGAGGTCTCATTTATTAGAGCATTAGGCATTGTTTATCAAATTTGGGATTAACCGGGTTACCTCAAATATCGTACACGAAACAGGATAAGTAAAAATCAATTCCAATTCCTTTTTCCATAATTTAGCTCCCATGGCCACGCAAATCTTTACTAACATTCATTGCCTCATGAATACGCGGGAATCATCCGGCTTTTTACGCGGCAGTGAACTTTCAATTTTGCCAAAAATAGAAAACGCCTACATCGTTGTTGAAGGCGATACAATTTCTGATATTGGAAAGATGGAAGATTTTCGCTTTGCAAAAGAAGGAAATGCGGTTCCTCGAAATACTTTTGTTTTGCCTTGCTGGTGCGACAGTCATTCACATCTTGTTTTTGCCAAAAGCAGGGAAGAAGAATTTATTGACAAGATCAAAGGATTGAGTTATGCGGAAATTGCATCAAAGGGTGGAGGAATTTTGAACTCTGCTGAAAAATTAAATAAGGTTTCAGAAGATGAGCTTTTTAACCTTTCCTGGAAAAGATTGGAGCAAGTGGGCAAAATGGGCACGGGCGCGATAGAAATAAAAAGCGGGTATGGGTTAACGGTAGAAGGCGAATTGAAAATGCTGCGCGTTATCAAAAAATTAAAAGAAAAAAGCCGTTTCGAAATCAAATCCACTTTTTTGGGTGCGCACGCTTTTCCTTCAGCTTATAAAGAAAATCATGAGGGATACATTGATTTATTGGTAAACAAAATGCTGCCCATAATTAGCCGTGAAAAATTGGCTGATTATATTGATGTTTTTTGTGAAAGGGGATTTTTTTCTCCCGCCGAAATGATCACTATTTGCGAAGCAGGAAAACAATTTGGTTTAAAGCCCAAATTGCACGTGAATCAATTAAACAGCATTGGAGGCATTGAAGCCGGTATTGCTGCAAAAGCTTTATCCCTGGATCATCTTGAAACTTTGACTGAACATGAAATCCAGTTGTTGGGCGATTTTGAAGGAGCGTCTACTTTGTTGCCAACCGCTGCTTTTTTCTTAAGAAGTGAAATGCCACCGGCAAGAAAATTAATAGATGCAGGTGCTGCTGTTACTCTTGCCTCAGATTACAATCCGGGTTCATCTCCTTCGGGAAATATGAATTTTGTTGTTTCATTAAGTTGCATTCAAATGAAAATGCTTCCTGAAGAAGCAATTAATTCTGCAACAATTAATGGAGCTGCTGCAATGGAAATAGGCAAGGATTACGGAAGCATTGCTGCGGGGAAAAAAGCGAATTTTATTTTTACAAAGCCAATTCCCTCTCTTGCTTATCTTCCTTATTCTTTTGGTGAAAATTTGATTGACAAAGTGATGATCAAAGGAGATTTTATTTAAAACAAAATTTAATTTTTCAAACAAAAAATATGCTTTCAAAGTTTAAACGATACGACAAAAAGGAAATTCTTTCTCGCATAAATATGCGCAGATTTGAAACAAAACTTGGAGAAATAATACTTTGTGATGCTGCAGGTGATATTGAAAAAGTAATTGCGGAAACACCGGCAAAATATGTACTTTTTGGTATACCTGAAGATATTGGCGTCAAAGCAAACCTGGGAAAAGGTGGAGCCGATTCGGCCTGGTTTCCTTTCCTCGGTTCTTTCTTAAATTTTCAAAGTAATGGTGCATTGACCGGCGAAAATATTTTCCTTGCCGGTCACTTTGATTTTTCAGATGTGGAAAAACTGATCAATGTGAATGCTGCCGACCAGGATGAAAAAATCGCGGCGTATCGATCTTTGGTTTCCTCTATTGACGATGCTGTTGAAGAACTGGTAAAGATCATTACGCAAAATCATAAAATTCCTATCATTGTTGGCGGTGGACACAACAATGCCTACCCGGCAATAAAAGGCGCAGCCAAGGGATTACACAAAGCCGATCTGATTCCATTGGCTCAAATTAATTGCATTAATCTTGATGCACACACCGATTTCAGGCCATCGGAAGGAAGACATTCCGGCAATCCTTTCCGTTATGCTGATGAAGATGGTTATCTGAATAAATATTACATAGTGGGGGTTCATGAAAATTATGTGCAACAAAGTGTTTGGACTGATATCGCCGAAAATCCTTTTATTGATTTTATTTCTTATGAAGACATTTTCATTCATGAAAAAGTAAACTTCATCCAGGCCGTTGCCCAGGGAACTTCATTTACGGAAGACAATTTTACAGGTGTGGAACTTGATTTGGATGCGATCGAAAATACTTTAAGCAGCGCGACAACGCCTTGCGGAATCACATCTCTTCAAGCCCGCCAATATTTGAATTTTGCAGCTATAGATGCAAAGGTTGCTTACCTGCACATTTGTGAAGGAGCTTCAGTTATGGATAATGGAGAATCTGATTCTTCATTGGGTAAATTGATCAGTTACCTTGTGAGTGATTTTGTGAAAGCACATCAAAATGTAAAATGACTGCGTTTATCATCACGCTTTTTATTCAGTGAACGAACAGTATCAAAACTTTTTTGTTTTGATTTTTTGGTCTTTACAAACAAGTTTTTTCACATGGTGTTTACAACATTCCTTTCACTTTGGGTTTGTCTTTACTTATATTTGGAAGATAGGGAAGGAGCCTGTTTTTTCCCGGGAAAATATTATAATCGCGAAAGCAAAGTCTTTAAAATTTCTTTCTTTTGCGCAAAATTTTAAAATAGAAAATGGCCGATAAAGATTTATTTGAATACAACGAGGAATCGATAAAGAGCCTTGATTGGAAAGAGCACATTCGCCTTCGTCCCGGAATGTACATCGGGAAATTGGGTGATGGAAGCAGTCCTGATGATGGTATTTATGTGCTCATGAAAGAAGTAATAGACAATTGTATAGACGAGCACATGATGGGTTATGGAAAACATATTGACATCAATATTGAAAATAAACAAGTGAGCGTTCGAGATTATGGGCGTGGAATTCCTTTGGGTAAAGTGGTAGATGTGGTCAGCAAAATAAATACAGGCGCAAAATACGACAGCAAAGCTTTTCAAAAGAGTGTTGGATTGAATGGTGTAGGTACAAAAGCCGTTAATGCGCTCAGTGAATATTTTAAAGTGATGTCAGTGAGAGAAGGCAAGCAAAAAACTGCCGAGTTTGAAAGAGGTAAATTGATAAATGACAGCAAAGAAACGAAGACAACGGAAGAAAATGGAACAGAAGTAACATTTATTCCTGACGAAAAGATTTTCAAGAATTTTCATTACATACGTGAGTTCATTGAAAACCAGTTTTGGAATTATTGCTTCCTGAATGCCGGGCTCGTTATTAATTACAATGGAAAAAGGTTTGTGAGTAAAAATGGTTTGCTCGACCTGTTGGAACGAAAGACAAACGTCGATGAACTTCGTTATCCGATCATTCACCTAAAAGGAGAAGATATAGAAGTGGCGATAACCCATAATAATCAATATGGCGAAGAATATTACAGTTTTGTAAACGGCCAGTTCACTACACAAGGAGGAACCCATTTGGCAGGCTTCCGGGAAGGTTTTGTAAAAACAATCCGGGAATTTTATAAGAAAGATTATGATGCGGCTGACATTCGGGGAAGTATTTGTGCTGCGATAAGTATTCGTGTGCAGGAACCTGTTTTTGAAAGCCAGACAAAAACAAAACTTGGCTCAACATTGATGTATGAAAAAGGTCCGGCGGTAAAAACTTTCATCACTGAATTTTTAGGGAAAGAACTCGATAATTTTTTACATAAAAATCCTTCGACAGCTGATGAACTGAAGAAGAGAATAGAACAAAATGAAAGGGAACGCAAAGACATGGCCGGCATAAAAAAGCTGGCGAATGAAAGAGCAAAAAAGGCAAATTTGCACAACAAAAAGTTGCGCGATTGTCGTTATCATTTTAACGATGAAGCCGAAGGCAAAAATAAAGATGAGATCAATGCGAAGAGAATGGAAACAACGCTTTTCATTACAGAAGGAGACAGTGCCAGCGGATCGATCACAAAATCACGAAATGTGGAGACGCAGGCGGTTTTCAGTCTGCGTGGAAAGCCCTTGAATAGTTTTGGACTGACCAAAAAGATCGTTTATGAAAATGAAGAATTCAATCTTCTGCAACATGCTTTGAACATCGAAGCCGGTTATGAAGACCTTCGTTATAATAATATTGTGATCGCAACCGATGCCGATGTGGACGGAATGCACATTCGTCTTTTGTTGATGACTTTCTTCCTGCAGTTTTTTCCTGACCTTGTCAAAAATGGGCATGTTTACATTTTGGAAACACCGTTGTTCAGGGTGAGAACCATGCCGGGGAAAAATAAAGAAAAGCAGGAAACGATTTATTGTTACAATGAAGAAGAAAAAGAAAAAGCCATCCTGAAATTAGGCGGCAAACCGGAGATCACACGATTCAAAGGATTGGGTGAAATTTCTCCTGAAGAGTTTGGAAAATTCATAGGAGAAGATATGCGCTTGCAGCCGGTTATGCTTTTGCCCGAAATGCATATTCAACAATTGTTGGAATATTACATGGGAAAAAATACACCTTCACGTCAGGATTTTATTATCGATAATCTTAAAGTGGAAGTGGATTTGGTGGAAGCTGCTGTGTAATTTTTCATTAACCATTTACGAAGGAATTTTCCTTAGGCCTTATTAAATTCAAAGAAATAATTCAAATCCTTTTTTCAATAAATGCACATAGTTTTTCAAAAAGAAGATACGCACACACTGGCAAAAAGTTTTGATCTTGATGAATCGCTGCGGGATGAGATTGTACTTATAAAGGATGATTACGCTGTTGGTCCTGTAAAAGATATTTTTACACCTGAAGGAATTGAAATAAGAAAGCAATGGTGGCAGGAGGTTTTGGCGGCAAGTGATTACCCTGTAACCGAAGAAGTAAATGACCAGCAAACTGTAAAGGAAATTATTGAGCGATTGAAAAATAATGAAGACGAAAAAGTTTGGATATGGGTAGCGCCCAATAAGCATGACGTTAGCGGATATTATTGGTTGATGAGCCAGTTAAAAGAATTTGCAGGAAGAATATTTGTCCTGTTTCTCAACAATCTCCCATTTATCAATGAAAAAGGAAATATTTTTTACCCGGTAAATTTATTTGAAATTCCGCCGCGTGAGTTTTTAAAAGCAAAGAAACTGGCAAGGCCATTAAGCACATCAGAATTTGAACTGGATCCTGATGAGTGGACAAAACTTTGTAACGAAAATAAAATGATCCGTTTGCTTGAGGGGGCAAAAAAGTTATCTCAGCGAGAAGAGGATTTTTATGATAAATATCTGCTTGAATATATAACTTCTGATTGGCAAAAGATAAGTAGAGTTATCCATCATTTCTTAACCAAGTCCAAACAAACGACAGGTGATGCTTTCTTACTTTGGCGATTAAAAAAATTGATTGCGGAAGATAAAATCGAAATTCGTGGAGAAAGCAGGCACATGAAAGATTTGGAAGTGAAACAAAAAGAGAATAAAACAGAAGTTGAATGAATATAAGATCGATCCATCATGTTGCAATACTGACTGACGATTATGAGAAAAGCAAAGATTTTTATTCTAACGTTTTGGGATTTACTATTTTGGCAGAAACATTCAGGGAAGAAAGAAATTCTTATAAACTGGACCTGGCAATAAATGGACGTTACCAAATTGAACTATTCTCTTTTCCTGAATTTAAAGAGCGGCAATCCTTTCCTGAAGCAAAAGGTTTGCGCCACCTGGCTTTTGCAGTAGATAATATTGAAGAAGCAGTAAACGAACTTTTAAAGAAAGAAATTAACGTAGAGGAAATAAGGGTTGATGAATTGACCAATAAAAAGTTTTGTTTTTTCTATGATCCGAATGGGCAGCCGCTCGAGCTATATGAACTTAAATGATTACAGAAGAGAAGTGAAACGAAAATAAAATGGCAAAGACAAATAAACAGGAATATAAACACAGTGATTCCGGGATTTCCGGGCAATATAAAACGTGGTTTCTCGATTATGCAAGTTATGTGATTCTTGAACGCGCGGTACCTGCAATTGAAGATGGCTTGAAGCCGGTGCAACGTCGTATTCTTCATGCGATGAAGGAAATGGACGATGGACGCTTTAATAAGGTGGCCAACATCATCGGGCAGAGTATGCAATATCATCCTCATGGCGATGCGAGCATTGGAGACGCGATCGTAAATCTTGGGCAAAAAGAACTGCTGATCGAAACACAGGGAAACTGGGGAGATGTGCGCACCGGCGATGAAGCAGCGGCACCAAGATACATCGAAGCAAGGCTTAGCAAGTTTGCACTGGAAGTTGCTTTTAACAGTAAAACCACAAACTGGCAATTGAGTTACGACGGCCGCAAAAATGAACCAATCACTTTGCCAATGAAATTTCCGTTGTTGCTTGCCCAGGGTGCTGAAGGAATTGCCGTAGGACTGGCTACAAAAATTCTTCCACACAATTTTTGTGAACTTATCGAAGCGACCATTAATTTTTATAAAGGGAAAAAGTTTGAACTCTATCCTGATTTTGCAACAGGAGGAATGGTTGACGTGTCGAACTATAATGATGGTGCAAGAGGTGGAAAAGTGAGAGTGCGTGCACGAATAGAAGAGATCGATAAAAAGACGATTGCAATCAAAGATGTCCCTTATGGAACAACAACTACTCAGCTTATTGACAGCATCATCAAAGCGAATGACAATGGCAAAATAAAAATTAAAAAAGTTACTGATAACACCGCCGCTGAGGTTGAAATTTTAGTTGACCTGGCTCCCGGTATTTCTCCTGATATCACGATTGACGCGCTTTATGCTTTTACTGATTGCGAAATTTCAATTTCTCCAAATGCCTGCGTTATTGAAGGCCAGAAGCCACGTTTTTTAAAGGTTACAGAATTATTGAAATATTCTGCGGATCATACGCGGTCACTTTTAAAGCAGGAGCTCGAGATCAAATTGCGCGAATTGCAGGATAAATGGCATTATACTTCTCTCGAAAAAATATTCTTTGAAGAAAAGATTTACAAAGAACTTGAAAAAAAGCATGAGACTTGGGAAAAGGTTATTGCCGCTATCGATAAAGCTTTTGTTCCTTTTAAAAAAGTGTTGCATCGCGATGTAACGCGAGAAGATATATTAAAGCTAACGGAGAAGCCTGTACGAAGAATTTACAAACTGGACATCGAAGACCTGATCAATCAAATAAAATCACTTGAAGACCAGATTGAACAGGTGAGGCATCATCTTGAATTCCTTACCGAATATGCAATTTCCTATTCTGAAGAATTGTTGAAAAAATACGGTACCGGACGCGAAAGAAAAACAGAGATCAAACTTTTTGATACTATCCAGGCAAAAGCCGTAGCGATAGCCAATACAAAAATTTATGTAAATCGTTCTGAAGGGTTTATTGGAACCAGTTTGAAAAAAGATGAACTGATAGCTGAATGCAGCGACCTGGATGACATTATTGTTTTTACCAAGTCTGGCAAAATGAAAGTGGTGAAAGTGGCGGATAAAGTGTTTATTGGGAAAGACATAATTCATGCTGCTGTTTTTGAAAAAAATGATGAACGCACTACTTATAATATGATCTATACGGATGGCAAAAAAGGAATAAGTTATGCGAAGCGATTTAATGTAACTGCCGTTACGCGCGACAAAGAATACGATTTGACAAAGGGGAATGATAAAAGCAAAGTTCAATACCTGAGTGTAAATCCAAATGGAGAGGCGGAAGTTGTTCACATACTTTTGACTCCCGGCTGTAAAGCAAGAAATAAAGAGCTTGATTTTTATTTTGAAACACTTGAGATCCGTAGCCGTGGAAGCATTGGCAACCAGGTTACAAAATATCCCATCAAGTCAATAAAAATGTCTGAGAAAGGACATTCAACGCTTGACAAGCGGAAGCTCTGGTTTGATGAAACTTTTGGCCGTTTAAATACGGAAGAGAAAGGAACTTTGCTCGGCGATTTTGATGGAGATGATAAAATACTTGTTATTTACAAAGACGGCAATTATGAAATAACCGGCCAGGAAACAACACAAAGATTTGATGCGGACGCCATCGAACTGATTGAAAAGTTTGATCCTGAAAAAATAATTACTGCTGTTTATTTGGACAATGAAAAAGTTCAGTATAACGTGAAGCGGTTTAAGATTGAAACGAACACGCTCAACAATAAATTTCTTTTTATAAAAGAAGGAATTGGAAACCATCTCGTGAAAGTGAGCACCGCGGAAGAACCTGTTTTGCAAATGCAAACCGGAAGGGGCTCACAGGTGAGAAAGGCAAAAATAAAATTGCACAAAGTAGTGGATGTGATGGGTTGGCGGGCCATTGGTAACAAACTCGCTGATTTTTCGAAATCAGACCAGATGGAATGGGTTGTTCCGGAAAAACCTTCGGCACAAACAGAATTATTTGAATAGTCCGGTTTTTTAAGAGAATAAAATTTCCGAATTTTTGTTTGCTCACTAACATTTTTTAAAACAAAGAAAAAGGCAAATTAATAATTGACTTTTTTTGTCTGTGTTCTATAAAAAGACGCAGCGGCAAAAACCGCTGCGTTCAACTAACTCCTGTATTCACATTTAAAAAACCAATTACGCGTGTGTTGTTTCTTTTTTGTTTTTTGTTGTGTTGTAGCTTGTGTTTGAAGTGATGTTCCGGTCGCCGTTGTTCATACTTGATTTATTAATTGTATTGTCAACGTCTTCGCGTACACGCAAATTATTTTGAACATTCTTTACTCCTGTAACATCTTCCGCAAGATCTTCTGCTCTGTGTTTTGCATATTTGGAATCCACTTCACCACTTAAAGTTACATCTCCATTTTTCACACTTACTTCAATTCCTGAAGCGTCAAGCCATGAATCATCGGTCAATTGATCTGATACATCTTCCCTGATCCTTTCTTCAGAACGGGTATAATTTTTTGGTCCTTTTCCGCGGTGTTGACCATTTCTCATTTCGTCCCTGCGACGACGTCTTTCAGCGTCATCATCTCCAAACCAGGAAGCTACTTCATCTTTCGTTTTATCCCACCAATCACGGTCATTGCGGTCGTTATTTCTCCAGTCATTGTTCCTGTTGTCATAAGAATTGAACCGGTCGTTACGGCGCCAGTTATCATACCGGTTGTCGTAAGAGTTATACCTGTCATAATTATTACCAAGACGGCTATAATAATCATTATTTCTTCCCATATAATTATCGTTCATACGGTCATAATCTCTGTAAGAACCGTAATTGTCATTTCTGTTGCTGTCATTCGTATAGTTACGGTTATAATCGTTATAACGTTCGTTCCTGTAATTGCTGTTATACCTGCTGGCGTAACTGTCACGATTTAAATCATTATAGTTGTTGTAGTCACGTTTAGAATTATAGCTGGTGTCATAACCTCCTTCGTTCCTCCTTCCATTCCAATAATCTCTTTCCCTGTCGCTGGAATAAACGTTCCTGTTTCCATTATCATAGCCGCGGTATTCATCGCCTGTGCGGTAATTTCTGTCCCAGTTCATATCATAATCCCTGTTGCGGTAAGATCGGTTGTCGTCTCGATAGTCGTTGTTTCTATTATAGTCTGCCATAATGTTTTGTTTTTAGATGATTAAATAACTATTAACATGAAAAAATTATTCCTGAATAGAGAAGGCTTTTTAAATGTGGAAAAACAAGAAGCGGAAATATTGAAAAACAATGGAATAGAAATGGGCAAATATTTTATCTAATGATCTTTTTAAAAAAATGCAATCTTCTTTTTGCAATTTGTTGCAGTGTTTCTACAAATAAACAAGCATTAAAGAAGTGTGGAAAAATTAAAATGTTATGCCAGAAATTATTATGGTGTTAAATTGATAGCTGGTTGTTGAGGAATAAGTGAATGGACAAAAACTGGAAATTTATTTTCCGTCATCCTCGGGTCTTCTCGGACTCAATTTGGATTCATCGATATTTCCTTTTGCATCAAGAATGGGGTGGGGAACAGGTTCCTCGCCTTCCGGTGTGACCTGGTTGAAGATCTTTTCGATATACACCCATTTTCCATCTTTCCATTCCAGCCCTTCATAATCTCCATCCGGAATGTAAGTATATTTCTTTTGTGGCTCGCCGGTTTCTGAAATCAAATGTTCAAAAATGATCAGGTGCATTGAGGTGTCAAAAGAAAGTTTGGGGCTCGCATTCTTCTTATATTCCATCACGTAGCGGTCCATCGAAGCTTTATGAAGACTGCTATTTTTAAAACTAAATAACGGACCTCCAAAAACCGGTTGCCCGTCTCTAAAAGACAATATATCAATGATCTTCCTGTCGCTCACCATATTGTTGTCATCGAATCCAAGCAAGGTGTAATATTTTTTTCCAAATCCATCTGTTTCGATAATCTTATAATACAATGCCCCGATCCACGCACGATTGCTGGTGACCGTATCTTCCTGGTCGTTGATCATATCGGTTTTATCGATCAAGGGAAAAAGTTTTAAAGAACCATCTTTTGTGTTCATTTGTATGGCACCATGCTGGCGAATCATATCGCCGTTGATGACCAGTTGCCATGTGAAAATCTTAAACGAACTATCCGGAGCAACAACTCTTGCAATACTTCTTAAAGAATCAAAAGGATAATAAAACGAATTTTTAATTTGCAGGGCACGAACCAAAGTGCGGGTAAAAAGGCTGTCGGAAGTGAAACGTTCTTCTACATTTCTTCCGTTTAAAATCCGGTTGGCAAATGTGGTTAAAGAATCTTCTTTTTTCTTCAGTATTTTCTTTTCCGAGGGCGAGATGTGTTGTGCAAAAGCCGAAGCGGTAAATAGAATAATGGATATAAAAAAAGCCAAAAACTTTTTCATTGAAAATCGTTTCGACAAAATAAACTTTAAATCGGGTAAATTATTGTTAAGCGTCTAATATTTAACTAACTTATAATGCTTTTGCAAAGGAAATAAGATCATCAAAAACAAGGTCGATATCCTCGTGATCGAGCGGAACTTCCTTTTGTGTTGTTGGTAAAAAAATATTGATTGCAACACCCAAATTTCTTCCGAATTTCATATCGCTTAAGGTATTTCCAATCATCACACTTTTAGAAAGATCAATTGCAGGGAAATCTTTTATGGCCTGCAAACCCATTCCGGGATTAGGTTTTCTATTTTCACTCTCCATTTCTGTGCAAACATAAATGTTATCAATTCTTCCACCCGCTTCTTCAATTTCTTTGTTCATGTTTTTGTGGATAAGATGAAGGTCTTCAATTTTGGTAAGTCCTTTGGCAACGCCACGTTGGTTAGTAATGATGACAATCACCCCTAATTTGTGATTAAAAATTTCAAAGGCTTCTTTCACTCCTTCATAAAACCTGAATTCTTCCCAGGTGTGAATATAGTCTTCTTGTTTTTCATCATTGATCACACCGTCGCGGTCAATGAAGAGTGTCCATGAAGAATCAATATTTTTTAAGTTTTTCAAAACGAACTATTTGAAGAATTTTTACAGTGAACAAAGAAATAAAAAGGAAAATTATTTTATTTCCGGCAATTCTTTTTGTGCTCTCTCATAATCTGAAGGAATTCCAATGTCAATGAAATAATTGTCCTGTACTAAACCAAAAAGACTGGATCTGTTGCCTGAAAGTTGCACTTTTTTTTCGAGAAAATCTTTTTCAAAAGAAAATTTTTCGTGCAGATCTTCCTTTAAAAACTGCTCCACATTTAAGGCATAAACGCCGCCATTTATAAGCCCTTTTTTGTAAAAATCCTTTTCTTTAAATGACTTAATTGATTTATCCGGATTAAGTTCAACTACTCCGTAACGATCAAAATTATTCATTGGTTTCAGGCATAAAGTACATTCAGCATTTTTTTCTTCATGAAATTCGGTTAGTTGTCCAATATTTACTTTATAAAAAGTGTCACCGTTGCAAACCAAAAGATTTTGTTCTGAAGTTTGCTTGCACGCAAGTTGAATAGCGCCGCCCGTTCCAAGTGGTTCTTTTTCAAGGGAGATTTTGTAGTTTAAATCACCAAAATTTTCCGACAAAAATTCTTCGATCACTTCGTGTAAATAACCAACACTAAGAATAAAATCGGTAATTCCATTTTTTTTGTAAAACTCTATAAGATAGTGCAGGAAAGGCTTTCCGTCAACGGGTGCCATGCATTTGGGAATGTCAGAAATAACCGGGCGCAACCTTGTGCCAAGTCCGCCAGCAAGGATGATCGCTTGTTTAATCATTGGTATCCCTGAAATAAATTTCTTCTACCAGTTGGCAAATAATATGGCCGAGTGTAATATGGCTTTCCTGTATTCGTGGAGTATCCTCTGAAGGAATATTAATTAAAACATCTGAAAGCTTTTTCATTTTTCCACCGGTTTCGCCCGTGAAACCGATCGTGAGCATTTGCTTTTCTTTGGCCATTTCAAAAGCATTTACGATGTTTTTACTGTTGCCAGAAGTGCTCAGTCCGACAAGCACATCGCCCGGCTTGCCGATTCCTTTTATCAATCTTGAATAAATAACATCATAGCTGTAATCGTTAGCTACTGCGGTTATATATGAAGTGTTGCAATGCAAGGCCTCGGCCGGAAGCGCATCGCGGTCAGTATAAAAACGGCCACTGAATTCAGCGGCGAGGTGTTGCGCATCTGAAGCACTTCCACCGTTTCCGCAAAACAAAACTTTATTCCCTTTTTCAAAAGCGTTTACGATCACATTAACAGCATCGTTCACTGCAAGCAATAACCTGTCATCATTAAGAATACTTTCTTTGACATTTATTGAAGCCTGAATTATTTTCTTAATTTTTTCCATTAGTTATTCTTAAAAGCAAATGTAAATTCTATCTTTTTCTGCTTTGCTTAAACACACCAGGTGGATAAACCATGTTTGGTGAAAGTGTAATTTTTAACTTCACCTCCAAATTTTTTTAATTCCTCAATTACTGCATGATGGGTATTTCCGGGACAATAAAATATCATAAAACCTCCACCTCCGGCTCCACTTATTTTTCCGCCTGTCGCACCCGCCTTTCGTGCTGCATCATAGATCTCTTCAATCCTCGTATTGCTGATGTTGCTTGCCATAAGGCGCTTATGCTGAAATCCAAAATCCAATATCGAGCCAAATTCATCTAATCTTCCCTTTAATAAAGCTTCCTTCATCATTCTTGCCTGCTCCTTTAAACGATGCATTGCTTCAATGCTTTTTTCGTTTTTATTATTTACATTTTTCACCTGTTCGTCAATAATAAAAGCACTTTCACGGCTGGTGTCTGTAAAATAAAGTACGAGATTGTTTTCAAGCTCGTGAAGGTATTGCGATTTGATGCGTAAAGGGTTTACGATCACTTTATCATCTTCATAAAATTCCATGAAGTTAACGCCACCAAACATTGCTGCATATTGATCCTGTTTTCCGCCGGTAAATTTCAAATCATTTCTTTCAATTTGATACGCATAATGTGCGATGTCATAATCGCCTAAAGGAAGCTTAAGCCATTCGACAAAAGCGCCGATAATAGCAACAACAAGCGTAGAAGAAGTACCAAGTCCGCTACCTGCCGGCGCGTCAACAAAAGTGGACAACCTGAACCCGGAAGTTGGCAAATTATAATCCTTATAAACCCGGTTATAAACTCCTTTCAACAGATCCAATTTCCCATCGATGGGTAATTCCGACATCCATTCAAACTCCTGAATTTCCTTTCTGTCGAGTGCTTCAACAATGATCTTTTTTTCTTCCAGCGGTTCAATATTCGCATAAGCGAAAAGTGAAATAGTGGCGTTTAAAATTGCACCGCCAAATTGGTCACTGTACGGACTTACATCCGTTCCTCCACCTGCAAGACCAATACGCAAAGGTGCTTTACTGCGGTACATCATTCAGACGGATTTTTATCTTTCTCTTTAATATATTCTTTGAGGAAATTTTCAACTAGTTCAGACAGATCAATATTGTTTTCTAAACAATATTTTTTTGCCCTGGCAAGAATTTCTGAATCAATTAATAAAACTATTTTCTGCTTCATGAAGAAAGTAAAGTTATTGAAAAAACAGAAGATTAACTGAGAGGTTGGCCAAGATCCAAAATCGCATCCACCATATTTTTCCAGCTGTATTTTTTCTTTTCCTCAAGAAGAAATGGTAAAAAATATGCTTCACCTTTTTCAAAATATTCAGTGATCTTTTCAGTAATGCTTTCGACTGTTGGTTCAGCTACCAACCCGGCTTTCCCATCCGGAACCATTGAAGGCAAACCGCCAACATTGGTAACGATCATTGGAATCTCAAAATGATAAGCGAGGGGCGTTACTCCACTTTGCGTGGCGCTGCGGTAAGGTTGGATCACACAATCGGCTGCGCAGAAATAATTTTTTACTTCATCATTTCTTATAAATTGGGTTTCTAAAATAAGATCATTTTTAATTTGCGGATCATTCAGAAGCGAGGTGTAATTTTTTTCATCATCATAAAATTCACCCGCGATTATCAGCTTTAAATCCGGAACGCTTTTTTTCTGCTCCAGAATTTTAAAAGCATTTAAAAGAATATCCAAACCTTTGTATTTACGGATAAAGCCAAAGAACAAAAGAATCTTGTCTGATTCGTTTATCTGAAGTTTTTTTCTTGCTTCTGCTTTGCTTATTTTTTCTCCAAAATTATCATACAAGGGATGTAAGACTAATTGAGCGCGTTTATCTTTTGCAAAAATTTTAAGATCATTCATCACTTTTTCACTCATGGTAATAAACCGGTCAACAGGTTTTACAAAAAATTTTGTGAGCCATTTATCACCCGGCCTTTTTTCATGTGGTAAAATATTATCTGCAATGCAAACCACTTTTGTAAAATGATTTTTTTTCACTTTTCTTAAGATCGTTCCGAGGCAAGGGCCCATGAAGGGAAGCCAATAGCGGACGACGATGATGTCCGGCCTTAACTTTTTTAATTCATTTCCAACGGCTATCCAGTTAAGCGGGTTTACTGAATTGATTTTTACTTTTATCGGAATCCCTTTGGGCGCCGGTTCTGTTGAATACTGTGAAGTTCCCGGAAAGAGAAAGGAAGGGTATTGATAAGAAAAAGTATAAATGGTTGTATCGAATCCTTCATCAATAAATTCTTTGGCCAGCCTTTCATTAAAAGTAGCAATTCCTCCGCCGCGCAAAGGAAAAGCAGAGCCGATAATAATAATCTTTTGAGAAGGCAAATGAAATTATTTTTCGTGTTATTTGTTGGTTTACTGTTGAATGAACTCAAAAATATTATTGGTCGAATTCTAAAAATAATTTTCAGTAAACGAATAAATTGGGTGAATTTAAATTTTTCGAATCAGCTAATTAATTTTTTCTTCAATCAGGTAATGATTTCTTTCGGGGCCGTTCCTTGAAACCAGTTCACCCAAAAATCCGGCAAGAAATAGTTGGGAACCGATGATCATTGCCACAAGCGCGATAAAAAACAATGGTCTTTGAGTCATTCCTGTCTGATCAAAAAAGAATTTGGTGATGGTGAGATAAAGTGAAACGATAAAACCAAAAAGAAAAGACAATGTTCCCCACAAACCAAAAAAGTGCATTGGGTTTTTTCCAAATTTCCCGACGAACATAATCGAGGCCAGGTCGAGAAAACCATTGATAAAACGATTCCAGCCAAATTTGGTTACGCCGTATTTCCTCGGTCGGTGCTCTACTACTTTTTCCCCAAATTTTTTAAAGCCTGACCATTTTGCAATGAGTGGAATATAACGATGCATTTCGCCATACACTTCAATGCTCTTTACAACTTTATGTTTGTAAGCTTTTAGTCCGCAATTAAAGTCGTGTAAATAAATTCCGCTGGCTCTTCTTGTAGCTGCATTAAAGAATTTAGAAGGAATATTTTTTGAAAGTGTGTTGTCGTACCTTTTTTTCTTCCAACCGCTCACGATGTCAAATCCGTCCTCAAGAACCATCCGGCGGAGTTCAGGAATTTCGTCGGGACTGTCCTGCAAATCGGCATCCATCGTAATCACCACATTGCCCTTTGCTATTTTAAATCCTTCATTCAGTGCCGCGCTTTTTCCATAATTACGTTGAAATTTGATTCCTTTAACAGCAGGATTGAGGGAATGTAATTCGGTGATCACCGGCCATGAATTGTCGGTACTTCCGTCATCAACCATGATGACTTCATAACTGTAATAATTTTCATCCATTACACGCCTGATCCACGCTTCCAACTCCGGCAAAGATTCTTCTTCATTGTAGAGCGGAACTATTACAGAAATATCCATGTGAAAAGTGATTTATTGGTCAATCTCAATTGGCCGCGGATTTTTTTTAGTGATGCCTGCACCAATCAAAGATGCAAGTGCGCCAAAAATAAGGTATCCAATCAAAGTGCCGGCAATAATAAATACCATGAAGAATTTCTTGGTAATATTTAATCCCTGGGTAATTTGTTCTTGTGTCAGGTTACCTTTAGCAACCATTCTGTCTCTTGCAGTTTCCAGCGCCTTTTCTCTAATATCAGGAAACAGCATGACAAATATCACAATGTACACTATCATAATTACTGTCACAATAGCGGCGATCTTAAATCCGTGAGCGAAATAATTTCCGAAAGTTGAATTGTGATCTATTTGTTTTCCATAAACATTTACTGACCAGATAATGCCGATTACAAAAACCAAATAGCTTATGTATTGCAATGCACTACTGGTATTCAAATTGAGGAAATAAGTTACTAATGCGATCACAATTAAGATCAAAGAAATGACAATGGCTTTCGTAGTGGAGGTTGTTACAGTCTGTTCCATGGTAAAAATTATTTATTCAAAAATAGCCTGTCTTTGTTGAATATCCCAATTACTTTTCCTCTTAATCTGTTATTGATGAAAGCATTGTTTTTACTCTTGGATAAAATGTTCTTTTCTTCAAAAACATATTCTTCATCCGGGACAAAAAAGGTGAGGTTTGCTTTTTGATCTTGATCTATTGTAACTTCAGGTTGATTAAAAATTTTGCGGATATTTTCCGTTTGCATATTGACAAAGTTTTCTGCTGAAACTCCACAAATTCTTGCAGCACCAAAAACACTTTCCAAAGTTTCCATCCCGCTTTCAGCATATTGAAATTCACATGCTTTGTGATCCCAATCCTGCGGCTGATGATGCGAAGCAATAAAATCGATAACACCATTTTTTACAGCTTCCCGCAAAGCATTCCTGTCAGCGTTCGTGCGCAATGGAGGATTTACTTTTAAATTGGTGTCATAATTATTTATGTCTTCGTCACAGAAAAACAAATGATAAGGTGTAACTGAGCAGCTGACGTTTAAATTTTCTTTTTTTGCCTCGGCAATTAACTGCAAAGATTTGGCAGAAGAAACTCCGGTAAAATGAATTTTTGAATTTGTATATCTTACCAGTTCAATATCCCTTGCAATCATCAATTCTTCTGATAGCGCTGGTTTTCCCTGCAATCCCAATTTTGTTGACATCACTCCTTCGTTCATCAATCCATGCGTACCGATGGAGCGATCGTCTGGCAATTGAATAATTGTTCCGTCGATTGCCAGAATGTATTCAAGTGCCTTTTGTAAAATGCCGGATGATTGAACCGGGCTCGATCCATCAGAAAATGCAATGGCGCCATAGTTGAACATGTCAAACATTTCGCTCAATTCTTTTCCTTCAACATTTTTGGTGATTGCAGCGATCGGAAGCACTGTAACCGGAAGCGATTTGCTTTTTTGAACCAAATATTCAACCTGGCTTTTTGTGGATACAGCCGGTTGTGTATTTGGAATCAACATCACTTCTGTGAAACCTCCGGCAGCAGCTGCAAGAGCGCCACTTTCAACCGTTTCTTTATATTCTTTTCCGGGATCACAAAAGTTGGCAAAACAATCCATCCAACCTGCCGAAACATGTAAATCTTTTACTTCAATCGTTTCATCTGCTTCATCATTATCATCACTGATCTTCGAAATGAAACCATTTTCTATTAAAATATTTTTGATTTTTCCGTGGAAAGGGGAGGAGGGAGAAAGTATGGTTGCGTTTTTAATAAAAACCTTCATTAGGTTTATCGTAAAATTTTTGTTGCGACAAAAGTAGATGAAAATTTATAAATGAGCCAAACAGCTTTGCGGTTATTTATCTAATAAAATTTTTGAATGTGCCTTGCAGCAAACAAACATTTCTTTCCAATTTTTATTTTAATTATTTGGAACGGATGGCAACAACAGGATCAAGGCGCGCTGCCGTTAGTGCAGGAATAAGGCCTGCAAGAACGCCGATAATGATACAAATAGAAATGGCAAGGAAAAGTATTCCGCCAGACATGAACACAGGGAAATTAAATACGTTCGTGAGAACGAGTGTCAAAAGAAATACCAAAATTAACCCGATGATTCCGCCCAAAATACAGATGACGGCTGATTCCAAAAGAAATTCAGAAAGAATACTTCTTCTCCTGGCACCAATTGCTTTCTTTAATCCAATGATGGGTGTGCGTTCCTTCACAGTTACAAACATAATATTGGCAATGCCAAAAGCACCTACCACCAAACTCAATATTCCAATGGCCCATCCGCCAATATTAATATTGGCAAATAAAGAACTTACGCGTTCGCTGGCGCCGGAAATTTGATTGATGGAAAAGTTGTCATCTTCGCGCGGACTTAGTTTCCTTATCGATCTCATTACACCTTCAAGTTCGTCCGCAAGTTGTTGTGAACTCACTTTTTCATTTGCTGTAACAATAATTTTAGGACTACTGTATTTTTCATTAATGATCGTTCTTGCAAACCGATAAGGAACAATGATGCTTTGGTCGTAATCCATCCCAACCATGGAGGTTCCGGTTTTTTCAATTACGCCAATGATGATGGCTTTGTGTTTTTTTACGCTTATTTCTTTGCCGACTGCAAGAGCAGGATTCCCAAATAAATTTTCTGCATCCGTATATCCCATAATCACGACAGCGCTTCCTGACGCGAACTCAGCGCCGGAAATGAAACGGCCATATTGGATCTTTACGGGTTGTATCTCGTTCTCTTCTTCGGTGACTCCATACATCTGAACGTCTTCAAGTGCATAACTCAGGTATTCTACGTTCAGCCGGTCGTTGATCATAAAAGCCACATTCTTCGCCAATGGACTTCTTTCTTTTATTAATTTCACTTCATTATATGCAGGTTCCGGCCGGTTCATAAATTTCCACCACGGATAATCCGGTCCATTGTGAAAATATTGCCACTTGTCAATGTAAATCGTATTGCTACCCAGACTTTTGATCTGGTTTTGAATATTGGTTTGCAGGCTGTTTACGGTTGCCAAAACGCCGATGATGCAAAAAATACCAAATGAAATTCCAATGAGTGAAAGTGAAGTGCGCAGTTTATTCACCATCAATTCCTGCATGGTAAGCCGGAAAGAAGTAGCGAGAATATTTAAGGTTTTGCGCATGATCACAAATGTAATATTTCCCCATGTTTAACGGATAAAAATATGGTGAAAGGTAAAATGCAGCGATAGAATCCGGTACCATCTTTTGCATGATATTCATTTCGGATCGATTTTGGTAATTTGCAATTTTTAAAAACAAGATTTGAAAGCCGCAAAAGAAAATCTACGACTTCAAAAAATATTGGTGCTGGTTGCCATTACGCTGTTCATTGTCAAACTGGTCGCGTGGTTTCTCACAGGTTCACTGGCCATACTTACGGACGCGCTGGAAAGTATTGTCAATATTGTGGCGGGAATTTTAGGATTGTACAGCCTCAGCTTATCTTCAAAACCTAAAGATGCAGATCATCCCTATGGGCACGGAAAAGTGGAATTTCTTTCTGCGGGTGTGGAAGGCAGCCTGATTGTGATTGCCGGATTTTATATTATTTATAAAGCGGTAGAGAGTTTTTTCATTCCTCATACAATTCAAAAATTAAATATCGGGATTATATTAATTGCAGCAACAGCAGTGGTTAATTATGTGATAGGAAAAATCTGTATTGCCACGGGCAGAAAAAATAATTCTTTGCAATTGGTTGCTGGCGGAAAACATCTTGTCAGCGACACATATTCTACCGCAGGAATTTTGGCGGGTCTTATCATAGTTTACATTTCCGGCATCAATGCAATTGACAGGATCATTGCTTGTATCATCGCGATAGTTATAATTTATACCGGTTACAAAATTGTTCGTGTATCCGTGGCCGGTATAATGGATGAAGCGGACGAGCAATTGCTGAAAGATATTGTTGATTTACTGAACCGAAACCGAAGGGAAAACTGGATAGATCTTCACAACATGCGGTTTATAAAATATGGAAGCACTTTGCACTGTGATTGTCATCTTACTGTTCCCTGGTATTTGAACGTGCACGAAGCGCATGAAGAAATTGAATTGCTCGGAGGCTTGATCAAAAATGAATTTGGCGAAGCGGTTGAATTATTTGTTCATTCTGATGCGTGTTATGATTTCTCGTGTAAGATCTGTTCAAAACAAAATTGCATGGTACGGCAACATTTTTTTGAAAAACGGATAACCTGGACAATTGAAAATGTAGTGAATGATTCCCGTCACAGCATAGATACCTAATAAGAATTGGCATAAAAAAAATGCCCCTCCATAGAAATAGAGGGACTCCAAAATTCAAAAACTGATTATCCATTAAGTCGTTTATCCATTCTTTGGCTTAAAAGGACAAAAGCCTCTTAAACCGTTTTTGATTTAAAAGAACGGGTAATTCAAATCATCATGTAAGTTGCAAATGGAAACAGTTTTTTATATGTGGCATTAATAATATAAATCATAGGTTAGCAACGGATTACGATTCTAAAACGACAGTTGTAATCATTTATTTTATGCCACAAAAAAATAGAGTAAAGTTGCCTTTTCGCTCGTAAAAAGCACAGAAAAAATACGACGGTAATTTTCGAAATATTCCTGAAATCTTATTTGAAAAGAAGAGCCACACTAAAAGCGGCGGCAGCGGCAAGCGCACCTATCAACGTAACTTTTAATGCGCCGGATAATACAGGAACGCCGGTAATTTTACTTTTAAAATATCCAAACACAAAAAGACAGATAATTGTTGCCACCGCCGAAAATTTTAATGCTTCTCTTGAATCGGCAATGAAAAAATAAGGACTCAACGGAATAATTCCACCAACAGCATAAGAAAGTCCAATGTTCAATGCACTTTTTGTAGCACGGCGCGGATCCGGTTTTTCTAATCCGAGCTCAAACTTCATCATAAAATCTACCCATTGCTTTTTGTCTTTCGCAATTTCTTCGGTTGCTTTTTGTTGAATCTCTTCACTTAAACCAAGGTTCTGGAAAAAATCTTTCACTTCTTTTTTTTCCATTTCAGGAATCCTTTCTACTTCATCGTATTCTCTTTTTAATTCACTGTTGTAATGATCGTGTTCTGTTTTCCCCGCAAGGTATCCGCCTAATCCCATAGCGATACTTCCGGCAACAATTTCTGCAATACCGGCAATAACCACAATAGAGCTGTTTGAAACTGCTCCTGTAAGTCCTGCCGCTAAAGCAAACGGAACAGTCAGGCCGTCGCTCATTCCAATAACGACATCGGTTAAAAAATCGGAGCTTTCCAAATGTTCTTCTGTGTGGTGTGCGTGATCGTGCATGATTGGTTTAATAATTTATTCGTTAATTGGTTAACTGGTTTATTTCAGTTTAAGAAAAAAAATCGGTTTAGCTTTTGTATGAAATTTTATAAACAACACCATTAAAATCGTCGCTTACAAGCAGCGAGCCATCTTTTAGAAACTGTACATCTACCGGCCGGCCGTTCACTGTCTTCTCATTTTGCAACCAACCATCAGCAAATGGAACCGGGTCGCTATAGTTTCCGCTGCCATCTGCTTTTAGAACTACTACACGATATCCAATTGGAATAGTGCGATTCCAACTTCCATGCTCGGCAATGAAAATGGCGTTTTTATAATCTGACGGAAATTTATTTTCTTTATTAAATCGCATCCCCAACGAAGCTACGTGAGCGCCCAGCAATTTAGCTGGTGGAGTGAAGTCAGCACAATTTTTATCCTTTCCAAATTCAGGATCGGGAATATTTCCCTGGTGGCAATATGGAAATCCAAAATTCATACCTGCTTGCGGAGCCTTGTTCAATTCATCACTTGGGATGGTGTCACCAAGCATATCCCGGCCATTGTCTGTAAACCAAATATCATTTGTCTGCGGATTCCAATCAAATCCAACAGAATTCCTTACACCAGAAGCATAAATTTCAAAACCCGATCCATCATCGTTGATCCTGCAAATCGTGCCGTAATAAGGTTTTGAAGGAATACAAACATTACATGGAGCGCCAACGCCAACATATAATTTCTGATCCGGACCAAAAGAAATATAACGCAAACCATGATGTGCATCCGAAGGGAATTGGTTATACACAACCGCAGGTTTCGGAGGATTGGTCAAATTTGATTCAATATTATCAAGTCGATAAATGGTGGAGCTGGCTCCTATAAACAAACTTCCGTCTTTAAATGCCACTCCATTTGCAGAATTTAAACCGGAGGCAACGGTATAAACTGTGTCGGCGTAGCCATCATTATTTTTATCAGGAATTGCGTAAACTTTATCGCCACTTGTACCTACGAAAACCGTTCCTGAAGGAGAAACGCAAAGGCTTCTTGCGTGGGGAACTTCGGCGTAAACACTGATCTTAAATCCCTGCGGCAATTTAATTTTGTCAAGTTGGTATTTTTTGAAGAGAGCTTCCTGGTTTTGTTGATTTACTCCTGATGCGGAGGTTGATTGATGATCTTTGTTGTTACTGCTTCCGGTGAAGATCAAAAAAGAAAATAAGAGCGAAGCGCAAATGATATTTTGTGCTGAATGATTAAAGCGGTTCATAACAAAACGATTTATTGTGAATCAATGGCAATTGGCCACAATTAATCAGCCAAATTCCGAAATTTCTTTGAAACATTTTAAAGCGTGCTGCAGTAAACAGACTTTTTCCTGGAATTTTTTTTGTCATTAATCGTCCAGGAGTTTGGCGAGAAAAAGCAGTTCATTTTTTTTGTAAGACTGCAAAGGATCAGTAAAGCATTTACTGAATTCTTCCAATAAATGCTGGATAATTCTTTTATTGCTGAGCGGTTTGAAATAGGTAGGTACGGGCGGAACAGAAATTCTTTTAAAATAGCTTTCTACATCTTTGTGCGAATACACCTGGCCGTTGAGTGGGTCAATGTAAAAATTTATTTTTTCTGATTGTTGTTTTGCAGGATTGGGAAACTGGTAATCAATATCGAAATAAGCCAAAATAAATTGCTTGGGAATATTGATGGCCTTGGCAGGAATATCAAGCAACTCACAAAGAATAAGATACAGAATTCCATTTGTGATCGAATTGCCTCTCTTATTTTCTATCACTTTTGTGATCAAAAAATCTTCCTGGATTTCGTAATTCACTTCACTGCCTTTCATTTTGTAATAACTATACAAAATCCCCGATATCACATTCACCTGTTCAAGAGGCGTAAGATAACTGTTCAGTTCGAGCCAGATGTTTCTCCTGATTTTTTCAATTTCCTGCAACGCAGAAGTGGCGATCATTTCAGGGTAACAATATTTTGCTACCAACAAAGAGCCGTGCAACAATTCACTCGTTCCGTTTTTCCATTCGCTAAATTCTTCAACCAAATCCCTGAAATGAAGCTTGTGAATAATAAGTTCGATGCGGTTCTGCACATTTTCATCAGGACTGTTTTCCCACAGATGTTCCAAATTCGGAATAATAGCGCGGCCGTGAGAAATAATGCGCTCGGTAACCGTGGTGAAAACTTCATCATCCGGATCGTCGATCAAATGAAAAAGGGCTGATATTTCTTTGTTTTCGAGCATCTTTGAAAAATAACTGATCCGGTTTTATTTACTGTAAAGATAGAAAAGATTTAAAAACGCTACTTCTTTCCATGCACAAAAAGCACTTCAGCCTGCGTTACTTGCCGGCCTTTTCTTCAAAAAAGCGACCAACAAAATACCTATTCCACAACCTTTCAAAAGCCCTGATAAAAAATCGGGCATAGAAATATAATGACCTGCAATAATTGAACCTGCTAAAATGAATAAACCGATGATAAATTTTTTCTTGGCCATAATGCGATAAAAATAATATTTACTTTGGAAAATTGTGAGTCTGCTTCAAAATTAATTTTCGTTTATAGCATAGCGTGGTCTTTTGATTTCGTCTAAAAGAAAATGGCAGTAAAGGAACATTTTTTGCTTTTTTATTTTTGATATGAATCTGAAAATTCAAATTCCCAAAAGAATTACATTTGTCTAAAGCAAAAGAAGCGATCTATGAAAGATAAAATTGCCTTGATCACTGGTGGAAGTCGTGGGCTGGGAAAAGAAATGGCATTAAGGCTGGCAGAAAAAGGAGCTGATGTTATTATCACTTACATCACAAAAAAAGAAGGGGCAGAAGAAGTGGCAAAAGAAATCGAACTAGCCGGACGTAAAGCTGTTGTCTTAAAATATGATGCTTCCGATGTTCCCGGAATCAAAGGATTTGTGGAAGAATTTAAGAAAGTGCTTTCATCAAAATGGAATACGAACCATTTTGATTTTCTGATTAACAATGCCGGAAATGGCGGAAACATTCCTTTTGAAAAAGCGACGGAAGAAGAGTTCGATCTGTTTATGAACATTCATTACAAGAGTGTTTATTTCCTCACACAAAAATTGTTGCCTTTAATTAATGACAATGGAAGGATCATCAATGTTTCTTCCGGAACTACCAAATATGTTATCCCGACTTATTTTTTATATGCACCTGCAAAAGGAGCCGTTGAAGTCTTTACACGTTATCTTGCGAAAGAAGTCGGACCAAGAGGAATTACCGTAAATGTGATCGCCCCCGGCCCGGTTGAAACGGATTTTAATAATGGTGGCAACCGCGATTTTCCTGAAAGAAAAAAAATGTTGGCATCGCGCGCAGCATTAGGCAGGGTAGGTGTTGCAGAAGACATTGGCGGAGTTGTAGCGTTTCTTTGCAGCGACGATGGAAGATGGATCAGCGGGCAACGAATTGAAGTTTCCGGCGGGATGAATTTGTGAGATGAGGTTTGAGTTTTTGTAAAATTTGTATTGCTAATGATAAAAAAAACCTTTGGGAGAAAAGAATTACCTGTTGTTCTTTTTTCTCTTTTTATTACCACAATTTCCCCTGCTTTATTTGCACAGCAACCCGGACAAACAGAGATCACCAAATGGAAAAACGATAAGCGATCTGCCGTTTCCATTACCTATGATGACGGCTCGCGTAAGCAATTTACTGTTGCGCTGCCAATAATGGAACAAATTAAAATTCCAGCTACATTTTTTGTGATCACCGGGCCCATAAAAGGTTCAGTTTATCCGCCAAAATTTGTTGGTCGACCGGTGAAACAAATTATCAATGAAACAGCCAGCGTTCCAACTGGTGCAAACAATTTTTTTGAACGCGCTTCCGCCTCGTTGTATTTGGGATACACGGGAACTTTACCTTATTACAATCGTGCGGATGAATTTTATGAATCAGGCAGAAAAGAAAAAGCGTATAAAGTGATGGATAGTCTTTATGCAGCGGTAAGAAAAAAAGAATTGAAGCCGGGTAAAGACTTAAGCATGGAAATGGCGCAGGAACAAGGACTCACATGGAATGATCTGAAAGATTATGCGCACAAAGGATATGAAATTGCAAGCCATACGGTAACACACGCACACCTTGCAATTTTGGATACGGCGAACATGGGTTATGAATTGAGAAAAAGTAAAGATGAGATACGCAATCATCTTGGGCCAAAATATACTTTCTCTGCTGAAGTCCCTTTTGGTATTGAAGATCCGCGCGTGATGAAATATGGTTTTCCGATCTATGATGCACTGCGCAATTCTATGCCGGAACCATGGATGACAGAGATTAATCGCGGTTATAAAGAACAACCTGGTAATTCTGATAAAGAATATGTGCAATGGCAAAGAGGGCCGCTCTCAAAAACGCCGATGTCATTGATGGAATCGTGGGTGGATACTTCACTCGCGCACGACAATATCTGGCTGGTGTTGGTTTTTCATGGAATTGAGGATATTGGCTGGGAACCGACGCCACATCAAAAATTGCATGATTATTTTACCTATATCAAGAACAGGGAAAATAAAATTTGGATCGCTCCTTTTGGGAATGTAGCAAGATATGTGAGAGAAAGAATGGATGCAAAAGTAGATAGTAAAGTTACCGGAGATAAAATTGATGTGAATCTTTCTTCATCGCTTGACAAGAACAAATATGATGAACCGCTTACACTCAAAACTTATGTTCCTTCCAACTGGACAAAAGCTGAAGTAAAAATTTCCGGAAAGAAAAAAGAATTGAAAATACATAAAGATGGAAGAGGAAATTTTGTTTTGTACCAGGCGGTTCCGGGCAGCGGTTCGATTGAGATAAAAAAGGATTGAGGCAAAATAAAAGAAAATCAATTATTTGTCGGTTTGCTGTCTTTTTTCTTTTGTTTTTAAAAGTGAAAAAGTCACAAAAGGATTTTTCTTTTTAACTTTATAAATCTCTGAATGTGAGGATAAAAGTTTGGAGGTTTGCAGTTTGGCAGGTATTGCTCGTTATTATTTTTCTTATTTAAAATCATCAAATATCTTTTTCATGAAAAAAGTCGAAGTAAAGTTTTTGGGTTTTTTAATCATGATCTCGCTGCCGTGGTCAGCATTTTCTCAAACAAGTTCGTGGAATGTCAATAATGAAGTTTTGGAAAGCCATTGGCAGATCCAATCTTCTGACAAAGTCAATGCAGAAGGCGAAAAAGTTTCAACAACGGCCTTCAAACCATCAGGTTGGTATGCGGCAAAAATTCCAAACAGCACTTTGGGAACATTGGTGGAAGATGGTGTTTTCAAAAACATTTACTTCAACCGCAACCTGGAAAAAATTCCGGCAGATATGTTCAAAGCGCCATGGTGGTATAGAAAAACATTTACAATAAATAATGTGGGGAAAGATCAGTTTTACAAACTGCGTTTTAACGGAATCAGCTACAGCGCCGATATTTATTTGAATGGGAAAAAAATTGCAGATGCAGATTCTACCAAAGGAAGTTTCCGCCAGTTTATTCTTGATATAACTCCTTATGTAAAAAAAGGCGAAAATGTGCTCGCATTGAAAGTGGCACAAGCTGGTCCGGGCGATCTCAATATTGGTTTTGTCGATTGGAATCCTGAACCTGCAGATAATCACATGGGCATCTGGAGAACCGTTCATTTGATTGAAACCGGCCCTGTTTCTTTGGATCAACCTTTTGTGGTTACCGACGTCGATACAACCACCCTTGATCATGCAAATGTGACGATCAAAGTTTTGCTCCAAAATCATTCTGATAAAAATGTAAATGGTGTTTTAAGGACATCATTGGGAAATGAAATTCATATTTCAAAAAATGTTTCGCTTGCGCCAAATGAAGCAAAGCAAATTGTGCTTTCCCCTGAAGAGTACAAAGCTTTGAGTATCGATCATCCAAAACTTTGGTGGACACACGATCTTGGTAAACCAAATTTGTATGCACTTAACATGAATTTTGAAACAGGGAATAAAATTTCTGATTCTAAAAAAATGAAAATTGGTATTCGTACTGTTTCCGGTTATAGAACTGATCGCGGTTTTCGTGCGTATCGTTTAAACGGGAAAAAGATTTTGGTAAAAGGTGGTGGCTGGACAGATCCAATGTTGCTGAAAGCTTCGCCAGCTTATGAAGAGGCTGGAATTGATTATGCCGTTCATATGAATTTGAATGCTTTAAGAATGGAAGGTTTTTGGGGCGAAGATCAACATTTGTATGACCTGTGTGATGAAAAAGGAATTTTGATAATGGTAGGATTTAGCTGTCAGTGGGAATGGAAAGGCCTGATGCATACAGCTACTGATGATAAGTACGGAGTGATCTCCACTCCTGACCAAATAAATGTAGCCACTCAATCATGGCGTGATCAAATTTTGTGGTTGAGAAATCATCCAAGTATTTTTCTTTGGGCATATGGAAGTGACAAATGGCCAAGGCCCGAATTGGAAAAAAATTATTTGAATGTTTTGGCAAACTACGATCCTACAAGACCATCAGTACAATCGACTCATGAATGGACAAGTGAACTTACCGGTTACACCGGAATGAAAATGCGCGGACCTTATGATTATGTGCCACCGGATTATTGGTACATCGACACTGCCTACGGCGGTGCTTTTGGATTTAATACAGAAACAGGTCCAGGCCCTGAAGTGCCTGTACTTGAAAGTCTTGAAAAAATGATCCCCAAAGATTCTTTGTGGCCAATTAGCAGCTCATGGTTGTATCACGCTGCGAGAGGTAATTTCCATAATCTTACTCGCTACAATAATGCAATGGATCAACGTCTCGGAAAACCGGTTTCGCTGATGGATTATGAAAGAAAGGCACAATTCCTGAACTATGAAGGAATGCGCGCGATGTATGAAGCATTTGAATCGAACAGGTTTAAAGCCACAGGAATAATTCAATGGATGTACAATGCTTCGTGGCCAAAATTGTGGTGGCAGTTGTATGATTATTACCTGATGCCAACCGGCGCTTTATATGGCGCAAGAATTGCCAATGAACCTTTGCATATTTCCTATAATTATGGAACTGATGCTGTGGAAGTGATGAACAATACAGGGAGAGAATCGGAACCAATGACCGCGGAAATAAATGTGCTGGATGATGCAGCTCATTCATTGTTGAAAAAACAGGTGAGTGTTTCTGAGTTAAGTTCTAAAGAAACAAAACCGGTTTTGACATTGCCGGATAATTTGAATTTGACAAAAACTTATTTCCTTGATCTTAAATTATACGACAAGAATCACAAGAATGTAAGCAACAATTTTTATGTGCTTTCAACCGAAAAAGATTCACTGGATGAAAAGAAGAGCAATTGGTATGTTACGCCTCAATCACACTTTGCTGACTTTACAGTTCTTCAAAATTTGCCAAAGGTAAAATTGCAAACAAGTGAAACCTCGCATATCGAAAATGGTAAAACTTTTGTAAGCGTTAAGGTGAAGAATCCGACGTCTCACCTGGCTTTCATGGTTTACCTGGATTTGAAAAAAGGCAATACGAAGGAGTCTGTTGTTCCTGTTTTCTGGGACGATAATTATTTTACCCTTCTGCCGGGCGAGGAAAGGACCGTTTCTGTTTGGGTTCATACTTCTGATCTTGGCGGTCAAAAACCTGAATTGAAAGTGGGAGGTTGGAATGTGGAGTAAGTGGATTAAAAATTAGTTTAGAAGAATTAGAAAATAATTGACGATTCATAATTGACCATTCACCATTGACCATTGACCATTCACGAATGAGAACATTAAAAATTGCAGTTGCCCAGTTTGAACCAAAAGATGGTGATAAAGATTACAATCTTTCTGTGATAGAGAATTTGACTGCAAAGGCAAAAGCAAGAGGTGCTGAAGTAATAAGTTTTCATGAAATGTCAATCACGGCTTATACTTTTTTTAAAGATCTGACGAGGGAAGAAGTGGTAAGCTATGCAGAAAAAGTTCCGGATGGGCCAAGTACGAAAAGATTAATTGAAATCGCTGCGAAGCATGACATCACTGTATTAGCGGGATTAGTTGAAATCGAAAATGACAAATTATACAACACTTATATCTGTGTTGATAAAACAGGATTGAAAGCAAAGTATAGAAAACTTCATCCTTTCATCAGCAAATATCTTTCTCCCGGAAATGAATATGTTGTTTTTAACATCAAAGACTGGAAGTGCGGCATTTTAATTTGCTACGATAATAATGTTGTTGAAAATGTAAGGGCAACTTCTTTGTTGGGGGCCGAAATTATTTTTGCTCCGCATGTTACAATGTGCACACCTTCCGCCATGCCGGGAAGAGGTTTTGTGGAAGATGCACTTTGGCAAAAAAGAGAACAAGATCCTGTTCCGTTGCGCATGGAATTTGACGGCCCAAAAGGCCGTGGATGGTTAATGAGATGGTTGCCTGCGCGAGCTTATGACAATGGTGTTTATTATGTGTTTACCAACCCGATTGGTTATGACGGGGAACATTTGAAAAATGGCAATTCACTCATTTTAGATCCTTATGGTGAAGTGTTGAAAGAAATAAAAAGTTTTGACGACGAAATTGCAATAGCTACAATAACTGATGATAAACTACAACTTTCAGGCGGCTGGCGTTACAAAAACGCGCGCAGACCTGAGTTGTACAGGGAGATCATCGGTGCGGAACATGCTTCCGCAACAAAACCCGTTTGGCTTGATAATAAAAATGAAGAAGACTGAAGTGATTTTAACGGTAATGCTTAAACGAAAATAAAAAAAATTGAGATTTATTGGTTTACTATAAACTGCCATTAATTATTCTTCACCATTTATAAAAAAATCCATGACTACAACTTCCGGCAAGAGAAATTACTACATCGTCTTCCTCATCATGCTCACGTTTTTCGTGATCTCATTTTTAACCAACGTAATCGGCGCACTAATTCCTGACATTAAGAACGGATTTCATCTAAGCCTCACTGAGGTTGCGATTTTGCCTTTTGCATTTTTCATTGCTTATGGTGTAATGTCAATACCGGCAGGAATGATGAATGAAAAATACAAGGAAAAAAAGATCATGGTTGCAGCTTTTGTAGTTGCTTTTATTGGATCGTTGTTGCTTGTTTTGTTTCCAAATTATTCCAGCTACATCATCTCTTTATTTTTGATCGGGTGCGGAATGGCAATGCTCCAGGTTGTGATCAATCCATTGTTGCGTACATCAGGAGGAGAGGAGAATTATGCTTTTAATTCGGTGTTGGCTCAACTGATCTTTGGCGCAGCTTCTTTCATCAGTCCTTTTGTTTATTCTTATTTGGTGGTCAATCTTGAGAACAAAGGTGCGATCGATCCGGTTCAAAAAATATTTGCTTCGATTGTTCCCGCAGGCCTTCCATGGATTTCACTGTATTGGCTTTTTGCTGTTGTTAGTTTGATCATGTTTATTGTGATCTTAACATCACGTTTTCCAAAAGTGATCCTGAGCAAAGACGAGCAGGCCGGTGCTTTGAAAGTTCATTTAGACCTTTTGAAAAAACCAATTGTTATCCTGTTTTTCATTGGTATGTTTTGTTATGTGGGCACGGAACAAGGCGTTGCCAACTGGATATCTCAATTTTTATTTGTTTACCACAAATACGATCCAAAAACAACCGGCGCCAATGATGTGGCTTATTTCTGGGGATTGATGACGGCCGGCGGTGTACTTGGATTGTTTCTCTTAAAAGTAATGGACAGCAGTAAAGTGTTGATCAGTTTTACCGTTCTTGCCATTATTTGCTTGTCGATTGGTTTGTTCTCGGGAAGTGATAAAGTAGCGTTGTATGCCTTCCCATGCGTTGGATTTTTTGCTTCTGTAATGTATCCAATCATTTTTTCGCTGGCTTTAAATTCTTTGGAAGAACATCACGGCGCTTTTTCAGGAATCTTGTTAACGGGAATTATTGGAGGTGCCGTGATTCCGCTCATAATTGGTGCTATCGGTGATCATTTTGGTTTGCGCACAGGAATGTTTTTTCTCTACATCACGCTTGGATATATTTTAAGTATTGGTTTTTGGGCTAAACCTATTATCAAAAACAAAACAATACAGGATTCAAGGAAGGAGATTGTGCATGAGACTTAGTTTTGAAACTCTGAGCTTTCTTATGAGAAATAAAAAGTCAGAAGCAAATGTTTGTTTACTGCGCTTACCAGAATTTAAAAGTCAATGCTATTGCGGCATAGATCATCGTCATTACAAAAATTCCTTTTGCCGTATCGTCCCTGCGGCCATTTACATAAACGGTGAATAAAGCAGCATTGGCAACCAGGGAAACGCTGATCGCAACGGTAATTAAAGCGGGATTCATTTTCAACCACTGGAACATTTCTGTTAGAGAAAGAGCTTTGAATTTTACGAGTTTGTAAAGGAGAAATCCGATCATCGGCGCGATAAATCCGAGTACGAGGCCGAAAACAAAATTGTCTTTTTTAAAGATCATAAAACATCCCAGTTTTTTTCAAGTTCTTTTTTAAGCTTATAGTTAGTCAGGTCAAATTGAACGGGAACGACGCTGATGTAATTATTTTCAAGTGCCCACACATCAGTGTCTTCGCCGGGGTCAAAATTTTTAAACTCACCTGTGAGCCAAAAATATTTTCTTCCATGCGGATCCAATCTTTCATCAAAATCTTCATCATATTTTGCATACGCTTGCCGGCAAACTTTTATTCCGTTCATCACTTCAAGCGGACCTTCGGGAATGTTTACGTTCAGGAGAAAATGTTTTTCCAAATCTTTCTTCATAACACTTTCTACAATCTTATGAACATAAAATTCAGCAGCGGTAAAATCGGCTTCAATACTGTAATCGAGCAATGAAAAACCGATAGACGGAATACTTTCAATAGATGCTTCCATCGCGGCACTCATCGTTCCAGAATAAATTACATTGATAGAATGGTTGGCACCGTGATTAATTCCGCTCAAACAAATATCAGGCTTGCGATGAAGGATCTTGTCAACAGCGAGTTTTACGCAATCAACAGGCGTTCCGTTTGTTTGCCATGCTTCCGCACCATCAAAAAAATCTTTCACTTTATCTAATCTCAGCGGCACACCAATCGTTATTGCATGTCCCATTCCACTTTGCGGTTTGTCAGGTGCCACAACAACAACATCACCCAAATCTTTTACGGCTTTCACAAGACTCCGGATTCCCGGTGCAGTAATTCCATCATCATTCGTCACTAAAATTACCGGCCTTTCTTTATTTACTTTCGACATTAATTCTTTTTCGATTTTTGCTTTGACTTTCTAAATACCAGGTTCTCGTTTTGCCAATAATTAATAATCAATAATTAATTATTAACTCCTAAAACCACCTGAACCATGGCCTGCTCACTGCTTCTCTAAACGGCCAGGGAATTGCGATTAGTATGAGCAACAAAGAGATCCCAAAAAATATCAAACTCTTTTTAAACTTGCCGCTTGAATTAAACGATTTTTTTACGGCCACTCTTCCTACATGAACCAAAATCCACGCGATGATCATCATAAAGGAATGTTCAACGGTAAAAAAACGAACCATTGGTTCTTTCATGCTTTCGCCCATGTTGCCGAGGCCGGTGTACCAGCCGTTCATAAAATAAAGAGCCAGGCCAAGCAACAATTGAATGTCCATACAGATCATGAAAAACAAATTTGCCTTTCCATCCGCAGGTGAATAAACTCTTGAAGAAACCAAACCGCTTATAGCACTAAGCAAAGTCCAGAATCCAAAAAATAAGATTAGCCAGCGAAATAAATTGTGTAATACAAGCAGGGTTTGCATAATTTTTTGTTTTGGCAAAAATAAGGGTAAAGCACAAGTTTAGAGTAAACGAAAGAATTTCGATAATTTTTATTTCATTCCGTAAAAATAATTAGAAGAAGTGTCCAGGCTTTATCAACTGAGGATATTCTTTTTGAAAATGTTGTATTTCAGGAATAGAAACATTTTGAACATATCCGCTGTTGGGATGTTTGGCAATATAATTTTGATGATAGTCTTCGGCGGTCCAAAATTTTGTCAACGGCATGACATGAACGGCAATCGGCGCTTTGTATTTTCCTGAAGCGTTTAATTGTTGAATGTAATTTTCAATTTGCTGCTTTTCAGAATTGTTGGTATAAAAGGCAATGCTTCGGTATTGGCTGCCAAAATCAGGCGCCTGTCCATTCGTTGCTGTTGGATCCTGGCCAGCAAAATAAACTTTCAGTAAGGTGGAATAAGAAACGACTTTGGGGTCATAATAAACCATCACACTTTCGGCATGGCCGGTATTGCCCGTTTCTACCATTTCATAATCAGGATTATTGGCGGTGCCTCCGGCGTACCCTGAAATTGCTTCTTTTACTCCTTTAATGCTTTCAAACAAAGCTTCCTCATGCCAGAAGCAACCGGCGGCAAATGCGGCCTTAGTGTATTTTGAAAGATCTACATTCGATTGTTTGGGAGCGATTTCCTTACCGGAACTTTGGCCGCAGGAAACAACACCTGTTGTCATTGCGACGACGAATAGCAAAGTGAAAATTGTTTTCATGAATTGCATGTTTACCAAATTTACGTATTCTAAGAACCTGTGGATGTTAAAGCGTCAATGAACAGGCCCTTAAAATTGTTATTGAATTCTTAAAGAGTAAAATGCTCCCAACTTTTGAAATACCACAGTGCACTATGTTACAGCAGAATCGGTTTATTTTTTGCGAGTTAGTTAGTATTATTGTAACACTTTTGTGAGGCGTTTTTGCATTAATTTGCAATATAATTTAATCAATACCCGTTTTTAAAAACACACCATGAAGAGAATTATTACCATATCATTTTTGCTGTTATTTTCAAATATTCTTTTTGCCCAGATTCAGAACCCGGTTTCATGGACAGCGACTTCCAAAAAGATTGCTGAAAAGACTTACGAAATTCACCTGACTGCGACAATCGATCCGGGATGGCATATTTATTCGCAAACAACTCCCGATGGCGGCCCGATCGCGACAAGCATCACCTTTACAAAAAATCCTCTGGTGATTGTAAGTGGCAAAACAAAAGAAGTTGGTAAACTCGAACAGCATCTTGAGCCACTCTTTGGAAATATTAATGTAAAACAATTTTCCAATAAGGTTGATTTTGTTCAGTTGGTTAAATTAAAGGCGCCTGTAAAAACATCGATGAATGTGGCGGTGGAATTTGAAGTGTGCAACGATAAGCAATGTATGCCTCCAGTCACCAGGAATTTGTCGGTTGCACTCTGATAAAGAGTTTTAAATAAAAAAGAATTTAATGAACAGGTTTTTTCCAGGTCTTTTGGCTTTATTTGTTTGCTTTTTTGTCACTAACAATTCTTTTGCACAGGATTCTTCAGCAGTAAATTTTTCTTATAATTATCAACGGCTGAACGACAGTACGATCGTTTATGATATTTCTGCAAAAATAAAACCCGGCGTTCAGCTTTTTGCGTTGCAACGTTCCCCGGATGATGCTTTGTATTCTTCTGTTCATTTTGATTCTTCTGTCGATAATAAATTGCGCGATTCCATTTCACATGATGGAAAATTACAAAGCGCAACTGATCCTTCTTTAAATAGTAAAGTTCAATTTTATACCGATTCTGTTACGTGGAAACAAAAAGTAGCAGCTTCATTAGTTGACAGTTTTTTATTGAAAGGAACCGTTAGCTACATGTATAAAAAAGGCAATGATTATTTACCCGGGGAAAGCAGTTTCAAAACCTTTGTTTTACCCAAAGATAAAAATGGTGATAATGATAAGGCTGAATTAAAAGCTGCGCCGGAGGAAGGTTCCGTGGCCACTCGTTCTTTGACGTGGATATTTTTTACAGCTTTTGGCGGAGGTTTGCTTGCATTGATCACGCCATGCGTTTATTCGATGATACCGGTGACGGTGAGCTTCTTTACAAAGAGAAGCAAGAACAAGAGTGAAGGGATAAAAAATGCATTTTATTATTCTGCTTCTATTGTTTTTATTTTCACTTTACTTGGCTTTTTGATCACTGTTATTTTTGGTCCTACGGCGCTGAATAACCTTGCTACTAACTGGATTGCCAACCTCATATTCTTCGCGATATTTTTATTGTTTGGAATTTCATTTTTAGGTGCATTTGAAATTACATTGCCCAGTTCGTTGGCGAATAGAGCCGACAGTAAAGCAAGTACCGGAAGTTTTGTGGGAATATTTTTTATGGCACTTACTCTCGTGATCGTTTCATTTTCGTGTACGGGTCCTATCATTGGAAATTTATTGGTAATTGCTGCAAGAGGAAGCTATTGGGGACCGCTCGTTGGTATGTTTGCTTTCTCACTCGCGCTGGCTTTGCCATTCGCTTTGTTTGCTTTTTTCCCCGGAAAACTAAATGTGTTGGGGAATGCCGGCGGTTGGTTGAATGCGGTAAAAGTTACTTTAGGATTTTTGGAACTGGCACTTGCACTGAAATTCCTTTCTAATGCTGATCTTTCAAAAGGCTGGCGCATTCTTGATAGAGAAGTGTTTATCAGTTTGTGGGTTGTGATCTTTGCCTTACTTGGATTTTATTTGTTGGGAAAAATAAAGTTCAGTCACGATGATGAGCTACCGAAAAATGATTTTGATGTTCCTTATGTAAGCATACCCAGATTATTTTTTGCGATCGTTTCATTTGCGTTTGTTGTTTATATGGTTCCGGGATTGTGGGGCGCACCGCTCAAATCCATAAGCGCATTTCTTCCACCAATGGGAACACAGGATTTTAATACGACTGCTGTTGTACAAAATGTTCATTCAACAGGAAACGATTCTTCTAATGCCACTTTACCAACGCCGGTAAAATATTATGACCGGATGAAAATGTATGAGCCGGAAGTGGTAACGAAATATGGGATGACGACTTATTTTGATTACAATGAAGCATTGAACATTGCTAGAAAGTTTCACCGCCCGCTGATGCTTGATTTTACAGGAATCAATTGTGTGAACTGTCGCAAGATGGAAGGGGAGGTATGGAGTGATCCACAAGTGATGAAGCGTTTAAAAAACAATTTTGTGATCGTGTCATTATATGTTGATGTAAACAATGTGGATCTGCAACCTTCTGATCAATATTTTTCAAAAGCTTTGAATCAAAAGGTAACAACACTTGGCGCCAAAAATGCAGATCTCCAGGTTACAAAATACAACGCCAATACTCAGCCTTATTATTTCTTTTTAGACGCCAACGAAAACCGCCTTGAGCCTGAAGGTTATGGCTACGATTCAGATGTAGACAAATTCAAAAACATGCTGGACGATGTTGTGGCAAAATATAAAGCGGAAGAGAATTCAGTTACAGTGAATAAATAAAAAAGCAAGATTTCTTTATTCCCTTGGCACACACTTCATCCACAATCGAATAATCAAAAATTACCTCTTCTCAATCGATCCGGTCTTTTTATTCTTAATGATGTATTTCTTTTCTCCGTTTGGCAGTACTTCTTCTTTTATCAGGTAATAATCCTCATCGTAACTAGTCAATTCCTTTTGAGCTTTTTTCGGAGCTACGCCGCGCCAGTCGTCTATTTGAACCGGTTCCCATTTTTTGCTTTGGGCAGAAGCAAGAGCTGCATCCAAAACTGCGTTTACCACATAACCGTCATAAAAATTTTCCATCGGTTGCTTGTGTTGATCTATTGAATCAAACATGTCGGTAAACATGTGATTGTAGCCAAGCTCGTTCACTTCATCACCTACAGGAAAAAGCCATCCTGAATTGCTTTCTGCTTTTTCTGCAATGTAGTTTCCGCCTTTCCCTGAAGTAAACATTTCAAAACCGGTGCGTAAAAAATTGTTGGTCCAGATTGTTCCTTCAGTGCCCATAACTTCTTCTCTCAAATCCATTCCGCCACGAAAGGACCAACTCACTTCAAACTGCCCGATAGCGCCGTTTTCGTATTTTACCAAAGCCACCGCATTGTCTTCAGCTTCAATCGGGTGAACACGTGTATCGGCCCAACACATTACTTCCACCGGACGAATGTTTTTGCCGATATAATTTCTGCACAATTCCACGCAATGGCAACCAAGGTCAATGATGGCACCACCGCCGGATTTTTCCTTATTCCAAAACCAATCGCTGTGTGGGCCGGGATGTGTTTCGCGGCTTTTGGCCCAGATAATATCACCGATGGCACCACTTTGAATTGTAGCCATCGATTTCAAAGATTTGGGAGAATAAACGAGGTCTTCCAAATATCCCCCGGTCACATTTGCTTTTTCAACTGCCTGTAACATTTGGTAGGCTTCTTTGGCATTGCGGCCTAGAGGTTTGGTACACAAAACATGTTTACCTGCTTCTGCAGCAGCAATAACTGATTCGAGGTGCATGTCGTTTGATAAACCGATGATGACTGCATCTACATCTTTATGTGAAACACATTCTTTGATACTGTCGGTGTAGTTTGGCACTTTATAATCGTCTGCAAACTTTTTGGCATTTTCAAGAGTGCGGCTGTAAACTATCGTGATCTCATCTTTTCTGCGCTGGCCAACCAAAGCATCGGCATAAAAGCGTGCTATAAATCCTGAACCAAGAATTGCTAATTTCATAATGACTGTGTTTTTTCGGGATGTTTGTAATGCAATATCGTTTCAAATTTTTTCAAGTGTATCTATTGAAGATTGATTGAAAAAAACAAATCTAAAAATTATTTTGGAGAGGAGGGAAGACACATCATTTGTTTTTTGGAAATTTTTTTAAGGTCGTGAAATCGACTAAATTTGAACTATGACACTATTAGTTAAAATTAAGAGTAAAAAGGCACGAAAGATTCTGGAAGAAATGGCTTCTGAAGATATTATAGAAATTACAGAAGAGCTAAAACCATTGCGAGGAAAGAAATCGAAATCCGAATCCGAAACTTTAACTCATCTGGCGAGCGAAACCTCTTTAGCTAAAGAATGGAATAAAACTTCAAAAGATAAGGCATGGAGAGATTTGTAAAAGGATATATTGTGGTAATACCGTTTCCGTTTTCAGATTTATCCAGAAATAAAAAAAGGCCTGCATTTGTTATTAAGAATTTACCCGATAATGATATTTTACTTTGCCAGATAACAAGCAAACCTTATAAGGATAAATACTCCGTTCCATTGCTGAAGAGTGATTTTAAAACAGGCGAATTACCTATAGAAAGTAATATTCGGATAAACAAAATTTTTACTGCAGATAAGAAAATAATTATTCGTAAAGCAGGAACAGTTAAAGAAGCTTATTTCAAGGGAATTATCACTCAAATAATAAAACTTATTTCCGAGTAATTTTCATTTCAGTGCTTCGTCTTTTTCTTTCTCTAAAAAATTAGCTTCAGCGGTAATGTTTTCAGTTTCCCAATTCATCAAAGCTGAATCAGGAACAGCATTTAATGGAATGGTTGAAGATTGAGAAGGTTCGTTGTAAGGAATATTTAATTGCCTGTTGTAAACGGTGATCAAAGACCAGCGCGGTTTTTCAGAAAGGTTGGCTTCAGAACGATGCAATAAATTGCTGTGAAAAAATAATGCATCTCCCGGTTGTAATTCAACATAGATCAATTCCATCGTTTTCAAGGCAAGATCAACATAATGCTGTGAAGCGCCTACTTGTTCGCCTGCGAAACCATGTTCAATCCTGCCCATTTTGTGTGAACCTCTTATTACCTGCAGGCAACCATTTTCTTTGTTGGCTTCAGTTATGGCTACCATCACAGACATCATTTGGTCGGGAAACAAAAATTCATTTTTGTACCAATAGCCATAATCCTGGTGCCATTCCCATGCGCCACCAACTTTTGGTTCTTTCTGCATCAGCTTACTGTGAAAATGACAAACAGGGGTGTCGCCATCCATCAATTGATTGACCGAATTGATCATGCGTTCACTTTTGGTAAGTAAACCATATGCGTCATTTCCCGGCTTGTACCACAATGTAAGTTTTGTCTTTTTCCCCGACTGATCGTTCAAATCAAAGGCGTGTCGCCGAAGGTTTTCGTCACCGATTGCTATTGAATACAATTTGCTAACTTCTTCTTTTTTTAAGAAATCTTTGATAATAACAAAGCCATCATTGTGATAGCTTTCGATCTGTTGTGGAATTAATTTAAAACCTGCCATATTTAATAATTATAGAGAAAGTCAAGCTACAAAAATTTCCGGAAAGTGGATTGATTATTTGCAACGGATGATTTAAAAATCAGTAAACAAACTAAAAAACAAAATTTTTTTTCTTTAAAATAGGAATCATGTGCAACGCTACAGCTTCAACATGCATGATAAAAAAATATTGAATGAAACGATATATTTTTTTTACATTTGAAAGCATTTCTTTATTTAAACACACACCTCTGATTATTAAGAAATGAAAGTACCGCTCTATTTTTTGGGTTAATGAAAACGGTGAATTCTTTTGAGTTCTTCAATTTAATAACAATAAAACCTAAATCTCATGAGCAAGTTCAAATTTACAGGAGTAAACATCGCCGCGGCAATCCTGGTCCTATTCTATTTCTTTCCGTGGGTAAGTTTTACCGCCGTTTCCATGTCAGGCGCGTCAATCACTTCGAAAGGAATTTCCCCCGGACTGATGAGTTATTTTGTCCATGGCCTTGAAAGGTTATGGATGATTCTCGCTATTGTTGTTCCTGCGAGCGGCGCATTGATCCTTTATCAAAATATTACGGGGAACAACAAGTTTTCCAAATATTACCGGCTGGCGCACATTCTGCCTTTCCTGTATTTTGTTGCAGGTATTATCGGACTTTATGTGAAAATGAAACCTGATGTGCCTGAAGGAATGGGGCAGATGTATAATCAAATTAGTGACCTGACTCCGGGAGTTACAGATGTACTCACCTTTGGCGTTTATTTAAGCCTGATTGCTTCCATTTATTTGCTGCTTGTTAGTTTTGGAAAGATAAAGGACAAAGAATATTATAAACCGGTAATAACAACACCCGCTACTGAAGAAAAACCCGTTATCACTTCTACTCCTGCTACAACAACAGAAACAGAAAATCAGTAAAATAGAAAAAGCAAATCAACACTGTAAAGGGAGCTGAAAGGTTCGCTTTTTTATATGCTTCAAATTATAAATATCAACTATTTCGGCTCGGTAGAGTAAAGCGACAAATAACCAATATTATTTCTTGGTTTCTCCAAATGGTTATTGTATTTAATCTTAATATTTCACTTTCTTTAATAATATATGACATAACTTTTACAAAAAAGTAGTTTATATGACAAGACTTTTTAAATTTTTTAGGAATTATACTTATGTTTGTCTAATTAATCAACTGCTTTTTATTTATGGAGAACAAATCCTCCTGGTATAAAAGAAAAATTATCAAAGAGCTTTGCTTTGGAAATACACTTTCCGCACAGGAAATAAGTGTCTTAACGGGAAAGAGTCTTCCGTTAACTATCCGTATGTTGAATGAATTGGTGAAAGAAAAGATAGTAGCAGAAAGTGGTTACGCCTTGTCAACCGGTGGCCGGCGACCATTGATGTATTCTCTCGTTCCCGGAAACATGTATGTGATCTCCGTTGCAATGGATCAATACATAACCCGTATTGCTTTTATCGATCTCCAGGATTTCAAAATCACGCAGGAAAAGAAATACGATCTAGATCTTTATCGCCACACGAATGAGTTGGCCCAACTGACCGGTTTTTTACAGGATTTTATTAGCGGATTAAAAGTGCCGAAAGAGCGCCTGATCGGTATTGGAATTGGAATGCCGGGTTTTGTGGATGTGAAAAAAGGCATTAATTATTCTTTCATGGAGAGCGGCGGTGAAAGCATTGTAAATCATCTTGAAAAGGAAATAGGATTGCCGGTTTATCTTGATAACGATTCCAGCCTGATCGCACTTGCAGAACTGAAACTGGGTGCTGCGCAAAATAAGACAAATGCGGCCGTGATCAACTTTGGTTGGGGTGTAGGCCTCGGGATGATCGTTGACAAAACAATTTTCAGGGGCAATAATGGCTTTGCCGGGGAGTTCAGTCATATTCCTTTGTTCGACAATAACAAACTTTGTGAATGTGGCAAAAGCGGATGCCTGGAGACGGAAGCATCAATGATCGTAGTAGTGGAAAAGGTGAAGGAGGCGATTAAGAGCGGACGTGTTTCGAGGATTAAAGAAGTGCCTGAAAATATCGAAGAGGCTTTTGATACAATTATAAGTGCGGCAAAAATCGGTGACCAACTAACCGTTGATATTTTGTCGGAAGTCGCATTCAACATTGGCCGGGGTATTGCCATCCTGATTCACATTCTCAATCCCGAGTTGGTAGTAGTCAGCGGACGCGGTGCTGCTGCAGGAAATATTTTGATTGCGCCTATTCAACAGGCAGTACACCGCTTTTGTATTCCCCGCCTGGCAAGTTTTACGGATATCAAAGTTTCAACACTTTCGAAAAAGGCGGAACTTATAGGAGCTGCTGCATTGGTGGTAGAAAATTATGATAAAAGAGGAACGAAAGATCCGGTAAGAAAAGAAGCTGCTTAATTATTCTTTACATACAACAACCATTTACAAATCAAAAAAGGAAATCAATGAAACGAAAAACAAAACAATTGCTTCTGTTTTTTACATTGTTTTTTTCTGTTACAATTGCAAACGCACAGGAAAAACAAGTTACAGGAACTGTGAAGGACATCAACGGAGCTCCGGTACCCAATGCAAGCTACATTGTAAAGGGAACAACGCAGGGAGGCATTACAGATGCAAACGGTCACTTTTCCGTATCGGTAAAAAGTTCAGGAGCTGTATTGGTATTTAGCTCAGTAAATTACGAGTCAAAAGAAGTTCCGGTTGGTCAAAACACTACCCTTGATGTGACACTTCAACCGGCAGTAAGTAGTTTGAACGAAGTGGTAGTAACTGCTTTGGGTATTCAAAAACAAAAGAAATCTTTGGGTTATGCAGTGCAGGAAGTGAAAGGGAAAACACTTGTAGATGCACGCGAACTCAATCTTGTAAATGATCTTTCGGGTAAAGTAGCAGGTTTACAGGTAACCCGTTCAGGAAATGGACCCGGTGGTTCATCCCAGATTACTTTACGTGGAAACAATTCACTGACAGGTCTTTCACAACCTTTGATCGTTGTGGATGGGGTGCCAATGGATAATTCTACCGGCCGTGTGGGAATTGGTGCTTCCAATGGTTTTTATAATACAACATTGGATATGGGTAACGGTTTAAGCGACATCAACCCCGATGACATTGCTTCTATCAGTGTATTGAAAGGACCTGCAGCAGCGGCTCTTTATGGATCCCTGGGTGGAAATGGTGTAATTTTGATAACCACCAAAACAGGTCGTAAACAACCGGGATTAGGAATCACTGTTTCTTCATCAGTTGGTTTTGAAAGCATCTTTACTAATCCTGATATGCAAAATTCTTTTTCCCAAGGCACAAATGGAGTATACGATTCCATTTCAACCGAAAGTTGGGGAACAAAAATCAATGGACAAAAAGTGTATGACTGGTCTGGCAAACAAGTAACATTACAGCCTTATGACAACGTGAAGAACTTTTTCCAAAACGGAGTGGTGTCAAATCAGAATATATCATTCCAGCAATTGGTTAATTCAACTTCTATCTATGCCTCTTATAACAGGTTTGACGATAAAAGCATGATTCCAGGACAAAAGCTGTCACGTAATAATATTACCGCAAGGGCGGTTTCTAAATTTGGCCATAATGAAAGCTGGACGTTGGATACCAAGTTCCAGTTTATAAATGCCACTGCAAATAACAGGTCAATTGAAGGACAAGACTATAGTATTTTTGGCACTATTGATAATTTGCCTCGTACGCTGGATATTCGCCAATTTAAAGATCCTTTAGATTCAAGCGGAAATATGTATTGGTGGGTCAGTCCACCAAAAGCAGGGGCCATAAACCCTTACTGGACAGCAAAATATAACCTCAATTCAGATACGCGTAACCGTTATCTTCTGTATGCATCTGCAAAACACGATTTTACAAGCTGGCTTAAAGGAGAAATAAATGCTGGTGCCGACATGTACACGACCAATACAGAGTCAAAATTATATGCAGGAAGCCCTGGTAATAATTCTGGTAATTATAGTTTGGGCAGACAAACTTACCAGCAAACAAATTACAGCGGAATGCTTACTGCGCATAAGGATGACTTGTTTGGCAAATTCGGCGGATCAGTAATGGTTGGAGGAAACTTGATGAAATGGCAATCCTCAGAACTGGATGGTAGCGCAGGGACATTAAAAGTTCCAAACTTGTTTTCAGTAACAAATTCAGTTGGCAATCCTTCTGTTCAGCAAGATTCAAAGGAAAAGAAGATAAATTCTGTATATGGATCATTGGAATTGAATTACGGAGGTTACTTATATTTGAGTGGCACCTTCCGTAACGACTGGTCTTCAGCATTAAGCTCTTTCAATAATTCTTACTTCTATCCTTCAGTGAGTCTTTCTTATGTACTTAGTGATATGATAACAAGCAATGGAGGAAATCTTCCTTCATGGTTAAGCTATGCCAAGTTGAGAGCTTCTTATGCAGCTGCAGGTAGTGATCTCGATCCATATAGTTTATACAATACTTATTCTATCGGGACTGATCCAAATGGTAACACCACAGCTCAGAGAAATAGTACGTTATTTAGCGATAGTGTTAAAAGCCAGTTGATCAAATCTTATGAAGCAGGTGCGGAAGTCAGAATTTTGAATAACAGGGTTGGTTTTGATGTTTCGATATATAAATCGAATGCAGTTAACCAGTTAATTCACCTTCCAATGGATCCACTCAGTGGCTACAGTGATAAAATAATCAACGCCGGTAATGTTCAAAACACAGGTGTGGAAGTTACTGCTGATGCGCGGATTTTGACTAATCCGAAATCTTTGAACTGGACCTTGGGATTAAACTATTCTCATAATAAGAATACCGTTCCCTCCATTTATCCGGGTGTAAACAAATACCAGTTGCCCGGCGGCGGATTTGATAATATTCAGATTCTGGCAGTGGCAGGACAACCTTATGGTGAAATTTACGGAACAGACTTCATGCGGGTTACAGACGCTAAAGATCCTAATTACGGCCAGTTAATTCTTACAAGCAATGGCTTACCACAACCAACAGCGGATGTAGTGAGATTAGGTAATCAGCAAGCTAATGCTTTGCTTGGATTAACCAACACTTTCAGTTATAAAAACTTCGGCCTTTCTGTTCTGTTGGATGCAAGACTTGGTGGAAAAATTTTCTCGCAGACAATGTTGAATATGGAAGTAAACGGAACATCAGCGATCACAGTAGGTGACGGATCACGTGACTCCATGCTTGTACAGGGTGTTATAATAGATCCTAACACAAACCAGTATGTGGCAAATAACCATAAAGTTTCTGTTCAACAATATTGGCAAAATGGAATAGGTGTAGGAAACACAGGTATTACTTCAGCTAACCTGTACGATGCATCCAGCGTAAGGATCAGAAACATTCAGCTTAGTTACAACTTCCCGAAAAACATGTTACAAAGCACTTTCATCCAAAGAGCAATGGTGTCCGTTTCATGCAACAATGTTTGGCTTATCAGTAGCCATATTCACGGATTAGATCCTGAATCAGTCTTTGCAACTGGTACTCCGGCTGTTGGATTTGAGAACGCAAGCCCTCCAACATCACGCATATTTTATATCAATTTGTCACTTGGGCTCTAATCATTAAAAACAAATAATTTCAAAGAGATGAATAAAATAATAAAACAATCAATCTTATACGCATCGCCACTATTGCTTTTTTCGGCATGTAAAAAGATTACAGACATTAATACTAATCCGGTAGCTGCTAACGCAGACCAGGTGCAGGTGGAATATTTTATTGATAACTCCATCGTTCATGCACAAATGAATCCTGGTGTTTCTGAACGTTCATTTATTTTATACTGGGCAGCAGCAGGCCACCAGGTGAGTGATGCAGACGGGGCTACCTTTTCATGGGGTGGTTACAGCGACGAATGGATCGGTGAATATTACGACAATCAATCAGGTGCACTCAATACCATTAATAGTGCTATTGATGTGGCCAATCAACAGATCACTGCCGGTACACAAAAGGAATATACCGACAACCTGATGCAGGTGGCAAGGATTTGGAGAGCTTATCTCCTAAGTGAAATGAGCGATAACTTCGGCCCAATGCCAACGGAAGCTTTCCAGGGAAAGAACCCGGATTTCAAGGATACAAAAAGCGTTTATTATTATATGTTGAGTGAGCTGAAAGACGCCACTTCAAAATTGGATGTTTCTGTTTCGGTTCCATCTGATGTATCCAAGGAAGATCCGGCTTATGGATTTGATTTCTCAAAATGGCAGGCTTACGGAAATTCGCTTCGCCTCAGATTGGCAATGCGTCTTTCAGAAGTGGATCCTTCCAAAGCACAGGCTGAATTTGAAGATGCTGCAAAAGGAAACTTGTTGACGGATATGTCACAAACATTCCAGATACAGGAAAAACCAGGATGGGACGATCTTTCTGGAATGTATTCACGCTGCTGGTATCAATTGCCTGAAGCAGTTACTTTCAATAATCTTGTAGTAAACCTCGGAAGTGTAAAAACTTCTGACCAGTTGCCTTCAGTCATCAGTTCAACAAGCGAAAGAGCTGTTGCAGACGCTAATATTAAACCTGCTGATTACGCCGGTCAATATTATCCTGCGCAGCTTACCACAAAAACCAATAATCCATTTGCTCCTTATTGGCTGGATGGGTTGCCACAAAATATTGACCCAAGGGCTTACCAGATCTTTTATATGCCGGGCAACAGTAGTGATCCTTCTTTCCCAAGCGGAACTTGCGGAGCGGTTACTTCAACAACAACAGGAAGTGTGAAAGACGCCAGCGGAAATGTATTGAAAACCATTGATGGAAAATATACCTGGAACGGAACTCCTGATGGAAACTGGGGCACAAAAGGTGACTGGCACAATACACTTTTCACAGGTGAAGATATCGGGCACTCAACAGGAATGGCGCCAACTTTAAAAAACCAGTTCAGGACCCAAACCGCAAAGAGAGTTTTCTTTGCACCATGGGAAACCTACTTCCTTTTGGCTGAAGGAGCTGTAAGAGGCTGGGCAACACCGGTTGATGCTAAAACGGCTTATGAAACCGGTATTGCAAAAAGTTTTGAATATTGGGGCGTATCACAATACCTGAATGAGTATTTGGCTTCTACTGATTACAACAATGACGGAACTTCGGTAAACTGGGATAATACAACAGAACCCGGCGACACTCATACCATGAAATATGTCGATGGTTTGACCGGAGATTCAGGAACTGTTCAAATTAAATACCCGGTAAATAATTTGTATCAAAACGGAACCGTAAGGAATGATCATTTGACAAAAATCATTACCCAGAAGTTCATTGCTCAAACGCCATGGTTGCCTTTGGAGACATGGAGCGATCACAGGAGATTGGGACTTCCTTTCTTTGAAAACGTTGTGTTGGAAGGTCCGATTCAAACTCTTCCTGATCTGACTTCTTCTAATTACATGAAAAGCCAGGTTGATTTCTTCCCTCAAAGGATGAAATATCCTTCAGGTTTGCAAAACAGCAACGTGAACGGATACAAACAAGCAGTGGGAGAATTGGGAGGTGCTGATAAAGTACTGACTCCATTGTGGTGGGCACAACAACAATAGCCTTTTAATTCTTTTTCATAATCAAATGTTGATTTGGGGCTCCTGTTCACGGGAGCCCCTTTATTTTTGGTGAAAAGATATTTGATAATTTGAATTGTTCAGTAAACAAACAAATAGGGCATTTTTTTTCTTAAATGGAATTCAACCCACAATATTATTTTAATAATTTTGGCCAAAACTTTCCTTTTGATTAATTATTTAGATGCCTCGCTAACTCAACTTTCCATTCATAAAGTCGGAAACAAATATTTGGATGAAAGTTTAACCTTATCAGAACATGAAATACAAGTGAAGGATGAAGTCCTGGCCGATTTGCTGATGAACTTTTTCTTAAAACCATTTGAAAAGGTGAATCAAATCTTTCGTTTCTATCATTCAAACGGGGATTTAAACCTGAATGAAATTTTTCATTTTGCTGAAAGGATTTTTGATGATAAAATGGCTTTCCACGAAAACTCAAAAGAGGTGGCAAAGCATTTATATGATATTGCCAATCACCCAAAAATAAAATCCGGCGAATTATATGTCTGCCGTTTTTCGGGCTTGCTGCTTGAGGGAGAATCATTAGAAGCCGTCGGCCTTTTTAAATCAGAAACGAAAGAGCCATTCTTAACCATAGCTCAAAAAGACAAAGATTTTGAAATGGGTTATGAACAGCAGGCTATCAATATCAATAAACTGGACAAAGGTTGTCTGATCTTTAATGTAGAAAAAGAAGAAGGTTATAAGGTTGCGGTTGTTGATCAAACCAATCGTTCAGAGGCGCTTTATTGGACTGATGAGTTTTTAAAATTGAAAGTCAGGAACGACAATTATAATCAAACCGAAAATATTCTTGACGTTTGCAAATCTTATGTTACAAAACAAATAGACCAGGAATTTGAAATTTCAAAACCGGATAAGATTGATCTTTTAAACCGTTCCATTAAATATTTTAAAGAAAAAGATCAATTCAATTTTGACGAGTTTTCAAATGAAGTGTTGGGAAATGAATTGGGAATTGAATCCTTTAAAAATTTTAAAAGAAACTACGAGCAGGAATTTGAAACTGAGATTGCTGATACTTTTGAGATATCAAATGCTGCTGTAAAAAAACAATCGCGTGTTTTCAAAAGCGTGCTAAAGCTCGACAGGAACTTCCACATTTACATTCATGGAAACAGGGAACTGATAGAAAAAGGTTACGACGACCAAATAAAAATGAATTACTACAAAGTTTATTTCAGGGAAGAGAATTAAGATTTTTCTAAAAGGGATTTTATTCCTGGAGTAATTGGTGCCCGGGACTGGATTCGAACCAGCACATCCTTGCGAATGCTGCCACCTGAAGACAGTGCGTCTACCAATTTCGCCACCCGGGCTTTTCGTTCATAAAAAACGGAGGCAAATGTAAATGAAAATCTCCTTAATTTGTTCATTTACTGCCAATTTTCCAGCTGAAAAAAATCATCAAATCTCACTTAAGATTTTTTTCTTATTTTTAATCCTTATTGGTCAACTTTCCAAACTCTGCTATGAAAGAAGATCTTCTTCAATACATCTGGAAATTTCAATATTACAACAACAATAGTTTGTGCTCCACCAATGATGAACCAATTTCTGTTCTTCATCCCGGCAAACATAATTTTAACCAGGGACCGGATTTTACAGACGCAAAAATTAAGATCAACGAAACTTTATGGGCAGGCAACATTGAAGTTCATGTAAATTCATCTCATTGGGATTTGCACAAGCATTCAACAGATGATAATTACAGGAACATAATTCTGCACGTGGTTTGGAACCATGATAAAGAAATAAATGATATTGATGGAAATGTTTTGCCAACACTCGAATTGCAGGATAAAGTTTCAAAAATATTGCTTGACAAATACCGCCAACTGATGGAAGTGCCCCAATTTATTCCCTGCGAAAAATTAACTGCTACTTTGAGTGGCCTTGCGCTTACGGCATGGAAGCAAAGACTGGCTGCAGAAAGGCTGTTGTTGAAATCCGAAAATTCTTTAAAAATACTTCAACGAACGAATTATCACTGGGAAGAAACTTTCTGGTGGCTGATCGCGGCTAATTTTGGCTTGAAAGTGAATAGTGAAGCTTTTAAAAAAATCGCGCAATCATTACCGTTATACCTGGTTGCAAAACATAAAAATAATGTCCTGGGAATAGAAGCATTGTTATTCGGCCAGGCAGGTTTGTTGAAAAATGATTTTGCAGATAAATATCCTTCCATGCTGAAAAAGGAATATGATTTTTACAGCAGAAAATACAAACTCAAACCGGTTGATGAAGATCTCCATTTCTTAAGAATGCGCCCTGCTAATTTCCCGACAATCCGTTTGGCACAATTGGCAATGCTGATCCATAACAGTGAACACCTGTTCTCAAAAATTAAAGAAACAGGTTCGGCAAAAGAACTGAAAGAAATGTTTGCTGTTGAAGCCAATGACTACTGGCATTATCATTACACATTTGATGAAGAAAGTGATTTTAAGATCAAGCGGCTTGGCAAGACGATGATCGAAAATATTCTTATCAATACGGTTGCGCCAATTGTTTTTTGTTATGGCCTTCATCACCAGGATGAATTCTATAAAGAAAAAGCACTCCGGTGGCTGGAAGAAATCGGACCTGAAAAAAATGCCATCACCAAAGGATTTGAGAA
>JBQCEG010000120.1:0-70184 GCA_051960475.1 Ginsengibacter sp.
ATATTTTCCCATTTTAATGGTTTTATATCAGCCCATCTGAGACCAGTATATAATGAAAAAACAAACGCTTTCTTTATTTCATAATTGGTACAAGGAGTTTTCATTAATTTTTTATAATCACCTTCAGTTAAAATCTCTTTTATTATTTTATTTGAATTTGATTTTGCAACTACATCTTCTGCAGGATTAGTTCTAAAATATCCCTCTTTCTTTGCAGCTTTTATTACTCTTTTAAAACGCATAAAATAATTAGCGGGCGTCTCGCCATTGAAATGTTTAAGTAGGTGGTCCCTGAAAGCTTCGCAAAAAGATTCACTGATTTCGATCGGAGAAAGGAAAGTTTTTCCAACAAAATTTTTAAGTGCATTCAAACTCGTTTCGAGATGCCGGTTTCCCATACTTCTGTGGGTACGAACGAACTCTTCATAATACTCAAAAAAATTCGCTTTGATTTTATGCTGTGGGATATAACCATTATTAATCGATTGCAGGTCGAGGATCATTTGGGAACGCTTTGTTTCCAAAATTGTCTTAGCCTCTTTATTATGATTCTTTTGTACTTGGTCTTTTGGACGTTGATAAGTAAAAATTCCGGTGGCCCGACGTTGATTTGCATTTCTGCCCCATTCGAAAGAATACCAAATTTTAGTTTTGTCAGCAGAAGCCCTTTTTTTTACCAGGATATTCATTGCAGATATTTTTGATGAAAGAAATGCCGTGTGTCATTTCATGTGTCAAATATGTGTCAAATATAATGAAAAAAAGCGGGAATATGTGACACAAATTGACTCACAGCAGTGTGTTAAACTGCTGTAAATCAATGATAAATAAGGAGTTGAGGAAAGGTTTTGGTGCCCAGGACTGGAATCGAACCAGCACGATCTTGCGAACGGCAGATTTTGAGTCTGCTGCGTCTACCAATTCCGCCACCTGGGCATTCTCAAAAGGGTGGCAATATTACGACATTCCGCACAATTTGTCCAAATTCCTTTGGAAAATTTTTTACGGATATTTCAAAATAAGAAATGTTCTAAAATGTTCCGTTGCTGTTGAAGGATAATGAGCGATATTTTAAAAACAAAATTCCTGGAAAAAACTTCGTTTACTGCTAAATGGAATGGCCTAAAATGGAGGTTAGCGAGATTATTGTAAATTGCCGCCGTTGAAAAATTTGTACTGATGTTGAAAATAGGATTGATAAAAGAAGGGAAAATTCCTGCGGATAATCGGGTAGCCCTGACGCCAACCCAATGCAAATGGGTGCAGGAAAATAAGGATATTAAGATTATTGTTCAACATTCACCAACGCGTTGTTATCCTGATGAAGACTATATAAAAGCCGGAATCGAAGTGAGAGATGTCGTAAGTGATTGTGATATTTTATTTGGCATCAAAGAGGTGCCCATGGACATGCTGATTCCTGAAAAGACGTACTTCTTTTTTTCACACACAAGAAAGCTTCAATCTTACAATCAAAAATTGTTGTGTGCAATCATTGAGAAAAAAATAACGTTGATAGATTATGAATGCCTGGAACATGAAGACGGAACCCGACTAATTGGTTTTGGATTTTTTGCGGGAGTTGTCGGTGCTCATAACGGCATGTTGGCTTATGGTAACCGCACAGGAAAATTTTCCTTAAACCGGGTTTACAAAAAGAGAAATTTCCAGGAACTGATCCATACTTACTTTGGTTTAAAATTACCAAATGTCAAAATAGTGGTGACAGGTGGAGGTCGCGTAGCACATGGGATTCTCGAGATCATGAACCTGATGGAAATTCATGAAACAGATCCTGAGGAATTCAAAAGCACTCAGTTTTCTTATCCTGTCTATGTTCATTTAAAAGGGAATGAACTTTATGCCAACAAACTAACGGGAAAGTACACACGAAAGGAATTTCATGAACATCCTGAGAATTATGAATGTCTTTTCAAAAATTACATTTCCGAAACGGATATTTTGATGAATGGAATTTACTGGACAGAAAAGGTGCCGCGGTTGTTTGAAATGGATGATATGAAGAGAGACGATTTCCGGATTAAAACTATTGCTGATATTACTGATGATGTGAATGGTTCTGTGCCGTGTAACCTGGGCGATACTACGATAGAAAACCCGATTTATGGTGTAGATAAAATGACCGGAAAGCGAACATCACCTTATCTTGAAACTTCCGTTGATGTAATGTCTGTAGGTAATTTGCCCAACGAACTGCCGCGTGATGCCTCCAGATATTTTGGTGAGCAATTGATCAAATATATTCTCGATGATCTGTTGAAGGGTGGTTCTAAAATTATCGACGATGCAACAATTGTAGAGAAGGGAAAGCTGACCAAAAATTTTGATTACATGAAAGAATATGCGGGTCTATAGATAATAATCTTTGAGGAGGCGGTTGAATTCTTTTGTATAATGGCCTTCTTTATTTTTTATTGTGATTGCTCTGGTACTTGCATTCATCTTATTTCTTCCGAATAAAAGCATTCCGCGAAAAAATGTATGATTCTCAGTTTGGCGGACAAGCAATTCTTCGCGGGGAAAGAAATTTAATTCAGTTGCGTCGTTTTTGAACTGTTCAACGCGGTGAAAAGGCAGAAGTACGGCCAGGTTGCCGTCTGCGGTTAGATATTTTTTTACAGAATTAAGGAGTTCTTTCAGAGTCAAACCGTCGTGGTGTTTCGCAACATTTTTATTTTGATTTGCTGAACGCAGATCGTTTTCAAAAAAAGGTGGATTGGAAATGATCAAATCATATTTTTTTTCGACTCCCCAGGTTTTTATATCTGCATGAAAAATATTTAAGCGATCCTTCCAGTGACTGTTTTGAAAATTGATCATTGTTTGTTCAAAAGAATTTTCATCAATTTCAACCGCATCTATTATTGCCGGGGATTTTTGTGCGAGCATAAGGGTAAGCAATCCAGTTCCCGAACCGATGTCTAAAATATTTTTTGGCTGAAGAATGTTTTCAAACTTGTCTGCTATCCATGCACCAAAGAGACAGGAATCAGTGCAGACTTTCATGCTGCTTTTTTCCTGCCGGACGATAAATTGTTTGAACTGAAAATATTGATTGGGCAAATAAATTATGAATTATGAATTACGAATTAAAAATTACGAATTAAGAATTTCGGCTTATGAATTAGGATTTTTAGAAGCATTCAAGAATAAAACACTATAACAATAGAACAATAAAACAATCTCCCTAATTACTCCTCGCGCTCGGCACAACGGAAAAATCTTCAAATTGATTATTGAGAAATTTATAATAAGCGGTGATTGCGATCATGGCGGCATTGTCGGTGCAATATTCAAACTTGGGAATAAAGGTGTTCCAGCCTTCTTCTTTTCCTAATTTTTCAAATTCATTCCTCAAACCACTGTTAGCGCTTACTCCGCCTGCAATGCAGACATCATTTATCCCGGTTTCTTCTGAAGCTTTTTTTAATTTATTCAGTAAAATTGAAACGATCCTTGATTGAAGGGAAGCGCAGATGTCTGCAAGATTTTCTTCCACAAAATTTGGGTTGTTCAATTTTCCATCACGAATAAAATAAAGAAATGCCGTCTTCAATCCACTGAAACTAAAATCAAGTCCGTCGATCTTTGGCTCAGGAAAATGAAATTTGTGTGGATCACCTGTCTTTGCATATTTATCAATGAGTGGTCCGCCAGGATAGGGGAGCCCTAAAATTTTAGCCGACTTATCGAACGCTTCCCCAGCAGCATCATCAAGTGTTTGGCCGATGATCCTTTGTTTCAATGGAGATTCACAAATCACGATTTGCGTATGTCCACCACTTACTGTGAGGCATAAAAATGGAAATGATGGAATTTTTGTTTCCTGGTTGGCCGGTTGAATCAGGTTGGCCAAAACATGCGCCTGCATATGATGTACTGCTATTAAAGGTTTGTCAAGCGCCATCGCCATAGATTTGGCAAATTCAGCTCCGACAAGTAATGCGCCAATCAAACCCGGCGATTGTGTAAAAGCAAACGCATCAACATCACTCAATTCAACACCGGCAGCATTCAATGCTTCACTTACAACAGGAACGATCGCCTGCAAATGCGCCCGGGACGCAAGTTCCGGAACGACACCTCCGTATTTTTCATGAACCTTTTGGCTTGAAATGATATTGCTGAGAATGATCTTGTCGCGGCAAACAGAGGCTGCGGTTTCATCGCACGAAGATTCAATAGCAAGAATTGTAGTCATAGCCGGCAAAGGTAAAAAGGAACTTCTTTTTTATCACGCTGCCTTTGTAAAAGGAATGGGAAAAAAATTTCAATCAATTGTTTGTTTGCTGTGGAAATAGGACTGCTATTTTTCATCCTTTGGATGATAATCAAACGGCAGGAGATCAGCAATTCTTGAACCGATCCAGTAGCCTGAAATAAGCACTTTTGAGGGATCGTTTGGAATTCCGTTGGCGTTGATCTCAACCGGTTGTTGGAGGGTAATGATACTTGTTTTAGGACCGGGTTTATAATAATCGGTTGACTTTAACCCATTCACGGCATTTGTTGCATCCACGCTCAACATTCCCGAAAAATTCAATTTGTATTTATGTCCGGGCAAAGCCGTCATCATCCGGTAATAAGGGATTTCAGGCCACAAGAGTGTATCAACATATTGCTCGCTTCCAAGCGTCATTAAGAATCCATTTGGCGGTACAATCACCTTTTTATTAACTCCTCCACCGGTATGCACCTGCTCAACTTCAGGCTTCATTACATCCCCTAAAATATATCCCTTCTGAATCAATTTTCTTTCACCCATTGTGCGGTAAAAACGCAAAAGCGAAGTGACGTAAACTTTTGCGCGGTTTTCATCCCATTGCTTTTGCTGTGATTTGGAGGAAGGTTTCATTTCTTCGAAAAGCGGGTAACCCATATAATGCAATTCACCGGTTTTCTTATCATAAGAAAATTCTTTGAGCAGGTATTTAATATTATAGCCCAGTGCTTTGTTTGAAATAGAAAGCATATCGTTGGTATGTGCTGTAAGTTTTCCTTCTTTTGTGGTGTGCATTTTTAAAATGTCTTCATTAAGAATATCGGTTTGTCTTGCATTCTTATCCGTTCCGATAAAAGCCATCCTGAAAAGTTTGAGCTGCTCCTTGCGATCACCATTTTTTAAATTGACCACTACATCCTGCAACTCCTTTGGACTTTCTTTCAAAACAAAGAGAACACTATCATTCTTATCATTAACAGAAATGGGAAAAATTTCAGTTTGGTATCCTACGAACGAAACGATAAGATTATAATTGCCATTCAATAGGCCAGGAATGGAAAAACTTCCGCTGGTGTCGGTTGAAGCACCACTTGTAGAATTACTTACATAGACACTTGCGAGATATAACGGGTCACCTGCCTGGTTTTTGACTTTGCCGGTAATTTTCCATTTTTGGTTTTGGCTGAATCCGCTGTTGGTCAAAGCGAAAAAAGAAATAATAAGTACAGTCAGTTTTTTCATGATGTTAAGTTAGGAAAAAATTGCAATCAGATTAAATTCCTGGGGGAGAAATTTGATAAAAGATATTATTTCGATTCGATTTTCCACTTCAGAAATAAACAATAAATACTTCAAAATAATCTAAAAGCGTTATTAATATTATCGTTAAACCGTCAAACTTGGAAGCACGATTTAATTAACTAAATTTGTTTTTTTAATCCGTTACATACTCATACTATGTACTTTAAAAAAGTTGGTGCCTTTTTTGCCAATAGTTAAACTTTCGAGATTATAGGAAAACTCTACAATTTTCTGATCAATAAAGCCCGAATGTACAAGCTTCAGTTATTCGTTTTTTTTGTTTTTTGTTCGTTTACTGTGCGTTCTCAAAGCGTTGATTTTACTTACAGTGATGGAACGTTTTGCGCTCCGGCAGTCGTGCAGTTTACTCCCACTGCCACAGGATCGCCACGTTCTTATATATGGAATTTTGGAAACGGTACAATAACCAATGGAACCAGTCCACAGGTATCCTATACCAAGCCCGGAACTTATACTGTGAAATTGGTTGTTGTTTATAAAAACAATGCCGTATCTGTCAGCAAAACCATTACGATTAATCCTTCGGTGACAGCTTCTATAAAGGCTGGCAGGAGTTATATCTGTACGCCGGGGCCGATAAGTTTTACCGCTTCTCCTGCCGGTGTAAATTATCAATGGAATTTTGGTGACGGAACCGGGAATATTCCTTCCGGAACGAATACTACTTCACATACTTTTTCTGCAAAACAGGATTATAATGTGATGGTGACGGCAAGTAATGCTTTTGGCTGCAGTGATACTGCAAGTACGGTTGTAACATTAAAAGATATTACTGATACGGGTGCAATTTCGCAAAGATTTGGTTGTATTCCTGCAACTACTACTTTTACAGCTTCCGCTAATATTCCTGCAAACAGTACTATTTCATCTTATACATGGAATTTTGGCGATGGCAGTGCCCCCGTTACAGGAACTTCTTCTTCCCGAACAAAAGTCTATAACAACACCGGTTCTTTTGCACCTTCAGTAATGGTTACAACCAGTGAAGGATGCACGGCAACTTACAATTATCCACATGTAGCTTATGGAACACCGCCGACGAACTCCGTGGCCTATCCGACCAAATCCGTAATATGTGGTTCGGAAACCGCAAAGTTTATTGCAAAAGCTACAAAGGCGAATATTTATCTTTGGAATTTTGGTGACGGCACTACAGCTACCGTTTCAAATGATACGGTTGCAAGGCATAAGTACAAGACATTGGGAAAGAAGACAGTGACTGTTACGCCAACATTTAATTATTGTGCAGGTCCGTCGGTAACCTTTACAATTGATGTTGTGGGGGTGATCGCTAATTACAACCTTGTGAACACTTGTGCTAATAAAGAAACTTTCAATTTTACCAACCAAAGCCAGGGAAATCTGTCGACCATCAACTGGACATTTGGAGATAGCAGCGGAATAGCTACAACATTAAACACTTCTCACACCTATCCGCAACAGGGCAATTTCAATTCTTCTCTTTTGGTGATCGATAGTATAACCGGTTGCCGTGATTCTATTACTCATCCGATATACACAGCGAAACCTTCATTGGTTGATGCAGATAGTTCCATTTGCCGCAATGATTCTACCATTTTTGTTGTACTTAACAGTTATGACAATGCTAATTCAACTTATACGTGGAATGTAAATGGAGGAATTTTCGGTCCTTATAAAGATTCGGTTTATACAGATACCGCAAAAATTCATGGCAACTTCAGCAATTTTGTTGTGATCAATAATGGCGCTAGTTATTGTAAAGACACGATTCCACTGGATCATAAAATGTTGGTTCGTGGACCTGATCTTAATTTTACTGCTCCTTCTTCCCTTTGCGCTGATAGCGTTTATACCATCACCAATAATTCAAAACCTTATCTGCCACAGGATTCTATCAAATATTGGTATTGGAATTATGGAACAAGCACGTTAAATGATACACTTTACCAGCCGGAGCCTTACCAGTTTCCAAGAGCAGGAAAATTCAATGTAAAATTATCTGCGATTGATATAAACGGATGTTTTGATAGTTTGGTACATCCGGTGATCATTCATCCTTTGCCTTTTGTTCAGACCATTCCAACGCTGGATACACTTTGCCAGGGAAGTGCTGATACTTTGATCGCATTTCATAATTATTCTCTAACATGGTCGCCTGCAACAGGTCTTTCAAGTGCAAAAGCGGATACTGTACTTGCTAACCCCGCTGATACCACTTTGTATTATGCAACCGCCACAACTCAATTTGGCTGTACCTATCGCGACAGCGTGCTTGTTAATGTTTTTCCACCGTTTACAGTTACGCCAGCCGACCCTAATCCATACATTTGTCAATTTGATACGATTACCCTAAAGGTTTCTCCCCCAACAAAGCAAATTACCTGGACGCCGGCTGACGGCCTTTCTAACCCTAATGGTTATAATCCTGTCGTCAGACCGTTGCAAACGACAACCTACACTGCTACTCTTGCCGACTCAGTGGGTTGCTTTAACGGAACAGCCGATATTACGGTTCATGTGAAAAGTTTGCCACAAGTTGATGCAGGCCCAGATAGTACGCTTCCTTATGATACACCTTTCTCACTTCATCCGACGTACAGCAGTAATACCGCCTCGTATGTCTGGACGCCGACCGATTCACTCAGCTGTAATACCTGTGCTTATCCAAGTGGCGTTTCCTGGGCTTCCACCACTTATGTTGTAACTGCAACCTCGGACAGTGGTTGTATTGCAACTGATAGCGTATCGATTTTTGTTCAGTGCAAAGATTCTTATATCCTGATGCCTACTGCTTTTACGCCGAATGATGATGGATTGAATGATTATTATTATCCATTGACAAGAGGAATCAAGAAGATTGTAAACTTTTCTATTTTCAATCGTTTTGGCCAATTGGTTTTCCGTCAGCAGGATTTTGTACCCAATGACAAAAGTTTTGGTTGGGATGGAAAATTGCAAAGTGAATTGCAACCTTCGGCGGTGTACGTTTGGGTGATAGAAGCTATTTGCGACGTGGGTGATACGATTTATAAGAAAGGTAGTTTTGTACTTATAAGATAAGGACTATTTGTGAAACTGGCTGTTTTTAGCCGAAAAATATTTATCGTTAATTTCTATTAATTGTATTTTTAATAAGAATTTTAATGATATGAGTACGCACATTCTTCCACAACCTTCAGCAGATTTGGCTAAAAAAATACGGGGAACGTGGTGGCTTCTTTCAAGAGAAGACCGGACGAATGACGGTAAGAAAAAATTTGATCCTGTTTTAGGAGACGATCCTGTTGGTATTCTTAGTTATGCTAAAATTCATTTTGCAGCTCAATTTATGAAGCGTGACAGATCCATCAGGAATACGGAAATCAGTAATGGCGCAAAAAATAACACTATTGCTGCGGACGGTTATGATGCCTACTTTGGTACCTATGAAGTGGATGAGGAAAATAGCCAGGTGGCGCACAAGTTGATTGGCTCAGTTGTTTCAGAAAACATCGGTATCACTGTTTCACGGGATGTGAGAGTGAATGATGATAATCTCATTATCCAATTGGAAACTACAAGTGCTGATGGAGAACCTGTAACACGTACATTAATTTGGAACAGGATAAGCTAATGTTCAAAAGTAGCTGGATATTTTTACATACACTTTCAATCTTCAACATGAAAAAAATCTTCTTTAACGCTTTAGCTTTTTTGTTACTAGCCACTACGTTTTTTTCTTCCTGCAAAACAACAGAAAAAAATAGCCTTTCTCCTGAGGTGACCGCAAACTCGTCACATATAATAACAGTTGATGGATATACCTTTCGTGATCTGAACAAAAATGGGAAGCTGGATATTTATGAAGACAGTCGCCAACCGATTGATGCAAGGGTAAAAGACATCCTTTCGCAAATGACCATTGAAGAAAAAGCAGGAATGATGTTTATCAATGGTGCACGGGTAAATGATGATGGCAGCATTCAAAATAAACCCGGCAAAGGCATATTTGCTTTTGCTCCAAATGCGCTGGATCTCGTTCGTGATAAGAAAATGAATCATTTCAATCTTTGGGCTATTCCGGGCATTGATGCACTTGCCCGTTGGTACGACAGTATGCAGAAGTATGTTGAGGATTCTACAAGGTTAGGAATTCCGATCACCATTGCTTCAGATCCTCGCAATCACTTTACCAAAAATATTTTTGCCCTGAGTGCTGCTACATTTTCGCAGTGGTGCGAACCGTTGGGTTTTGCTGCCATTAACGATACTGCATTGACACGGGAATTTGCGAATGATGCAAGGCAGGAATATTTGGCTGTGGGTATTCGCGAAGCGTTGCATCCCCAAATAGGTCCGACTACAGAGCCTCGCTGGCCACGGATTGCAGGTTCATTTGGTGAAGATGCACAGATTTCAGCAAGAATGGCGACCGCTTATATTGAAGGTTTTCAAACAGATACTCTCGGTTCAGAAAGTGTGGCCACAATGACGAAACATTTTCCGGGCGGCGGTCCCCAGTTTGAAGGCCTTGATCCACACTTTCCTTTTCAAAAAGGACAGGTGTATCCCGGTAATAATTTTGACTATCATTTAATTCCTTTTAAAGCTGCAATCGCTGCTGGTACAGCTGCCATTATGCCTTATTATGGTGTGCCTATGGATTCCACGCATGAGCATGTAGGTTTTTCATATAACAAAGGAATTATTACCGGTCTCCTGAGAGATCAATTACATTTCAACGGAATCGTTTGTACCGATTGGGGATTAGTTACTGATACGCATATGGGAAAAGTGTTGTGGCCTGCACGTGCCTGGGGCGAACAGAGTCTTGATTCCGAGCAGCGAGTTGAAAAAATCATTAATGCAGGCGTTGACCAGTTTGGCGGAGAAAACATTCCTGAAGTGGTAGTGAACCTCGTAAAAAAGGGAAAAATCAGCGAAGCAAGGATTGACACTTCTGTCGCAAGATTATTACGTCTGAAATTTGAGTTGGGTTTATTTGATAATCCATACATCGATGCTTCGAAAGCAACACAGATCGTAGGCAAACCTGAGTTTGTAAAAGCAGGAGAAGAATCACAAAGACGCGCTATAACGCTTTTAAAAAATGAAAATAAAATATTGCCTTTAAAAACGGGTTCTTTAAAAATTTATGTAAAAGATATAGACTCTACCACGGCTGCAAAATATGGAATGGTTGTAAAAAATCCTTCAGAAGCTGACGTTGCTATTATTCGATTAAGTACACCATTTTATCCTGTTAAATCCGATATCCCGATGGTGCAAATGTTTCATCATGGCGATTTGGATTTTAAAGGTTTGCAAAAAGACAGCATCATGAACTTGTTGAAATCAGTTCCCACTATTGTTGATATTTATCTTGACAGGCCTGCAGTTATTCCAGAAATTAATGCTGGTGCTAAAGGGTTACTTGCCGATTTCGGTGCGAGTGATGCAGCGGTTCTTGATGTGGTTTTTGGTAAATACAAACCCGGCGGCCACCTGCCAATTGAGTTGCCTTCTTCAATGGAAGCAGTGCGCAATCAGAAGGAAGATGTGCCTTACGATTCAAAGGATCCCTTGTACAAATTTGGTTACGGGTTGAGTTATTAAGAAAAAAAATCTCGTAATTTTTCCATTTACTGTCCTCAATCTTATAAAACTTTCCATTCGGCATTCTAATTGCGTTGATGCAATCCATAAATGAAATCTTAATGGAATTAGCTTTTTATGGAGCCTCAGAAACTGTTACGGGATCGAAACACCTTTTGTCTCTTAAGAACGGAAGTAAAATATTATTGGATTGTGGCATGTTCCAGGGAATGGGGCCCCAAACAGATGAGCTGAATGCTGATTTTGGTTTTAACCCTGCCACAATTGATTGCGTTTTGCTTTCGCATGCGCACATTGATCATTCAGGATTATTGCCAAAGCTGGTTAAAGATGGTTTTAAAGGAAAGATATATTGCACTATGGCCACGGCCGAACTCGCTGAAATACTTCTTCATGACAGCGCCGAAATTCAAACTTATGAAACGGAGTTCGTCAATAAAAAAAGTTCCGGTAAAAATGCCGATCCATATACGCCTTTGTACAATCACCAGCAGGTAATGGAAACGGTAAAAAGGTTTGAGATAATAAAGTATAATGAACCTTTTTCTCCGGTAGAAAATATAAGTGTTGTTTATACAAATAACGGTCACATAATCGGCAGTGCGGCTATCAATCTTACCATTGAAGAAGATGGAAAGGAAACAAAAATACTTTTTACAGGGGATGTGGGCAGGCAGAGAAGTGCTTTGTTGCAGCCCCCGGCAGAAGTCCCGCAGGCTGATTATATTATTACAGAATCGACTTATGGCGACAAGCATCATGACATTGCTTTCAATCAAATTGAAAATATGCATGAGTGGATCACCCGGACTTGTATCAAAAAGCAGGGAAAGCTGATCATTCCCGCATTTAGCGTAGGACGCACGCAGGAGATTCTGTATATTTTAAACCAATTGGAACTTGAAAACCGGTTGCCTGATCTCAATTTTTTTGTTGACAGTCCACTCAGCGAAAAAGCAACGGAAACACTCAAAAAATATCCTGAACTCTTCAATGAACAATTGCAGGAAATTTTAAAAATTGATGATGATCCGTTTTTGTTTAAAGGCCTAAAATATGTTGAACAAGTTGAAGACAGCAAGTTGTTAAAAAAGACTGATACGCCATGTGTTATTATTTCTGCCAGTGGAACTGCAGATGCAGGAAGAGTCAGACATCACATTTTTGAATGTATTGAAGATCATAAAAACACCATTCTGATGGCCGGGTTTTGCGGCAAAAATTCTTTAGGAGGACAACTCCTTTCCGGCACAAAGGAAGTGGAAGTGTTCAATGAGATTAAAGAAGTAAAAGCCGAAACCGGAATGCTAACAGGCATGAGTGCACATGCAGATTGTGATGAACTTCTACAGTTTTTAAGTGGCCAGGATCCCCCGAAAGTGAAAAGAATATTTTTGGTGCATGGCGAAAATGGTGCACAACTTGGTTTTAAAATAAGACTGGAAAATAAAGGGTTTAAGAAAGTGCAGATACCAAGGCCACATGAGAAGGTGAATCTTTCATAAAAGCAAATGATCAAAAAGTTTGATCGCTATTTTAGGTAATTTTTTGTTGTAATTCAAATACTGATAAGGCTAATAAATTCTTCTTTTTTTCTACGGGAAACATCGATCAGGTCGCCATTTTCCATCAAAACATGTCCACCCGTTCCACGAATATATTTTTTGATGTAGTTAAGGTTGATAAGATGGCTGTTGTGCACACGGAAGAAACCATAAGGAATTAATAATTCTTCAAATTCTTTCAACAATTTGGTTACCAAAACCGATTGACCATTCATTAGAAATATTCTCGAATAACTTGAGCTGGATTCAATTCTTGAAATATTCTTTATGATTATAAACTCCAGTCCGTCATTTAGTGGTACGGCAATTTTATTGTCCTGGCTTTTGTTTTCATGTATAGACTGCTTAAAGATTGTAAGCCGGTCGCGGGTTTGCATTAATTTCTTTTCTACCAATCTCTTCACAGCATTTTCCAGTTCCTCAATTGACACGGGTTTAACCAGGTAATCAAATGCACTAATTCTCATAGCGTCAATTGCAAAATGATTGTAGGCTGTTGTAAAAATAATTTCAGCCTCATAAGCACCTAATTCTTCAAGCATCCTGAATCCGTTCATCCTGGGCATTTCTATATCGAGGAATAATAAATCAGGCTTAAGTTCCCTTATCAATAAGATGGCTTCTTCCGGTTTTTGAACCGCGGCAACTACATTTACTTCTTTACAAAACTGTTCCAATTTTTGTTTCAGATTTTCCAGACTGGTAATCTCGTCATCAATTAAGATTGCACTTAAGTTTGTAGTAGCCATGTTATACTGCTTTAATTTTTACAGTCACTTTTGTACCAGCCGGGTTTCCTGTTTCATCAGATACATCTTCAATGTCCATTGTGCTTTTAGCATTATGTTGCTCATTAAAAATACTAATTCTTTGTTGGGTTATTTGCAAGCCCATGCTGGTATGATGAGGCTTATTCAAATTATTATAAACGGAGGATTGTTGCCTGCCTGCGCCGTTATCTTCAATTGTGTAAATAATATACTCACCCTCAGGACTGGCAGATATTTTTAACTCAAGCTTTTTCTTATCACTATGCGCAAATCCATGAACGATGGCATTTTCAACAAAAGGTTGTATCAGCAAGGGAGGAACGCGGTAATCCAGATCAAGTAAGGTTTTATTAATGTTCGTGACGTAACAAAAGCTGTGATTAAATCTTAAAAGTTCAAGATCAACGTAAAGGCCGATAGTCTGTAAATCTTCAGTAAAGGGAACCAGGTCTTTCCTGCTGTTTGCAAGAATAATTCTTATGAGACTGGCGAATTTATTGAGATAAATGCTTGCATGCCTCTTGTCATTTTGCAAAATAAAATTCTCAACGCCGTTAAGGCTATTAAAAATAAAATGAGGATTCATTTGTGAGCGCAGCACCTGCATTTGTAATTCTGTTTTTATTTTTTGCCCCTGTATTTTAAGTCTTCTGTTCCGCTGGTAAAAAAAGATAGCTGAGGTCGCAAGCAAAAATAGAAACCCACCCAGGTATATTGCATTTTTTTGGCGGCTGTTCTTCAACTGCAGATTCTTTATATCATTATCTTTTTGCAAGAGTGTGATATGTTGCTCCGTTTGCTGTGTTTTATTCATTGCTTCAAAATCTGCAAGCCTTGATTTTGTTTCGGTGCTGGTGAGCGAATCTTTGTGCTGCATATATTGCAGCTGATAGAAGTACGCTTCCCTGAAATTTTTAAGTTTTGCGTTTACTACGGCAAGCTCCTGCAATACGAGTACGATGGCAATTTCCTGGCCACTTGCTTTGGCTAAAGAAAGTGCGTGCAAAAGTGTGTCTGCTGCAGGTTGCCATTGGTGCAACGAGGTGTCTATACTGGCTAATGACATCAAATATGTTACGAGAAATTGTTGATTTTCCGGTTTATCCAACAATGGATTTATAACAGCAAGTACATTTTTTGCTTCTTCATATTTTTTCTGGTTAAATAGGATATTAAAGTAATTAAATTGATCACGAACATGTTCCTGCTGCTGGTTGTGCGTAAGACGCGCTACCGAATCAGAAAGTTTATTAAAGTAAAGCGCAGAATCTATGCGATTCAGATTAGTATAATAGGTTGCAAGGTTTGCTGCAGTACCCATAAATGGCATGTTGTTACCTGAAAGATAGCCCAAGGCTTCGCGTGCATACCTTACGGCATTCAGGTCATCTTCTGACTCGTCGTAAAGTTCTGCAAGGTTGGCCATGGGCAGACCTACCTCCCGTGGATGTCCCGCCTTGCGCAACCCATTAATGGAATTTTCATATAATGTAATGGCGGTTCTAAACATTCCATAATATTGATACACCGAGGCCATTACAGAAGAAATGCCATAACGGCGCGGGTTACTGATGTCCATTGTATCTATTCTTTCGTGTAACAAATTGAGATAAGCAAACACGGAATCTTTTTTTCCTGCCTGAACAAATTGTTCCATGATTTCTCTCAGCGAAACAAGATTATAGAAGTTCAGTTTGTGGGGGAAATAGGGTAGAACCTTTCTGTAATAAAATATAGCACTGTCTGGTTTATCAAATTCGTATGCGAATGATTTAGCAACATCGAAATAAAAGATTCCCTTCATTGTATCTACTTTGTTCTTCTCAGCGAGCGCCAGACCTTCAATTGCGAGGTCATAAACCAAATTAAGTTGTCCGCTGTTGAGTGAATCAGCTATGGCATCCATTAAATACCTCATTCGGGCTGTATCTGTAGTGAGCTTAGAATATGAAGCCGGAAATGGAGAGGCAGGTTCATTTGTTTGAGCATAAGCATTGTGGGGAATAAAGCCAATGAGGATGAGGCTCAGGAGTATAATATTGAGTGTGGCAATTTTCAACTCAATGAATTGTTGAATAAATAATACTACTCTCCAATTGTCTTTGTTGTCGCTCTATATACCAACAGCAAGTTTTCAAGAGTTTTCTTCCTCTATAAAATTAAACAATTGTCAATTGTACACGAAGAGCATTTTTCCTATAAAATGAAGTGAAACCGTTTTTTATTTCACATGATTTTTCTGCTAATTCCCGGGGACATTGAAGTCACTTGCGGGAAAACTCATGGTTGGATTAGCTTCCTGCAGTTGCACAATTGCGTTTGAAGTTTCACCGGTTTTTTTATTTACAGCCGTCATCTTAATCTTCACCAAACCACCCCATTTAAAAGCTACCTGCGTTAAGCCCATTACCATATTGGGATCAATTTTTTTAAGAACATTTACCACTTGGGGAAAACCAGCTACTTGTTTACTCATCCAGAAGTCTGTAGCGCCACTTTCAGATAGATCGGATGAGCCTTTTTTTTGAAGATGCGTGCAGGTAAAACTGTCTATTGCTTCCGTTCCCAGGACTGAAACGTCTGCATCATTATCAGGAGATGGAGCATGAGTATCGATTGTGCTTTGATGAGTCAGGAAATTATATAGGACAGTCTGATCAGGAGAAGAGAATTTGTAAAATATGGCGATATGGCTTACAGGAATGTTTCCTTTTTCGTATGCTACTTCATAGCGTATTCCGACTGAGGAATCCATCTCAAAATGTATACCTACATCCAAATTCAAATATTTGGTGCTTATGTTGCCGGCATATACCAGCAAAAGACCATTCCCTGTTTTAATTCGTCCATTGCCTTTTCCCGGATGCTGACTTGCTAAACAAAAAGTCATCAGAAGTAACAACAAGAAAAATTTGAATTGTTTCATGACTGAACATTTTATAATTAAGTAATTCTTTGATAGGTTTCACATTTTTAAGAGGAAACCCGTTTCATCAGGAAATAAAAAATTATTGTTTCACAAACTCAACTCTGCGGTTCTGTGCTTTTCCTTCGGGTGTTTTGTTGTCGGCAACAGGTTGTGACGCTCCTTCACCATCGCTCGTCATTCTTGAAGCATCAATTCCAAATTCGGTGGTTAATGCATCTTTCACGGCATCTGCGCGCTGTTTGGATAATTTCATATTATAATCCGCATTGCCATCGCTATCAGTATGTCCAATGATTTTTACTTTTACATTTGTGTTATCCTTCAACACGTCTGCAATCTCTTTTAGTGTCCCATAAGATTCAGGTTTAATGGAAGAAGAATTGACATCAAACAGAATTCCGGTAGTTGAAAATTTTCCTTCGGTTAATAATTTGTTTCGTGTATCCGGATTGCCCACAGCCAGTTTTATATTTCCTATAAGATATTTCTCTTCGGGTAAAAAGTCGCCCCAAATCTGGTACATCATCGTGTTATAAGTTTTACCTGCAGGGAATGCTTTAGGCAAATCGTAAACTTTGTTTTGGTCGAGATAAACTCTCAGGCGTTCTTTTTGCCTCCAGATTGAAACTTTAATTTTTGAATTTCCGTTATTCTGAAATTGTATTTGATTATCCATTACTTTCTCTCCATCCTGGAAATTATAAATATTGGAAATCCCGCCATTATCCCGTTTTATAGGTTGGATGCCGAGGTTTACCCCGGACCTTTTGTTATAACTAAAATCTGCATTCATAACCTGTTTGCCATCTTTGCCATTTCCGGCAGATAAAAAAAGCAACTGCAGAAACGGGAGATTGGAACCCGAATAAATCAAATCGAATTCAAGTGTAAAATTATCAGGAAGATTATTGATGAATTCGGGCTTAAACAATCCTTTTTTATTTAGCATCAACCAATTGCCCGTTTCACCTGAAGCCGTAACTATTTCGGCCCCCGAATTAGTGTTCCATTTTAGGGGAAACTCACCAATGGCATCCTGGGAAAAATCTTCATACGCTAACACTTTTTCTCCCGGAACAAAATCGTATTTGCTGTAAGTTGTGATCGGCCCTTGGGTTGTTGTGTTGCCGGTTGAACCGGAAACAGAAGAATTTTTGGAAGGATAATTGGTGCTGTTGGCTATTGAAGGAGAAGCTTGTGCTGTTGTATTGTTTGACACTGTTGTACTGCTACTCTTGTTTTCCCCTTTATTCTTACTTTTTTTGCTGAACAATTTATCCAACACTTTGTCTGTAATCTTATCAGCCGTTTTTTGAGTGGCAATTGAAGCGCCTTCTTTTACGCCTTCCCCGGCTTGCTGCTTCAGTATATCGCTCGTTTTTTGAGCGGAAAGGCTGCAGGTGAATAAAAATGCTGCCAGAAAAATGAACGTTTTCATAATAAAAATATTTAAGTGGAAAATGAAGTTCCTTTAACCTAAATTTCGATTACAATGTGACAGAAAAAGATGTGATTTGATATGTGGCAGCGACGGCTTTGCATCCGGATATAAAAAGCAAATAGGTGGTGGAGCGTTTTTGTCTTTAAGAGAAATAGTAACGAGTGGAGAAGTAAAAAAATCACATTACAGTAAAGAAATAATAATGCGAAATTTTTATTTTTTGGCAGCAGGTTATTATGACACCAACTGATGGAAAAGTTTATCCAAAGTTTTTTGTGGATCGTCACAAAAGCCGGGATGCACTTTTGATGTTTGAACGATGGTACTTCTTGTAGCAGTAAGCCAGCGAAACCTTTCAGCAATGGGCAATTGAGCAATTGGCCCTGCTCCTTTTTTACCCAAACTTATCGCTTCAAAAGTTTTCAAATGTTCTTCCAATTCTTCAAGATCAAGCTGGTCGCAAAAATGTTCAATTCTTTTTTTGTTGAGGTGATATTTTGTTTGCAGGAATTTTAATTTGGGGCAATAAAGGATCACACCCACATTCAGGAATTCTTCGCGCTCCACACGAGGCACAATTCTTATGACAGCATACTCAAATAATTGCTTCTCTTGCATGAATGGCTTCGTTTACAAAAATTTCTGAATGTTTGATACGGGTTAATAATAATTCAATGTAAGCCCGCCGGTGTTCTTCTACTGAATTAAAAGTTGTTTCTCCAAGTAACCAATCTTCCGGAACGGCGTTCACTATGTTTTCTATCAATTCGGGCGAAAGTAATTTTTTCAGTTCTTTATTTACTTCATTTAATTCAGATGCCTGCGGCAACAATACATGATCTTTCACCATTTGAAATGGTTTCTGAGCCTGCTCTCTCCAATTATTCCATGAATGATGAAAATACAACGCTGCACCAAAATCTATCAGCCATAATTCCTTGTACCACATCAACATGTTTGTATTTCGTGAAGTGCGATCCACATTCATCAACAGGCAATCGATCCAAACAATTTTGGAAGCCAATGCCGGATCAACTTTTGAAACAGCAGGATCAAACATGATCGATCCCGAAAGAAAGTGAACGCCAAGATTTAGTCCAATACTGGCTTTCAAGAGGTCCTGGATCTCTTCATCAGGTTCTGTCCGGCCAAAAGCTTCATCTAAATTCGCCAAAACAAGTTCAGGTACTTTCAGGCCTACAGCGCGTGCAATTTCTGCCCCAATAAATTCGGCAACCAAAGCCTTCTTTCCTTGTCCTGCACCGCGGAATTTGATGACGTACATGAATTCATCATCCGCTTCGGCGATCGCAGGCAAAGAGCCACCTTCACGCAAAGGCGTTATATAGCGAATAACATTTACAGTCCGTATTTCGGGAAGTTTGGGTGGCATAAAATCAGCCACAATTTACACTAACACAGTAAACAAACAAATTGTGAGAAAATTTGTTTTCTCGGAAACTGAAGATCGATTAACCCTTCAACACAAAATTGAAAAGTATTGTTCCGCTTTCAAGGTCGTTTTGTGAAGGAGGAAATTTTAATTGTTTTGCTTTTTGAATAGCAATGCTGCGCAACTGTGCATTTGAGGTAGTGGTTCCTTTGGCGATCACAGCGCTGGTAACGGCTCCTGCTCCATTTACTTTTATATCCACGTACACTTTTGCATTTTCATTAAAATCTCCCTCCATATTGGGGAAATGAACAGGACGTCTTCCGCTTAGACCGCGCACAACGCTGAATCCACTTCTTCCATAAGGAGAATTTCCATAAGAATCGGGATTTCCGTTTGGACTTCCGGCATCACCGTTTCCTGGTTTGTAGCCCTGGTTCCTGAAGCCATTATCTTCAGTCGCTCCGTTGCCACCGGTTCCGTTGCCACCTTTGTATAAATTTTTGGGTTTTGGTGGCGCCGGTTTTGGATTGACAACAGGCGAAGGATTGACCTTTTTGGTGGCTGTAGTTACAGGTTCTTTATTTTCAACTTTAGCAGTCACTTTTTTCTTCTCCGCTTTTACCACAGGTGCCGCATCTTTTGATTCATTCGGATCGGCTTGTATGGGTTGCGCCGGTTCCGCATGCACTTTCCTTGCAGACCGGCTGGAAGCAACGCTTTGGTTATCCGGAGCTCTTTCTCCTTTCACAAGCGGTTGTACATCGCCCATTCCTTCCTGTTCGTTTCCAAGGTTTACCTGTATGAGGTCCATCACATCCGGGGTAGGAGGAGCGGGCATTTTCCATGTATAAAAAATGGCGAAAGCTAAAAATAATCCAATCACAAGCGCCGTGTACATCAGCGCCTTCCTGTTTTTTTCTGCTTCGAATTCGTGATTGATTAATACTGCGTCCAATGGGTTATGTTTTATAAGTCTCAAATTTACTGAATGCCTAAAAATATTCGGATTTGTAAATGTTAAAACACGAATTTCATGAATTAGGCGAATTAAAGAAATTATCTTTTACTTCCTGCTTCTTTTTCCAAAAAGTAAGCTACCGATCCTTACCATATTGCTGCCTTCTTCAATCGCAATTTTATAATCTCCGCTCATACCCATGCTCAAAGTCGTGAATGGTGAATGGTGAATGGAGGATTGGTCGAATAAAGATTTTAATTTTTGAAATTCCTTTCTGACAATCATTTCGTCATCAGTAAGCGAAGACATTCCCATGAGCCCCTTAATTTGAATATTTTTCAAATCTGTGTTATCCGTGAAATCCGTGGCAAGCAATTCTTTTAATTCAATTTCGTCAAGGCCAAATTTGGTTTCTTCCTTCGCGATATGAACCTGCAAGAGGCAATCAATCGTTCTTTGATTTTTTGATGCCTGTTTGTTGATCTCTTTCAGCAGTTTCACACTGTCTACACTTTGAATAAGAGAAACAAAAGGAGCGATGTATTTTACTTTATTGGATTGCAGGTGTCCGATAAAATGCCAGCGAATGTCTTTGGGAAGCTGCTCGTTTTTTTCGACTAACTCCTGCACATAATTTTCACCAAAATCCCTTTGTCCCAAATCATAAAGTCCGAGAATATCTTCCACAGTTTTTGTTTTGGAAACTGCCACCAGAGTAACATTCTTTTTCTTTAATTCCTCTTTTATTTTTTCGTATTCTTCTTTATTAATCGCCAATATTTTTGCTTTTAATTTTCACATTTTCACATTTTCAAATTACTTAAGTATTCCCCTGCTTATCACGATCCTTTGTACTTCGCTTGTACCTTCATAGATCTGTGTGATCTTGGCATCGCGCATTAATCTTTCAACATGGTATTCTTTTACAAAACCATAGCCACCGTGAATTTGAACCGCTTCTGTTGTAGTCCACATCGCTGTTTCACTTGCATACACTTTTGCCATTGAAGAGCTTTCTGTGTAATCCTGATTATGATCTTTTTGCCAGGCAGCGCGAAGACAAAGTAAGCGGGCCGCTTCAATTCGTGTAGCCATATCCGCCAGTTTGAATTGAATGATCTGGTGGTTTTTTATTTCGGTTCCAAAAGCTTTTCTTTCTTTTGAATAAGCAATCGATCTTTCCATAGCGCCTGCAGCAATACCCAAAGCTTGTGAAGCAATTCCTATTCGGCCTCCGGCTAGCGTTCTCATGGCAAACTTGAATCCAAAACCATCTTCGCCGATCCTGTTTTCTTTTGGCACTTTCACATCATTGAATGAAATGCTGTGTGTGTCACTTCCGCGGATGCCGAGCTTATTTTCTTTTGGTCCAACAACAACCCCAGGCCAATCCTTTTCAACAATAAAAACATTAATTCCATGACTTCCTTTTTCAGGATGTGATTGTGCAATTACCAAATAAACAGAAGCCGTGTTGCCGTTGGTGATCCAGTTTTTAACGCCGTTCAGGAGATAATGATCTTCTTTTTCTTCGGCAGTTGTTCTTTGTGAAGTGGCGTCACTACCGGCTTCCGGCTCACTCAACAAAAAAGCGCCGATGTAAAGCTTACCATCTTTTTTGCCTCTTGCCAGCGGAGTTAAATATTTTTTCTTTTGATCTTCTGTACCAAAAGCCTCGAGACCATAGCACACCAAACTATTGTTTACACTCATACAAACACTGACGCTTGCATCCACTTTGCTGATCTCTTCCATTGCTAAAACGTAACTGATCGTATCCAAGCCCGATCCTCCATATTCTTCAGGCACCATCATTCCCAGAAATCCCAGGTCAGCCAGTTTCATTATTTGTTCGTAAGGAAATTTTTGTTGCTCGTCTCTTTCAATTACACCAGGCAGGCATTCTGTGTTGGCAAAATCCCTTGCCGCCTGCCTGATCATTAAGTGCTCTTCCGATAAAGTAAAATCCATATAAAAATTTTGAATACGGCAAATTTACAAGAATAAAATATGTGTGGGAAAGACCGGACTGAATCCAAACCTTTGAAATTCATTATTCTTTGAATACTTTTTGGCTTTACCCAAAACGTAAATTTTAATTATTCCTTCGATTACTGTTATTGTTCGAAATCAACTAATTTTTATTTATAGTGATTCGTTAATTAGCACATTAGCTAATCAGCACATTAGCTAATTAACTTACCTTCGCGCGAAAAATTTTCAGACCAACAGAATGCAGGCGGAAGTAAATACAAAACAAATCAACGAAATAAAGAAGCGACGGACATTTGCGATCATATCTCACCCGGATGCGGGTAAAACAACCTTGACTGAAAAGTTCCTGTTGTTTGGCGGCGCTATTCAAACTGCCGGAGCGGTAAAAAGCAACAAGATCAAGAAACACGCTACTTCAGATTTTATGGACATCGAAAGGCAGCGTGGTATTTCCGTAGCTACTTCAGTGATGAGTTTTGAATACAAAGATATTTTGGTCAACTTGCTGGATACTCCAGGTCACAAGGATTTTGCTGAAGATACTTATCGAACTTTAACAGCCGTTGATAGTGTTGTCTTAGTCGTTGATTCAGTAAAAGGTGTGGAAGAGCAAACAAAACGGTTGATGGAAGTTTGCCGTATGCGCGATACTCCTGTGATTGTTTTTGTCAACAAACTCGATCGTGACGGGAAAAATCCTTTTGATCTTTTGGATGAAATAGAGTCGGAATTGGATATTCAGCTCCATCCTTTAACGTGGCCGATTGGTATGGGAAGGGAATTTAAAGGAGTTTATAATTTGTATGATAAAAATCTTTTGTTGTTTACGCCCAATCAAAAAACAACCGAAGAAGATCTTCCGATTGAAGATATTAACGATGAAATTTTTGATAAAAAATTGGGAGCAAAGGATGCAGCACAGTTACGCGAGGATGTTGAACTGATTGAAGGTGTTTATGGAGATTTTGATAAGCGAGATTATTTGGAAGCAAAAACTGCACCCGTGTTCTTCGGAAGTGCGATCAATAATTTTGGTGTAAAGGAATTGCTTGAAACCTTTATCCGGATTGCACCTCTTCCACAGGAAAGAGAAGTGACAACAAGAGTGGTGGAACCCGGAGAAAATAAATTCAGCGGATTTGTTTTTAAAATTCATGCCAACCTTGATCCGCGTCATCGCGACAGGATCGCATTTTTAAGGGTATGCGCAGGTAAATTTGAGCGCAACAAATATTTCCATCATGTGCGTCTGGGCAAGAACGTTAGGTTCAGTAATCCTTATACTTTTTTGGCCAGGGATAAAGAAGTTATCGAGTCGGCTTATCCCGGCGATGTTGTTGGTTTGTTTGATACCGGCAATTTTAAAATTGGAGATACCTTAACCGAAGGCGAAGATTTTTATTTTACCGGAATTCCTTCTTTCTCACCTGAGATCTTTAAGGAAGTGGTGAACAAAGATCCTATGAAAACAAAGCAACTTGAAAAAGGTTTGCTGCAATTAACGGATGAAGGGGTTGCGCAGCTATTCACTCAATTTGGAGGCAATAAAAAAATAATTGGTTGTGTGGGGGAATTGCAATTTGAAGTAATTCAATATCGTTTGTTGAATGAATATGGCGCTTCAGTTCAATTTAACGCTTTGCCCTTGTATAAAGCCTGCTGGATCACTTCAAAAGATCCAAAAAAGCTTGAAGATTTTACCAAATTCAAATCAGCCAACATTGCTGAAGACAAGGACGGACAATTGGTTTATCTCGCCCAAAGTGAATGGTTTCTAAATACCGAAAGAACGAATAATCCTGATATTGAATTTCATTTTACCAGCGAGATACATAAGCACGAGTTATCTTAATGAAGCCTCAATGGCGTCGGTTAAAAAATAAAAGTTCCTATATAATTAAACGGCGTTATCTCTTTTAATTCTCTTTTTAAATCAGCAGAAATTTTTAATGAATTAATAAAGGAATGAATAGTTTTTTGATCAATTTTATCTTTTCCCCGTGTCAATTCCTTTAATGCTTCATATGGCTTTGGATAGTTTTCTCTCCGCAATATGGTTTGGATGGCTTCTGCCACAACCGCCCAGTTATTATCAAGATCCCGGGTGATCTTTGGTTCATTCAAAACTAATTTCCCAATCCCTTTTTCAATGGAAGCAATAGCAAGAATTGTATGTGCAACCGGCACACCGATATTGCGGATAACGGTTGAATCGGTCAGATCTCTCTGCAATCTTGAAACAGGTAATTTTGAGGAAAGGTGCTCCAATATTGCATTAGCTATTCCAAGGTTCCCTTCGGCATTTTCAAAATCAATTGGGTTCACTTTGTGCGGCATAGCACTGCTTCCTACCTCGCCCTTCTTTATTTTTTGTTTAAAATATTCCATGCTGATGTAAGTCCAGATATCGCGGCACAGATCAATGAGAATTGTGTTGATCCTTTTAATCGCATCAAAATGTGCAGCCAGCAAATCATAATGCTCAATTTGTGTGGTGTATTGTTGCCTCTGTAGATTTAACTTTTCTTCCAAAAATTGGTTTGCAAAATTTACCCAGTTTGTTTTCGGGTAGGCTACAACGTGAGCATTGAAGTTTCCGGTAGCACCACCAAATTTTCCTGTAAATGGAATGTAACTGAATTGCTGAACCTGGCTTTCAATCCGTTCAACGAAAACCATAATTTCTTTTCCTAAAATTGTTGGAGAAGCAGGCTGTCCATGCGTTTTTGCAAGCATGGGAATGGCTTTCCAATCAAGTGCCAACTGGTAAAGCCGTTGTTGTAAATTGATAACAGAGGGTAAATATTCAAATTCAACAGCATCTTTCCACAACATGGGTATCGCAGTGTTGTTGATGTCCTGGGAGGTAAGCCCAAAGTGGATCCATTCCTGAAAATCTTCACCTCCTGCTTCTTTCAATTTCTCTTTCAAAAAATACTCCACGGCTTTTACGTCGTGATTGGTAATCTTTTCAGTACCTTTTATTTTTTCTGCATCTTCAATTGAAAAGGTTTCTTCAATCTCTTTTAAATAATTTTTAATTTTCACGGGCACTTTAAAGAACTTCTTTTGTGCCAGGAAAAGAAAATATTCAATCTCAACCTTTACACGGTACTTGATCAATGCGAATTCTGAAAAATAATTATCCAGGTGTTGTAGTTGATTACGGTAGCGGCCATCAATAGGGGAAATTGCAGTAAGAGTTTGAAGTTGCATTAAGTGTTATTGTTGAATGGTTTTATTGTTGTATTGTTTTATTTTGAAGTGAACCAACAATTATTTCAATTTTTTGGTTTCCAATTATATTCTTCACATTGCCTGTTCAGTATTCGCTTGTAAATTTGCGGCAAAATTAAATGAATCTGTGAAAACAAAAGTTAGAGTGGGAGCGGTCAGTTATCTGAATACAAAACCGCTCATCTATGGAATTGAAAAGGGAATGCTGAAAGACGAAGCGGAACTTATCATTGATTATCCTTCCAATATTGCGATCATGTTGCTGGATGACCAGATTGACGTGGGTCTTGTGCCGGTAGCAATTATTCCTGAATTAAAAGAACATCATATCATTTCTGATTATTGTATAGGGAGTGTTGGCGAGGTGGCAAGTGTTTGCCTCTTTAGTGAAGTGCCGCTTCATGAGATCAAAAAAGTGTTGTTGGATTATCAAAGTCGAACTTCGGTAGCATTGTTAAAAGTGTTGATCAAAGAGTTTTGGAAATTGGACGTGGAGTTTGAAAACACAACTGGTAATTACCAGTCACAAATTGGCGGAACAACTGCGGGACTTGTGATTGGCGACAGGGCATTGCAACAAAGAAAAATTTCTCCCTATGTTTATGACCTTGGTGAAGAATGGATGAAGTTTACAGGATTGCCCTTTGTTTTTGCTGCCTGGATCAGTAATAAAAAACTCGATGAGTCATTCATTATAAGATTTAATGAGGCAAATGCTTTTGGACTTAACAGGATCGAAGAAGTGATCAGTAAAAATCCATATGATGTTTTCGACCTGAAACATTATTATACTGATTGCATCAGTTTTAACCTTGATGAAAAGAAGAGAAAAGGATTGCATCTTTTCCACGGGAAGCTTGAGAATTAGTCTTGCTTTTTAAAACAAAAAAGGTTCAACTGAATATCATATTCTCCTAAATACTGTTTAGGAAGAAATGGCTGCTGGAATATTTCGGCAGCTTCTTTAATATAGAATTTGAATCCAGCGTTGGAAACTATTTGAAATATTTCCATCAATTCATTATTCTGTTCAAAAGTTCCATGATACTCTATAAACATTTTTTCAATATTCGATAGTTTTTCAGTTATATCTTTTAAAACCTCGTATTCTGCTCCTTCAATATCAAGTTTTAAAAAATCAACTTTTTGATCCAATAAATCTCTTAATCTCGTTGCTTGAACGGTAACCGTGTTTGTGTTTTGGCCTTCTCCAATTTTGCTTCCCATATTTCCGTCCTGGATAAAATGCAATTGCGTATTTTCATTCCATACCGCTTCGTTTCGTGCATCGATTTCTTTTAAATCATGAGAGGCAATGTTTTTTTTCAATAATTCATAATTTTTTTTATCGGGTTCAAAACATACAATTCTTGCCGAAGGGCAAATACTTTTTAAATAAATTACACTTAAGCCGATATGAGCACCACAGTCAAGGATATACGCATTTGCAGGAAGTTTTTGATCATAAATATCTTCGACAAAAATTTCTTTAAGGCCGTGTAAATATTCAGGACCGTTGTAGAAATAAGTGGGATATCCAAAAAGTTTATGAGAATGGATTTGCCCGGAAGTCACATGTTTCAGGTATTTGATCGTTAGCCAACTTGCATTGACTTTTTTGTAAGGATTTGAAAATGTCTTTTTTATTCTTGAATTAATTCCGTTAAATAAATTTTTGGAAAAAGAACCGGATACCGCCATTTAGGATAATTTTGGGCAAATTAAGACAATCGCATAATAACTACCAATGATATCTGTACTTATCTGTTCTGTTAAGCCACATTTATTAAAAAAGGTTTCGGAAAATATTCGAAAAACGATTGGTATACCTCATGAAATATTATTTAAGGATAACAGGATCGAGAACAGTGGAGTTTGTAAAGTTTATAACGAGCTTGCTTTAAAGGCTAAATACGAAAAATTATGTTTCATTCATGAAGATGTGATTTTAAAAACAGCAGATTGGGGGAAAAAAATAATTGAACTTTTTGAAGAAGATAAGAGTATAGGATTAATTGGCCTTGCGGGTTGCAAGTATAAATCCGGATATTTTTCGGGATGGTATTCCGGAGTTAGGGAATTCGATTGTGCAAATTATTTTCATGAATATCCTGATGGCAATGAACATGTTTACCTTAATCCAAAACAATCAGGAAATCCACAAGAAGTTGTTTGTATCGATGGTGTTTTTATTTGCTGTACGAAAGAAGCCTGGCAACAAACTTTGTTTGATGAAAAATTGTTGAAAGGATTTCATTTTTATGATATCGATTTTTCTCTTCGTGTTTCCAAAGAATTTAAATCTATTGTCGCTTTCGATATTGATCTGGTTCATATAACAACAGGAGGCGATTATAGCAATAATTGGGTAGAGACGGCGATTTTATATCACCAGGAGAAAAAGGATTTTTTGCCCTTTTCGAAAATCTCCATTGACAGCAAGGCAACAGATAGAAAAGTAATAAAAACCACAATGGATCATCTAAAATATTTTAAAATATCCTGGAGAAATAAATTTAGATGGATCATTTTACAGAAGTTATTCTTGAATCCGTCTTATTTTTATTCAATCGCAAAGTTTTTGTTTTATGAACCATTAGGATTAAAAAAAATTCATACTAAGTTAAAAAACAGATGAACGATTCGCCTTCCATTTCCATTTGTATTCCTGCTTATAAACATGTCTACTTTTTAAAAAGGCTTTTGGATTCTGCTGCCAGTCAAACTTTTCGTGATTTTGAAGTGGTGATAACTGATGATAGTCCTGATGAATCGGTTCATGATTTGATGGAAAGTTTCGCGGGGAAAATGGAGATACGTTATTATAAAAATGAAACTGCTTTGGGAACGCCTGAAAACTGGAACGAAGCGATAAGAAAAGCGCGGGGAACGTGGATAAAATTAATGCACAATGATGATTGGTTTGCAAGGGAAGATGCGCTTGAAGTTTTTTATAAAAATGTGCAGATACATCCCGGGGAAGTTTTTTTCTTTTCTGCTTTTCAAAACGTAGAAGAAGAGACAAGAAAAAAGGAAGTGGTAAAATTATCTCTCGCTGATAAAAAGTTCTTTTTCAGCAATCCTTACCATTTGTTGAAAAAAGTTTATGTGGGAAATCCGAGTTGCACCTTATTTCGGCGTGATTTAAACATCTGGTACGACAAACGTTATAAATTCATTGTCGATTTTGATTATTACATCCGGGTCATCCGGCAAACGAAAATGCCGGTTTATATACATGAAGTTTTGCTGAATATTGGGTTTCACAGCGGGCAGGTCACAGGCTATACCAAATACAATCCTGGCGTCCAGCTTCCTGAAAATCTCACCTTTTTGAATGAACAAAGAAAGGATATTCTGAAAAATATAGTTGTATTTGACTATTACTGGCGGCTGATGAGAAACATGAAAATCGATTCAGTAGAAAAGCTGAAATCGTTTTCCGGAGATATTCGTCTCAAGCGAAAAATTTTATTCATGGTTCGTTTTCAAAAAAAAATACCTTCTTCACTTTTAAGAACCGGACTTGTTTCAAAATGTTTGATGGCCATTTGCTACTTTATTTGCACAATTTTTAAATAGCAAGGAGCAGATCAACAAAAAAATTAATTTTTTATTTTGCTGATTAACGGTAAAGGATAAACGAAACAACTAATCACACCTGCATACTTCAATAATTTTCGCAGGAGATTTTGTCGGGATGATCATGTTGAGTTCGAGGCCTGCCGCTTCAAATAAATTACAGAATTCTTCTTCTGTTCTTTCAGCTCCGCCGAGCATTACCTGCATGTGTAAATCATAAAAAAGTTCGCGCCCTTTATATGGCTTTTCCAAGACTTGTTCGATCAACAATATGTTTCCATCCGGCTTCAGTGCTTTGCGGCAGTTGGTGAGAATTTTTATTGCATGTTCGTCGTCCCAATCGTGGATAATTGATTTCAGGATCAGGCAATCTGCTGCCGGGATCTGGTCAAAAAAACTGCCGGGAACGATTTGTGTTCTCGATGCCGTATCACCAAGTACATTGTTTTTCATTGCGCTTTCCATATCAAAAAGGATCCCTTTTGCCTTTGGCGCTGATTCGAGTACTGCTTTCAATAAAGATCCCTGTCCGCCACCAATGTCACATATAGCTTGAAATTGTTTAAAATCATAAACACTTGTAATGGCGGGAATCACGCGGCTTGTCATTGCAGTCATGTAATCATTAAAAGTTTTTCCAAAATCAGGATGTTTATCGAGGTATTCAAAGTAATTTAATCCAAAAGCATGACTAAAGGCTGCACGACCGGTCTCCAGGCTGAAACGGAAGTTGTTCCACGCCTCGCGCCAGGGAGCAGAACCGATAAGAGAAGCCGGAAACTTCAAACTTTCAGGATTGTCAGCCAAAAAACAACGGCCGACATCAGTTAAGTAATAAGTGTTTCCTTCGATCTCAACGAGCCCGATAAAAGCGGCATAACGCAAAGTTCTTCCCAACACTCGTTTATTCAGATTGCATCCTTCTGCGATTTCCTCTAAAGATTTTGGGCCGTTGCCCAGCATTTCAAAAACATTACCGGTGACGAGGTTGGTAATTACCTGTGTGTTTGCAACACCGGCAACCAATGAAAACGCCTGCGCAGCAGGGGAGTGGTTATTTGACTTTTCCATAACTAAAGTGATAATTTGGGGAGTACAAAAGGTAATCCGAAGTTACGTTTTTCATCTTTTAAAAATTTATTCAAAATCGAAGGTAATATAACGTCAAAACGTTTTTGCCAATAAATAACTCTGACTCATCTTTGCGCGCTCATGCATCATACCGATTCAAAAAATATCTCTTTAATTAAAGTGATCATTGCTTTTGCAATTGTTTACCTCGTTTGGGGTTCTACGTACTTTGCTGTGCAGGCAGCTGAAAGGGATTTTCCGCCCTTTATTCTTGGTACGTTGCGGTTTTTTGCGTCGGGATTTCTGCTTATGGGATGGTGCATTTTTAAAGGATACAGGCTTTTTGATTGGAAGCAAATGAAAGTTTCTTTTATTGTGGGCAACCTCCTGCTTTTTATTGGCAACGGATCGATCATTTGGGCAGAGGAAACTTTACCCAGTTCTTTGGTAGCTGTGTTGGTTTCAGCGGCACCTTTATGGTTTATCTTGTTTGACAAAAGAAAATGGAAAGTGAATTTCACGAACAAGTTTATCATCACCGGTGTATTCACGGGTTTTGCCGGCGTCGTCCTTCTTTTTGGTGAAAAAGTTTTTTACGAGACTTCAACTACTGGAGGACTGATTCAAATTGTTGCTTTGGCTGCAGTCATTATAGGCAACATCAGTTGGTCGGTCGGTTCACTTTTTTCAAAATACAACAGCGGTGGTAATACTTCGGTGAGTGCTGCCTGGCAAATGATCTTTGCTGCCTTAACTTTCCTGATCGTTTCGTTTTTTACAAAGGAGATCCCGGGTTTTGATTTTACTGCCGTTCATTTTCGTGGATGGATGTCCGTTGTATATCTTATTTGCTTTGGTTCTCTTGCTGGTTACAGCGCTTACATTTGGTTGCTCCAGGTCAGGCCTGCAACACAGGTAAGTACCAATGCTTATGTAAATCCTGTTGTGGCTGTTTTGCTCGGCGTCTTTTTCGGAGGCGAGTCGATCAATGGATTACAAATAGGAGGATTGGCAATTATTCTTTTAAGTGTGTTTATCATCAATTTTGAGAAGTATAAAAGCAGTTGAAGATTCGGGAGAACTTCAATTTTAATAACTGTTGTTTATTTGCTGGTAATAGTTGTGCATAATAAACCAGGCTTTCTTTTTCTCACCTTTATCGCTCAACAACCCCTTCCTGTTCCAGCCCTGTTGGTAAATGGGATTCAACCTGCTCTCAGAACGGAAATCTGCCAGGATCCATGGGCAAGTTCCGCGGAGAAAAGGAATCGTTTGAAACATTTTGAGTTGTTCTTTATATATTTCGGCCTGCCGTTCTTCCGTCCAGCAACAATTGCTATCGGCTGTTCCATGTTGACCATATAAAGCTTCTCCACCAAACTCTGACATGATCAATGGTTTGTTGTATGGATTTTTCCAAACCATTTTTTCCGGTGCAGCTGGCCAGGGAACATACCAGCCGAGGTATTCATTAACACCAACTACATCCAGTGCTTTACACAAACTATCATCAATGGTAACTGTATTTCCGTTATAACTGACATGGTTAAGCGCAGAAGTGACAAACCTTGTGCTGTCGAGGCTTCGCGCGTAATTGGCCATTGAAATGAGTGTCCGGTTACGATCTGGTGAGGGTGTTGTTTCATTGGAAACACTCCAGATAATGATCGAACTCCTGTTTTTATCCCTCGTGATCATTTCCTTAAGCATTGTATCTGCTTTGTTTAAAATTTCCGGGTTACTGAATTGAATATTTTGCCAAAGCGGTACTTCTTCCCAGAGCATTATACCCCATTTATCTGCCAGCCTTACCATGTATTCGTTGTGCGGATAATGCGTGAGTCGCACAAAATTACAACCCAATGCCTTCGCCCGTGTAAGCAGTTTTTCTGCATCCGATTCGCTAAATGCTCTCCGCCTCTGCTCGGGTATTTCTTCATGAATATTTATTCCTTTTAAAAAGACCGGTTTCCCATTCAACAATATCTGTGTTCCTTTTACCGAGATCGTCCTGAAGCCGATCATTTCATGAACAGTGTCTGTTGGAGAACTAACAATCACTTCATACAATTTTGGATTTGCGGGATTCCATAATTGTGGCTTTGCAGGAATTTGGAAAAATGCTTTTCCCTCGCTATTTGTAGTTGTTTTGTAATTAATATTGAGTTTTGGAATATGTAGTGAAACGGACTGGGATAAATCATTTCCTGCCAATTGAATCCAACCGCTTATTGTATCAAAACTGTTTCTTGACAGTTGTACGAAATAATCTTTTACATAATTCGCTGGCGTTTCAACTAATGAAACATCTCTTGTTATTCCGCCATAATTCCACCAGTCATAATTAATGGCAGGAATCTGGTCTTTGTGGCGTTCGTTATTTACTCTTAGGATTAAAGAATTAGTATCCTTTAACAAGCCGGTTACTTCAAACTCAAATGGAGTAAACCCGCCTTCGTGGCTTCCCACATACTTTTTATTTAGGTAAACATCACATTTGTAATTGACTGCGCCGAAATGAAGGAAAGACCTTTTGTTCTTATCGGCCTTATGCAAAAAGTTTTTTTTGTACCAAACCGTTCCTTCATAATATAGCAGTTCTGGCTTTTGATGATTCCAGTCGCCTGGAACCTGCAAACTAATCGAAGGGACAAAACCGTATTCATAGAAATCATATTTGCCTGATGGTTTCTGATCTTTCCATACCGGTTTCCAGTTTCCGCCTGCATTAAAAGGGTCTATAATTATTTCCCATTTTCCATTGAGGCTGGAATGTTCTCTTGCATGAACATTGGCTAAAAGTGAAGCGTATTGGGCATTTGAAGCGAATGAAAAAAGAATGGAAAAAGCAATTGTCAAAATAAATTTCATCTTATTGAATTAAATGAAGACAAAGATTGTTTGAAGTTAAATCGAGGCAAATACGAAACTGGCAGACAATAGTAAACAAATAAATTCAAAAGGTTTTTATTTTGAACCTGTATTTATTTGAAGAACCTCGAAAAGAAAAGCATTGAATCAATTACGTGCTCCTGCCAGTAAGCCCATTCATGGCCACCGGAATATTCTTCGTAATCGTGCCTTATATTATTTTCCAATAATTGCTGATGCAGTTGCTGATTATTTTGAAGAAGTGGATCGGAATTGCCACAGTCGAAGTAGAGAGCCGGAAGGTGCTCTTTGTATTTTAAAATTGTTTCCATTACATCTTCTTCTGATTTTTCTTGCTGGCCATAATTTTCAATATCTTCTTCCACGAACATTTTCATCTGCGAAAGATTGGTAATGGAAGAATGTCCTGCTACTGCGGTAAAAATATCACGATATTTTACTCCGATCTTAAATGCACCAAAGCCACCCATGGATAAACCTCCGATAAACATTTTCGATTGATCATCTACTTCGGGCATACATTTTTTTACCGCCGCCGGAACATCTTCGGCAATCCATTTTTCGAAGTTGAGCTGGTGGTGTGGAAGATAACCGGAACCATCGCCCCACAAACCATCAGAAGGCATGGCGATTGTGACAGGTGCGATCAATTTCTTTCGAATAAGATCCAGTGCAGAAATATGAACACCTCCACTGAGTGCCCAGCTCCATGAACTTCCATAAACGCCGTGAAGTAAGATTACAAGAGGACAGGATTTTAATTCTTCATTTCCAGGTGGAGAAAAAACACAAATGTCACCACGGCCTTTCAGGTTTTCACTTTTGACGGTTATGTAGCGCAAAAAATCATTTTCAAACCGAGGATTTGAAATTTCAATTGTTCTGAAATTTTTCATTATTTGTGTTTGAAAATGAAGAATTAGAATACAGGTATAAAAGCCTTATAAAGTTACTCAAACTCTAATTGTAAAATCAGAATTTGATCACACCTTTTGCATTCCTGCCTTCCAGCAGATCTTCAAATGCATTATTAAGTTGCGATAAAGAATAGGTTTTCGTTACCAGTTCTTCCAGCAAAAGCTTGCCATTATCATAATGATCAATAATGGCCGGAAAATCTGTTTGTGGGCGGCATTGACCATACAAAGGATTGATGTATTTTTTGTCCCATTCAAACAGGTTCATATCGATGCTGATCTCTTGTTCTATACCACTTACCTGCACTGCTGTTCCGCCATTTCTCACCATTGCAAGTGGTGCAGCACCTAATGCTGGCACAGCGGTACATTCAAAAGCATAATCTGCTCCACGGCAATCCGTTAATTCTTTTACTTTTTGCGCTGCTCTGACCAGGCCTTTGTCTTTTTTATCAGCAAGAATCGTGTGCGTAGCACCGAGCTTTTTTGCCATAGCAAACCGCTTTTCATTTACATCAATAACAATGATGTTTTCAGGGTTACAAAGCTTAGCAGCCTGTATCACATTTAATCCAACTCCACCTGCACCGATCACCACAACATTCGATCTCTTTTTTACCCTCGCTGCATTTTTTACTGATCCGTATCCTGTCATTACGCCACAACCAATAATACTTGCTGCCGCGAAAGACATTTTTTTGGAATGATTATAAACAATAGCACTTTTCTTCACCAGTGTGTATTCTGATAAAGTGCCGAGATTAAATGAACGGTCGACATTCTTTCCATTAAGCGTTGTGCCGCAATAATGCGCATGGCCGCGGTTATTTTTTCCTGTAACCGGTGAGTTGTTCTCACAAATATTTTGGTTGCCTGAACGGCATTGAAAACAACGCCCGCACGGGATTGCCCAGTTAAGAATGACACTATCACCTTCTGCAAGGCCTCGGGCACTTCTGCCCAGCGCGACAATAGTTCCGGCGCCTTCGTGGCCAAGAATAAACGGTTTTCCCCAGCTAAGGGAATCGTAGTCAGTATGACAAACACCGGCCGCTTCCACTTTTACCAGTACTTCGTCAAACGCTGGTTCATCAACTTTAATCTTTTCAATAGAAAAATTGCCTTTGCCGTCGGTAACGGCAGCTTTGCATTTGATCATTTCAATTATATAGCAGGGTTTTTACAAAAAACTTTCCGGGAAGGTTTTTCACAATACCAGTGGATTTAATTCTGAATCAGCAAAAGACCCCGGTTCTTTATTCATCAGCCAGGTCTTCAGGTCGTTCTCCTGCCATTTATTTTCCGGTCTTTTAATGCGCGCATCACCTGCCAGGTAAATAATTGTGAATACTTCGCGCATCTTGTCGGATTTATTTCCTGGTGCATTGTGAATGGTAAAGCCGGTGTGCCATGTGGCATCGCCTGCCTTCATGGTTTTAGCACGGCTGATATCAAAATTCTTTTCTTTTACATAGTTCGCAAATTCACTTTCTGATTCATCAGAAATTTCATAATTGAAAACACTTCCGTTTTTTTGGGAGCCGGATGCGAAGGTTAGCATACCCATATCCACATCAATATCTACCAAGGGCATCCACATGGTAATTGTTTTGTCGGTGTCAATCGGCCAGTAGTATTGGTCCTGGTGCCACGGTGTAGGACCACCACCAGGTTCTTTAAACAGAGCCTGGTCGTGGTAAATGCGGACATTTTCTACACCCAGAAGATCCGCGGCTACTTTTGCAAGTCGCCTTGACAATACGAATTTCTTTACGTTTTCATCATGACGCCAAAGGTTCATGATCTGCAAAAAAGCTTTTCCATACGTGTCACGATCTTCAATTTTTCTTTTTTCGGTATTGAACTTTAAAGCGGCGTTGGTAACAATTGAATGATAAGCTGCAACTTCACCCGGTGATAACAGGCCTCGTGTGACCGTATGCCCGTTTTCTCTAAACTCCTGGATTTGTGTTCCGGGAAGGGAGATAAAGTCATTTAAATCCGGCAACTTATTTTCCTTTATTTCCATAGATTCAGATTTTAGGCGAAGGAATGAGTAATAATTAATAATTAAAAGGATAGAATTGGTTAAATATTGGAGAATATTATCCTAATTTTGAATTTACAGACAATTGAGTACAAAATAAGCAATGTTAAAAGCTTCACTCGAAATAATTACTGCTGCCAAAAGAGAATCTTTTGTTGTAAAAAAATTTGATAAAAGAGGATTCGCTGCGCCATTCCATTTTCACCCTGAACTTGAACTTACTTTCATCACCGAAGGAAGAGGAAAACGATTTGTAGGAAACAGGATGACGGGATTTGAACCATCAGATTTGGTTCTTATCGGACCAAACCTTCCACATTGCTGGAAGCTGTCTGACATGGGAAAGGAAAAAGCCGGCTCAATCGTAATCCAGTTCAGCCAGGATTTTTTGGGAGAAGATTTTTTTGAAACACCCGAGATGGCTCATATTTTGAAAATGCTGAAGCGGTGTGAAGCGGGAATTGAATTTCGGGGAAAAACAAGACAGGAAGTGAGCGAGCGTATGAGGGCTCTCTTTGAAGAAAAAAATCATTTTAAAAAAGTGATTGGGCTTTTGGAGATTTTAAACAGGCTTTCACATTCACGGGAATTTGTTTTGCTCAATAAAAACAATTCGGTTCCTGTTCAAACGGACGATAACCGGGAACGCATCAATAAGATCTTTGCCTACATCGTCGAAAATTTTCATGAAGAAGTTTTTTTGAATAAAGCCGCTGAAATTATAGGGATGACGCCGAATGCATTCTGTAAATTCTTCAAAAAAATGACGCGCAAAACATTCATGGAAACCGTTATTAATTACCGCATCAATTCTGCAACACAACAATTGACAGAAACGGATAAAAGCATTACTGATATTTGTTTTGAATGTGGCTTCAGGGATGTGTCTCATTTCTATAAAACCTTCTCTGCACACATGAAAATGAGCCCGCTGAATTATAGAAAGCAGTTTCTAAACGAAACGATGATGTCCGAATAAAGGGTGGTTTTTTACCAGGAGTAAACAAACAATTCCTGAAAAATTTTATTTTATTTTTCTTCAATAATTAATTTAGGTTCGTCCTCAAGTTGTTTTTTGATCAATGCAGGATTGTGTTTATGTTTGAAAAGGACTATAAATAAAAGGGCAACAACCAAAGCATATAAAGAAAAAGAAGTCCAGATCCCTTGCCAGTCTTTACTGCCATCAGCATCAGTGAAAAACCGGTCGATAACGATGCCACTGATCGAACTTCCCAAAACAGCGCCAACACCATTGGTCATCATCATAAAAAGTCCCTGCGCGCTTGCTCTTATTGAGGCATCCGCCTGGGCTTCCACGAATAGCGAACCCGAAATATTAAAAAAGTCGAAAGCCATTCCATAAACTATACAGCTAAGAATGATCATCCACAAACCGGAGCCCGGATTGCCAAAAGCAAACAAGCCAAAACGGAGAAACCAGGCAAACATACTCATCAACATTACTTTTTTGATACCAAATCTTTTCAGGAAAAAAGGAATCGCCAAAATGAACAATGTTTCTGAAACCTGTGAAATACTCATGATGATCGCAGGATATTTTACTGCAATCGAACTTTGATATTTCGCCACATTTTCAAAATCATGAAGGAATGTATCACCATAAGCATTTGTCAATTGCAAAGCTGCTCCGAGCAACATGGCGAAAAGGAAAAATACCGCCATTTTTTTATTCTTAAATAAAGTAAAGGAATTTAATCCCAGCGCATCTACCAATGATTTCTTTTCCCTGCTGCCCAATAATGGTGGACATTTTGGCAATGTGAAAGCATAAATTCCAAGTACAAGAGAGGCGATTGAAGCAACATAAAACTGTTTCGCGCTCGTTTCAATATGCAATAAACTCACCACCCAAAGAGCAACAATAAATCCAATAGTTCCCCAAACCCGTATTGGCGGATAATAAGTTACCACATCATGGCCGGATCTTTTGATAGCTGAATAAGCAACTGCAATGGATAAGGAAATTGTTGGCATATAAAACATCATGTTCAAAAGCATAACCCAGAACATCGTAAACGGATCGTTGATCATGGGAACGGTAAAAAGAACTGCCGCCCCGCAAAGTTGAAATATGCCATATAATTTTTCAGCGTTTACCCATTTGTCGGCAATGATGCCGGCAATGGAAGGCATAAACAGCGAAGCAATTCCCATCGTCGAAAATATGGCGCCAAATTGAGTTCCTGACCAGTGTTTTGTCTGGAACCAGTAAGCGCCAATCGTGATGAGCCATGAGCCCCAGATAAAAAATTGAAGGAAGTTCATTACAATCAGGCGCAACTTGATATTCTTCATCTTTAATCGATTATTTTGGTATTTCCGATGCGGAACAAATAAAATTCAAATCTATTGTTTTTTAAAATTGTGTCGCAGGTAAATTTTTGTAAGGTAACTGAAATAATATTTCCGGAGTCTCCAACATCAATTCAACCTTAAAACACTTCTTTGCACACGTAAGAATTTTCTACTATTTTCACTTTTTAAATCACAAAAATTTTGTCCGTGTTGAAAAAGATTCTTTTAATAACCTTTGGATTATTCGCATTTGTTTTCAACACTTATTCCCAAAAGCAAAAAGGCGAAAGACAGTTTTATCAAGGTAAGCCGATCGTAAGATGTGCCACTGACCAAAGAGTGAAAATGTTGTTTAAAGTTTTTCCTGAAAAGAAACTGGAAGCAGAGCGGTTGTCGCAACTTCCTCCTTCAACCTCATTGAGAAAGGCAAAGCGTTTGCAAAGTGTCGTATATCTTCCTGTTGTTTTTCATATTGTGCTGCAAAATCCTTATGTGATTTCGGATGCTGTAGTTCAATCGCAGATCGATGCATTGAACAGGGATTTTTCAGGTTTGAATTCTGACACAACCAATCTTCCCGCTGCATTTGAAGCGGTGCGCGGCCATTCTTCTATCCGATTTGTTCTCGCAAGGAGAACACCTTCCGGTGATTTGACAAATGGTATTGACAGGGTTTTTAGCACGACTACCGGAAACCCTGATAAAGTCGTAGATTCTATCAAAAGAGCATCATTGGGCGGAGCGGATGCTTGGGATCCGAATAATTACATAAATGTTTGGGTAGGAAATGTTTCCGGCGGGGGAGGTGTTTTGGGATACACGCAAATTCCGGGAAGCGGAAGCCTGCAGGATGATGGTATTTTTTGTAACATTCTTGGTTTTGGTGAAAGCGGATGTAATGCGGCAGGTTACAATAAGGGGCGCACTGTTGTGCACGAAATGGGGCATTATTTTGGACTTAACCATATCTGGGGCGATGATGAAAATTCTTCAAATACTTGCAGTGGCGACGATTTTCGCGCTTTGACCGCGGATGGCTCTACTTATTCTCTTCCTTCTAATTTGTACAATCCGCCGGGACAGGGAAATACTTCACAGGATATTGGCGACACACCTGATCAAAGTGTGGCCACTACTGATTGTCCTTCCGGGATTCGCACTGATTCCTGCACACCAAATCCCCCCGGGATCATGTATGAAGATTTCATGGATTACACGCTGGATGATTGCTATGCAATGTTCACCAAAAAGCAGGTGGAAAGAATGGAATATGTTCTGACTAATTACAGGGGTGGCTTGATCACTTCACAAGCAGGAAGTGTTCCTTCTAATGCCATAACGGTCGATGCTTCTCCTGTAGAATCAATTAATCCCGGCGGCTTTGAAACTTCAGGTTGCAGTTCGATTTATTATCCTGCCACTTTAAGTTGCCCGGGCAATTTTATTCCAAAAGTGCTGATCAAAAATAACGGCCTGAATACGATTACTTCTATTACTGTTGGTTACACTTTAAATAATGGGACACCCGTTACCGTTACATTGAATCCGAATCTTGCAACAGGTGCAACTAAAATGATCACTTTTGCTGCAACCAATGTTGTTACCGGAAATAATAACTTCCAATTCTTTACAAAAAATGTCAACGGGGCCGGCACCGATAATGTTCCGGCAAATGATACTTTAAAGGCCAATCTTTTTGTGCCTCAGCCTGCATCTCTGCCCATTTCCGAAGGATTTGAAAGTAGTATTTTTCCACCTCCGGGCTGGACTATTGTGAATCCCGGTAACGATGTGACATGGCAACGGGTTACGCCGGGTTACAATAGTTCTTATTCAATGTTCATTGATAATTATGGTAATAACACTCCCGGGGAAGTGGACGAGATAAGAACGCCAAAGATCAATTTGGCGACGAGCGATCCTGTTGTTATCACGTTTGATCTTGCCCACAAAAATTACACGGAAGCGGGATATAACGATAGTTTGCAAGTGTTGGTTTCAACAGATTGTGGTGCTACTTTTAAAACTTACTTTAACAAAGCCGGGGCAGCTTTAGCTACCGCAGGTTCTTCAAGTTCTGCATATACTAATCCTGTTAATTCTGATTGGAAGAATCAAAAAATAGTGATCAGTAATGTTTCCGGTAGCATCATCGTTGTTTTCAGAAATGTAAGTGATTACGGAAATAATATTTTTATTGATAACATTAATATTAAACAGGAAACATCAAGAGACATTTCTGTTGTAGCGGTTAATCCACCTGCACCAACGGAATGCACAAATCCAGTTACACCGATCGCCACAATAAAAAATGTGGGTATTTCTACGATCACTGGTTTTAATGTTTCTTATTCGATTGATAAGGGAACGCCACAGCAGACAACCGTTTCAGGTATTTCATTGTTACCGGATTCAACGGTAAAAGTTCCATTGAATTCTTTTACACCAACAGAAGGTGCTCACCAGATTACGGTGTTTAGTTCTTCACCGCAATCTTCTTCCGGAACCGGTGATCTTTCTCCATTGAACGATACGCTCAACAAATCTTTCTTTGTTGTTGGAAAAGTTAACTTGCCCGTTACGGAAGGTTTTGAAAGTTCAACTTTCCCAGCAGCGGGTTGGTCTGTCGAAAATCCTGATGGCGATGTGACATGGCAAAGAACGACAAAAGCTGCAAAAACCGGAGCGGCTTCGATGTACATAAATAATTACAAATCCCTTTTCACGGGCACTACCGATAAATTTGTTTCGTCAGTAATTACAGGCACTGCAACTTACGATTCGATCTATGTTTCCTTCGATTATGCTTATAATGCCGGCAATTCTTCTTCTTTGTCTGATACATTGGAACTGCAGGTTACAACAGATTGCGGGCAAACATTTAAGACCGTTTGGGAGAAATCCGGAACTGATCTTCAAACCGTAACAGGTTATTCCCCGGATTTTGTCCCGCTTTCCAATGCATGGAAAAATATCAGCCTTAATCTATTTGATGTGGTTGGCAAAAATGATTTCCAGGTTTACTTTGTTTTTAAAGGAAATAAACAGAATAATGTTTACATCGACAATATTAACCTTTATGGAATTACCGTTCCTGCGCGATTGAAACAACAAGGTTACCTGATCTATCCGAATCCATTCCATCAACAATTTATCATCAGGAATTATGAAGTGCCGGTTACTTTACAATCGGCACATATTTATAATTCTCTTGGACAGCTGGTGTGGACAAAGGAGTATAACGGAAAAGCATATACGCTGATGAATGTAGATTTCAGTGGCCCTCCGCCGGGTGTTTATATTTTAAAATTACAATACACTGATAAAACAGTAGTTCAAAAGATCGTGAAGCAGTAGATTGCGGTTGAGTGAGTTTTAAAGCCGGTTTATGAAATAAGAATAACATTAATTTGTTGTTTTACTCTTCCTGATCTTTATCATTATTATCGATTCTAAGTTCATTATTTGTAATTTTGCCCGATGGAAAATATTAATAAAGAAGAAGACATTTTAGCGGTTGTTAATGCGCTGCCTGAGGGGAAATTATTCAGTAAAATAGCTGAAAAAATAATTGCAGACGAAAGGATTTCTGAAGAAGAAGGAATTCATCTTTTCGAAAAAGCAAGTTTAGGGTTAAGCGCGGCTTTGGCGAATTATATCCGTGAAAAAAAGCATGGCAATAAAACTTATTTCAATCGCAATTTTCATATTGAACCAACGAATGTTTGTGTCTTTTCATGCAAGTTTTGTTCATATTCCCGTTTATACGCACACCGCGAGGAAGGATGGACCCTTTCGAAGGAACAAATGATGGACATTGTAAAAAGTTATGACGGCCAGCCTGTTACTGAAGTCCACATCGTTGGTGGTGTTCATCCAAAACTTAACCTGGACTTCTTTTGTGATTTTATAAGCGAAATAAAAGCCCACAGGCCGGATCTGCACATAAAAGGTTTTACAGCCGTTGAATTGGATTATATGTTTCGCAAAGCGAAATTATCTGTAGCGGAAGGAATGAAAAAATTAAATGATGCGGGTTTGCAATCCATGCCCGGCGGAGGCGCTGAAATATTTGATGCTGAAATAAGAAGGCAGATTTGTCATGATAAAGTGGATGCTGATGGCTGGCTTAAAATTCATGAAGAGGCACATAAACTCGGAATGCATACCAATGCAACTATGCTCTACGGGCACATTGAAAATTATGCGCATCGGATCGATCACATGAGCCGGTTAAGGAATTTACAGGATAAAACGGGCGGTTTCAATACATTTATTCCACTAAAGTTCAGGAATCAGAATAATGATATGAGCAATGTTCCTGAATCTTCTATTTTTGAAGACATGAAAATGTATGCAGTGGCAAGAATTTTTATGGATAACTTTCCTCATCTTAAAGCGTATTGGCCAATGTTGGGAAGACAAAACGCGCAACTTTCTTTATCTTTCGGCGTGGATGATATTGACGGCACCATTGATGATTCAACAAAGATTTATTCAATGGCCGGAAGTGAAGAGCAGACGCCGGCTATGACGACTGAAGAACTGGTTACTTTAATTGCACAGGCGGGAAGGGTGGCAGTTGAAAGAGACACTTTGTATAATGAAGTAAAAACTTTTTCCACGGGAAAAGACGCAGCATTTGATGCATCGCTTAACTGAGTTTTAGAATAAGTTTCGTTTCTATTCCAATAATCAACCATGGCAACTTTTTTTATGAGAAAAGCGTTTCCCGCCGGAATGCTTTTCATGCTTTGCTTTTTTGTTTCCGATCTCAGCGCACAGGACAATTATGAGATACAGGTTTATGGTTCCGATCTTGTAGCCCCGAAAAATACGATGGTTGAATTGCACAGCAATTTCACTTTTGATGGTTCAAAAGAAGAAGTGAATGGCGTTTTGCCAACAAATCATGTTTTTCATGAAACAGTTGAGATCACTCATGGTTTTGATAAATGGTTTGAAATAGGATTCTATTTTTTCAACTCCATTGGCAGCAACGGGCGCACTTCTTATGTGGGCAGTCACATTCGCCCACGGATTTCGATTCCCAAAAGTTACCATCTGCCGGTTGGCTTAAGTCTTTCAACAGAGTTCGGTTTTCAAAGCAGTAAGTTCAGTGAAGAGACCTGGTCGATTGAGGTCAGACCAATCATCGACAAACAATGGAGCCGGTTGTATTTGTCTTTTAATCCAACATTCGACAAGGCTTTGAAAGGACCGGGAACTGCAGAAGGATTTGGCTTTTCGCCGAATTTTAAAGCAAGTTTTGCCGTTACGAAAAAGGTCATTCCTGGTTTTGAATATTACGGAGCCGTTGGTCCATTGAATAATATTTATAAGTGGGATGAACAGCAACAACAGTTGTTTCTTGCCGTTGATTTGGATGTTTCGCCCAAATGGGAATTTAATGCAGGTTATGGTTTTGGATTCACTCCTTCTACCGATGGGAATATTTTTAAAGTGATTGTTGGCAGAAGATTTCAATAAATTTCATTTATAACTTATCTGCAACAAACAGCCGCTTTTTCCACTTCAAAGGCTGTCGCTATTTTCATAACTTTGCACGCTTTAAAAAAGAAATACTCTTTCAGTTTATGTTATTAGGATTACAAAATGTTACGTTTGAATTTGGCGCACGAGTGATCGTTAAAGATGCTACCTGGCATATCCAGCCGAACGAACGTATCGGTCTGATTGGTTACAACGGTACGGGCAAATCCACTCTGCTGAAAGTTTTGACCAATCAATATCTTCCTTCATCAGGGGCAGTTGAAAAAGGCAAAGAAACAACGATAGGATTTTTGCACCAGGATTTGTTGAGTTTTGATACTGATGATTCGATCCTCGAGGTGGCACTTGGTGCTTTTGAAAGAGTAAGACAACTTGAAAAGGAAATAGAAGAATTGGGACACGAACTTGAACGAACTTCTGATGAATCTCTGGCTCATTTGTATGGAGATAAATTGCACGAAATGGAGGTTTTGGGTGGATATGATATTCACCATAAGACCGAAGAGATTTTGCAGGGTCTTGGTTTTTCAAATGCTGATCTGCAGAAGCCTTACAAAGAATTCAGTGGCGGATGGAGAATGCGTGTTTTGCTTGCCAAGATGATCTTAATGAACCCTGATGTTTTGCTATTGGATGAACCTACCAACCACCTTGATCTTCCTTCCATTGAATGGCTTGAAAAATATTTGCAGCACTATAAAGGCTCTGTCGTAATCGTTTCGCATGACCGTTATTTTTTAGACAGGATGGTCACCAAAATTGTTGAACTCTACCAGCAACAATTGCACTTTTATAGTGGAAATTATTCTTATTACCTGCAGGAAAAAGAGCAGCGAATTGAATTGCAAAAACGCGCCTACGAAAACCAGCAGGATTACATACGCCAGCAGGAAAGGTTTGTTGAGCGTTTTAAAGCAAAAGCTTCGAAAGCCGCGCAGGCGCAAAGTATTATGAAACGGCTTGATAAGTTGGAAAGAATTGAAAACACCGATTTGGAAAGGCCCGACATGCGCATCAATTTCAGCATTGACAAGCAACCCGGAAAAATTCTTTGTACACTTAAGCATGCGACAAAAGAATATGGTGATATAAAAATTGTTGAAGATACCGGCGCAGAAATAAACCGGGGCGATAAGATCGGGCTGATTGGTGCCAATGGAAAAGGAAAATCTACTTTGTTGAGAATGGTGGCCGGCGTTGAACCTTTTGATGGTGAAAGAATAGAAGGACACAATGTGAAAGATGCATTTTATGCGCAGCACCAGCTGGAAGCGTTGAACCTTGAGCACACAGTTTTGGAAGAATTGAATTATGCCGGCAGCGGAAAAACAGAACTGGAATTAAGAACGTTGCTTGGATGTTTTCTTTTCAGCGGCGAAGACGTTGATAAAAAAATAAAAGTATTAAGCGGAGGAGAAAAGGCACGTGTGGCGCTTGCGAAAACCATTGTAAGTAAAGCCAATTTTTTGTTGCTCGATGAGCCGACAAACCATCTCGATATGCATTCGGTTGACTTGCTAATTGAAGCGCTGAATAAATATGAAGGCAGTTATATCCTGGTGAGCCATGACCGTTATTTTGTAAATAAAACTGCCAATAAGATTTGGGAAATTGAAAATTATCATATTAAAGAATTTGCCGGCAATTTTGACGAGTGGGAAACCTGGAAGGAGGAAAGAAAAAATGCCTCAACTCAAGAGGCGCAGATAAAAGAGCCTTCGAAGAAATCTTCAATAACAGATAAGAAAAACAACAGCCAATCTGCAGAAAACCGTGAGCAGCAAAAAGAATTGCAAAAAGTAAAAAGACAATTTGAGCAGTTAGAAGAAAAGATAGCGAAACTGGCGGAACAGAAGAAAAAACTCGAAGCCGAGTTGGCGCTGCCTGAAATTTATTCTGATAAAGATAAATTCATCGAAGCTGAAAAAAAGTACAATCAAAAGCTGCAAGAATTAAATAACCACAATTCTCAGTATGAAAAGCTTTTTGAGAAGTTGATGCTAATGGAAGAACAAATAAGTTAAATTTTTATTTTGTTAGCCATCATTTCCGCAAAATTGTACTTGCAAAAGAGAGATTTTTTATTAACTTTGTATCAATCCCTTCCCGCGAAAAACTACAACTCGTTAGGTTTTTTTCCAATTTTCCTTTCAAAGCGCAATTTATTTTGTTAACATTAAATTGAAAATTATGAAAAAAATTAACTCTGTAGAACTACATGATACCATGGTTGCGATTGGGATCGTGTTAGCATTTATTGCTATTATGGTTGCTTTGGCATTTTTGGCAGGTATGTAAAAATTATTTTTGGTTTTCATTTGAGGCGCAGAGCATTTCTGCGCCTTTCTTTTTGTTTACTCTGAACGACAATGGGTTATCTTACGGATATTTGCAGAAAAAATTTAGATGAGAATAGCAATAAATGGAATGGGCCGGATTGGTCGGCTGTTGTTCAGAAGATTAATTGAAAATGAAAATTTTGAAGTCGCTGCCGTAAACGATTTAATGCCGGTAAAAAACCTGGCCTACCTTTTAAAATACGATTCTGTTTACGGAACATTTTCTGATGAAATAAATGCAAATGAACAAACCCTAATCGTGAATGAAAAGAAAGTGAAAGCTTTTCGTGAAAGCGATCCGGCTTCATTGCCCTGGAAGGATTTGGATGTTGATGTGGTTTTGGAATGTACCGGGAAATTTGTTACCAAAGAAGGCGCCTCAAAGCATCTGCAAGCCGGAGCCAAAAAAGTGCTTTTGTCCACGACTGGTAGCGATGATATTCCTCTTGGCATTTTTGGCCACAATCAAAACGGCAATTCCGGGAATATTGACATTCTTTCTCCAGGTGGTTGCATGACCAATTGCTCAGTTCATGTTTTGTATGTTTTAAATACGATAGGAATCCAGTCGGTTCATCTGAATATTCTTCATTCTTATACTTCCCGCCAGGCGATTGTTGATACGCCAAATGATCAATTCCGGCGGGGAAGGGCAGCAGCAGAATCGATTATTCCTGTCGCTATCGACCTTCATAAATCCCTGAACCGATTAATGCCGGCTTTAAAAAATAAGATCAATGTTTTTTCAACAAGGATCCCCGTGGCCAACGGCGCAATGGCTTCTTTTTCTGTTCAATTAAAAGAAGAAGTAACCACTGATCAATTGAATAAAATGTTTCAAAAGACCGCAGAAAATAATTACAAAGGCATTATGGATTTTACCGAAGAACCTTTGGTTTCACTGGATATTAAAGGCAACAGTCATTCCTGCATTATCGATGGAACGCAAACTTCTGCCATCGGCAATCACGTTCGTGTTGTAGCGTGGTTTGATAATGAATTTGGCTTCACCAGCCGTATGATCGATTGGTTAAATTATTGGAATAAAAATAGCCGGCAGTAAACCAGGAAATAACAGGGATTTTTTTTCGGTTTAATGCACATTTCCAAAAAACAAATAAGCCAGAAAGATAGAAGTTACAATTCCAACCAGATCTGCCAGCAACATTGCGCCAATACTGTATCTTGTATTTTTCACTGAAACAGCGCCATAGTAAACGGCAACGATATAAAAAGTGGTGTCTGAAGATCCCTGAAGAACAGAAGATAAACTTGCGGCAAACGAATTAGGCCCATAAGTTGTCATCGTGTCGATCATCATGCCGCGCGCTGCGCTTCCGCTCAAAGGTTTTACCAATGCGGTTGGCAATCCGGCAACAAATCTTGTATCGGTTCCAAGAGCACCGAATAATTTTGCCATTCCCTGCACAATTACATCAAAAGTGCCGCTTGTGCGTAAAAGACTAATGGCTACCAACATGCCAACGAGATAGGGAATAATTTTTACCGCGATTTGAAAACCTCCTTTTGCACCTTCAATAAAAGCGTCAAAAATGTCGATTTTCTTATACAAGGCACCGAGTGTGATCAGGAAGAAAAGTGCAAGGATCAAGCCATTGCTTAACACACCTGAGAAAGTCTGAACCCCGGTGAAACTTAAAGATTTCAAATAAATAACCATGGTTGCAATCACGGCAGAAATTCCTAAAACCCATAGCAAAATAACGGGTTGCAATACATTGATCTTTTGTTTGAATGAAACGATCATCATTGCCGCCATTGTTGCAGCAAATGTGGCGATCATGCACGGAATAAAAATCGAAGTAGGATTGGCCGCGTTTAGAGAAGCGCGGATTGCGATAATGCTTACGGGAATCAGTGTTAACCCCGAGGCGTGTAAACACAAAAACATGATCTGCGAATTCGAAGCTGTGTCTTTGTTCGGATTGAGTTCCTGCAGGCTTTCCATCGCCTTGATGCCAAACGGCGTTGCGGCATTATCAAGGCCCAAAAGATTGGCCGAAAAGTTCATTACCATGTGGCCCATAGCAGGATGATCCCTTGGTAATTCTGGAAAGAGTTTGGAGAAAAAGGGCCCGATAATTTTTGATAAGAGTCTTATCCCGCCTGCTCTTTCGGCAATGCTCATAAATCCCATGAACAAAGCCATTATACCAATTAGATTAATAGAAATGTCAACGGCAGTTTTTGCGGTAGCTATAATTCCATCGGCATCCTGCATTCTGTAACTGATATAATTGCCTTCAGGAGTTTTGCTATACCGCAATGATCCGCTGCTAACAGTTTTCCCGCTTTGTAATTTTTGCAGAATGGCAGGATCAATTCTTTGAGAATCCAATTGCGTGGTATAGGAAGTATCTCCTGCATTTCCAACCACCATTCGTGAATAAATATTGGTGTTTCCTTTTATAAAGATCAATTGAAAAGTTGCCGCGAGAAAAGCAACGACAATAAAAAGAGCCCAGATTCTGCTTAAAGCCATAAGTTCAGTTAAAAAAACTAAGATAGAGTTAATTGGCTAATTAGCCAATCAGCGAATGTGAAAATGTGAAAATATGAAAATGAGAAAACTTTCTTTAGTTGATCAATGAATAAAATGACAATTAAACAATAAAACGATATAACCATAAATGAACTCATTTTCGGCATCGCTCTTGCGGCTTCATTAATATTAATGAATGATTTTTTAACCTTAAAAATTTAATTATTATGCGAGGAAAATTAGAGAAGGAAGGAAATTATGAACTCTTTGAAACGAATCATGGTCATGATATTCTGAAACTAAATGACAAGGATTATTTTGCAATAATAGATACCAGCCAGGGACATTTACTGGTCGATACGGATTCTGATCACAAGAAAGATCATACCGTAGATAAAGGCAAGTTTTACCTGGCTGATTTTGAAGACGATCCTGCGTTTAAAGATATGCCCCACTTGTTTTTGAAAGAAGGCAAAAAGTACAGGGAATTTATTTTGCCGAACGATTTACCAACTGATAGCGACACACAAAAGAAATTAGTGGAAACGGATGATAAGCTCGGCAAGAAAAAAGTAATGGAACATGTAAAAGGCCCCGGCAATAAAGGTAGTGAAAAGCAGTACGTTGGAAAAAAGGAAAGCCTTCGGAACAAATCCAAGGAAGATTTGTATGACATGGCAAAAAAGAAAAACATTAGCGGCCGTTCTGAAATGGATAAGAAGGAATTGGTAAATGCAATTGAAAAATCAAAGGACAAAAGTTAAGCTGCATCGATTTTAAAAGTTGAACCCGGAAAAAGACAGTTCCGGGTTTTTTATTATTAAAAACAGAAATATTAATTTTTGTTGGTTCACTATAATCTTAAAACAATAAAACATTCAACCAAAACCTGCCAACAATAAAAAATCATTTACTTTGCTTCTTAAAAGAAAAATCGCTTCATGAAGAAATTCAATTTCAAAAAGTTACTTCCTCACATCGTTGCCGTTATTGTTTTTTTGGTGATCGCTGTTGTTTATACAAAGCCTGTTTTCCAGGGAAAAGTGCCGCAGCAATCGGATACACAACAATGGCATGCGATGGCGCAACAGTCATTTGAGTTCAAAGATAAATACGGGCATTTTCCTTTGTGGACGAACAGTATGTTCAGCGGAATGCCGGCTTATCAAATTGCATTCGATCCCAGAACGAAGATCACCGTTGGTTATTTAAGTTCTGTAGTTACTTTGGGTTTGCCGGAACCGACAAGTTTTTTCTTTTTGGCTTGTATTTGTTTTTATTTTTTGTGTGTCGTCGCGGGCGCGAATCCGTGGGTGGGAATTCTTGGAGCACTCGCGTACTCCTATTCCACATTTGATCCGATAATTGTTTCAGTCGGGCACAATACTCAGATGATCTCGCTGGGTTACGCCCCTGCAGTTTTAGGGGGATTATTGCTTTTGTATAAACGAAAATATCTTGCCGGCTTTGCCATCACGGCGCTTTTTTCTTCTTTGCTCATTGCCCAAAATCACGTGCAAATTGTTTATTACACTTTGATCATTGCCGTGATCATGACAATTGCTTATTTTATCAGGAGCTACCAGGAAAAGCAATTTCCGGTAGCGATAAAAAGTGCGGCGTTAGGCCTATTGGCCGGGATAGTGGGCCTCGCATGTTGTGCCGTAGCAATGATGCCAACGTATGAATACGCGAAGGAAAGTATGCGCGGTGGTAAGTCGGAACTGACACAGGAAGTTCAGGGAAATAAAACCAAAGGCGGACTGGATAAAGATTATGCTTTCAGTTTTAGTTTGGGAATTGACGAGACTTTGACTTTCATAGTCCCTGACTTATATGGAGGAAGTAATGGAGGTGATGAGTATCACGCGCCCACAAAATTTTCCGATCAGTTTTCACAGTTAGGTGCGCCGGAAGATCAAGCGATACAATTAGAAAATAACTATTCTTACTGGGGGGAGCAACCGATAATGTCAGGACCGGTTTATCTTGGAGCGATCATTTGCTTCCTGTTTATTTTCGGCGTTGTTTATTTAAAATCGTGGTATAAATGCTGGCTGATTGCAGCAAGCATTCTGGGCGTGTTACTTGCCTGGGGTTCCAACTTTCAGACATTTAATTATTTCCTATTTGATTACCTTCCTTTTTACAATAAGTTCCGGGCGCCGACGATGGCACTCGTGATTCCGCAATTGTGTTTTCCTTTGATGGCTGTTTTGGTAGTCACCAAATTACTTCAGAAAGATTTGGATCTGGCAGAAGCATGGAAAAAATTCAAGACAACATCGATTATCACCGGAGTCATTCTTGTTTTACTGGGATTTTTTTACATCTCCTCTTCTTTCACCGGACCAAAGGATACAACTATCAGGCAAAGTTTTAAACAAAGTATGTTGCGTACAGCACCTGGTCAGCAGGTGCCTCCACAAATGGAACAACAGGCCGAACAAGTGAGCCACAATTTGATTGACGCGATCCAGTCGGACAGGAAAAGTTTGATGGGAAAAGATTTGTTTCGTTCTTTTATTTTGATCGGGCTTGCGGCGTTGCTGATTGCTTTGTACTTAAAGAAAAAATTATCCGCACAAATTTTAGTAGGAGGATTAATTGTTTTAACTGCTTATGATTTGCTTGGAGTTGCCTTGAGGTATTTGAGTTCGGATAATTATGTCGAACCCGAAGATTATCAATCGGCCTATGTTCCTTCACCTGCAGTCAATCAAATTTTAAAAGATCCTGATCATGCAAATTTCCGGGTGTTCAATGAAACGGTTGATGCATTTAATGATGCAACCACTGCTTATCATTTGAATACAGTGGGTGGTTATCATCCGGCAAAATTGGGTTTATACAACGACATCATCACTCATCAACTTGCTAAAGGCAACATGCAGGTTTTTGACATGCTGAATACCAAATATTTTATTGTCCAAAATCCACAAACCGGCAAACCGCAAGCAGAATTAAACCCTGGTGCGTTTGGGAATTGCTGGTTTGTGAAGGGAATAAAATATGTCGATAATGCAGACCAGGAAATGGCTGCGCTTGACAGCACAGATCTTCGTGATACTGCTGTTGTAGAAAACAAATTCAAAAGCCAAATAAGTTCTCCACCCAAACATGATTCCATCGGTTACATTAAACTCGTTCAAAATCTGAACGATAAAATCGATTACCGTTCTTCTTCCGCTTCTCCTGAATTTGCTGTGTTTAGTGAGATCTATTATCCAAAAGGTTGGAACGTTTACATCGACGGCAACAAAGCGAATTATGTAAAAACAGATTATGTTTTACGTGGCATGCTAATTCCTGCCGGAAATCACGAAATTGAATGGCGCTTTGAACCAAAATCATTTACAACAGGAAGAATGATCAGCATAATTGCCAATATTTTAGTTGCATTATTGATCATTGCTACCATTGTTTTTTATGCAGTAAAAAAGAAAGAACCTGATCCGCATTTGATGTAAAAAAATGTTACAAAGTGGTCAAGTGTTAAGGATGACAATCCACTGGAAAGCGAACTGAAACCTTAATCAGGTAGTCAAAAAATCGGGTATTTTTAAGTAAATTTATTATTATGCAATTACAAATAATAGAAGACGCAAATGGTAAGCCGGCGGGAGTATTTATCCCGATAAGTAAATGGCGGCAACTCAAAAAGATTCATAAAGACCTGGAGGTACTGGAAAATGAAGAACCATCAAAAAATCAATTATTGCAGGAGCTTAAGGAAGCCGTAAAAGAACTTGCATTAATTCAAAAAGGTAAATTGAAATCACGAGCTGCCAAAGAATTGCTTGATGAATTATAATGTTGATACGATTCCAATTTTTGATAAGCAGGCAAAAAGGCTTTCAAAAAAATACCCTTCACTTAAAAAAGATTTAAGTGACCTTATTGACAGACTTAAGCTGAATCCGAAAGAAGGAACTTCATTAGGTAATGGCTTTTTCAAAATAAGATTACAAATAAAATCTAAAGGAAAAGGTAAGTCCGGAGGTGGAAGAGTGATTACTTTTGTAAAAGTAACTGCAGAGTGTATCTATCTTTGCAGCATTTATGAAAAAGGCGAAAAAGAAACTATTACAGGTAGTGAATTAGATGAAATATTTAAAGAAATACCAGGTTTATAATTATCAATATTTTCTAATCATAAAATTATTTTGGCTCATACTAATGATTGAGTCTATTCAATTTAATAAGAGTAAATCTGTCTTTTACCCATAAGGTTTGGCATGCTTTAAGTTACAGTTTACAGCAGATTAATTTATGAAAACTTCCCCAAATTTATCTATCGTAACAATTTGCTTTAACAATTTAGAGGAAGTAAAAGCCACCTGTGATTCTGTGGATAAGCAGATCATACCTCCATTTGAACATCTCATTATTAATGGTTCTACTAACCATGATATTGAAAAATATTTTGAAAAATCTAAAGAAATTCCTTACAGGAAAGTTATCAACGAAAGCGACAAAGGCATTGCTGATGCATTCAACAAAGGAATTGAAAGATCGTCGGGTGATTTAATTGTTTTGCTGAATTCAGGTGATCTTTTGTATGACCAAAATGTGGTCAAAATAGTTTTGTCAAAATTTGATCAAGATAAAAGTTTGATGTGGCTTCACGGGAAATATCGTTACCAACGTAGTGGCGTTTGGGTGACATTGGGAAAACCATTTGATCCAAAAAAACTCTACAGGGGAATGCGCAGTTTATCGCATCAAACGATGTATGTGCGAAGAGAGTTATACGATAAATATGGCTTGTATGATAATTCATTCAAAATAGCCATGGACTTTGATTTTGTGGCAAGAATCCGTTTTGAAAAGTTTTTATTTTTGAATGAAATCCTCGCCATTAATGTTCCGGGTGGCATCAGCACAGAGAGATATAATCTGGCTTTAAAAGAAGCAGGAATCATCGTAAAAAAATACCTTGGTTTTAGCTGGAAGAACAAGCTCTGGACTTTACGTTTAAAAGCACTGAAATCGATCCAGGACATTCCTGTCATTGGCAGGATTTTGTACAAAATAAAAGTTGCAATGGGATTAGCAAATGCGTAAGAAAGTTTTTAGAAAGAATATTTCATTCGACTAACGGTTACCAGTAAACGAAATTTTTATGGATAATTTAATTTTCGCGCACAGGTTGAATCAGAACCACTTGTTGTGAATTTTATCCCAGGATGTTATTCCAACTTTAAATTGCACCGGGTTCTTAAATTGGTTCGCTGCTGAACCCACAACATAAACCCCAATTTTAAATTTGGTCAAGGGATTAAATGGCCACTTGATCACTCGTTCAATTCCTGCAAATCCTTCCATGTATCGAAGGTTACGCTCTGGAGCAATTAAGAATCCTCCACCAGCCACTTCGCGAAGTTGCAGTTTTTTCAAAAGTGGAATCTTGTTGATAATGGCTCCGTTAAAATTGTGTACATAATGCGCTTCATAAAAGCGATGGAATACCGGAAAAGTTGAATCCAATGATTGAAAAGCTTCGTTTGGATTTAAAAATAAAAGCGGATCGCCCTGCCGTTGAAACTTATAATCTACCAATCTCAGATCATTCTTGTTAAGAAAAGTGCCTGTTTTGAAAGTGTAATTTGAAATGCCCACAAGACCCATTTTTATTTCCTGCCGGATTCCAAATTCGAGATAATCAAAATCGACCTTGCTACCTCCAATTCCGGGAATTCCTTTTCTCCATGATGTATAAAACGTAGGCCATTTGGATCCGAGAATAATTTTTTCTTTTGGCTCGCGAATGTAACGCTGGTTAGGAGTGTATTCAAATCTCACCTGTCCATAAAGAGCATTGTAAGGTTCAAATTTTATTGCCTGGTTATTTGTAAGAATGTCTCCAAAAAGACTATCCACCTCGGAGTTGGTTTTATAATCGCTAACAGATCTTCGAAATGCGATATTCAAATCGGAAAATAGATACAAGCCATTTACAATTTCAAAACTATGGCCCACACCCAATCCATTGTTCAAATAAATGTTGCTTCGCTTTAGCATGTTGATCCATGCATCGCCCTGGAAAATATATTGAAAATTGCGTTCTAAATGTATGGAGAAATAAGAACGATTAAAAGGATTGTAAAGCCTTGAGAAATGAATGCTTCCATTAATATCGTGGTTGCGAAGGCCATAACTTAAATTATTCCAGAGCATAATATTTTTCTTTGAAGGATAAGTTTTAAAATATCTAAAGTTTGCAGCAATTCGTGATCCTCCAAACTGGAATGGTTGGTATACGGCTGTAACCGGTGGAGCAAACCATTGCCGCTCTTTGTAATGATTATTAAAAAGAAATCCTGTAAAGAACATTTTTTTAAAAGTAATCTTGTTCATCACCTCATCCATTGAATCAAGGTAAGCATTAGCATGAGTGGCGGCATAAACACTGTCTTTAAAACGTATGTACCGCACTTCTCTTTGCGTCAGAGGAACTGTTCGTACTGTTTGCCAAAAAGTGCTGTCCCTTTCATAAGCAGAGTCAGTTGTGGCGCTCACTTCAGGGCCAAAATAATTTTTTGGAAACGTTTTGTTGAATTCAAAATCCTTATAGCTAACGACAGTATTCCCTGAAAGTGTTTTCTTTCCTGCTTTGGAGAAATAGGTAAATTTCTGTTGGGTAATCATCCATGCTGAATCTTTTACAAAATTGTAATCCTGTTCTACCTGGAAAAAATCGTATTCGGGCAAATGATATTTTGGAAAACTAAATCGCGTCTGGCGGATTACCCACGAGCTATCTTCAATTGTAATTTCACCTTCAACAGTTGCATTGCTTAACCGCCGCGGCTTTACACTGATTACAAATTCTTTTCTGCTGTTTTCTTTTTTTACAAGTAGCGTTTTAAACTTATAAGCAAGCAATCCACTGTAACTCACAGGCGAAAGAATGGGCACTTCCGAAACAGCGGGAACATTCAAAAGATTATTGTAAAAATTAAAATCTCCGTCGGTTGTTCTTAAATAAAAAAGACCTGCTGCTTTATTTCCACGCGTTACGCCGATTCGTTTTTCTTTGGTTCGGCCAGGCGATTCATAATCGTAATGAAGCGCTACTTCAGTCATCGCCATTCGTCGTAAATCATTGTTAGCAGTGTCTGTGTTGCCTTTTTTATTGATCTTTATTTTCCGTGTTGAGGAATCTTGTTCTACCGCCTTTATGTACAAATCACAGGAATAAGCTCCGTGCGCTGCCTGGATCTCATCCTTGTGGCGAATTACATTTCTTATAATTTCTTCTGCCTGGTCTTTTCCTTTTATGACTACTTCTGCAAGTCCTTTTGAATCCTCTTCGTCGAGAATAATATTTCGTTCAACATTTGATTTTTCGACGATCACGGTGATCAGCTGCGGTTTGTAACCGATCATACTAATCACCAGTTCATATTTTCCCGGATCAAGTTTTAAGGAATAAGCCCCGTTGTCTTTACTAATCGTTCCCTTCTTAAATTCCTTTACCTCAACGCTTGCAAACGCGAGTGGCTCCAATTTGTTGTTGGTAATTTTTCCAAAAACTTTTTGAGATTGTCCATTGGCACATTTTGAAATGATAATTAGAAATGAAAAAATGAAGCAATAGCGCATGAATGAATTGTTAGTTTGCAACTTTAAAACTCTGCCTTTAAAATATACTTCAATGGTTTTGAAAGCCTTTTTAAAATAGGTTTAACAAAATCGGTTTTAAGGACGCTCATTTCATACTAACATTTCTTAGTATAATTTAATCCACACTTTTTCCTAACCTGCTTTAAATGAATACTATATAGATTTTGGCATGAACATTTCATAAAACATAGCGAAAGAAAATTTTTAACCATTTATTATTTATTAAAATCAATTTATTATGAAAAGGATATTCTTAACAGCATTTGCAGCGGCTGCTTTGGTAGCGTGTAATAATTCGGGAACGAATGATACTACGACTACCACAAACACGGATTCTACAACGAATACCATGATGAATTCCTCAACGGCCTATACGCCAAGCGATGGTGACGTTACTTTCAGAAATAATAATCTAATGGTTTACCGTGATACTACGTGGCAAACCACGGATAAGGATCAAACCGTCGGCAATGGAATTGTAGTGCATACTGATGGCGCTGTAAGCGACGGTGATCGTACTGACACACTCCAGGACGGGCAAATTGTTTCACACAACGGTACTTTCTTTGACCGTTCAGGGCAGGTGATCAAAGATGCATGGAGCTCAACCAAACATGGGGTAGGAGAAGCAGGCGAGGCAGTTGGTCATGCAGCAGGAGAAGCAGGTGAAGCGGTAGGTCATGCCGCAAGCAAAACCGGTAAAGCAGTTAAAGGTGCTGTTTCCGGCGACCACAATAAATAATGAAACTTTTGATTTGTTTATAAAAAAGTTTGGGGCGTTAAAACCCAAACTTTTTTTTGAAAAAAAATCTGCTTGAAAAGTTATTCCAGGGATCTTTTCTGAGGAAAAAATAAACACTTTTTTCTTTGTTCACTGTGTAGTCAACAAGCTGCAACCTCTTAAATCACTTTGATCTCTTCTTCCCATAACTTCAAAAGAGCAATCCTTGTAAAGCTTTCCCACATCATCTGTGGCAATAAAGCTGCAGGAATAAATATTAGCCAGGTCAATGATATTGATCAAACCATTTACCGGTTTTTCACTTTTACCGCTCGAACTTATTGCAAATGGATCGTTGTATTCCCTGATTAAAATTTTCATCCACGGAGGGCAATTGAATTTCCCATCTCCTTTTGAATAAGCCTGTGAAAGCAATTCCGTCATTCCATATTCTGAATGAATGGATGATAATCCGAAATTTTCTTTTAACTGCCTGTGCACTTCTTCGCGCGTTATCTCTTCTCTTTTTCCTTTCATTCCACCCGTTTCCATCACAATTGTATTTTTCAGTTTTACCGGATGTTTTTCAGCAAAATCAAGCAACGCATAAGTTACGCCGATCAACAAAGTCGGTTTTTCTGCGAATTCATTATACGCCAAAGCACGATATAAATTCTCATGGTCGCGTAAATAAAAACCACTTCCCGGTTGCCCTGAAATTTTTATTAATGAATTGACCATATAAACCAGCGAGGAATTTTCTCTTTCAAGATATCCGGGCAATAAAGCGAGGATCGACCATTCCAAAGGATTTCCATAAAAGAGGTCGAATGTTTTCAAAAAACTTTCTTTATAAAGTGAAGTGCTTTTCAGATAATGCCTGCTCGTGTTTTCGCCCGTAGTCCCGCTACTTTCAAATACGATTTGCGGTTCGAAAGAAGTAGTAACCACCTTTTGAGTTTTGAAAAATGAAACCGGCAGGAAGGGAATTTTTTCTAGGTTGTCGACCTTTTCGGGGAGTACTCCAATTGCATCCACAAACTTTTTATACAACTCATTGTTTTCATATTGGAATGAAAAAACTTCCAATGCTAACTGCTCAAAATTGTAGTAGGACGCATCGAAAATTTTATTTTCCCATTGTTCTATTTGTAACTTATTATTCAGTTTTTAATAATTAAATTTGAAAAATTAAACCACAAAGATGCGATACACAGTTTTATTTTCAATATTATTAATAGCAATTTTAACCGGTTGTAAGAAAAGCAAGTTTCAATCAACACCTTCCTTAAAAGTAAAATCTGTTAGCACCTCTGTTTTACCTCCTAATCAAAATATACAATTTATTTTATCATTTACTGACGCAGAAGGTGATCTTAACGATTCTCTTTATATTGAAGAAAAGGCCCTAAATTGCCAGGCAAGTAGTTTTACTGATCATTATACTATTCCGCCGTTTCCAACTACCAAAAATGAACAAGGTGATATTGTAGTTGACTTCCGTTATATTGACATAACACCCCGATGCCAGGAAAATGATACAGCGATTTTTCGGTTTGCAATAAAGGATAAGGCAAATCATGTAAGCGACACCGTTTCAACCTCCCCGATTATTATTATTTCACAATAAAAAGTGTATCTGAAAAAACTACTGGAATTCATATTATTCAGCAGTATTTTTATTGCTGCCTGCGCAGTAGCTTTTTGTATTGAAACAAACATTTTATTAGGACTCCCTTTAAACTCTTTTAGTTTTTATTGTTTTGTTTTTGGCGCTACATTGCTTCAATATAATCTTCATTATTCTACAAAAAAAGTTGCGGTTAAAAATTCTGAAAGATTAAGATGGTCGCTCAATAACAAACGAATTCACAATCTGTTATTGGTCATCGGTGTTTCATTGATCATCTTTAGTTTTTTTCATTTTAAACTGAAGCATTTTTTTATTCTTGCGCTGCTTGGTGCTATCTCCTTTTTGTATTCATTTCCATTTTTACCCTTCCCTAAAAGAAGGAGGATCAAAGATTATGGTTTTTTAAAAATCGTAACCCTGTCACTTTTGTGGACACTTGTTACAGTTTGGTTTCCGGCAAATAGTTTTGCTTTTGACAGATGGCTGTTTACCTTCATTTTTATCAAGAGATTTATTTTCATGTTTGTTCTTTGTTTACTGTTCGATCTGCGCGATATTGAAATTGACAGGCATGAAAAAATTCACACGTTACCCGTGTTGCTCGGCAAAAAGACCTCTTATTTTTTGTCTTATATCCTGCTCATTCTTTTCCTGTTAATTACGCTTGTACAATATTTTTATCAGCCTCAATTAGCATTCTTTATTGCCATGGTTCTTTCTGCGATTATAACATTTGGCATAATAGAACGGACAAAAAAAACCAATTCAGATTTCATCTACCTCGCGGGCATTGATGGTATGATGTTGCTGCAGGCATTGCTCGTTTACCTATTCAGTTTAAACCTTTAAATTTGCGGAAACTGTAAAAGATTTAATTTATAAATATGGCAAAGAGTAAAAAGACGCTAAGTGGTTTTTCTGATGAGTCAAGAAGTTTTTTGAAAACCTACATGAACACCGCATCTCCAATTGGTTTGGAATACAACGGGCAAAAAGTTTGGTTGAATTATATTAAAAAGTATGTTGATACCACTTTTACTGATCCCTATGGAACCGCAGTGGGAGTGATCAACCCTGATAAAAATTTCAAAGTCGTAATTGAAGCACATGCGGATGAGATCAGTTGGTTTGTAAATTATATCAATCCTGAGGGCTTGATTTACCTGAAAAGGAATGGTGGGGTGGATCAACAAATTGCTCCTTCACAACGTGTAATCATTCATGGAAAAAAAGGTCCGGTAAAAGCGGTTTTTGGATGGCCTGCCATTCATACACGTTCTGGAAATGGTGACAAGGAAAATCAACCGAAAGTGGAGACTTTATTTTTGGATTGCGGAGCTAGAAATAAAAAAGAGGTAGAGGATTTGGGAATACATGTAGGAGCTGCATGTACTTATACGGAAGGTTATGACGAAATCGCTTATGGTAATTTAATTGGACGTGCATTTGATAATCGGATCGGGGGATTTATGATCGCTGAAGTAGCAAGGTTATTAAAAGAAAACAAGAAATCACTTCCTTATTCTTTGTATGTGGTAAACGCCGTGCAGGAAGAAATTGGTTTGCGCGGCGCTGAAATGATTGCGCGCAGGATTAAACCTAATGTTGCGATCGTTACAGATGTAACACATGATTCAACAACCCCGATGATCAATAAGAATAAAGAAGGCGAATGTGTTTGCGGTAAAGGCCCTGCGCTAACTTATGGACCGGCTGTTCATAATAAATTGCTCGCATTGATCGAGGAAACAGCGGTGAAAAATAAAATTCCTTATCAATTGTCTGCTGTAAGCCGTAGCACCGGAACTGATACGGATTCATTTGCTTACGCAAATGATGGTTGCCCTTCTGCTTTAATATCCATTCCATTGCGTTACATGCACACAACTGTGGAAATGATCAATGAACAAGATGTAATAAATGCGACCAAGCTGATGTATGAGAGCCTCTTAAACTTAACACCAAAGACAAATTTGAGTTATTTTTAAAATTAAAATTTTAGGTTATGGAATCGATAAGAGAAATAGTTTTTCCTGAAAACAATAAAATAGAGTTGACCATTCCCGACAATTTTATTGGGAAAAAAATTGAAGTGATTGGATTTGAATTAGAAGATTCTTATGTTGAACAATCAAAAAAAATAAAGCAAGAGTTTATTGTTGCAGAGGCTAAAGTAGAGGGTTATAAATTTAATAGAGAAGAAGCAAATGAAAGATGAAGCCTTGATCAATGTTTTTATGAAACGATTTAAGATTCCTTTGATTGAAATTCAACAGATCGTAAATCAGATATTCCAATATCTTCCTTTAAGAACAATTGATCACTCGACTATTCAATTTCAATGAACATTTGTAGTAAATATTTTTATTCTTATTACAATTCTTTAATTTTTGCTTCTGCACGGGAGAATGGCTGTTCTATTTTGTATTCTGAGGACCTTCATCACAATCAAAAAATTGAAAATACACTTACCATCATTAATCCATTTAAATAAATGCACATAAGAAACGACTGGACAAAAGAAGAAATTTCTGAAATCTACAATACTCCATTACTTGAATTAATTTATAAAGCGTCTGTGGTTCACCGTGAGTATCACAACACTGGTGAAGTGCAGGTGTGTACTTTACTATCCATAAAAACCGGCGGCTGCCCTGAAGACTGTGCTTATTGTCCGCAAGCTGCCCGTTACAATACCGGTGTAGATGTTCAGGCGTTGATGAAGAAAGAAGAAGTTCTGGCTTATGCACAAAGAGCAAAAGATGCTGGTTCTACCAGGTTTTGCATGGGGGCTGCATGGCGTGAAGTCAGGGACAACCGCGATTTTGACCGTGTGCTTGATATGGTTAAAGGGGTAAATGAATTAGGTCTTGAAGTTTGTTGCACTATGGGTATGCTATCAGAAAGCCAGGCTGAAAAGTTGCAAGCGGCAGGTTTATATGCATATAATCACAATGTTGATACTTCCGAAGAACATTATTCAGATATTATTTCTACGCGTACCTACGATGACCGTTTAAAGACGTTGGGTAATGTCCGCAAAGCTGGCATCAGTGTGTGCAGCGGCGGAATTATTGGTTTGGGCGAGACTCATGAAGATAGAATAGGTATGTTGCACACTTTATCTACTTTGCCTTCTCATCCGGGAAGTGTTCCTATCAATGCTTTGGTAAGAGTAAAAGGAACGCCATTGGAAGGAAATGAAAAAGTAGATATTTGGGACATGGTTCGAATGATTGCAACAGCAAGAATTATAATGCCGAAGGCTATGGTTCGTTTGAGTGCCGGAAGAACTGAAATGAGCGTTTCAGAACAGGCTTTGTGTTTTATGGCGGGTGCCAATTCCATTTTTTCGGGAGAAAAATTGTTAACTACCCCCAATCCTGATTTTGACCAGGACAAGATGATGTTTGAACTGTTGGGGCTCAAACCGCGTGAAGCATTTAAAGAATCAGCAACTGCGGCTGAAACCGGTTTTGTCGAAAATGCACTTCTTTAGGCTTGAAAATTATTTCCTTGGAGGAAAAGTTCCATTCTCAATTTGAATCCTACGTTTTTCAATTTGATCCTTAAAACCGACAATAATTCCATATTTAGGATATGGGCCCGATTCGGTATTAATGATAAATCCAAGTTCTCTTTTCATGTCTTCTGATTCATCTGCCCCTCCAACTTTTTTGTAATTAACCGAATATTTGATTGCCTGCAATTTTCCATCCTTGTCAAACTTGAGATAATCGTAATTCAGAAAGATTTCTTTTTTTGAAAGGTTGTTCTGAATCGATGCAAGGTCACTTATTGCCAAATTGTGTGAAAAAACTACTTCTACATATTTTTCCTCTGTCGGTTTTAAGCAAAAAGAAAAGCAGGAGATAACTAAAACTATAATGCTTCCTTGTTTTAAAATTTTGGAAAACTGCATAAGCTATGAGTTTAGAGATGAATAAAATTAATGCTAATGTAACTAAAGTTTGAGTAAACTAATTCAGTTCCAACAATTATCCTTTAAGAGATTTATTGGCTAATTTGCAAATTAGCTTAATGATTTATGGAAAAAGAAATTTTACTGAAGGCGTTTCGTTTGATGTGTACTGCCAAAACAATGGCTGAAACTTATGACGCTAACCGGCAGGTTTGTAAATACGTTCACTCTACATCCCGCGGCCATGAAGCGATTCAGCTTGCGGCGGCTTTCCAGTTGCTTCCTTGCGATTTTGTAAGTCCTTATTATCGTGATGAAAGTTTGTTGCTTGGATTAGGCTTTTCCCCTTACACTTTAATGCTTCAACTCCTTGCAAAAGCCGATGATATTTTTACCGGAGGAAGGGAATATTATGCGCACCCCAATTTTCGGGGAGAAGATAAACCTACAATTATTCATCAAAGCAGTGCAACAGGAATGCAAGCAATTCCTGCAACGGGTATTGCGCAAGGATTACAATATTTGGAATCTATTCAATCTTCACATTATAAAAAAGGAAATGATGGTGAAACACCGATTGTGATTTGTTCTTTAGGAGATGCAAGTCTTACGGAAGGAGAAGTTTCAGAAGCATTGCAGGTAGCGGTTTTGAAAAAATTGCGCATCATTTACCTGGTGCAGGATAATGGCTGGGGTATCAGTGTTACTTCCGACGAAGCCCGTACAATGAATGCCTCAGAATTTGCAAAAGGGTTTAAAGGGATGCAGCGTATAAGCATAGACGGTAGTGATTTTTTTCAAAGCTATGAAGTGATGAAAAATGTTGTTGGCCAGGTGCGTGAAAATGCAGAACCTTTTATAGTTCATGCGCGTGTTCCGCTGCTGGGGCATCATACAAGCGGAGTGAGAAAAGAATTTTATCGTTCGGAAGAAGATTTGGCGCAGCATGCAGAACATGACCCATTGCCAAAATTGAAAAGCAGGTTGCTTCAAATGGGCATTGAAGAGAACGAATTATCTGAAATTGAAAATGCTGCAGAAGAACAAGTTGCCCGGGATTTTGAAAAAGCGCGTTCTGCTCCTGAACCTGATCCTTCAAATGTGACCAAACATATATTTGCGACAACTCCTGTTTCGGAAGAAAAAGGAGAACGCGAGCCGAATGGGAAAGAAAAAGTAGTGATGGTGGATGCGGCGCTTTTTGCCATTCGTGAAATAATGGAAGAATTTGCTGAAGCAGTGCTGTACGGACAGGATGTAGGAAAAAGGCTGGGTGGCGTTTTCAGGGAAACCGCAACTTTGGGTGAACAGTTTGGTGAGCACCGGGTTTTTAATACCGCCATCCAGGAAGCTTACATTATTGGATCGACAGTTGGCATGAGTGCAACGGGTGTTAAACCGATTGTTGAAGTGCAATTTGCCGATTATATTTTCCCTGGCTTTAACCAGTTATACACTGAAGTAGCGAAAAGTTGTTATTTGAGTAATGGAAAATTTCCTGTGCAAACAGTGATTCGTGTGCCAACGGGCGCTTACGGTGGTGGAGGTCCTTATCATAGTGGAAGCATTGAAACTTTTTTGCTTGCCATGAAAGGAATTAAAGTCGTGTATCCTTCCAATGCGGCAGACATGAAAGGCCTGATGAAAGGAGCTTTCCTCGATCCAAACCCTGTTGTCATGCTGGAACACAAAGGACTTTACTGGAGTAAAGTTCCGGGAACTGAGGATGCAAAAACGGCAGAGCCTTCACGAGATTATATTATTCCTTTAGGAAAAGGAAGAATTGTTTTAAACGCTGATGAAAGAAAAATAGAACAAGGCGAAACTTGTTGCGTCATTACTTATGGAATGGGCGTCTATTGGGCGAAAGCTGCTGCAACAAATCTTGAAGGGAAGGTAGAGATTGTCGATGTCAGAACGTTATTTCCTCTTGATGAGGAACTGATTTTTTCAACAGTAAAAAAACATGGAAAATGTTTGGTTCTTTCTGAAGAACAACAAAACAATTCTTTCGCGGAGGCGCTCGCTTCAAGGATTTCAAAAGAATGTTTTCAATTTTTGGACGCACCGGTTGAGGTCTTAGGTTCTTTAAATCTTCCTGCAGTTCCTTTGAATACAGGGCTTGAAAAGGCAATGCTTCCTAATGCAGAAAAGGTGAGAGATTTGATTATTAAATTATTGGATTACTGAATTATTGTTCATTCTGCTCCGGTCAGCCAGATTTGTTTGTAAGACGTTCGCCAGCAAACAAACAACTTTCATTTAATTTTATTTTTGCCTTTTGCCTTCTTCTGACAGGCATATTATTTGAGATTTTATTGAAAATCTCAATGTATGATCGAATGGCATATCGGATGTTCAGGGTTTCATTATAAAGGATGGAAAGAGGTTTTTTATCCGAAAGGTGTGCCCATAAGAAAATGGTTCGAATATTATTGTGAACATTTTAGTACGCTGGAATTGAACGTTACCTTTTATCGATTTCCCGAAGTTTCCATGCTGAAAAGCTGGTACGAAAGAAGTGCACCGAATTTTTCTTTTTCTGTAAAAGCGCCACGCATCATTACACACTACAAAAAGCTTAATGAATGTGATCAGTTCCTGCTCGATTTTTACCAAACAGTAGAAGAAGGTCTTAAAGAAAAAACCGGTTGTGTTTTATTCCAGTTCCCACCAAAATATGCTTATACAGAAGAACGTCTTGAAAAAATAATCAAGAGTCTCGATCCAAAATTTCCGAATGTGGTTGAGTTCCGGCATGAAAGCTGGTGGAAAAATGACGTGTATAAAGAATTGGGAAAAAATAAAATTACATTTTCGGGTATGAGTCACCCGTTACTTCCTGAAACAGTTGTTACCAATACTTCTTTATTTTATTATCGCATGCATGGCGTTCCTAATCTCTACCAGTCCCCTTACTCAACTAAATTTTTAAAGGACTTTATTAGTGAAGTGAAAGCCAGTAAAAAAATAAAAAAGGCATTTATTTATTTTAATAACGACATCGGTTGCAACGCTGTCAAGAATGCAACTGAAATGAAAGTTTTGTTGGAAGAGAAATAGTTCGCTTCTTTATCTGACAAGGAGAATCAATGTAGCAATAGCTGCCGCAGCCATTGAAAAAAATGTGATCCAAAGAATAATCTTCGATAATGTTCCGCTTGTGTATTTGCCCATTATTTTTTTATTCCCCGAGATTTTGATCAATAAAAATATCAGCGGTACCGAAGCTACACCGTTCAAAACTGCAGTATAGATCAAAGCTTTTACAGGACTTATTCCAACAAAATTTATCATTAACCCCACGATCGTTGCCAAGGTTATGATTCCATAAAAACCTTGTGCTTTCGCAAATTTTAAATTTAATCCAGATTGCCAGTTCACAGCTTCGGAAACAGCATAAGCAGCAGATCCTGATAGAATAGGAACTGCCAAAAAACCAAGACCGATGATTCCGATGGAAAAAATAAGTTTGGACAAATATCCTGCATGTGGAAACGAACTTACCAAAGGTTCAAGCGCTTTTGCAGCATCTGCGGAAGTTTGGATATCACGGATGCCGGAATTATAAAGTACTGTACCGGTAACAACCAAAATGCACCATGTCGTAAATTCGGAAAAGAACATACCTAAGTTGTTGTCGATTCTCATTTGAAAAATATTGCTTCTCCTGATTCGCGGGATACCGTTTTTCATCCGGTTTTTTTCTTTTATTTCTTCTACCTCTTGAGAAGTTTCCCAGAAAAACATATAAGGTGAGATGGTTGTGCCTAACACACCGGTTATGATAAAAAAGAAAGCAAAATTGAATTCGATATGCGGAACAAATGTGGCTTTCAAAACCTGCAGTAACGGAAGTTTCACAATAAAAACTGTAATGGGATAAGCGAGTAACGAAAGAGCGAGCCACTTTAAAATCCTTGCATAAGTTTTATATGTGGTAAATATTTCAAGGAATAAGATCACTGCTGTAAAGAGCAAGGTCCAAACCGCAAAAGGCAAAGGCAAAATTAATTTTGCCGCTGCAGCCATTGCTCCGATGTCGGCACCAATATTGATTACATTCGCAATCGTTACCAACGTTACGACGGAATATAAAACCGGCTTGTTGTAATTATCTTTTACAATCGCCGCGATTCCTTTTCCTGTAACCATTCCAATCCTGGCTGCCGCTTCCTGCACACCCATCATCAAAGGAAGCATGTAAATGGCTGTCCACAATTGTCCATAACCAAATTGTGCCCCGGTTTGGGAATAAGTGGCAATACCTGATGGATCGTCATCAGCTGCCCCGGTTACGACTCCGGGGCCAAGGATGGAAAGAAACTTTCCAATCCTGGTTCGCTTTCTCCGCGGCTTTTTTGGTAAACTCATTCGGTTGGAATTATTCCGTAAGTTAGTGAACCAACAAATTCAAAAGATTTTTATTTTAATATTTTAAGATCAAAATTTTGTTACGAAGAAAATTTCAAATCCTTTAAGTTTGAAAGAAAAAAAAGAATAGATGACGAAAACTAAAGAAGTTGAACCTTCTCCAAAAGGAAAGAAAGCAGCCAGCAAAAATGAAATCAGGTTTTTTGACAGTCCCCAAAACAGGCTGGCAAATTTCAGGTATGCTGTGAATGTGTTTTTTGAATTTATAAAAGGATTTCGTGCTTTGCATTTCGTTGGACCGTGCGTTACAGTTTTTGGTTCGGCACGTTTTAAAGAAGATCATCCTTTCTACAAGCAGGCGCGGGAACTTTCAGGTGAAATTGCAAAGCTTGGGTTTACGATCATGACGGGCGGCGGCCCGGGAATTATGGAGGCCGCTAACCGTGGAGCAAAAGATGTGGGAGGAAGAAGTGTCGGTTGTAATATCGTTTTGCCTCGGGAACAAAAGCACAATGATTACCTGGATAAATGGGTGGATATAAAATATTTTTTTCTCCGGAAAATGTTGTTGATAAAATATTCCTATGCGTTTATCGTAATGCCGGGTGGTTTTGGCACTTTGGATGAATTTTTTGGGACGATCACTTTAATTGAGACAAGAAAATTGCAAATGTTCCCGATCATTATTTTTGATAAAGAGTTTTATCAAAATATAATTGAACACAATCAGAAAATGCTTGAGGCCGGTACTATTTCCGAGCACGAAGCAAAACTATATTACGTAACTGACTCGATCCCTGATGCGATAGAATACATAAAAGAAAAAAGCATTATGGCTTTTGATTTGAAATATATGAAGCCAAGGAAGCCTTTTTGGGGCTTTTTGGAAAAGGGATTATCTGGAATTATTCAGTCAGTTTATTGAACTAACGGTTATCAGTAAACGAACTTTTATTTTGTTTTTTTTAGAATGAATCATGGATTTCCTGGGTTCCTTGCCACTCACTCATTTTTTTGAATGTAGATTTGATTAACTTTCATCACGTTTTACTTAAATAAAACAATATATATGGATGTAAAATGGGAAGGTATTTATCCTGCTATTACAACACAATTTTCTTCTGTCAGTGAGCTCGATTTGAATATATTTGAGATCAACCTTCAAGCACAACTTGAAGCCGGTATTGATGGCATTATTTTGGGAGGAACTCTAGGAGAATCAAGCGTTCTTTCTACAGAAGAAAAAGAGGCGCTGGTGAAATTTACCCTTGAAAAGGTGAATACAAAGATCCCTGTCATTTTGAATATTGCGGAAGGAAATACCAGAGAAGCGATTAAACAGGCAAAGCAGGCAAAAGAATGGAATGCCGATGGATTGATGTTATTGCCACCAATGCGTTACAAAAGTGATCATCGTGAAACTGTTGAATGGTTTAAGTCAATTTCTGCAGAAACTGATTTGCCGGTAATTGTATATAATAACCCGGTCGATTACAAGATCCTGATCACGCTTGAGATGTTTGATGAATTGCAGGATTCCGAAAACATTCGCGCGATAAAAGAATCGACGAGGGATGTAACAAATGTAACGAGATTAAGAAACAGGTTTGGAGATCGATATAAAATTTTATGTGGAGTGGACACATTGGCAATGGAAGAACTTTGTTTAGGCGCTGATGGTTGGGTAGCAGGCCTGGTAAATGCTTTCCCTAAAGAAACAGTGGCAATTTACCGGTTGGTGAAAGCAGGAAGATTGGAAGAGGCGACGAAGATTTATCGTTGGTTTATGCCTTTGCTTGAGTTGGATATTCATCCGAAACTGGTTCAATATATTAAGCTGGCAGCAGAACAAGTTGGAATTGGAAGTGAAGCAGTACGCGCTCCACGATTTACTTTGGAAGGGGAGGAGCGAAATGAGATTCTAAAGATCATAAATGATGGAATTGCTTCACGACCTGCACTTCCTGAATTGTTGAAATAATTTAAACTTGCTTATTGGCTAAGAAATAATTCGTGTAATTCGTTCAAATCCGTGAAATAAAAATTAAAAAAGATGTTTAAAGATGCTACTTCAGAAGAGATTGACAATGCTATGAAAGACGCGTGGAATGCATTTCACGAGTACAGGAAACTGCCTTTAAAATCCCGCGCAGACTTTATGCGGGCGATTGGAGAAGAATTGAAAAAACGCGAAAATGAATTAGTACAATCTGCTATGAAAGAAACCAATTTGCCTGAAGCGAGATTGAGAGGAGAATTGGCAAGAACAATTTTTCAGTTAGATCAATATGGTGCTGCTGCTGAAAGTGGCGAATGGCTGGAAGCAAGGATTGACACGGCCAATGCGGAAAAAACACCACCAAAGCCAGATATAAGAAAAATGTTGGTGCCGCTGGGTCCTGTAGTAGTTTTTGGAGCAAGTAATTTTCCTTTTGCCTACTCAACTGCCGGAGGCGATACTGCATGCGCTTTTGCTGCCGGATGCCCGGTGATTGTAAAGGCTCATCCTGCACATGCAGAAACTTCAGAATTGGTTGCCCAGGCGATTTTTAAAGCAGTATACCAACAAAAAATGCCAAAAAATATTTTTGCGCATATTCATGGAGCGTCTGTTGAAGTGGGAAAAGCTTTGGTGATGCACGATCGTACAAAAGCAGTGGGTTTTACTGGTTCGTTTGCCGGTGGCAAACAATTGTTCGATTGGGGCAATCAGAGAAAGGTTCCGATCCCTGTATTTTCAGAAATGGGAAGTATAAATCCTGTATTTCTTATGCCTGAAAAGCTAAAAGACTCTTCTGAAGAAATTGCTGTAACGTATGCTGCTTCTATCACACAGGGTATTGGACAATTTTGTACCAATCCCGGTTTGATCATTGGTATAGAAGGTGAAAACCTACAGAAGTTTATTAATGTTTTAGGTATTGAAATAGAAAAAGTAGCTCCGCTGAAGATGTTGCACCCGGGAATAGCAAAAGCGTTTGACGAAAAAAGAGATACAGCAACAAAGCAACAAAATGTAAGAATAATTTCTGTATCAAAAACTCCTAAAAAAGAACATGAAGGGACGCCGACTATTGCAACCGCTACAGGTAAAGATTTTCTCAATAATCCTGTTTTGCACCAGGAAGTTTTTGGTCCTTATTCATTGGTAATCCGTTGTACGGATTTAGATGAGATGCTTGAAGTTGCTAAAAATCTTGAGGGCCAATTGACTTCTACTTTAATGGCGACTGATGAAGACATTCTTTCAAATAGTGATTTGGTTGAGGCAATAAAAGATATTTGCG
>JBQCEG010000121.1:0-7364 GCA_051960475.1 Ginsengibacter sp.
TGGAAATTACTTCCATCATTGTTAAACATATAAGCTGAGGAAGGATTTACCATCATTGACTGAGCAGAAATTGTTGAAGACCTGTATAATGTCCAGGATGGTATCTGCTGCTTTGCTACAGAAGGACCCTCGTAACTTACTGATAGGACGTTGTCTCCTAACTGTTGGAAATAGCCAACGGAAATTGTATGGAAACCAGCCTGAAGTCCAATGGTTCCAGACCTTTCTGTTGCAGGTTGAATAGCGTCGTTGTCAACTACAAGTTGATTATCGATGTACAATTTGCTTCCATCATCTGAAGTAGTATATAATGTATATTTACCAACAGCAGGCACATTAATGTATGCATTGAAATTGATACTATAAGAATAATTCCTGTTTGCAACGGAAATATCAAATGTATTTGTAGCCCCAGTCTTAAGAGGAGTCATTGAACTGAAGTCTGGAACTGAATAGAAACTTCCTGCTTCATAATACTTATAATCAACACCATTCACTGTATTGGAAGGAAATATTGCAGGCAAGAGACTGGAACTTGTTCCTGAATTCCTGTACAATGAAGAAGTAGGAATAACTTGCTTTCCGATTCCTGGCCCTGAATAACTTACTGATAAAACATTGTCCCCAGCTTCCTGGAAGTAGCCTACGCTAATCAAATGTTTACCTGCTTTAAGTCCAATTATACCTGATTTTTCTGTCGCAGGCTGAATTGCATCATTATCCACTACAAGTTGATTATCTATATACAACTTGCTTCCGTCGTCTGATGTTGTATAAAATGTATATTGGCCGTCAGTAGGTACATTGATGTATCCTGTAAAATTGATACTGAAGGAATAATTCCTATTCGCAATCGAAATATCGAATGAACTGGTATTTCCGGTCTTAACCGGGGTAAGAGAATTAAAATCAGGAACAGAATAGAAATCAGGTGCTTCATAATATTTGTAATCAATTCCGTTTGTAGTATTTGAAGGATTAACTGCAGGCAAAAGTGTTGAAGATGTATTTGAAGTTCTGAATAAGGAACTATTAGGAATCGTTTGTTTGCCAATACCCGGTCCGGAATAACTTACTGACAGCACATTATCTCCGCCTTGTTGGAAGTAGCCTACAGTTATGGCATGCATCCCTGCTTTTAATCCGATGATTCCTGATTTTTCAGTAGCTGCCTGTATTGCATCGTTGTTAACTACCAGTTGATTATCGATATACAGTTTGCTTCCGTCGTCAGATGTGGTATAAAATGTGTATTGTCCGTCAGCAGGAACGTTAACGTATCCCGTGAAGTTGAAACTATAAGCCGTACTCCTGTTGGCAACTGTAATATCAAATGTACTAACTGTCCCGGTCTTGACAGGAGAAAGGGAATTAAAATCAGGTAACGAACTATAACTTGAAGCTTCATAATAGTTATAATTCAATCCGTTAACCGTACTACCTGGATTAATGGCAGGTAGAAGGTTAGTTGAAATTGCTGAGTTAGTAACTCTATATAGGGAAGAATTTGGAATTACTTGTTTATTAACACCAGGACCAGAATAACTAACCGATAAAACATCTCCTCCACCTTCTTGAAAATATCCAACAGAAATAGCATGTTTGCCGGCTTTGAGGCCTATAGTTCCTGATCTTTCAGTAGCGGGTTGAACCATATCATTGTCAACCACCAACTGGTTGTCTATATACAACTTGCTTCCATCGTCAGAAGTTGTATAAAATGTATATTGACCATCAGAAGGAACATCAATATACCCTGTAAAATTAATACTGAAGGATGTTGCTCTGTTGGCTACTGAAATATCAAAGGAGCTTACATTTCCTGATTTCACTGGTGTAACTGAGTTGAAGTCTGGAAGTGAGCTATAGCTTGCAGCTTCATAATATTTATAATCAAGTCCATTCACAGTATTTGTAGGATTAACTGCCGGTAATAAATTCGTAGATGGACCATTTTTAATCAGAACAGCTGAACTATAGGGGGCGAGTGTTATGCTACCATTAAAGGTGTTCCATCTTGCATCAATGTAACTCGCATCAAGAGTAATGGTTTTGCTGCTTGAGGTTGCATTATATTCAAATCTTTCATCAGCGGCACTCGAAACCGTTTTAGGAGTAACAGAAGAATTATAATCCTGCCCGTCATAAGATTGCCAAGCAGTGAGATTTAGCTGATCACCCGGCCATGAAAAATTAGGTTGGAAAACAATGGACTGGTCATTTCCCATTGGTTTTACGAAAAAGTTGTGATCAGATGTCCCAAAAGCCTTCATATCTGTTGCATCTGTTGGACTAAAATAAAACAGGCTGAGTTGGTCAGAGGTCTTAGCAAAGAGAATATTGTTGTTGATCTGAAGTCCCCTTATCATCGAATTTCCTCCTGCTTGGAGGCATATTGAGCCGGTCACATAAGTTCCAGGTGAACCACTGTTGAATACTGTATTGTTCTTAATATTTATATTATTGGAATTGTGTATAAAAATACCGGCTGAACTAGAGTTGGCGATTGAATTATTAGATATGGTCATATTATTACCATAATCGTCAATATATATTCCTGAACAATGTATTTCTGAACCTGCTGTTCCAGCAGACGTTCCTTGAGAATTTAGAACAATATTCCCATCTATCACTTTTCCTGTCTCTCCTGTAAAGCCTGTATAAATACCTCCTCCGTCATCTCTGACAAGGCAGGAATAATTTATAAAATTATTTCTTACTTGTGTATTCGTTCCACGAAAACTAATTCCATCATATCCACTACTATCGATATTGTTATATTGTATCAAACCATTATCACCAGGGCAGTTAATTGCTGCTCCACTATAGTCATTTGGTAAAATGGTAGATACTAATCCCGATCTTTTTATGGTGTTATATTTAACAGTGTAATAAGGGCCAAAATCATTTGATTCGATGCTACTGCTTCCACAATCAGTGATCGTATTATGTTCAATGTCGGCATAAGAAGATGAATTATCTACTTCTATTCCAAACACTCCTGCAAAAGATATATTACAGTTTGTTATAACAGGATTTACAGAATTGCCTATATAGATTGTATTGTTATTAGCCCCAGTGATATCAAGATTATTGAAGGTCAAATTATTTTGATGATTACTATAGATTATATTTTCAACCGATGTAACCTGAACATTATAAGGTTGACTTGTGCTATATATATCGATTTTCCTTGTGTTAGGATTAAAATACCATTCACCTTTTTTGTCAAGCGTACGTGGGTCATCCTGAATAAAAAAACCGAAATTGTCTATGGGGGTCGCATCGCCATTTGAATAGTATAGCGTATTACCAGATTGACCTGTAATAGGTTGTTTTATTAAGGTCCAACGATTTGCTTTAATTACTACCTTAGCTCCAGTCCAGTTGGTTCCTCCACTTAATGAACTGCTTGTAATTGAATTATTACCGCCATGTGATTGAAAAGGGAAATATGAGTCATTTGGATATCTGCCAACTTTAGTATTTATTCCATTTATTAATACAATACTGACTGATGATAAATTAGAAACGGCATTGGTGCTTTCCCAAATGTTTCCACCTACGTTGGTCCACGAATTTACTGAAGTAAAGCCTGTTAAAACGGGATTTGGGCCAGAACCGTAAGCTCCAAATACAATAGGATTGCCGCTACTTCCGGAATTTGAAATAGTTAAACTTCCATAAAACACATCCCCTCTTTTAAAAAGGATTTGGTCACCTGGTTGAAAGTTATAATAATTACTAACCTTAGATAGTGATTGCCAGGCAGAGGAAGGATCCATTCCTGAATTATAGTCATTGCCGGATGAACTGGAAACGTAATAAGTCGTAGCGGAAGAATTAGCGGCTGTTAATAAAAGAAAGAGCAAAAATAGGAATTGGGTAGATGTTTTGTGTAGCATTTTACTATGGATTATAATTTATCGATTAGGGAATACATATGTACGGTATATTTTTATCAAACAATTTTAACGTTTAGTGAATAGTTGGTTAGAGAGCTGGATTAATAAAATTGTATACGATGGAAATTTCAAACTCCGAATTAACAGATATTGGTACAATTTTGGGTTTTTAAATTTAGGTTTATTATTGGGTTATAATTTTTCATATTAGGTGCAATTACTATGCCACACGGGGAAATTCTTTCCCGTATTTTTCCACAATTGCATAAAAATTTCAACATGCAATTTTTTTCTTATTTCAAGAAAAGGTGTGGAGTAAGATTAAAGTAATATGGTCAGATAGGGGATTAGGGGAAGGAGGTAAATTACTGTAAGCAAAATAGAGAATAAAAACGATCTCTTAAGCGCTAAACGTTTTTTTCTTAATATCAAAGTTAGGTTTCACAGCGTAAGCAACCAAAAGCGAAATAAAACTTCCGGCGAGAAGATTAACAATGACTGCCGGAACGAAAACATCGAATAAACTTGCAGGAGATTGCCCCGGATATGTAGAAGAAATTTTAAATGCACCGGGTTTGTACTCAAAACAAAGAAGGTAACAAATAAGAGTTGAAAAGATAATTCCTGTTATTACTGCCAGGTGACCGGAGAAAATAATTTCTTTTAAATTCTTTTTCGACTTTTCCGGGTCTGTTATCTTTAGCAGGTACAACAACATTATAAAAGCAAAAAATCCGACGCCAATATACATCAACTTGGCTTGCCTGAATTCCTGGTCATAAACATAAAACCAAACCGAGATAGAATAAAAAATGGCGGCTAAAATTCCATAAAATAAATAATCCATTAAATGCTGACGAGTAAATAGAAGTTTTTTCATATCTGAAAAAATGTAAAAATTGTGCCAGCTCAAATTTGTGGAATCTATTTGCACAATATTTTCTTTTTCAAAAGACTCCTTAATTCACGAAAAACGCAGTCCTGGCTCAGTTTCAAGCTATTTTGTTCAGTATTAGTCAAGATCTAAAACAAGAAAGGTTTGAATCAAACGTCCACTGTCCGATTTCCTTTCGCAGTGATGTTAAGTCGACTTTTTACATGTCTTGTAGAAATGTTTCAACAATTAATAATAAAAATTAAATCTCAGTTTTTTGTTTGTTTACTTATTTCGATTCAAAAGGTAATAATCAATTTAAAATTTCAATTACCTTTTATTTGTAAATTCTTTATTTTACACTTCTAATAAAGAGTTTTAATGAAAATAATTTCTCTTGTTATTTCTGCAATTGTTACCGTAATTCTGATTCTATTGCTGAATACAAAAATTGTTTTGCCTGTTCCATTGGCGCAATTATTAAATCCGCAGACAGGTTTATGGCAAAATGCGGAACCGGTAAATGAAAATTATTCAGCGCAACTTTCTTTTCCACAATTGCAGGGAAAAGTAAAGGTATATTTTGATGACCGCCTTGTGCCGCACATTTTTGCTGACAATAGTAATGATGCCTATTTTGTCCAGGGATATCTTCATGCAAAATTCCGCCTTTGGCAAATGGAATTTCAAACACGGGCAGCGGCAGGAAGGCTGAGTGAGATCATCGGGCCAAAAGCTTTGGCTTTTGACCGCGACAAAAGGAGATTGGGAATGGTTTACGCTGCCGAAAATTCTTTGAAAGCAATTGAAAGTGATCCTGAAACTTTAGCAGAATGCAATAATTACACCGCCGGTGTCAATTCCTATATTGAAAGTCTAACCGAAAGCTCTTTGCCAATCGAATACAAGTTGCTAGGCTACAAGCCGGAAAAATGGACTAATCTCAAATCCGCGCTTTTCCTGAAATACATGGCACTGGATCTTGCCGGCTACGAAGATGATTTCGAAATGACGAATGCAAAATCGGTTTTTTCATCTGCTGATTTTGATAAGATATATCCGATCATAATGGATTCTTTTGATCCGATTGTTCCAAAAGGAACTGAATTTCCTCCACCGACTATCAAGCCCCGGGTTCCTGCTTCTGCTGATTCACTTTATTACGACGAAAAAGATTCTACAAATATTACAGAACAAAAACCGAATGAAAATAATGGCAGTAACAATTGGGCAGTAAGTGGTCAAAAAACAAAAAGCGGTTACCCGATTTTATGCAATGATCCACATCTTTCTTTGAACCTTCCATCCGTTTGGTATGAAATGCAAATCAGTACGCCGACGTACAATTGTTACGGTGTAACTTTTCCCGGTGCACCCGCGATCATTATCGGTTTTAATGATAGTTGCGCTTTTGGTTTCACGAATGCTGAGCGAGATGTGAGGGATTATTATAAAATAAAATTTAAGGACAGCACGCACAGTGAATATTGGTTTGACAGTTCATGGGTTCCGTCGACTTACAGGATTGAAGATATTAAGGTGAAAGGCGAACCAGACTTCATGGATACGGTTTATTACACAAAAATGGGCCCTGTGATGTACGACCAAAAATTTACCGGCGGAAGAGAAACGGGACACAATGATTACGCTGTGCGTTGGAAGGCACACGATGCGAGCAACGAACTAAAAATGTTTATCCTTTTAAATAAAGCACACAATTACAATGATTATTTAAGGGCGATAAAATATTTACATACGCCAGGGCAAAACTGCATTTTTGCCAGTAAAAGTGGTGACATTGCAATCTGGGACCAGGGCGAGTTTCCGGCAGAATGGTATCGCCAGGGAGATTTTGTAATGCCGGGAACAGACAGCAGTTATTTTTGGCAGGGAATGATCCCACAATCAGAAAATCCACATCTTGTAAATCCTGAAAGAGGTTTTGTGAGCAGTGCCAATCAAATGCCTGCAGATACTTCTTATCCTTATTATTTGCCCGGAAGTTTTCCTCCTTACCGCGGGTTGGAAATAAACAAAAGGTTGGAGCAAATGAATGATATTACCCCCGAAGACATGATGAAATTACAAACCGATAATTTCAACATATTTGGTCAAATGGCTCTGCCCGTTCTTATCAAAAATATGGAAGTAGACAAATTAAGTCCACAGGAAAAGAAATATTTTGATATTTTGAAAGATTGGAATTATAGAAATGATAAAGATTCTAAAGGTGCTACACTTTTCGTCGTTACCTGGGATAGTTTGGAAACAGTAGTTTGGAAAGATGAATTTCAGCGTTCAGGTTTACAACTTCCATGGCCAAAAGAAAGTACTTTACTGGACGACATCAACAAGTACCCTGATTTCAAATTTTTTGACGATATCAATACACCCAATGTTGAAACTTTACAGGATGATGTAACTGCCGCTTTCAAGATGGCAACAGCAGTTATAAGGCAGGCTGATGAGAAGGGGAAAATGGAATGGGCAAAATACAAAGACACGCACGTTGAACATCTCGCGCGGCTGGACGCTTTCAGTCGTTTACATTTGCCGATAGGCGGGGGAACAAATACGATAAATGC
>JBQCEG010000122.1:0-13067 GCA_051960475.1 Ginsengibacter sp.
TGCAGCAGGCATTTAAAGAAATGCTTGTGGGGGAAGAGGGAACGGTACATTATTTTTTCCGGGGCGTACGGAGAACAGTTCTCTATTGCAAATCACCGGTAACCGGATGGTGGTATGGGCTAGGAAAGATAGAGAATTGAGCTGTCACGCTATTTCTAATCCCGATTATTTTCTTAACGTGCTACCCCGAAAGCTCACAAGAGTTACATGAAAACATAATTGATTTTCATGATTGCTTCGCCTCTACTACAGTCGAATTTTTAAAAAAAAGGAGGTTATTATGAATACAGAAGAATTACTGGAAAAAATTCCGGAAACAAGAGCCTATTCAAAAGAAACATTAAGGAAGGTCTTGTTGGATAATGATCAGGCAACAGTCATAGAGACTGATTATACAGTAAAGGGAAGTGTGCCGTTTCACGAGCATCATTTCCCTTATGTCCTCTATTCAATCGATGGAGGTAAAGTGGAAATTACAGATGCTGAGGGAAAAAGCAGTCTGCTGGAAATGGAGCCGGGACAAGTTTACTGGCGCAAGGCTCAAAGCCATAGTGCCCGTAATGTTGGGGCAGTTCCATTTAAAATTGTAGAAGTTGAAGTGAAGAACGGAGCTCCCGCAATACATGGAGAAAGAAAGCCCTATGTTTCTATACCCGCTGAACTTAGGTGGGAAAAGGACAAAATAGATCCTTTACGTAAGGCCGCCTTTCTTGTTGGTGACCCATCACAACCTGGCCCTTACGTTGTGCGCTATCATGTCGGTGCCGGGTATTACTTTGGCCTTCACAAGCACCCAACCGAAGATGAATACCTGACAGTGATCTCAGGATCGGTTCACTGGTCAACCGGGATGGAAGGCAGCGAACCCGAACATATACTTCCTGCCGGTGGTTTTGTTTTGTTCCCTGCAGGCACTCCTCACAGGTTGTGGACAACAGAAGAAACAGAATTACAAATCAACGGGATTGGTCCACGCATCTATGAGTTTCCTGGTGAAGGCCAAAAACCCAAAGGCTAAGCATTGTCGCAGCCTTCAATAGTATCCGGAGCAGGCGTTCCGTGCAGGTTCCGGGTACTTTTAAGTCCTTTTCTTATTTAATTCCATTTGCAAGGCATGTAAAAAGGTGTGCCTTCGCCAATTCCTGTAATTTTTATTTCAAATCACAACGATGAAGAAACTTTTGTTAACTGCTGCATTCGCTGTAGCTATCATTTTAATCTCTGGTGTGAAAAAGACCTCCGATGATTTGATTACTGTAAAAGTAGGAGCACTATTGTCACTATCAGGAAACTGGTCGACACTCGGACTCACCTCACAGGAAGCAATGAATCTTGCTGTAAAAGAAATTAATGACCGGATGAAGGAAACTGGTTGCCGCTACAGGTTTTCTGTAAAAGTATTCGACACAAAACTGGATACTGCATTGGCAAAGCAAGCTATCAGTGAAGCGTACCATGACAACATCCGTTATATTATTGGTCCGCAGTCAAGTTCTGAAGTGAAGGCCATCAGTTACTTTGCCAATGAGAAAGGGATATTGATAGCAAGCCAGGGAAGCACAGCCGGCAGTCTTGCAATTCCGGGAGATGCTGTTTTCAGGTTTTGTCCCGCCGATAACCTGCAGGGTGATGCAATGGCCCAAGCGATCTATGGTTCAGGGCGTAGGGCACTGATCACCATTTCAACAGATGATGTGGGCAATCTGGGTTTGCAACAAGCGATCGGCAAAGCGTTTTTAAGGAGAAATGGCACGGTTGACTCGCTTACTCCATCGACTTCAAAAATTAGTGACTTCTCACCTTTGCTGGCTTCGCTCAAAACAAAGATGAAACAAAGGATCAAACAGGTGGGTGCTGATAAAGTGGCTGTTTACGTATCCTCCTTTGATATTGCAAAAGAGTTGTTCAGGCAGGCATCAACTGACCCATTCTTCTCTTCGGTTCGCTGGTATGGTGGTGATGGAATAGCCTTGAGCAGCGAATTGCTTTCTGATGCCGGTGCCTCCTCATTTGCCGTTGCCACCCATTTCCAGGCTCCAACGCTGGCATTGCCACAACAGGTAAACGCCCAACTTGCAACTGTTGCCGAGGCTATTAAAAACAACACTGGATTAACAGCTGATGCCTATTCACTGGCAGTTTATGATGCACTTTGGGTGATCGCAAGGACAGTATGTGCCTTCCCCGAACCGACAAATGATTTCACAAAAACCAAAGATATCTTTCAAAAAGAAGCAAATCAATATTATGGAATCACAGGTCCTATGTATATGAATGCAGCCGGAGACCGGAGTAAAGGCAATTTCGATTTTTGGGGGATCGTAAATGAAGGAGGCACTTATAAATGGAAATGGGTTGGCAGATCTTTATAAATTAAAAAACCTCCCTACCCACCTGGCTATCGAACAGGAAATGTTGCTCTTAATTATCAAAAGATGAATCATGAAAAAAAATTCTTTCTTACTTGTTCTCGGGATTATCTTAAGTCTTGCAGGCAAGTCACAATCGCCGGCAAACAATTATATTTCCACCTCAAATCCTACTTATGAGTCAATTCCCGGGCTTGTTACATTGGTGAGGCAGGCGGGTGACTTGATACGGACAAAGGGTGAAGATGCGTTCCCTGGTTTTCGCATTGAGGGAAGTCGCTGGCGCCAGGGTGAAAACTACATTTTTGTGCTTGATAAGGAAGGAAATATGCTGGTACATCCTGATCCCGCAATGGAAGGAAAGAACCAGTTGGAGTTGAAAGACATCAATGGAAAACCCATTATTCGTGGATTGATTGGCACTGTAACAACTTTCGCGGATAAGACCGAAGGTTGGTATCATTATGAATGGAATGTTCCCGGCGGACTGCTTCCCCGCTGGAAGAGCAGTTATGTTTGTCTCGTAAAAGCGCCATCAGGCAAGAGTTATATCGTAGGCAGCGGAATTTATACTGATCAGATTGAAAGAGATTTTGCAGAAGATATGGTAAAAGATGCGGCTGAGTTATTACAGCGCAATGGCAAAGACGCTTTGCGTTTATTCTATGATACAACAGGGCCCTTCATCGCTAAGGATGCCTATATTTTTGTGTACGATATGAATGGCATTAACCTGGCTCATCCGGCCCTCCCAAACCTGGCAGGACGCAATCTTTTGGACATGAAGGATACAAAAGGGAAGTTGATTCTTCGTGAAATGTTGCAGCTTGTGGAAACCAAAGGTTCCGGCTGGATAGAATATATGTGGCCCAAACCCGGAGAGAGTAATTCCACTGCCAAGTCTGCATTTGTAACCAAAGCAAAAATGGGCGATAAATGGGTACTTGTGGGTTGCGGAGTTTACCTGCCCGGTGCTCCCAAAGAAACATCTACTCCTAATCAATTGACAGCAACGCAACTTGTGCAGTTGGTACAACAGGCTGCCACTACTTTGGAAAATGAGGGAGAAAAGGCCTACCCTGAATTCAGGAAGAAGGGGTCAAAGTGGTTCAGGGATAACACTTATCTATTCGTGTTTAATATGGAAGGAACAAGGGTTTTCCACGCGGCCGAACCTGAAAGTGAAGGCCAGAATGATATCGGATTAAAAGATGTTATTGGCAGGAGCATTGGTAAAATGATTGTTGAAACCGGCACGAATGATCCTGGAGAAGGATGGGGACACTATATGTATCCCGGACCCGGCCAGGTCTTTCCCACATGGAAATCGAGCTTTGTAAAACGGGTAACTTATCCTGACGGCAGGCAATTTATCGTTGGCAGCGGAATATACAATATGAAAATGGATAAAGTTTTGATCGAAGATGTAGTGAACCGTGCAGCCGGTCTCGTCAAAGAACAGGGAAAAGAGGCCTTCGCGCAGTTACGTGACAAAAGGGGCCCATTCGTTTTCATGGATACTTATGTATTTGTTGATAAAACAGATGGAGTCGAATTGGTGAATCCGGCACAGCCAAGCCTTGAAGGCAAAAACCTTATGAATGAAAAGGATCTGAAAGGTAAATTTATAGAACGGGAAATAATTGATGGCGTTGCAAAAGAGGATAGTGGCTGGGTAAATTATTTTTGGTATAAACCCGGCCAGAATGAACCGGCCCTCAAACAAACATTTGTGAAAAAGGTGCAACACGGAAACGAAACTTACATTGTAGGGGCGGGATTTTACCAGTAAGAAAAATTTTCTATTAATAAAACTGATGTAACGTCTTAACAGATCTGCAAAGAAATTATCAAAACAAAAATTCCCCGAAAAAGTTTTTTCACTGCATCGCCATTCTTATCCGGACATTTAACTTTATCATTTGCAAACCATAATCCAATAATCCAATAATCTAAAAATTCAATAATCAATAATTAATAATCAATTTCCTCCCAAACCTTTGGCTTTCTATTTGCTTCCATTTTTCAAAAACAATTTGAAGTACCAGTGAATATGAAAATAGATGCAGGCCTAGAGCTATTATCCTTTGGACGTAACAAACAAATACCACCCGAGATAAAACACCAGGCATTAAAGGCGTTGTCGTTTTATCCTGAATTAAAAAATGCGGTTATCAGGTTTAATTTTAAAAGGAACATCAGGACTTCTGTAATGCAGGCACAGCCTGTGTTTTCTACACTTTTACGAAAAAGGAAGAATCGTCGTTACCGTATTAATATCAGCAGCCATTTCAAGCTTAAAAGTTGCGATATGCCCATCACTGAAATTCCGGAAGCAGTGATGGTCGGATGGATTGTGCACGAACTTGGACACATTATGGATTACGAACACCGGACGAACGCACAGATCGTCCTCTTCGGTTATCGCTATTTATTTTCACCTGAATATGTAAAAGAGGCTGAACGCGTGGCTGACACTTATGCGGTAAACCACGGATCAGGAAAATATATTCTCTCTACCAAGCGGTTTATTTTAGATCATGCAGAAATACCGCAGGTATATAAAAATAAAATCAAGAGGTTGTACTTATCGCCCGACATAATTGTAGAACTTGTAAAAAAGGTGGAAGAAAAAAAGGAAAAAGTACCGGTGGATGATTTGTGAACTGCCGGGAAAATTATTTCCCGGCAGTTCACAAACAGATCCTAAGCACTTCCATTCAGGTTAAGTTAGTACGAACGACCTGAAATCATTAAAAGCATCTTCTTTCATCACCCGTGGAATTTTTGCCTGTCCTCCCAACTTTTTATATTCCTTACTCCAATTATAAAACTTTTCCACAGGCACGGCTTCCACTTCCACACCTTTCAAAGCTTTTGTGCGCGCCACTTTGTAATTCTTATTGTTGTTTTTTAATTCCTCATCAACCAATTGCGCTGCTTTTGCAGTATCGATTTCTTTATCAGCTCCAATCACGAACTTCAAAATATATTCTTCATTTTGACAGACGGTAGCAGCAGTAAATTCTTTAATTTCTATGTCAAACGCATCTTCCAGTTTTTGAATGGCCATGTTCATTTTTTGAATAGAAAGTTGTTCGCCTACAACATTCAGGTAATGTTTTGTACGCCCACTGATCCTGATCTCAGCTCTTTCTTTATCTGTAATCACCACAGTGTCACCAATCATATATCTCCAGGCTCCGGCAACTGTCGAGATTAACAAAACATAATCTTTGTTTTCTTCTATCTCTTCAAGTGTAAGTACAGGTGCCTGTTGCTTCACGCGACCTTCTTCATCAATATTGTCTTCAACAAATGGAACAAATTCAAAAAAGACACCATTGTCCACAATCAAAGCCATCGCATCGGTGTCCGGTCTTTTTTGGGTTGCAAGGTAACCTTCAGAAGCGAGGTAAGTATCGATGTATATAAGTGGTCTTGCCAGCAATTTTTCTATGCTGGCCCGGTACGGCTCAAACGCAACACCTCCGGAAGTATAAACCTGCAAGTCGGGCCAGATATCATGAATGGTTTCAAGCTTGTTGTGCCTGATAATTTCTTTCAGCATCAGTTCCACCCAGGAGGGAATCCCGGATATAGAGCCTACATCCCAATCAGGCGCTTCTTCTGCAATACGGCTGACTTTTTCATCCCAATCAGAAATAGAAGCAATCTCTTCACCGGGCTTATAAAAGCTGCTGAACCAACCGGGAATATTCGCCGCACTTATACCACTGATCTCGCCTTCTTCATGATCTTCTGCTTTGATCAATGAAGTACTGCTGCCCAACATCAAAATATCCTTTTCAAAAAAATTGGAGGGCAAATCAAAATTCGTAAGGCTTGCCACCTGCTGCATCCCCGCTTTTTTAATTGCCTTGATCATGTCGGGTGTTACGGGGATGGATTTTTTGTTACTCGTTGTTCCGCTGCTTAGCGCAAAATAATCCTGTCCTCCCGGCCACGTCACATTTTGGTGTCCTTCGGGTAAAAAATGCCACCATTCAGCGAACATCGCGTCGTAGTCATATATGGGCACATTTTGCTGAAAAGCTTTCACAGGGTCTTGGCTATTCAAAATTTCGGTGAACTTATATTTTAAGCCAAAAGCGGTATGCCTGGCCTTTTTCAAAAGTTCCGAAAGAACTTCACGTTGTGCCTTGCCCGGCTCTGGTTCACTACTGATAAATGCATTAATATCAATTGCTTTTTTAATTACTCCTCCAAGGATCGCCATATATTAATTTTTTAATTGGCAATCGAAAAGCAATATCTATACCTGAATCCCAGAGAGCACTTATATTAAAGGATTCGGAATCAGGGATCTCCCGCACTTTGTGTTTTAAGGGTATTCTTTTGTTTTAATAATTATTGAATTTTTAGATTATTAAATTATTGGTTTTCTCCCTTCATGTTTCTTTTTTTCATTACATCTTTTGCTTTACAATCTGTCCATTCCGTATTGCATATTAGCTTCATTGCCTTTGGGGTCTAATACAAATAGGTGATGCTGCTCTTTGAATGACCACAAACATACATTGTGCTGACAATGGACATTGGAAAATGGCAGATGCTTAAAATACCTTGAAAACAAATATTCAATCATCTTTAAAATAATATTTTATGCAAGCAGCGTCTGATACGGAATTGCGTGAAGTAGCGCGCAAGAGGGTTGATTTCAGGAAACACCTGATCACTTATTTAATCATAAATGGCCTTTTGTGGGGTATTTGGTTTGTTACCGGCGCAAACTATCCGTGGCCTGTTTGGCCAACTGCCGGTTGGGGAATTGGCCTTATCTTTCATTACATCTTTGAATTTAATCCTTCCCGTATGCTTTCGGAGGAAGAAGAGTTTAAAAAAATGAAGAGAAAAATGGAAGAAGAAAAAATGTAGTTTTAAAAAAGAGGTTTGCTACATTTGAAAATTTTAATAATTATTAAGCAGGTTTAGCTCAACCCAGTTGTGAAAAGGCTTTTTCGGCGAATTTTTATTTTTGTGGGCAGCTACACCATAGGATTGAATTATTGATTATTAAATTATTGGATTATTGGTCATTTGGGCAATGCTTAATAATAGCGTTTTATCACCAGCAAACTATAAAACAAAGAGATGGCGTCTTTTAAAAAGCACCACCTCTTTGTTTTTGTTCAAAAAAATCAAGCTTTCTTATCGGCTTTGTCTTTTACTTCCCCGGTTTTGGTGTTCATCTTGTGCGTGTGTTTTCCACTCTTGTCTTCCGTCTTCACCTTATAGCCGTTGTGTTTCTTGTGTTTGCTAAAAGTGTTGTGCACTTTTTCTGTGGGTGAGGAGGTCTTTTTGACTTTTGTTTGTGTTTCCTGTGCTTTTGCAGAAATGCCGATACCAAGTACCAGGATCAGTACGCCGAGTAGCTTTTTCATAATTATAAATTTTAAGGATTCACTATTAATTTCCGTGCCAGTACATCCAATGAAGTTCCGGCTGAGGATAATATGGCGGAATTTTTACGCTTCTGGTTCTGCTGTATTATTAATTGTTCAATTATTTAATTATTCAATTATTGGATTGGGGATAAAAGTCATTCAATCTAAACTTCTAAACCCTAAACCGATATACCCTCCAAACCACCTATTCCTTCTTCAAAAAACTTCTTCTCAATTCACTTTTTCTGTCTTTAAAAAACTAAATTGTAGCTATTATCAAACCAGTCAAAAAATAGTTATGAGTGAAAACGATTTGCGGCCTGAAAATATTCCTGTTGCTGTCGTTGGCCTGGGCCTAATGGGATGTAGTATTACTGCCTGCCTGTTGATGGCGGGGCATTCCGTTGTAGCATTAGCGCCCATTCCTTCGGATATCGAAACGGCGATGCCGCGCATCAGTGAACATCTTGAAAGGTCTTTTAAAGAGCAAATAACCGAGCGGCCTGCTCATGAACTGTTGGCAAATCTTACCCTAACCGAAGATTATAAATCGCTGAAGGATTGTAAAGTAGTCATTGAATGCACGCTCGAAGATGTGGATATCAAGAAGGCGGTTTATGCAAAGATTGAAGCACAGGTGCCGGATGATACTTTAATCACCAGCAATACCTCGGCAATTCCCATCAGTATTCTGCAAAAGAATGCAAAAGTGCCTTCACGCTTTCTAGGCTTGCATTGGGCTGAACCTTCGCACACTACACGTTTTCTTGAAATTATTTGTGGTGATCAAACTGATTTAAAACATGCAGAATGGCTTTACGCACTTTCTCACTCCTGGGGCAAAGAACCGATTTTAGTCAGAAAGGATATTCGCGGGTTCATAACTAACCGGTTAATGTATGCCATGTTCAGGGAGGCTTTTTATTTAGTCGAAAATGGATATGCTACTATTGAAGATGTGGATCGTTCGTGTAGAAATAATGCAGGATATTATATGACGTTAGTCGGCATTTTTCGCTGGATGGATCTCACCGGTGTTCCTGCATATCATAATGTGATGAAGGATTTGTTTCCTGACCTCAGCACCGGAACAGAAGTGCCTAAATTGATAGACGACATTGTAAAGGCAGGAGGAAAGGGGATTGCTAATGCGCATGGTTTTTATGAATATACTCCTGGGGAAGCAAAGTTATGGCGCGATACTTTTGAGGAATTCAGTTACGAGATCCGGAGACTTGCTTTAAAATACCCGGCTGATGTGGTTAAGAAGAAATTAGCCAGGATGGAGGGGGAGCAGGGCAATGCCGATACCTGATGCTGAATGCAGGTTGCCCGCACTTCGTCTAATTATGGATTATTGGATTGTGGATATTTGTCCTAAACAACCTAATCTTCTCTAAAGAATATCTACAGCAGTTGAAAACATTAAAATCGTCTATCCATTACCATAATCCTTAAAATAATAATTACCGGTATTTATTTATTCACTGTTTTTGTTTTCTACAGGATGAAGGATGTGAGCGTTGACATAAATAAAATATCCTTCGGTTCTCTTTTTTAAATTTCCATAAAGCCATTGATTTAATTAAATTTGATAAGACTTTCCTGAAAATTTTTTTTTATGCCCATTTACATGGATCGACATGAACTTTCGCAGGTGACGGCAGAGGATGTTGCCAAAGTTCACCAGGAGGATATCAAGATCCAGGACCGGTTTGGTTGCCGTGGGCTCACCTATTGGTTTGATGAAAAACGCGGCACTGCTTTTTGCCTTATCGAAGCACCGGAAGAAAGCGCTGTAAAGGAAATGCACAATTGTGCGCATGGTATGATCCCAACGGATATTATTGAAGTAGATGCGCAACTGGTTACTGCTTTTTTAGGCAGGATAGATAATCCTTCGGCAAAAGAAGAAAGTGAGTTGATCATCCGGGAACCGGGATTAAGGACGATCCTGGTAACGAACCCCGGTAATATTTCCCTTCTGAAAGCAAAAGCAGGAAAAGAAAAAGCACTCTCTCTTTTAACTTCTTACAAGCAACTCACAAGAGCATTGTCAAAAAAGTATGATGGGCGTGAAGTGAATGTTGTTCATGATTGTTTTACCCTCTCATTCCAAAATCCCGAAAAGGCTGTTTCATTAGCGAAAGAATTGCAGGAAGTGTTTTCAACAGGCAACCAGGATGAATTGTCAATTAAAATTGGGATAAGTGCCGGTGATCCTGTTAAACAAAGTCCGGAGCTTTTTGGTGAAGCAATTCAACTTGCAAAAAGATTGTGTGCACTTTCAACAGGTGGACAAATTATAATTTCTGCCGAAACAATGGATCAATTGAATAGTGATTGGATGCAGGAATTACAGGTTGAAAATATAAAACAGCTTAATTCTGATAGCGAAAGATTTTTGAATGAACTGATTGACATCACGGAATCGATGTGGGACAAAACGGATTTCAACATTCATCAACTTGAGCGAAAACTCGGAATGAGCAAAGCGCAGCTCTACCGCAAAATAACTGCAGTTTCTGATTTTTCGCCCAATGAATTTATTAAAGAGTTTCGTTTGAAAAAAGCCCTTGAAGCGCTTTCCAAACAAAGTGGAAATGTGTCTGAAATTGCCTATAGTTGCGGTTTTGCCAGTCCTTCCTATTTTTCTAAATGTTTTTTGGAGCGCTTTGGCATCCTTCCTTCTTCACTCGCACGATCTGAAAAATAAAACATGAGCCAGGATTGCTGATTTTTGAACCAAAAGTGATACTCTTCCTTTTGGCCACTGGTTATTTTTGAATAAAAAACCATGAGCCAGACAGCAACCATTTCCCAGCCGACAGATGTTGAAAATCTGCAAAAAAAGATCCGTGGAAAAGTGATCGCTTCTTCGGATAAAATGTATGACCAGGCAAGAAAAGTGTACAATGCCATGATCGACAAACACCCCGCGATGATCGTTCAATGTACGGATGTAGCGGATGTGCAGGAAGCAGTAAAATTTGCAAGAGAAAATGATCTTGTTGTTGCTGTGAGAGGAGGGGGCCATAACGGTGGCGGGCTTGGTATTTGTGATGATGGTATGGTGATTGACCTTTCAGGAATAAAATATGTAAGAGTGGACCCGTCAACCAAAACAGTAAGAGTAGGAGGAGGCAGCCTGTTGGCAGAAGTTGATCATGCTACCCATGCTTTTGGTCTTGCCGTGCCTGCAGGTATCGTTTCTTCAACCGGGATCGGCGGATTGACTCTGGGTGGCGGGCTTGGATATCTTTCAAGAAAATACGGACTTACGATAGATAATTTGCTGGAAGCTGATATGGTCCTTGCAGACGGAAGTTTTGTGACAGTGAACGAACAAAAAATGCCTGATTTATTTTGGGCGATCAAAGGCGGTGGGGGAAATTTTGGTATTGTTACTTCTTTTCTTTTCAGTGCTCATGAGGTTGATATGATTTATGGAGGTGTAACATTATGGCCAATTGAGGATGCAGAAAAAATAATGCGTTGGTTTGATCAATTCATGGACGAAGCACCCGAAGAATTAAGTGGATTTGTCGCTGCACTCGAAATTCCCGGACCTCCTTTTCCTCCTGCTCTTCACCACAAGAAATTTTGCGGAATTGTATGGTGTCTCAGTGGCGATCTTGAGAAGGCAGACGAAATTTTTAAACCGGTGAAAGACCTGCAGCCTGTATTTGAACACCTGGATAAAATGCCTTTTCCTGCTATACAATCTTTGTTTGATGGATTGTTTCCCCCGGGACTACAATGGTATTGGAAAGCAGATTTTTTCAAAGAACTGACACCGGAATTGTGCGCTGAGGTTAAGAAATTTGGAGCAACCATACCCACTCCACTTTCACAAATGCACCTGTATGTTATTAATGGTGCCGTATCACGAATTGGTAATGCGCAAACGCCATGGGCACACCGCGACGCAAAATATGCATCGGTGATCATTGGCGTCGATGCTGACCCTGCCAATAATGGAAAAATGATCTCATGGTGCAGGGATTTTTGGAATGCCATGCATCCTTATTCTTCAGGAGGATCTTATTTGAATTTTGAAATGAGCGGAGAAACTGATGAAAGAGTGAAAAGCAGTTACGGTGAAAATTATAAGCGTTTGCTGGAAATCAAAAGAAAATACGATCCAGACAATTTTTTCAGAATTAACCAAAATATCAAGCCGTGATTAAGCTTAATCAATCACCCAATTAAGCGGTTTCAGAATCTTATTTTCCTTTTTCTGAAGTTTCTTTTCCTGTGCAGCAAAATATTTTGATAAGTGAAATGTGGCAAGCGGGAACGTGATGGTAAAGGCAGAAGTAAGAAGATAAAATTTGGGATAGAACCGGCAAACCATCAATAGTGGAAGCAGTATCACATTCAATAAGAGGCTGCGGAAGAGCCACGTGGATTGTCGATTTCTGAAAGCAAAAGCGAGCAAAAATGTGGAAGTGCCGGTTAAAAAGAAACCCGCATATTTCACTGCCATCAGTGTAGTATGAAGTTGGAATAAATTCAATCCCATATCGCCGGTTTCGGGATCAAAGTGAGCAGGATTCATAATGCCCGGCTGGTAACAGAAGATCATAAAAATGACCGTACAATTGATCGTCGCAAGCGCCCATGCACTGATAGTCCATGGCCTCACTCTTTGAGGAGCAACAATGTCGAGGCAAACGGTAGTGACAAGGAAAACAACTGCCAGTAATAATGAAGGTGCAAAAAACCAATACAGGTTTTCAGGATGAGGGAGAATGTGTAATCCAAAAAATATCTGTAACAATCCATAAAGAGCACCGGCAACAGCAGCCACCAGGGAAGAATATTTGCCTATCGATAATATTTTGTGCATGGATTTAAAAGTTCAATAACATCCAGGCGCAGCCCATCTTTGTTTACCCGGGGAATGTTTTGTCGATTACTTACTGTCTTCTTCTCCTTTCTTTTCGGTTATGTTTACAGTCACGTCCATTTCATTATTATCGTTCTTCTGTTGTGGACACTTTTTGACAGAAACTTTTTCAGCTTCTTTGGATGGTATTGCTTTTTGATGCACTGATTGCGCAATCGTGTCCTCAATATTTAATGGATCGTTGCCGGGGTCAGGGAGCGCCTGGCTATAACTGCTGCTCACAATAATTGAGCTGATGAGAAAAAGAAATAAACGACGGGGGAAGCGCTTTTTCATGGGTTAGCTTACTTTCAGAATTTGAATCAGGATACAAAAGTACTTACCCGTTTTACGCCGGTTTATAGAAGAATGACGAATTGCTTGTAGTGATTTTTCTAT
>JBQCEG010000123.1:0-22967 GCA_051960475.1 Ginsengibacter sp.
TTCACACACATAGAGTAAATCTCTCACGAAGCGGGAATGATTCAGATGGAACAATTGCTTCTTATTCATGGAGTCAGATTTCAGGAAATGCATCAACAATTGTAAATGGATCATCGGCCACAACAACTGTGGGGAATTTGGCGCAGGGAGCCTATCAATTCGAGTTAACAGTGACTGATGATAAAGGAGCGACTGGAAAAGATACTGTAAAAGTAGCCGTGATCGCAGCACAAAAAACCTCAACAAATAAATCACCTGTTGCAAATGCAGGTTCGGATCAGACAATTACACTTCCAACAGATAGTGTAAAACTTTCAGGAAGCGGGAATGATTCAGATGGAACAATTGCTTCTTATTCATGGAGTCAGATTTCAGGAAATGCATCAACAATTGTAAATGGATCATCGGCCACAACAACTGTGGGGAATTTAACGCAGGGAGCCTATCAATTCGAATTAACAGTGACTGATGATAAAGGGGCGACTGGAAAAGATACTGTAAAAGTAGCCGTGATCGCAGCACAAAAAACCTCAACTAATAAATCACCTGTTGCAAATGCAGGTTTGGATCAGACAATCACTCTTCCAACAAATACGGTTCAACTTCTCGGAAGTGGAACTGATGTAGACGGAACTATTGCAAATTATAATTGGGTAAAGATTTCAGGACCTTCAACCTTCAGTTTAATTAATTCATCGTCTGGTACTGCCGAGGTCAATAATCTCGTAAAAGGAGTTTATCAATTTGAATTAACTGTTAAAGATGATAAGGGTGCAATTGGAAAAGATACAGTAAAAGTTTCAGTAATTGCAGCACCAACAACCTCTGTAACTAATATAACTCCTATTGCAAATGCGGGTGCCAACCAAACTATCACTCTTCCTCAGGATAGTGCAACTCTTACAGGAAGTGGAACTGATAAAGACGGAACAGTAACGAGTTATAGCTGGTCTAAAATTTCCGGCCCTGCATCCTATTTAATACGGAATGCCCAATCTGCTATCACAAAAATTTCTAACCTGGAGCAAGGTGAATATCAATTTGAATTAAAAGTGACGGACGATAAGAGAAGCTCTTCCGTTGACACAGTGCAAATAACAGTAAATGCTGCTAAAGTTGTTGTAAACCCTAATACAGCACCTGTTGCAAATGCTGGAACTGATGTAACAGTCACTTCCACTCAAGGATCTGTTACATTAACTGGGTCCGGTACAGATAAAGATGGGCAAATTAAGGCTTATCATTGGCAACAATTATCGGGGCCATCCTTGGTGACGATTGACAATGAGAATGCCGCAAGTATTTCTATTAATAATTTAACAGCCGGAACTTATGAGTTTGAATTTACAGTCATGGATAATGAAGGAGCAATTGGAAAAGATACAGTGAAAGTTACTGTGGCGCTTACAAGGATGGCTCCTCAATCCGGTAAATTAAATGTTTATCCAAATCCTGTTCATGATATAGCTAATCTTACGGTTGTTGCTCCTGAAGCAAATACGCATGTGAGCATTGTAGTAACGGATATGTCTGGAAAAGCTGTATATAAAAAGGAATTTGTATCAGAATCCGTCCATGTTATTCAGCAAATAGATATGAGCAACCTGATCAAAGGGATATATGTGCTAAGTGTATATTTTGATGGAATGCAACAGCAATCAGTAAAAGTGGTCCGCTTGTAAGAAAGAAAGGATAGACTTTTTTCATAAAGAAGGGGCTGTCTCAAAAGGATAGCCTCATTTTTTATTTTTATTTTATGGATGGTTTTATTCACAATTTAATGTAGATAAATTCTGTCAGCTATTGATGCAATGATTTGGAGTTAGATCTTGTCTTATTATTATGGCAAAACGTAAACTGACTGTAGCTTTCAAAGCTTATTCACAAAACCAGAAAATGTTATTCCCACCATAGCTGGATGAACTGATAAAACCGAATCATCACTGTAAGGATTGTAAACCAGGTGCTGGATAAAGTAGATATCGAGCCATTGATTAAAAAATATAAAGGTGGTGGCACAAGTAGTTTCCATCAGCTTAAAATCCGTTCTTTGTGCCTTTATCAACTATATTTTTTGAAACTTAAAAATCCAGAAGACAAAAAAAACCAAAGGCTTTTTGGCTTATTAAATCAGTAAACTGAAATTAAAAAAGGCCGACCCAATTTTATTTTTGAGACGGCCTCTTCCTATTTTACTAAACTTCAATTCTATTAATTATGCTTCATTTATTTCCTGTAACCCTGATATAGCAAATTATAGAAGTAAAATTCAAGCCAATTATGTTTCAATGTCACGAAGTTAAAAAGGAAAAAAAGGGGAATTATTTTTACTTCAGTTATTGCTTCCTCTTAAGGCGCTGAACCCGGAGGTAATTGTCAGAATTCCTGCTATAAAAAGTGGTATCAAATAATATACTATAACGATTGTACAATGCTTTTTCAATCAATGTTTTTGTCAACGATTGCTTGTATTTGAACCCAGTGATAGATTCCGTAACAAGTAAAAATGAATTTGATTGGTATTTTATCGATTCAATTTGTCTGATCAAGTCCGTTGTGTCAGTAATTCTTTCCTCATAGTAATCCTTATCATAATTAATTGGAGGAAGTGGAAATAGATGTGCTTTACCTTTATAATAATACTGAAATGGAGGAACAATGCTTTTTCCGTAGAATAGAATAGGCTCATTATTTAATTCAACTTTTTCAATAAAATTCGCAACCTGCCTGAAATTATATGTTTTTTCAGGGTATTGATATTTGAGTGCGAGTAAACAAATAAAATAAACAGAAATAAGTATGTAAGCAATTTTTTGCCATGGTAAAACTTGCCAGAGTGAATAGAGCAATATGAATGTAGAAAAAGTCACTATCATATACTTTTCCTGGAAAATCAAACTCAACAGGGGTACGAATATTATATACAACAAAAGGCACAAAAAAAGAATCAAGAAAACGACTTTAAGAAGTTGCAGGTAAGATCCCTCAAAACTGCTTTTTTGGGTTATTAATTTAAAAAAGGCAAGTAAGAAAAAAAGAAGTATCGGAATCTTAATTAACCATCTTACATATTGGGGAAGTGGTACTGTATTCAATGATAATAAGAAATCTTGTGGAGTCCTTAATACATCAAAAACATGTGCAACATTTACATTTAAGTGTGTTTGAGCCATCGAAAGCTGATCCGGAAGAAATATAAAATTAGGTAAGAAAAGAATGGCAACCGGAATACAAAAAAGGCAGAACTGCATAAATCTGTTCTTACCTTTAAACCAAAGTAGTGTGGCTGCAAACGAGGTAATAAGGAATCCAAAAAAGTATTGGGTATAAAGACCTATTACAGCTAATCCCAGTAGGATAACAAGATCTTTTTTTCTACCATCAGAAAAATAACGAAGGAAATAGTAAATTAAGATTGTTGAAAGAAGAATAACCAATGCATACAATCTTATTTCCAAAGCAGCCCATACCGTAAAGGGATTGAGTAAGAAAACAACAACGGGCCATTTGTTGTTCCTCTTAATAGTAAAAAGTTTAATTAATTTATTGAAATAGAAAGCAGAACCTCCGATAAAGATAATGGAGAGTAGTCTTGCAAAGAATATTGTAGGATTTATTAATCTCCAAAGAGCTAACAATACAAAATAAAATGGCGGCTGGCCTTCAAAAGTATAAGCAAGTGATATTACTTTTGAAAGATTGTTGGCAGAGGTATGTAATGAATAAGATTCATCTTCCCATATAAAAACTTTATTGGCAAGGTAAATTAAAACAATAAAATAAACTGCCAGGAAGAAAATAAAGTAAATGCGGCTGGCGATTTTAGTTTTGGTAGGCAACTTTTGATTCAACACTCAATTGTACTTTTATTGATCAGTAATGAGACAATTGTCTTATTCATTTTTCAGTTTGAAAATGGAAGAACCAAGGTGAAAAAGTTCTTCAAAATACCGTTTACTCTGTAAAGACAGAAATCCCAAACTTAAGAATTGAATTGCCGCAATAAAGGTAATTCCACCCACAATAAAAGATTGTGGGTTTTTCCTGAATTGTAAGGCAAGGCTAGTGGAAAAATTAGCGTTTTGTGCCGCTGATTGCGGAATGTATGCGAGGGTATCAACAAGCAGCCAAACTAGTTCATACATAGAAAGCAACATAAGAAAAGTTCCAATTGCCAAAAAAAAGATGTATGGCCTGAATATGAAGCTTGACATAATACCGGAAAAGAAACTTCTTAAGATTTTAATACTTGAAGTCCTTTGGCTCTTATATTTATTTTGTTCTGTCCAGTCAAGGTGAGCGGGTATTTCAACAATTCGGGCACGAAGGATCATTGCTTTGTAGAGTATTTCGGGGCTTATTTCATAATCCTTGGTTTTTAAATTAAGATTTTTAATGAATGTTGCCCTATAAGCCCTTACCATGGAAGTGTAGGTGTGATACTTATCTTGCGCGGCAATGCGCATAAACTTGTTTACATATCTGCTCATAATCCTTCTTGAAAAGGGAACAGCTGTCACTTTTCCTCCTTTCATATAAGGTGAGGCGATAACTATATCGGCAGATTCTTGTAACAATTTGTCAGTCATTGTTTCCACATATTCCACTCCATAGCTAAGGTCAACATCAAGAACAATGATTATATTACCATTTGAATTTTTGAAACCGGTTTTAAGCGCATTTCCAAGATTCAAATTAGTGGGATGGTGAATTACGCGTATATTCCTGTTTCTCTTTGAAAAACCATCTGCTATTTCTCCAGTATTGTCTTTACTCCCGTCATTAACAATTACCACTTCCCACTCATACTTTTCTTTCCTGGCACACATAAAATCGATAATGGTGTTCAGATTATTTGCAAGAATTGCTTCCTCATTGTAACAAGGAATGATTATGCTAACCATCGGTTTTTCTATTGCCTGCATATTATTATAATAATTCGGTTCACCTATATTATCCTCTACATCTTTTTAAAAATATAATACTTTAAATCTAACGGCGGATAAGCAAGTGTTATTTTTCCAATAGTAAAATTTAAAAACTTAAAAATCTTTTCTTTAAAAACAAAATGAGGTGTATTTTTTGATACAATCTCAAGGGCGTGACTTCCCTTTATCTTTTTTGAGGGCCTTCCTTTATAAATCAGATCGAAACCATATGCTTCAAATAGTTCTTTCAAAGTTTTATCAGAAAACCAATTAATTACACTTGGAGGACAGTACTCGTGCCAATGTTTTCCAAAAAGTTGAGCAATTCTGCTCCTATGATCCCATGATTCAACAAGTACAAATCCTCCCGTTTTTAATAATTGCTGAACTTTTTCCATTGCTTTATTTAAATCATGAAAGCTTCCAATTACTTCAATCAGGTTAATAAGATCAAACTTTTCATCGCTTTGAAAGCTTTCCAGATCACCGGTTACAATATGCAGGTTTAATTCATTTCTGCCGTAGGATGCAATTGTTTCATTTGGTTCCACCCCCATGCATTCCCACCCTGATTTCTCAAACCCCTTTAAATAAAATCCTGCTGCACATCCTACATCCAGAACTTTTCCAGGTGCTAGATATTTACTCATTATTCCCGCATATCTGATCCCCGAATTATATAATTCATTTTTTTCTTCAAGGTAATTTGGATAGCCAACTCCTCCAGCAAAAAAATAATCATCAGAATAAACAGTTGCAAGATGGTTATTTATTTCTTTTAGTTTTGAAATGCGTAAATGGCATTTCGAACATTCATAAATATCATAGTTATTTTTTTCAAATAATACAATCTTTTTTTCATTACACATGTTGATCTTCAAGCAACCGGTGCTACTATTCAAAGCTTCTACTGCTTTATTTTGTGATTTCATTTATTTTATCTACCATTTTTTTGGAAACATTTTCTCCGAAAATATTTGTTTGAAATTCCGGTACATTGAAAGAATTTATTTCTTCAAAAAATGTTTGTTTACTGGGGTTAATAAGTAAGTTCCATTGTTCCTCAACAGTTTCTATCCATTCCGTCTCTGTTCGAAGAGTAATACAAGGTTTTTTAAGGATATATGCTTCTTTCTGAATTCCACCGGAATCTGTAATTATTCGTTTGGCCGAAGATTCAAGTGTAATAAAATCCAAATAGCCGATTGGTTCAATCATTTGGATATTTTTAGATACAGTGGCTGTATCGAAAATTTTCTTTCTTGTCCTCGGATGGACCGGAAACACGGTTGGTTCACCTAATTTAGCAATTTCATCTAATATATGAAAAAGGATTTCAGGATGGTCAACATTGTAATTTCTATGTAGCGTTAAAACGTTATAATCGTTTTTGGTAATACTAAGTTGAGAAATAATTTTTGATTTCTCAAGTGCGATTTTTGAATTATTTTGAATGGTATCAACCATTATATCTCCTGTTAGATAACTGAATTCATGAAGATTTTCTTGCTTTAAAATATCAAAAGCAGTTTGAGTGGGAGCAAATAAATATTGGCTAATATGATCTGTTACTATCCTGTTAACTTCTTCTGGCATTCTACGATTGTAACTTCTTAAACCTGATTCAATATGTACAATCGGAATGCAAAGTTTTGCAGCCACTAAAGCACCAGCCAATGTGGAATTGGTGTCGCCAAAAACGATCACAAGGTCAGGGTGCTGGTCACACATCGCCTTTTCGAGCTTGAGCATCATTTCCGTTACCTGAAGGGTGGGATTGGATGTGGTAGTTTCCAAATGAATATCCGGAGGTCTGATTTCCAGATCTTTGAAGATTCCTTCAGACATTTGATAATCGTAATGCTGCCCTGTGTGAACAATAATTTCCTCATGAAACTGGGAGAGGAGTTTAGAAAGTGGGGCAAGTTTTATGAATTGGGGGCGTGCACCGACTATAGAAAATATTTTCATTAAGATGGTTGTCTTTGTGGCTGTAATCTTTTTTGAGCAGTAACTGCGTTGGCAAAATCACTCATGTTGAGCAAATCAAAATTATCCTTCATTATACCCATTGCGATTTTGAATACTTTTAGTTTCTGCTCACTTCTTATATTCATTCCAGGAAAAAATGAGAGTTCTGGGACACGATCTGCACCAATAAGATCAAGGGGATGAAGAAGAAAGCTTGGCTGGGTATTAGTCATTTTGCACATAGAGATGGCAAATTTCAAATACGTTTTCATAAGTCCGGTTGAAATATTACTTATGTAAAGAAGGTAGCTCTGATGAAAGGGGATTTTAAAAAACGGCATTGTTGTAACAGGTATTTCCAGCAACTCTTCCTTATCATCCAATTCCCATCGGAAAGGTTTTAAAGGATAAAACCCCTCCTTAAATGAGCCAAAAAGTTCTTTTCGGCTTTCTTTTTCTTCTTTGCTTAAGCTCGACTTCCAAAAATAATATTGCCTCATAAGGGGTGAAATATATGTTGGAAGCAAGGAGGCATCAAATATATAATTTCGTTTTTTTAACACTGCCAACAGATCATTGCTCCAACTAAATCCCGGACCTCTGAAGGAATTTGGCCGTTGCCCGGTGGCACAAAAAATGGCTTCCTCTGCCCTTATTATTTCTTCCTCAATTTTTTCTTTGGAGTAACTCTGTAACCATGACTCATGATGAAAAGAATGATTTCCTGCTTCATGGCCTCTTTCAACAATCGATCGCAGTACTGGATGATTTTTTTCAATCGCCGCGTCCTGGCCCACAATGAAAAAGGTTATTTTAATATTCAGTTCATCTAAAACATCTAATACCACAGGAACCACAACATCAAGATAAGAAGGAAAGGTTTCCCAACCCGCATCTCCGTGTACCTTCATGTAAGACCACTGATCGTCAAGATCGAGTGATACGCAAGCCATCATTTTTTTTGTACTCATAATTTCAAAATCCTTTATCCTAAAATTTCTTCAAGTTTCGTTTCGGCTACCCGTATTGTTTCGTTGACATTTAAAGTTCCATCCTTTATGTGCGATGTGTTAACAATAAACAAATTTGGAATTGAAGTTTTTATTCCTGGAAGATTTTCCGAATAATTGAGTTTGGCAACCGTTATGACATTTCGCGCACGGGCCACTCCAACAAACTTAATGTTTTCCAGGTTCATCCATGGATACATTTCTTTAAATATTTCAATAAACGATTCCTTGAGTTCATCATCTGACTTTTTGTAAATTTCATCATTTGCAGTTACATATTTAGGAAGGTAAATCAGGGATTTCCCATTAAAATATTTCTTGTCAACGAGAGCAGACATTTCAATAACCCCCGTGAATGGTATCCTGGAATCAGTGATGTTTGTAATGTAAAAATTGCTCACTGGTTTATCTAAAAGTAATGAAACACATATAACTCCTAAATATTCTATATTTTTAAGTTTTTGAACTTCGTTGTTATTGAGTTGAGAGCAAATTTTGGCAGCAATTGGAGAAGGAAGAGTTACAATAACCTTATCGAATTTCTCAGTAAACCCACCTTTAAAACCAATTTCTAATTTATTATCAGCCAACTTTCTTATTTCTTTCACAGTATGATCAGTTTTTATAGTAACACCTTCTGCCAGAAGTTTTTCTTTAAACGCGCTTATTATTTTTTTATATCCTCCTGAAACATAACCGAACATTTCTTTCTTGAGCCCACTTCGTCTGGCTCCATATAATCTTTGGATGGTTGCCCAGATAAATACCGCAGAGGTGCTTTTGTAACTTTCTCCCAATTTAGCCCTTAACAGAGGAAGCCAAATCTTATTAAAGGTATTTTTTCCAGACCATTTCATCAACCATTTTGTAACAGTTACTTTTTCAAGTTTTTTCCAGTTTTTAATTTTGGATGCAACAAGGATGGTCAAGCCCAATCTAAACTTGTCTATTAAATTTAGGGTGGGGAATTTTAAAAATTCGATGGTGTCAGAAATCGAATATAATTTACCATTCATATAAAAACCCGTTCTTGTTTCAACCCAATTCAATTCATTTTCTAATCCAATTTCTTTTAAAATCTGCCTGGTCCTGAAATCAGATAACAAGATTACGTGATAAAATTTGTCCCATTCTACATCATCCATTTTCCAACCAGAAGCAAGTCCTCCAAGTTCAGGAGCCGCTTCAAATAGAGTGATCTTTTTGCCTTCGCTAGCCAGCCGGTGAGCCAAAGTCATTCCCATTATGCCACCTCCAACTATTCCCCATTTTTCCAACTCAATTCTTTTTTAAGGTCGATTAATTTATAAACTCTTTTTGCCAGTTAATTGTTTCCAGCAAGCCACTCCTTAAATCCCACTCAGGTTGAAAGTTTAATTTAGAACAGATTTTAGAAATATCAGGAACCCTTCGCATCACATCTTCATAATTACCAAAAGTTGAATACGGAATATAATTTAACTTCGGCTCAGCATCCTGCCCGTTCACTAACTTCCATATCAGGATTGCCAGATCTTTTATTGAGATTTCCCCGGATTTACCGCCGGTATTAAAGATTTCGTTGTCCGAATTATTATTTTCAACACAACAAACCAGTGCGCTCACCGTATCTGCCACATAAGTAAATGTTCTGGTTTGTGAACCGTCGCCATGAATATCTATTGGCTCATTCTTAAATGCTTTTTCAATAAAAACAGATTGTGGCCCTCCCCACCAGGTTAGATTCTGATGCGGTCCATAGGATCCAAAAAACCTTGTAATCGTGTACGTCAGGTTATATTCATCTTTATTGGCTATGATGTATTGTTCACCATACATTTTGGAAAGCGCATATGCCCACCTTTTTACCGTTGTGGGGCCCATGACAAGATCTGAATCTTCATTAAAGGGAATTTTTGGATTTTTTCCATATACATCAGAAGTTGAGGCAAAAATAATTTTAGATTTATCCAAAATGCATTTTTGAACAACATTACGCAACATAAGGTAATTTTCCTCGAGTGTACGAAGAGCGTTTGTATAGCGTGGAATCTTTTGAGAAGCCAGATGAACAACTACATCAACATTTACATCTTTTAAAATTAAAGGATTAGCAATATCGCCATTTATAAATTTAAAATCAGGATTATCTTCAAGGTTCTTAATATTTCTTAAAAAGCCGTAATTAAGATTGTCTATTCCTGTTACTTTGTGGCCTTTGCTCAATAAGCTCTGGGCGAGGTTTGAACCAATAAAACCTGCAACACCCGTAATTAAAATCTTCATTTGCAAATTGTTTTGTTTGATCTTTTATTTTTTTTATTCTCTATCGTTTCTATTATTAACCAGTAAACAAATAAGAAAGACAAATTATTATTTTTCAAAGGGGTAAATAGTAAAATAAGATCTTTTCTGATTCGTTAGCTTCGATTCTTATTATGATATGATTAATAAGCCTTATTATCTCCTCTAAAAATACAATAAACTGTCAAAAGCAGAATTTTAATATCGAGCCAAAGGGTCCAGTTTTCCAAATACCATAAATCGTAATTTACCCTCATTTTTATTTGTTCAGGATTTGTTATCTCACCTCTGAACCCATTAATCTGGGCCCAGCCGGTGATCCCAGGCTTTATAAATTGTCGTACCATATAATCATCAACTATGTTAGAATAATCAGTGGTATGCTTGATCATATGCGGCCGTGGTCCCACCAGGCTCATCTCTCCTTTTAATACATTTAGGAATTGAGGAAATTCATCAAGACTGCTCTTTCTCAAAAAGCTGCCCAGAAATGTAATTCGGCTGTCGTGTCGTGTAGCTTGTCTTATATCTGCCTCCTTATTGGCTTTCATACTTCTAAACTTCCAGCAATAAAAAGGTTTTTTATCTTTTCCCGTCCTTAATTGTTTAAAAAATATAGGTGTTCCTGATTCTATTAAAATAAGCAAACCAACGAGTGGTATTAACCAGGAAAGAATGAGGATGGTAACCAATAAACTCACTGTTATATCAAGCGCTCTTTTTTTAATCCGGTTTCCAACATCATCAAGAGGCTCCTTTCTAAGGGAAAGGATAGGCAGGTCCCCAAAATATTCGATATGTACTTCGCGGGTGATGAAAACACTTAGGTTCGGGACAATCCGAAAACGGATACATTCTCTTTCAGACTGATGCATCAGATCATAAATGTAATTATTTTGTTCAGGAGTTATTGTAGAAAATATTTCCTGAGCGTCGAGATCTTTCGCAACTTTTAAAGTGTCAGAAATATTTGCAAGAACTGGGTAGTGAGAAAGTTCTTCCACGTTTTCCTCGTCTTCAATGTAACCAATTATCTGTGTATTTAATCCATCCTGTTCAAAGTAATTGGCAAGTTTTTTAGCGGTTTCGTTATATCCAACTATTATCACTTTCTTTACTAACAAGTCACTGGTCTTAAAGTATTTAAAAATTCCAAGATAAATAAACCGGTTTATCAATAATCCCAGGCCAAAGGCAGCCATTGTTGTAATAATAAAAAACCTCGAAACAACCAGTTCTCTTGAAAAGAACAAATAAAAGAGAATAAGAATTATCCAGATCAGAAATACTTGGATCGTTCGTTTTGTAAATTCCTCAAAATATAGAATGATTGAATTGGAATAAGTTCTTAAAAAAATTGCCAAGCCGATCCAGGAAAGGTTAGCGACGCTAACGTATTTAAAATAAGCATCAGAAGATTTAAAATGCACACTTTTTGTAAAAACAAGTTGAAAAATTACAAATACGACGTTCAGTGAAATGATATCAAGAATCAATAAAGTTATTTGCAGGTATCGTTCGAATTGTCGGTTCACTTACTTAGATTAATGATTTTATAACTGTTACTTTCCTTTAAATATTGTGTTGTATAAATTTATCAATTTTTCGCTTTCATGTTTCCATGACAAATCATTAATAATTCTTTCATAACCAAAAATGCCCATTCGAATACGCGCCTCGGGGTGTTCGAGTAACCAAACTATCTTATCAGCAAAATCTTCTGTAGAAGTATTCTTAGCATAAAGGGAGGCTTCTTGAGCCGAAAGCTTACCTTCCTTAAGATCGAACTGAACAATTGGTTTTTTTAAGGCCATATATTCCATGATCTTGTTCATTGTCGAAAGGTTGTTCATTTCTGTCGGCTTATCAGGATTTACACAAACATCTGCAGTGTTTAAAATATCCACCATTGTCTTATCATCCACTCTCCCATAAAAATCAACAAATTCATTAAGCCCCATTTCGACAGTAGAAGTTTTAATTTTAGGTAATTCCGTTCCATCACCTATGATCGCAAATTGAACATCATTTCTTTCTTTGGTTATGAATTTTGCAGCCTCCAGCAAAAGATCAAGTCCTTCCTGTTCACCAATAACACCAACGTAACCAACCAAAAACTTCCTTCCCTTTTTGTAAATTTTCTTCCCTTCTCCAGGAGTTAAACGATCCAACTTAGGACCACTTCTCACAACCTGCACGTTTTGGTCAGGCATTTTACCCCGCTTTATGGCTATCTCTTTGTAGGATTCATTTGTCGCTATACTATAATTTGCTGTTTTAAAGGTCAATCGCTCTGCCAATAACATAAACTTATAAAAGATTCCTTTTTTATTATATTTTGCTATGTATAATTCAGGATTAATATCATGATGATCGAAAACATATTTTACTCCAAATAGCTTATAGAATAGTGCCACGATGAAGATGAGATCGGGGGGATTACACCCCTGGATAACCTCGAATCTTTTTTTGAAAAAGATCTTAAGACTCAAAAAATATTCCCAAAAAAGTGCAACAGAATATTCAAGAAGGTAACCAAATGCTCCACTTGCTTCTAATGGAAGGGGATGCCGGTAAATATCAATGTTATTGATCCGTTCAAATGATTTATTGTATCCCTTCATTTTAGGACAAATAATACTGACATAAGCACCCGCATCTTTGAGAGTGTTTGCTTCCTGCCACACTCTTCTGTCAAACGGAACCGGTAAATTTTCGACAATAATTAAAATATGTTTTCCTTGGAGCATTATTTACCAGTTGATTCCTGTGTAGTTAGGATTGCTTAATAAACTTTCGTCCAAACGTACCATGTCAATAATTATTTTCTCAGGCGCATTTTTCAATAATGGAAAAAATTCTTTTTCCTTAGTATTGATTATTATTACTTGTGCGTCGTCGATCACTTCTTTGGCAGATGAGACCATAAGAGTTGAAAGATGAGGAATCTTAGAATCGATAAATTCTTTATTGGTACCTGTTAAAAGTGAGACATTAATATTTCGGTCGAAAATGCAGATATTGCATCCTTTTCCTATTAAGGATTCAATGATGGCAACAGCCGGACTATTTCGAAGGTCATCCGTACCTTCTTTAAAACTCAACCCGAGGAAGCCTAACTTTTTATTCCCATGTTTAAGGATCATCTTAATTGCTCTTTGAACCTGGATCTCATTGGTCTTATCAATACTATTGATGACAGGAACATCCACATAAATATCATGTGCCAAAGTTTGAAGTCCTTTAAGGTCTTTAGGCAAACATGAGCCACCATATGCGAAGCCTGGTTTGAAATAATAAGGTGAGATATTAAGTTGTTTGTCTTTGCAAAAAATTTCCATCACTTTATGCGAATCAATACCCAATTCAGAACAAATGTTTCCAATTTCGTTTCCAAAAGAAATCTTTAATGCATGAAATGTGTTATTAACATACTTCATTATTTCAGCCACCTGCAAATCAGTAATGATAACCTCAGCTGGCAAGGATTTGTATAATCCTGCGACTTTGTTTGCTGCATCATTATTATCTGATCCAATAAGGGTTAACGGCGGATTGAAGTAATCATTTACTGCTGTTCCTTCACGTAAAAATTCAGGATTATCTACGATAGCAAAGTGAACATTTCTTTTTTTCTGTGATATTTCTTCAATCAATGAAGCAACCTTATCACAAGTTCCCGGAAAGATTGTGGAACGAATCGCTATTATATGGAATCCGTTTTTTTCTTTAAGGGCTACGGCAATATTGTCAGCCACTTTTAATATATAATCCAAATTTAAATGTCCTTTATCACTACTCGGTGTACCTACACAAATGATACTTAGTTCAGTATCGAGCACCGCTTTCCTTGCATCGAGAGTAGCTTCAATTTTGCCCGCTTTTCTTTGTTCAGCTATTATTCTATCGATATCCTTTTCAATGATGGTTGCTTTACCCGCATTAATTTGATCAACCTTTGTCTTGCTAACATCTACGCCAACAACCTGGTGACCATTCTTTGCAAGGCAGCCAAGGCTTACACATCCTACATACCCTAGTCCGAAAATACTAATGTTCAAGGCTTAAAAGTTTTTGTAGAAATTCCTATACCACAATTCGAGAGATAGCAGCATAAAAAGTTCATGTTTGTAATTATGTTTCTTTTTGCGATGGTCTGAAATAATATTCCTTAACGCAGTCAAATTAAAGTACTTCCTGCTAAATGAATCAGTCGCTGAAATCAAATCTTGCAGCGTGGTTGATAATTCATTTTGAAACCACATGTCAACAGGTGTCGAAAACCCCCTTTTCTTTCTTTGAATAATTGAATTGGGGATCCATTTTTTTACAGCCTGCCGATGCAGGTATTTGTGTGTCCTTCCGTTTAATTTAAAAGATACTGGGAGACTTTCAATGAAATTTACCAAATCCAAATCCAGGTAAGGCACACGATTTTCAATTGAATTGGCCATCGTTATCTTATCGTTGAATAATAACAAGTTATCTGGCAACATTGTTCTTGTGTCAACAAATAATAATTTGGATAATGAATCATCTGAAGCATCTGCAGATTCATACGCCTCAGAAAATAACCATTCTAAAGAATCATTTTTGAACTCCTGAAGCAAATTTCCATATACTTCATGTTTTAATTGGGGCGTATAAATAGTGAAGATTCCAAGAAATCTCTCCAAATCACTATGGTATTTGATTGCATATTTGCCTCTCGCCAAACTGTGATTCCTTGGAAAGATTTTACTTAATAGATCTAAAGGAAGCAACTTCAAGAGGGGTAGGTTTTTTGAAAGAAAAGCTTCTCCAAAATATCGTTTGTAGCCGGCCATCGGTTCATCAATTCCCTGGCCGCTCATTACTACTTTCACATAATTGGAAGCAAGAGATGACACAGAATAAAGAGCAGGTATTGTGGGTTCAGCGATCGGTTCCTCCACATGATAGAAGCACTTGTAATAAGTGTTTAGATATATTTCTTTGTCGATTAAGACCTCGTGATGTTCAGACCTTATCAAATCTGCAGTTTCTTTTGCATATGCAGTTTCGTTAAAATCACCTTTTCCTTCGAATCCAAGTGTAAAAGTTTTAACAGGGTTTGAATTAAATTCTGACATCAAATAACCTAATACAGCAGAATCTAATCCTCCACTCAGCAATAATCCTATTGGTACATCACCAAGCAATTGTCGCTTGACCGCTTCCTTTAATAATATTTGATACTGTTCAATCGCTTCCTCCAGTTTAATATTATGATCTATCTTTTGAACCTTATTCCAATACTTATTTTCCTGGACTTTACCATTAAAATCATACTCCAGGTATGAAGCAGGTTTTAGCTTGAAGATATTTTTAAATAATGTTCCGGGGGAGGGGTTGTATCTTAATGTCAAATAAATATTTAAAGATTTTAAATCTAAACGCTTTTCGTAAGCCTGATTGGATAAAATGACTTTTAACTCAGATCCAAATAATAGTTTGTCTGAATTAATAAAATAGTATAAAGGTTTAACACCAAAATGATCCCGGGCTAAATAAAGCTTTTTGTTTTTTTTATCTAAAAATCCAAATGCAAAAATGCCTTTAAAATCAACAATGGATGAAATTCCAAACTCCCTGATGTAATAGAGAATAGTTTCGGTGTCAGAATGTCCCTTAAAATTTATGTAAGATAATTTTTTTCTTAATTCCAAGTGGTTGTATATCTCTCCATTAAAAGTGATGCAATAGTTCCCACAATCTGTATGCATCGGTTGGCTTCCTGCCGTACTTAAATCAACAATAGACAACCTTGTATGGCCAAAATAAATCTTGTTGCCATCTATTTCATTCGTTATCAAACCTCGGGAATCCGGACCTCGGTGGTTAATGAGATCAAGCGTATGGTTATCTATTTCTGTATTAATACTGCCAACAATTCCACACATTCCATTAATTCTTTAAATAATTAGTTAATGCATAAAATAATTGTGATTGGGGCCATCGCAGATAAGGGATTTTGTTTTTTATATTAAAAGCACTAACCCTGGTAATAAAACTACCATTATTGTTTTGGAATTTATTTATAACATCAGCAACCATACTTTCTGCCAAGTTAAGTGCATCTTCATCATTCTCTTTCATTAACAAACCCAAGGAAATCCCTTCAGCATAATCGTATAATTCTTTTTTTACAATGTTTAATCTTGAAAGTTTTGCAAATGGAATTGGACTGCCAGAAGCATCCAAAAGATTCTTTTTATAAAAATCGTAGCCTTTCTTTATAGCAAACGAAATTTTTGCATCATTTTTTATTTTATTGACTTTTATAAGATTCTTCAATACAAAGCAAGTATGAAAGTTATCTACGAAATTATCCCGTTCATCATTAACAGCATATTTCCATGAACCATCTTCATTCTGATTTTTCACAACAAAGTTTATATTAAATAATGCCTTTTCATCTGCTTTATTTTCATTAAATCTAACTGCTCCTTCCGTTAAAACGAAAGAACGATATGCATTTGCATTAATTATCTGACTAATATCAACTGGGGAATAACTACATGAAGCTGACTCTGCATCAATGGGCGTATCTCTTAGATCCTTTAGTGTAAAGAGAAAATTTGAATATGCAATATCAAAATACCTTTGTTCATTTGTTAGGTCGAACAGTTTTAAATAGGCCTCAAAACAATAGGCCGTTGAAGTAATAAGTGGAATCCCACTTGTCCACAAACCACGTGTTGTCATCCAATCGAAAGGATAACCCCACGTATAACCAGAGTATCCCTTGATTGAATTTTTTAATAAATCGTTGGCTATCTTTTTGGCCTCGTCGAGATATTCACTGTTTTGGGAGATTTCAAACATATTTAAAAAAGCAAGTATAAAATGAGCATCAGCTATAGGAAATCTTTTTTTCGAAACAAATAACTTCCTTGCAGTAGGAAAAAAAATTTCAGAGAAGAAAATCGGAGCTACAAGTGCTCCTCCAACCACTTTATTTTTATAATAAATTTCCTTTGCTTTGATACCATACTTGGTGCTCCAAAAATCATATTGATCATAAGATAGAAAATTATTTTCCTTTAGCCAGGAAATAAACTTTTCCACGCTACTGAACACATTTTGTTTATTACTATTATCGGTTTTTTGTTTTTTTTGTATTAATTCCATATATAGTTTTCTATCAGGATATCATATTTTTCAGATAATTGCTAAATTAAAAACTGAGTATCCTTTTAAATTCAGAATCTAAATTCCGGGCGATATTAATTGACTTAAATTTACTTGCAAGAGCAAGGTTCTTAATCTTCATTGAATCGCGAAGATGCTTGTTTTTTGCAAGAGTTATTATTTTTTCTGAAAGATCTTCTGGATTATTCTTTTTCGTCCACAAGCAATTCTTAAACTCTTTCAGGTGGTCTGCGGAGGCGTTTATCTTCGTGGTAATAATCGCTTTTCCTGCTGCTACTGCCTGGAAAACCGCCATTGGAAAACCTTCCCTATAAGAAGGTAAGATACTAATATCGCAGTTTGCGTAATAATACTTTGTTTCTCCTTCAGGTATATGCCCCAGGAATTCAATATTTTCAGTGAGATTCAGTTGCTTGGCTAATTGAATGGATTCTTCAAATAGAGGCCCATTACCGAGGCATATTAATTTAAAACACACTTGTTGTCGTTTAACGATCGCACATGCCTTAATTAAATCCAATATCCCTTTCTGCTCCAGGAATCGGCCCGCGAATAGCAACACTACAGATCCTTGATTAATGTTTAAATTAGACATAAAATTTGGATCCGGATCATAATCTGCAAAATCCACAGCGTTTGAACTTATTATTACTTTAGTTGTTTCTCCAAAAGTTGTTTTGAAATTGTCTAATTCTTCTGTTGAAAGAACAAGCATGAGACTTGCATTTTTGAAAACATATTTTGAAAGAAAACTTTTTGACAACACAACAGCCTTCACTGTTCCATGTGTTTTCAAGACAATTTTCACTTTTTTATTCAACAACTTTAAAATAAATATTGAAATCGAATCACGAACCACAGTCTTATGATCAAATGCGGTATTCAGGTAAACAATATCACTTTTTTGTTTGATCAGTTTTCGTTTAAGATCTATTGCATTCCTGAGAATAAGGAACAACCTTCCTGCCACACCTTTTACCTGGCCAGAGTTTCCATAGTAGGACTGCTCCACATTATAACCCAGTTTTTGAAATGCCCTCACTTCTGCTTCAGCAATTTCTTTGTGCACTTTAACAGGAACTCCAAATAGAATTTTCACTTTTTTATTTTCCATTCTTCTGCGGCTACTTATTTTTTCTATCCTGGTGTTATAATATACAAGTAATATTTTCTTTAATTTTTCTTCCAACAATCTGCCATGCAAATTTTGTATGGGTAAGAGAATACCCATTCTCTCCCATTTGCCGGCATTTTTCGGGATCTGCAAAAAGTTTCTTAATAGCAAACGCATAATTTTCTATATTGTTTTCTATAAGATAACCGTTAAAATTATTCACTACCATATCTGGTAATGAACCGATATTGTTAGCAACAACAGGCAGCTTATATTTCATTGCTTCAATAAATACAATGCCAAAAGGTTCACGCAATGTTGGTAAACAAAAAACGGAAGCATTATTATAATATTCCGCAACTCTTTCAACTGGAATCTTACCAACTACTTGACAATTTGGCAATGAAACTGGAGGTTTACAGCCAACGATTGTTAAGCTCGCATCAGGATATTCCAATAACACTTTTTCGAAAACCTTTAAAAGGATGGGGCCGCCTTTTCTTTCCCATTCAACCCCTACAAATAATATATTCTTTCGCTGGTATTTAGCGGGATTATTGATGCTTTCCGCTGTTACATTACTTCCTGCAAAAGCTGTTATAACTTTTGATTCCGACACAAGATAATGATTGATCAATGACCAGGAAATTTTGCTTCCAAAGGTGAAAATTAATGTCGCATCCTGGTAAATTTTTGTCTCCGCTTTTTCGATGAATCGCTTTGACTTCATGTATTCTTCCGGATCAATATCAGGATACAATTTATTGGTTTGGGTGGTGTGATCAGTATAAACGAAATGAGGAATATTTGGCAGTTTTCCATTGAATAATGATTGCGTTTGAATAGTAAACCAATAAATTTTCCCTTTATTTTTTTTCCTGATCAGACGCGACAATTGTAAAGAAACGTAGGAGGTGGAGAAAAACCAAAGATGTGCGTCCCTCCATTTTTTTTTTCCGCTCAATATATCGATTACGTATTCTATTAAGAAAAAATAACAGTTGATTAGGAGATTAATGAAGCCTATCTCAGTTTGTTTTACATTTAAGACAGAAACTTTATACTCTTTGAATTCCTCACAAAGAAATCTATAAACATTATTATTTATCTGGGAAAAGCTTCCCATTTTAATGAAAAGTATTTCTTTCTCAGGCATACAAAAAAGATTTATTTTTTTTGTACCAATTTATAAATTCACTGATGCCGGTTTCAATATCCATTTTTGGGGCATATCCAATTTCTTCTCTTGCTTTTGATATATCTGCAAACGTTGTATTTACATCACCAGGTTGTAAAGGCAATTTCTTTAATACTGCTTTCTTCTGTAATAGATTTTCAATCGTTTCAACCAATGTTCTAAGGTTGATAACAGAAGATTCGCCCAAATTATAAATATGATATCCTTTTAAGTTTCTGAGCGCACAATCAATACCATCTATTATGTCATCGATATAAGTATAATCCCTTGACGTAGACCCATCACCGTAAAAGGGAAGAGGCAACCCTTCATCAATCAGCCTTGTAAACTTGTGTATGGCTAAGTCAGGACGTTGACGCGGACCATAAACTGTAAAGAATCGGAGGCAGGTAATGTCAAATTGGTACAAATGAGTGTAAACATAACATAAAAGTTCTCCACTCTTTTTTGTAGATGCATAAGGTGAAATTGGATTATCTACTCTATCACTTTCTGAAAATGGTACTTTTTCATTATTTCCATAAATTGAGGATGAAGAAGCAAAAAGCATTTTCGTCGTACCATTTGCTTTCATAGCCTCAAGCAAGTTAACCGTTCCATTCACATTCACTTCGTAATATTCGCTTATAGATTCGATAGAAGGCCTTACACCTGCTTTGGCCGCGAGATGAATTACTACGTCGATGTCGATGGAAGAAAAAACGGAACTTAAAAAGTCTTTTTCTCTCAAATCTCCTTCATAGAAGTTAAACTTTGGATTGGAATGCAGGTTTTCAAGATTCAGTTGTTTGATTCTTTTTGAATAAAAGCCATCAAAATTATCAATGCCTATTATTAGGTTTCCTCTTTCTATTAAATGTTCACACACATGAGATCCTATAAACCCCGCTGCGCCGGTTACCAAAATATTCACTTAGTTATTGTTTTCTTTAATTAACTTTTTGTATATCGAAATGTAATTTTTTGTCATGGTCTTAAGATCAAACTTCTCCTTTGCCATGGCCAGTCCATTCTTTCCCAGCTTCTCTTTTAATTGCCTGTCTTGCAAAATAGATTCAATTTTATTTATCAACTGATCTTCATTTTCAGCATCTATCAGAAATCCATTTCTTTCATTAAGTATTACTTCATCTGTTCCACCTCCTCGTGTGGCTACTGCGGGAATGCCGGTTGCCAGGTATTCGATTAGCGAATTGGAAATTCCTTCGCCATGAACTTTTGAATTAGTCAGCAATATACCCACATCAAAAATCTGTATGATTGATTCAATGTCTGTCCTTTTGCCTAAGAAAATGATTTTATTTGTAAATGAAGAAGGAACACTTTCCTTTATTGATTCAAGGTTCGATCCTTCACCGATAAGTAGGAATCTTATATTTTCAAACTTTTCTACCAACTTGGTTGCTGCTTTTATTAATGTTTTATAATCCTTCCGATCCTCGAATGCGGCAACCATCCCTGCAATAAACAAACGCTTGTTGTCGTTACCAAATATTTCTTCCAAAACCTGTGAACGGGCTTTCAAATTCTTAAACCTATTTAAATCCATTCCATTATAAACACAGGCAGATTTTTTGGATGGAGCATTGTATGCCGCCAGGCCCGCATTAGAATTTCCAACCACCAGATCTGAAAAAGGGAAAGTGATTTTAGCTCTTAACCAGTGCTTATTACTGCTATCACGATTTACGGGGGTATCAACTACCAAGCCATTAACCAGTTTTATTCCCAAAAGCTTGCATGCTGGTACTGCATAAATAGCTGTCATGCTGTCCCAACAGTGTACTATTTCAGGATTAAAGTTTTTGCAGATCTTATAAAACTTTTTAAATGCAGATAAGTCTTTTTTTGTTTGGCGGATTAGGTAGTGAATATTAACACCAAGATTCAAAACCTCCTGGTAATGGATATGCTTATTCATTACTACAACCTCAAACGAAATGGAAGCTTCTTTTTTCAGCTCCTTCATTAATTCGGTAAGCCTTCGTTCTTTTCCACCCGCTTCCAAAGAATCAATGAAAAACAAAATCCTCATAGTCCCTGATTTTGTTTGAGCCACTCTTCAAAAAATATTAGTGACCAGATCTTTAAACTTAGGTTTCTCATTCCTTTGCCGTTATTAGCAACAGTCTTTCTTACATATTGTTTGTTCAAATAATTCGCGGAAAGTAAATTATTGGAAAGTAAAGTATCGTTAATGTATTCCTTAAGATCATCTTTAAACCAATAGGGGAGAGGCATTCCAAAACCCTGCTTGGCATGATTAAAAATATTTTTAGGCAAAAACGGTTTCATTGCTTTCTTGAAAATATATTTTTGCGAGCCGTCCTTTAATTTTAATCCTGAAGGAATCTTAAAGGTCAATTCAGCCAACTTATGATCGAGCAGCGGTACTCTGACTTCCAAGGAATTTAACATGCTGGCCCTGTCAACTTTAGTTAAAATATCATCTACCATATAAGACCGCATATCCAGGTATTGTAGCTTGGAAATAAAATCAATGCCGTCCTTGCTTTTCAATATTTCTTCTTTATAAAGTTCGGAGCCTTGGTGATGATCGATCGGAGGATGGTCCTTTAATAACTTTTCCCTTTCGTCTTTGGGCCAGAAAGACAAATAAGCCCCCACATATTTTTTATCTTGGGAGAGAAGATAAGTTAAACCCTTACCTGGCAAACTTTGCGGTAGTGACTTGTAAATATTTCCCCAAATAAGTTTATTAACATTGGGATTACCAAAATGATAAAAAGAGGAGTTTAATTTGTTGAACTTGTCATAAACGTCATAGCCAGCAAATAACTCATCACCTCCATCGCCTGAAAGCGCTACTGTAACAAATTGCCTGGCTAATTTTGAGACGTAGTATGTGGGGATTGCAGAGGTGTCTGCAAAAGGTTCATCATAAGCATCTACCAGTTTTGGTAGCAGGCTCACTGATTCTGGTTCTACTATTTGTTCATGATGTTCTGTTCCGTATTTTTTTGCTACTTCCCGCGCATACTTTAATTCATTAAATTCTTGCTCTTTGAAGCCAATTGAAAAAGTTTTTATTGGACGTGATGAAATTTTTGCCATCATCGCAACAACAGAACTTGAATCAATTCCTCCACTCAGAAAGGCGCCGAGGGGGACATCAGAGATCATGTGTAATCTTACAGTTTCAAGAAAACTATCTTGTAATTCTTCAACCCATTCATCTTCTGTTTTACTAAAATCAGGTTCAAAAAAAATATCCCAATATCGGTTGATACTAATACCCGGTTCTTTCCCAAATGATGCAATTAAATAAT
>JBQCEG010000124.1:0-2727 GCA_051960475.1 Ginsengibacter sp.
CCGTTTCTATATATCTGCGAAATAGCCCACGAGCCGGTTTTGATAATATCGGAAGGAAGTCCGCGAAGCTTATTTGTATTAAAATTGATATTAAAACCGGTGTTCCATTGAAAATTTGGCCGTTGAATATTAATGGTGTTCAAATTAATTTCTACTCCATTGTTTACAATTTGTCCAACATTCTCCCAGCGCTGTTCAAAGCCAACGGACAATGGCTGTGAAACCTGGAGCAACAAATTTTTAGTAACGTTATTATAAACATCCACCGTTAAATCTATTCTTTTAAACAAACTCAAATCAAGTCCTGCGTTTGCCTGGTATTTACTCTCCCATGTAAGATTCGGACTTGCCAATTGCAATGGAGTAGCCGCGCCCTGCGAATTATATTGACTTGTAAGAGAATATAAACCCAAATACCTTGATGCGCCAATGTCCTGTGTGCCGGTAACGCCATAGCTTAAACGAAATTTCAAAAGGTCAATAGATTTGCTATTGAAAAATGATTCATTGCTTGCCAGCCATGCCGCAGAGATTGCAGGAAAAGAAGCGTAGCGTTTTGAAGAAGGAAAAGCGGATGAACCATCAACGCGGTAAGAGCCTGTTAAAAAATATTTGTTCTCATAATCATAACTCAATTGGGAAATAAAAGATTGAATCATTGACTTATCATTATTTCCATTTACTAAAATATTATTGCTCACTACATTCAACACATTTAATCCTTGCGGAAGCCCTTTCCCTGAAGCACCCAAAGTTTCTGTATTACTGCCTTGCACTGCAAATCCCGCCAAACCACTGAAACCGCTCTTTCCTTTTTTTAAATTAAATTTTAAGAGTTCATTGGAAATAAAACCATAGTTCAAAATACTTTGCTCTTCTAAAAAGCCTGTTCCATGATATTGACCCGCAACTGTCGGAGAATAATAATTCGTGGTCTTATTATATGCAGCCGCAATCCTGTTGCTGCTGGAAAATGTAAGCCAGTGCGTAAGACTAATATTCAGATTCAAATCGTAATTCAAATCAGCACCCTTGTAAGGATGATTGGAGTTATCAATCGTATTCAACGGATTTATTTTATCTCTGGACCACCATTTAAAAGGCGAATTGCCATCTACATATCTTGCCTTGCCACTGCTGTCAAAAGGATTATCCCATGGAAGATTTAGAAAGGCATAATAAATATCATTGTAATCATAGGTTTTGCCTTCAGAAACATTCAGATTAATATTATTGGTGAGAGAAATTTTTGAATTAAAACGGTAAGTCGAATTCACCCGCATGTTCAACCGTTTAAAATCAGTATTGCGAAAAGTTCCTTTTTCATCATAATAGGAAACGCCCATGTAATAGTCATTTTTCTCCGTTCTGCCGGCAATAGAGAAATAATAATTCTGCATAAATGCCGGTTTAAAAATGGTGGTGAGCCAATCATAATTCTGATCCCGCAAGGACAGTGGCCGTTCATTATAGAATTTAAGAATGTCAATTTTGTAAGAATTTCCGGAATCTGAAGGCACATAATCGCGGTAAAATTGCTTTTGATAATTGTACAATTCACTTCCGTTCATCATTTGCATTTTGCCAAAATCCGGCGTACGAAAACCGGTGGTTATTTTTGCTTCGTAACTTGTTTTCCCCGGCTTTCCTTTTTTTGTAGTAACAATAATAACTCCGGCATTTGCCTGCGAACCATACATGGCCGTAGCGCCAGCATCTTTTAAAACAGTTACACTTTCGACATCATTTGGGTCAAAGTTTCCGCCGATAATCCCATCCACTACAAACAACGGACTTTGGGAGGCATTTACCGATGAAATTCCGCGAAGCCTTATTTCCGGCACCGCACCGGGAACCCCGGAACTGTTAACCACCTGCAATCCGGCAACTTTTCCCTGCAGCATATCTCCAATATTACTGGATGTTACATCACGCAGCTTGTCACCGGAAACCACGCTAACAGCGCTTGTGAGGGCACTTTTGCTTTTTTCGCTATAACCTACTACGACAATCTCCTTCTGTTGCTGATTGCTATTATGAAGTGTAACGTTTATGGTTGTCTTACCAGAAACATTTACTTCCTGTGTTTCCATTCCCACAAAAGAAAACACCAACACCTTCGAAGAATTATCGGGAACATCGATACTAAATTCTCCACCGACATTGGTGTTGGTGCCCAGGGTACTTCCCTTTATTAATACCGAAACCCCCTGAAGTGGTTTTCCATTTTGGTCGGTAACTTTTCCGGATATTATCTTAAGCGGAATCGCTGAAAGAACTACAGGGTTCGATATTGATTTTTCTGCTGCTTTCTCCTTGATAACAATTGTTTTATCAACGATGGAATAACTGAGCTCTGTCTTTTGCAAACATTGTTGCAGTGCATCTGGCAGCGATGCGTTGTGTATTTTCACATCTACTTTCCCGGCCCTTTCCAAAAGTTCATAAGGATATAAAAAGTTATACCCGGTCTGTTTTTGGATTGCTTTAAATACTTTTTGTAAAGGCGCATCACGCATCGAAAGCGTCACTTTCTGTGAGTAGCTTTTTGCCGTTACCTGGAGGCACGCGATTAAAATTAAAATTGCTGTAAGTTTCATAATCAAAAGCGTTTTGGTTAAATTTTGCTTTGATCGAACAGAGAGAATCTTTAAAAACATAACTTTGTTTTTTTGGTTAAACAATGAACATTCCTGAATGATTGTATTATTGATAACTAAAAATTTT
>JBQCEG010000125.1:0-31622 GCA_051960475.1 Ginsengibacter sp.
AAAGTGTATGTTTCAGGCGAAAATATAATGATCGAAAGTCAGAAGGATGAGTATTGCAGTATCGCCATTTATAACGTGCTTGGGCAGCTTTTAAGAAGTGTTGAAACGTTCCTTAAGCGAGGCTTAAACACATATCAATTTCCGGCTGATGGCCCTCACGGCATTTATATTATCCAGGTAAAAACAGCGTATAACAAAATAACCGAGAAGATATTCAGATAGCAATCTTTTTATTTTTTGAGTGGAGTAAGCAATCACTTTAAAAAAATAAAAGAGAAAATGAAAACACCAATTTCCTATTACGGAGGAAAGCAGAAATTAGTATCTACCATTTTGCCGATGATACCGGCGCACAAGATGTATGTAGAGCCTTTCGTGGGCGGGGGAGCAATCTTCTTCAGCAAGCCAGCCAGCCACCTTGAAGTGATCAATGACACCAATACTGAACTGATCAACTTTTACAGGATACTTCAAAACAAATTCGTTGAACTTGAAAGCATGGTGAAGGTGACACTTCACAGCAGGCGTCTTCACAGGGACGCTACAGTAGTTTATAACCATCCCCATTTGTTTGATGAAGTAAAAAGAGCCTGGGCGGTGTGGATATTGAGTACTCAAAGCTTTTGCGCCCAATTGGATGGATCGTGGGGTTATGACAAAACCAAAAACACCACTACAAAGAAGATTATCAACAAAAGAAATGAGTTTAATGATGAGTTGGCAATTAGATTGCAGAACGTGCAATTAGAGTGCGCTGACGCGCTTTATATCATTAAAAGCAGGGATACAGCCAACACGTTCTTTTATTGCGATCCTCCGTATTTTAACAGCGATTGTGGGCATTATGACGGGTACAGTGAACAGGACTTTGAAAACCTTTTGAAACTGCTGAGTGAGGTGCAGGGTAAGTTTCTTTTGTCTTCATATCCATCGCCATTGTTACAGAAGTATGTAAAGGCTCGTGGATGGCATTTTAAATGCTTTGAAAGTGGTGTGAGCGTGAACTCAAAGAGTGGTTATCTGAAGCGGAAGTGGGAAATGCTAACGGCTAATTACGAAATTTGATAAAGGCCGGGACAGATCATGGTGGCAACCAATAATCAAAACCCCACCAAAGATTGCTCTTTGGCATGTCCCGGCTTTATTTTGAGTGAAATAAGCCGAATTGAACATTTGGGATTTTGATCTGTTGTTATTGGTTGCCACCGTTGCAAAGATAAATGAAAGAAGGTATTTAAGAGAGGTTTAAGTGAGGGTTAAATTGCGTTTTTCGGGTTGCTTTAAAATTAGGACATTTGGGAATTATTTTTGCGACAAATGGAATTTGCGCTTATAGAAGATAATTCTATAAAATAATTATTTTATTCGTGGGATTCTTTTATGCTAATACACTTAAAAATGCAAAAATAAAATTCCAAAATTTTGTCTGTTTACTGCACTAAAATAAAGCCATTACTTTTGCGCCATGAAAAGGAAAAAGTATTCTCTCGAAAAGATCCTGGCAAATTTAAAGATCAAGTCGCTGAATGAGATGCAGCAGGAAGCGGTAAAAGCCAATGAAAATGGACATGATCTTGTTGTGCTTTCTGCAACTGGTTCGGGTAAAACACTTGCTTTCCTTTTGCCCATTCTTGAAAACCAGGAAGAGATCGATCCAAATACACAAGCGCTCATTATTGTTCCGTCGCGTGAATTAGCCATGCAAATAGAACACGTTTTCCGGCAGATGAAAACCGGCAAGAAAATAACGGCAACTTATGGTGGACACAAACGTGAGATAGAAGAAAATAATTTGGTTCAGCCGCCGGCAATAATTGTAGGTACGCCAGGAAGATTAGGCGATCACATCCGCAGGGGAAATATTACCGTTGACAGCATCACAACTTTAGTGTTGGATGAATTTGATAAATCACTCGAACTTGGCTTTTTGGAAGAGATGGAATTTGCAATTGAATCATTAAAAAATGTGAAACGAAAAATTCTTACATCAGCTACAGAAGCAATAGAAATTCCATCTTTTGTGAAACTGCAAAATGAAAAGCGCATTGATTATTTAGAACCGGGAAAGGAAAAAGAAAGCCTGGAGATAAAATCAGTTACTTCAAAAGAAAAAGACAAAATTGAAACATTGTTCAACCTCGTTTGTTATTTGGGAAACCGCCCGATGATCATTTTTTGTAATCATCGTGAAGCTGTTGAAAGGGTTTCTGCCTTGCTTTCTGAAAAAGGGATTTACAATGAATTTTATCATGGAGGAATGGAGCAACAACAGAGAGACAGCGCCCTCGCAAAATTCAGAAATGGAACGTCCAATATATTGATCACAACAGATCTTGCCTCACGCGGATTGGATATTCCGCATATCCGTTACATTATTCATTATCATTTGCCGCACACAGAAGATGCTTTTGTTCACCGTAATGGCCGCACAGCAAGAATGGAAGCGAGCGGGACTGTAATTCTCCTTTTAAACGAAGAAGAATCGATCCCTGATTATATCACCGAAGAAGTTCAGGAAATCGGGTTAACTGAAACTTATGAGCTACCTGAAAAACCAAAATGGACAACACTTTTTATTGCGGCTGGAAAAAAAGATAAAGTGAACAAGGTGGACATTGTGGGTTTTTTAACCAACAAAGGTCAACTGAAAAAAGAAGACATTGGCTTGATCGATGTAAAAGATTTTTTTTCTTTTGTGGCTATCCGTAAGTCGAAGATGAATCATACTCTTCACCTGATCAAAAATGAAAAGATCAAGAATAAGAAAGTAAAAATGGAAGTAGCTAAATAAGCGCTCCAACTAATTTTAGACATAAAACGTAATTGCGAAATGAAGACTACCAAAAAATTCCTAAAAGGCTTTAAATTGATCGGAATATCATTGGCCGGCAAGACTTCAAACGAAAACGGCCAGTCAGGAATCGATTGCGGAAACCTTTGGCAAGAATTTGAAAAAGGTGATTATCAAAACAAAATTCCTAACAAATTGAGTGACGAGATCTTTGCAGTCTATTATGATTATGAAGGGGATCACACTCAACCCTTCTCCTATTTTATTGGTTGCAAAACTTCACCTGAAATCAAAGTTCCCGAAGGTTTTGAAAGCCTGGTAATTGAAGATGGAAACTATGAAGTAATTACTGCTGAAGGCAAAATGCCGGATTGCATTTCAAATGCATGGAAGCGTATTTGGCAAAGCGATATTCCACGCAGTTATCGGAAGGATTTCGAAGTTTATGATGAAAAAAGTCGCGACTGGAATAATGCAGAAGTGAATATTTATGTTTCATTGCGCTAAGGACCTTTTAAAGGTTAGTCATGTATTTCAGGATAAATCCTGAATTCATTCTGCAAGAAATTTTTAATTTCCTAGTGATTAATTTTCAATGAAATAGCAAAGTTGAAATTTTAGTTATCCACAATTTTGTTTTCATGGCATTGAAATTGCCTAATTAAGGGTAGAAGTTTTAATCTGATTATCTAAACCCTAAAAAAATCTACCTGATGAAAACAAAAACTTTAGCCTTGGCGCTGATGCTTTCCCTTGGCGGATATGCAGTAATGGCGCAAACCGATTCCATTCCTAAAAAGGATTCAATTCCTTCCAACGACACCACAAAAGTCTCCAATCTTATGGCCTTTAATTCGTTTGCAATGTCGCAAAGAGATACAGTCCCAAAAACTGATTCGGTGCCTAAGAAAGACAGCTCAACCGCATTTAATTTTCACAACAAAGGTTTGAACTTCTTTGCACAAAATGATACAATTCCAAAGAAAGACACCACAAAAACTGATACTTCATTGGTTTTAAATTTAAATGAAAATGCGAGAGCCGTTGCTATGAATATCCAAAGAAGAGACACCGTTCCTAACGACAGTGACAGCACAAAAAAGGATTCAACACTTGCCGTTACCCGGCAAAATTCTTTCGATCCCACTTCGATGTTGTTGACAAGTGGTCAACAAAAAATTGCTATGAAAAAAGAGCAATCCGCAGCAATAAAGCAGAAAGAGATTTCTTAAAATCGTGATGGTTTTTAGAGGATCAGTTTTCCTTTATTGGATTGCTGATCCTTTTTTTGTGACCATTGTTTATATGCCAATGAATGAATAAATTCCTGCGATCTTATTTTGGTAATAAAATTCATTGGCAATGTTTCTCTTTTTCAAAAAGAACTATTATTTTTAGGCATTCTTACCATCCTGCAAAACCTCCAAGTCACGCCCCCAAGATTGCTACTCCCTTCCATTTTCCTGTAACAGGCCGGTCAAATTTAATTTTTTTATAATTTTGTACTGAAGCAAGTGGGTCGCGCATGAAAATATTTCTTACATTTTTGATCTTACTGGGATTTTTTTCACCTCCGGATGTGCACGCACAGAATGTCCCTGACTATGTTCCCTATAGAAGCATGACACCACAACAATTAGCTGCTTACAGGCAATCTATTTGGGATACTTTGCCTGCAGCAATCGGCTGGGTTAACGATTTCGGTGACCTTTTTACGCAAGCACAGGAAAATACTCTGGAAAGAACTTTGGAACATTTTGAAAAAGCAACCAGTGTTGAAATTTGCATTGTAACGGTCGATTCAAATATGGTAGCCGAGAACAGGTTCAGTGAATTCAGTTACAGGTTGATGAAAAAATGGGGAATCGGCAAGATCACCAAGAGTAACGGAATTGTAATTTGCATTTGCAAAGATTACCGCAGGATGTGCGTCACTACTGATTTTGGAATCGACAGGTACGTAAATGAAAGTGATAAAAACAAAATGATCAACAGGGATTTTGCTCCCTACTTTGCTAAGAATGACTATTATGATGGAACCTCAGTTGGCCTAAATGCTTTGCTTGATAAAATTGACCGCCATTGGGAGCAAAGGCTCGATGTAGGCGTTATTGAAAAATAAAATTTCCCTTTTTTATTTGCTTACTGTTATCAATCCACCCGGAAAGTTTCTTTCATAGCTCTCATAACGCCTGGTGTTGACCACTGCCCAGCAACGATCATTCTTCTAACAGTGTACAAAGGTTGCGTAGAATCTCTTTTTGTGGATAAACTGAAAGCCATTTTATAACCTGCTTTTTTTAATTCAGGGAAAGCAGCGCGGTTCCATAACCCAAACGGATAAGCAAAATAATCTGCAGGCTTGCCGGTAATTCCTTCCACTTTTGCCTTTGGCTGTACTAATTGAATTTTCCAGTCATCTCCCTGATATTTGGTAACCATGTGGTGATCCCACGTGTGCGCCTCAACCGCATTGCCTTCATCAGAAAGAGTTTTTATTTGTTCAGAAGTCATGTAATGTGGCCTGTTCAGTGAAACCGTCATGATAAAGAAAACCCCTTTGAATCCATATTTTTTCATGGTGTTGTAAGCCACTGTAAATTGGTCTTCATCAGTATCATCAAAACTGAGAATGATAGGTTTAGAAGGAAGTTCAGCTCCGTAAACCAGGTAATTATACAACTGGTCAGGCAGAATGGTATGATATCCGCTGTCTTTTAAAGCTTTCATTTGCTCCGCAAAATGAGCAGGCGTAACAGAATATGTTTTGGTCATCGGCCCATCGGTTGGCTTAATATCTTTTATGTGATGATAGCAAAAAACCGGAACTTGTTTCCTTGCCAGGATGGTTACTGCATCTGCAGGTGTTTTCTTTTGCTCTGTAGCTTCCTTCACTTTCTGCGCTTTTGCTTTAAGAGCGGGAGTTTCATTTGCTGAAGTGGCCGAATGGCAGGCGCTGAAAATAACCGCGCTAACGATAACAAAAACAATATTTGTTTTCATAAAAGGAAAAGAAAATTATTGGTATTGAATGTAAATTGGTTTCGGAGTAAACTTCAATAATTCCTGTGGTGTATAAAGCTGATTAGCACCTTTCTTGGTATCATTTTTATAAAACAATTTGAAACCCGTAAACTCAACCGGCTCTGCATAAATATACCTCAGGTACGAAGAACGTTTCAAAGTTTTATCACCCCATCCATCCATATCCATCACCACCTGCACTTCAGGAACTTTCTTGATTCTTTTGTAATCGGTAAGCATTCCCTGTGTAAAACGGTGAACGATCAAAATCTTGGGAGGAAGATTATATTTTTTGACATAAGAGGCAAGATCATCAATGGCAGCGTTTACGTCGTTTGCATTAAAAGTTCCAATCTTGGTTCCTGGTACATGTCCGTCTTTCATTGAAAATTCAGGATCTATTCCCAAATGGACTTGTGGCAATTTTAAGTATTTTTCCAGTGGTGGCACCTCATCTTTCACCGTGCTCATTCCCACCTGAATATCTAAAAATACAAGTCCGTCAATTTGGTTGGCCCAGTTGATAATTGTGTCCACCTGGCTTGATGGCATTCTCAACCTGTGTTTACCGTCTTTTCCTGCATATCCTTGTGCAGTTACTGCAATATAATGTAGTGCGGGGATTACGGGAATGGATGAATCCGCTGCCTGCCATTTGCGCACTTCTCCTTTTAATTTCGCAAGCATTTCCTTCTTAGGCAGTTCGCCCAGAATTCCCATTTTTTTTGAATATAGATTTCCATAATAGGCCACTATACGATGAAATGGTAAAACGGCGCCCGGAAGAGGATAAGGAAATTTTTGCGGCCACTTGCCTGTGGTATCATGATTGGCAAGATTGCGCATTAACTTGTTGTACAATGCAGTGTCTAACTTTTTCTGTTCATACACTTTTCCTTTTTCTGCCACCTGTTCTTTTGAAAGGGAATCTTTCAAATTTTTATCGGGTGCAGATTGGCCGGTATTACAACCGGTATTCGCCAAAAAAAGAAGGGAAAAAACGGGCACAATGGCCACGCGAAATTTACTTGGGTTCATAAGGTGCGAAGGTATTTCAATTTTCAAATCAGGGTAAGGAAATTCTATAAATTATTTATAAAAAAACGCGCTTGGATTTCTTTTATTTTCCCTTGTAAAAATAAAGCGGTCAGGAATGAATATAATCATGCAAATGGTTGATCGTTTGCTGTTGGAACAGGATGGTTTCCGTAACCACATCGCTGATTGAAATGATTCCTGCAAATTCATTGTCTTTAAAAACAGGAAGATATCTCAGGTTGTTTTTAGTGAGCAGTCCCATACAATATTCAATAGAGTCTGCCGGTTGCAATAATGGAAAATCAGTGGTCATGATCTCACTGACTTTTGTATCGGTGGAATTCTTTCCTTTAAGGATCACTTTTCGCGAATAATCTCTCTCGGTAATGATACCGCGAAAAGTTCCGTTATCAGTTACAACTACCGAACCGATATTGTTCTCGGCCATTACTTTCAATGCGTCAAGCACACAGGTATCAGGGGCCACGGAAATGGTTTTTGTTCCTTTGCGTGAAAGGATGTCGCTGATTCTGCTCATGATGTAAAATTTTAGAATAGTAAATTACAAAAAAATATGTATAAACTCCATTGTATTTGAAAATATAGAAATTTTTCAAATTTTATTCAATTTTACTTAACGCCCGCAGAGAGGCTGTTTTATTATATTTGCCGAATGAATTTTAGTGAAAAGAAAAAGGTACGCATCGCCATTTTAGATTTGTACGAGGGTTTCGAAAACCAGGGTATGCGCTGCCTTCGTGAAATAGTCAGGCAATTTGCAGAGACGAATAATGTGGAGGTTGAATCCCGTGAATTTGATGTGCGCCAAAAGCTTGAAATTCCTGATACTTCGTGGGATATTTATATAAGCAGCGGCGGCCCCGGTGATCCATTGGAAAGCGAAGGACTGGAATGGGATGATTTGTATTTTGATTGGCTGGATCAAATAGATTTATATAACAATGATCCGAAAAATATTCAAAAAAAATACGTTTTTTTTATTTGCCATTCATTTCAACTAGCCTGCAGGCATTTCAAGGTTGCTGAACTGACAAAAAGAAAATCTACAGCGTTTGGGGTTTTCCCCGTTCACCTTTTAGAAGCGGGCGAGACCGAACCTGTTTTCGAAGGAATGCCTGATCCTTTTTACGCCGTCGATAGTCGCGATTACCAGGTAGTTCAACCGGATAAAATACAATTAAAAAAAACGGGTGCCTCTGTTCTTTGTATCGAAAAAGAAAGGCCGCATGTTCCTTATGAAAGAGCAGTTATGGGAATCCGGTTCAGTGATTATATTATTGGTACACAATTTCACCCGGAAGCGGACGCAGTGGGAATGAAATTGCATTTGCAGTCGCCGGAAAAAAAGAAAACAGTCATTGATAATTATGGCGAAGCCAAATGGCATTCAATGATCGAGAGATTGAATGATCCGGATAAGATCGTTTGGACACATGATCATATTCTTCCTAATTTTTTGAAACTTGCAACCGGGCTGTTAATAAATGAAACACAGCCGGCTTAAAAGAAAATAGTTTTTACATTTTTGATGTTTTATCAATAACAGAAAATGGTTCCAGCGATAAGAGAAGAATTCAACAAAAATTTCAACGAAGAAAAGTACCAGCTTTTTTTAAAAGACCTTGATAGCAAACATCCGGGTGCAATTGATTTTCGCGTTGCCGAAACTCCTGTGTTTATTCCCAAAGATTTTACTGAAAAGATGCTGCAAGCTTGTGAAGCCATCATTGATGTAATCACAAAACCAGGTTTCAAAGAATTAACTGAAAGAGCGATTCCTGAAAATGAAAAAGTGCCAGGCGAAAAAGGATTTCCTGAATTTATCGCTTTTGATTTTGGAATTTGTGAAAATGAAAAAGGCGAGGCAGAACCACAACTGGTAGAAATGCAGGCCTTCCCTACTCTTTTTGGTTTCCAGGCTTATTATCCGGAAGTTATGGAAAAATATTTTTCACTTCCTTCCAACTATTCAAATTACCTGAACGGTTTTGATAAAGATACTTACCTGGCTTTATTAAAGAGAATTATTGTCAATGGATACGATCCAGAAAATGTTATTCTCCTGGAAATAAAACCCCATCAACAAAAAACAAGGATTGATTTTTATTGTACACACGATTATTTAGGAATTCCTATTGTCTGCCTAACCGAATTGCAGCAGGAAGGAAAGAAATTGTTTTATAAAAAAGACGGAAAAAAAATTGAAGTTAAGAGGATTTACAATCGCGTAATTTTTGATGAATTAGCCCAAATGAAAAATTCTCTTGGTGAAATTGTTGATTTAACCCAACCACTGGAAGTTGAATGGGTGCCGCATCCCAACTGGTTTTACAGGATCAGCAAATTCACATTGCCATTGATTAATCATCCTTATGTTCCAGAAACATTTTATTTGAACGAATTAGAAAGGATTACTTCTGATCTTGAAAATTATGTTTTGAAACCATTGTTTTCATTTGCGGGACAAGGCGTTGTCATCGACGTGAAAGAAGAAGATATCAGGAAGGTGAGAGATCCCCAAAACTGGATCTTGCAACGGAAAGTAAAGTATGCGGACATTATCAAAACGCCTGATATTCCTGCTAAAGCGGAGATCCGTATTTTTTATTTCTGGGAAAAAGGAAAAGCAAGGCCTGTGGCGGTTAGTAATCTTGCAAGATTGAGCAAAGGAAAAATGATTGGCGTTCGCTACAATAAAGACAAAAGTTGGGTTGGCGGAAGCGTTGCCTATTTTGAAAAATAAAAAGTTTTGCCAAATAAAATTCTTAAGTATTTGTTGCTTTACTGCCATTCGTGTCTATTTCATTTCAATGACTTTACTTTGCAAAAATTTTTACGATAAAAATGTATAATGGAAAAAAAGTGGTGGTTGTTCTTCCTGCGTATAACGCCGCATTGACGATGGAAAAAACAATCGCTGAAGTTCCCATGGATATTGTAGATGAACTTGTTCTTGTAGATGACAACAGCACTGATAATTCGATTGAAGTAGCACAAAGTTTGGGGATAAAACACATTATTCGTCATACAAAAAACCGCGGTTATGGTGGCAATCAAAAAAGCTGTTATGACAAAGCCTTGGAGTTGAACGCAGACATAATTATTATGCTTCATCCCGATTATCAATACACGCCAAAGCTACTGCTGCCAATGATTTCCCTTATCGGCAATGATGTTTATAAAGTGGTCTTTGGAAGCCGGATCCTGGGAAAAGGCGCTCTTAAAGGTGGAATGCCATTGTATAAATACATTGCCAACAGAACACTCACATTTTTTCAAAACCTGATGATGAATCAGAAACTTTCTGAATATCATACAGGTTATCGTGCCTATCACAAAGAAGTGCTTCAAAAAATAAACTACAATCAAAACTCTGACGACTTTATTTTTGACAATGAAATGGTGGCGCAAATATTTTATAACGGATTCGAAATTGCTGAAATCACCTGTCCTACCAAGTATTTTGAAGAAGCTTCTTCCATTAATTTAAAAAGAAGTATCACTTACGGATTAGGCGTTGTAAAAGTTTCTATTCTTTATTTTCTTACCAAGGTCAAATTATATAAATGGAAATTGCTAACGACATAAACAGGAGGCAAAGCAATCTTTATCTTACCATAATTATTTTATCAGGTATTCTTTTCTTCATACCGTTTCTCGGCCATGTTCATCTTTTTGATTGGGACGAGATCAACTTTGCCGAGTCTGCAAGGGAAATGATTGTTACCGGCAATTATCATCGTGTACAAATAAACTTCCAACCTTTTTGGGAAAAGCCGCCATTCTTTTTTTGGCTGCAGGTTGGCGCAATGAAACTATTTGGTATCAATGAATTTGCTGCAAGATTTCCAAATGCCCTGTTCGGGATAATCACATTGGTTACTTTTTTCCTGATCGGCAAAAAATACAAATCCCCACAATTTGGTTTTATCTGGGCGATCAGTTATCTCGGCACTTTTCTTCCGCATCTCTATTTTAAATCCGGAATTATCGATCCCGTTTTCAACTATTTTATTTTCCTCGGAATCTATTTCATGTATAAGGATATTTCCGGGGAAATTTTCAAGAATAAATTTGTGTATGCTTCGCTGGCAGGGCTTTTCATTGGATTAGCAACCTTAACCAAAGGACCTGTTGGGCTGCTGATTTTCCTGCTTACTTACCTTGTTTATTTCATCTTTACAAGGTTTAAAAAATTTCCGGGGATAAAAAAGATACTCCTGTTCGCATTCTTCTTTACACTTGTTTGCCTGCTGTGGTTTGGACAGGAAATTATCGAACACGGCTTTTGGTTTCTGAAAGAATTTCTTGCTTACCAGGCTGATCTTTTTTTACATCCTGTTGCCAGTCATGGTGAGCCTTGGTATTATCATTTTGTTGTAGTTTTTATTGGCTGTTTCCCGATCTCTATTATTGCCCTTCCGATAATAGCCGGCAAAAAATTGGAAATAAAAACGGACTTTTTACGGTTGATGAAGATTCTTTTCTGGACAGTGATGATCCTTTTCAGCATCACCACCACCAAAATTGTCCATTATTCTTCGCTCACTTATATGCCATTAGCGTTTATGGCTACCTGTTATATTGACTGGCTGATAGTGAACCAACAAAAAATGAAAAAATTTCTTTTGATCCTTTTGGGAATTATGGGATTCGTATTTTCGTTTTTGCTGGCTGCGCTTCCATATGTAGCAAGTCATCCAAAACTGATTCTTCCTTATTTAAAAGATCCTTTCGCAGCAGCAAGTTTAAATGTAAGTGTTCACTGGAGCGGATTGGAGAGCCTTACAGGAATTGTTTATTTCCTGCTGGTAATTTTGGCGTTGGTTCTTTTGGTAAGAAGAAAAAATAAATCAGGCTTCCTGTTTCTTTTTTATTCAACGGCTGTTTGTCTTTTCATTTACCTAATTACTGTTGTTCCTAAAATTGAAAAATATTCCCAGGGACCTGCGATTGATTTTTACCAAACGTTACAGGGAAAGGATGTTTATGTTTGGCCGGTTGGGTTCAAAAGTTATGCTCAATACTTTTATGCAAAAAAACCTGCCTCACCGGTTTATGGCGAGGCAGAGGAACAATTTTTATTGAAAGGTGCAATTAAAAAGCCGGCCTATTTTGTAGTGAAAAATACAAACACAGGTTTTGATTCCACCTGCAGCAAATGCACTTTAATCAAGCAGGAAGGTGGTTTCAGATTTTATAAAAGAGAACCAGTTCTCAGTAAATAATTTTAGGTAAAAAAAAGACTGCTTTTCAGCAGTCTAAAAAAAATTTACAAGATTCGATTTATTACGCCACCGCTTTATTCACCAGTTCCGCAGCCTCACTCAACAAAATTGCTGATTCAACTTTTAGTCCGCTTTTGTCAATCAATTCTTTGGCTACTTCAGCATTGGTTCCCTGCAGCCGAACGATGATTGGAATATCAATATTTCCTATCGATTGATAGGCGTCTATAACACCTTGAGCCACGCGATCACAACGAACAATTCCACCAAAAATATTGATCAAAATGGCTTTTACTTTCGGATCTTTCAAAATGATCCTGAAGCCTGCTTCAACAGTTTGTGCATTGGCGGTTCCACCAACATCAAGAAAGTTAGCCGGTTCTCCCCCGCTCAATTTAATCATGTCCATTGTGGCCATCGCCAATCCGGCACCGTTTACCATGCAACCCACATTTCCATCTAATTTTACAAAATTCAAATTGTATTTGGCGGCTTCCACTTCTGTCGGATCTTCTTCGCTCACATCGCGCAAAGCCGCAATATCAGGATGACGCATCAAGGCATTATCATCAATGTTCATTTTGCAATCAACGGCAATGATCTTTCCATCACTTGTTTTGAACATGGGGTTAATTTCGAGCATGCTGCAATCCAATCCTACAAATGCGTTGTAAAGATTAGTTACAAATTTTACACAATTCTTAAAAGAACTTCCGCTCAATCCAAGATTAAAAGCAATCTTTCTTGCCTGGAATGGTTGCACTCCATCTCCAGGGTGAATCCATTCTTTAAATATTTTTTCAGGAGTATTATGAGCAACGTCCTCTATATTTACCCCGCCCTCAGTGCTATGCATGATCACGTTTTTTCCTTTTGACCTGTCCATCAAAATTGAAAGGTAAAATTCCTTAACCGGTTCGGCACCTTCATAATAAACATCCTGGGCTACCAGTACTTTGTTCACTACTTTTCCCGCTTCACCAGTTTGGACAGTTACCAAAGTGCCGCCCAAAATATTTTGTGTTATTCTCTTTACATCTTCAAGGCTTTTTGCAACAGCCACACCTCTTTGGTCTGTTCCACGAATCGTTCCTTTTCCACGCCCACCAGCATGTATCTGTGCCTTTATCACCGCAAACTTACTTCCATACTCACTGCTGATATAACGATACGCGTCTTCTGCTTCTGAAACGGTGTTGCAAGCGATTCCTTCCTGGACAGGAACATTATACTTTTTCAATAATTCTTTTGCCTGGTATTCATGTAAATTCATAGAAAAAAATTTTCGCGAAGATAACTTCAAAAAATTAAAATGGGTTACTTTCAAATTATGAAACTACTTGTATTACCAATGTTGCTTTGCATTTTTATTCTTTCCTGTACCAATTCTAAACAAGTTGTTTTACCCAAAAGAGAAAGTACTTTCATAACAGGTAGCCAATTTTATAAGAGCATCTTTGCGACAAGTGAATCCAAAAGAGAATTGCTCGCAAAAAAGGAAATCCTTGCAGGAAATGTGCCTTCTTTTTTAAGGAAAATGGTAAGAATAAAAACACAGATAACGACAGCTGATGGAAAAATTATTCATGCTTATTATTTTGTAATGCCAGATTATTTATCAATCGGTTCTGATAAGGATTTTGCAAGAATTCCCTTAACTCCAATAACAGCGCAGCAAATCGCTGACAGTCTTGATTGTTTTTTACCAACAAAAAAAATGGTCAATGATATTTACAAACAGGCAAAGGTTAAACTTGAACCGGTTCCCATGTATGCATTCCGGGATAGTGCCGTCACAATGTACCAACACAACCTGATTATTGAGGGACAACGAAAATTAAGAAAAGGGTTGATAGCCGGAATTAAAAAAGATGTGGTAATAACTGGAATGCTTACACGAAGTTCAAAACCAAATCGAGTGGCGATTTATGGATGGCAAAAGTTGGATGGCCAACCGATCCAACCTTTATATACAGGACATGTAAATTGGTATGTTGATTATAGCCATGGAATAAGATTGGTTTACCGAACAATCTATGTCGATAAAAATCCGATGGATTACATAGATGTCATGAAAGACAACACACTTAAAGCACTCTTATGTGATGAACAATTTTGTGATTGCTATAAGTATAATATCGCTGATTCTATGAAAAGCAGCAATTAGAATTGCAAAGTAAATACAGTTCCCTCGCCGGGAACAGAATGCACAGTGATATTTCCTTTATGCAGCATCATAATTTGTTTGCATAAACTCAAACCAATTCCACTGCCGGTTTTTTTTGTACTGAAGAAAGGAATAAAAATGTTTTCCAACACATCAGCAGGAATGCCCGATCCATTGTCTGAAACTTTTATCATCACTTTATTATTATTTAACGACGCTGACAAAATGATCAATCCGTCAGGTTTATCTTTTAAGGCTTCCTTAGCGTTCACCACAAGATTGATCAAAACCTGTTCAATGAGGCTCGGATCCACTTCGACTGTCAAGCCCGGATCTTTCAACACAATATCCATTTCGATATTCTTTTGCTCAAGGGTTGGTTCCATCAATTGATAAAGGTTTTCAAAAAGATCACGCACATAAACTTTTTTCAAATTTGGTTTTGTGATCTTGTTCAGGTTCCTGTAAGTTTCGGCAAACTTCATAAGTCCTTCACTCCTCCGCTTTATTGTTTCGATACCTATTTCCAAATCATGGATGGCGCCTTCTTTATTGTCGATATGTGGAATAGATTTTTCAAGGCGGTTCTTTAAGGTATCGGCGAGAGAGGATATCGGCGCAACAGAATTCATGATCTCGTGGGTCATTACGCTCAGTAATTTTTTCCATGCCTTTGATTCAGTTTCATCTAATGCCTCATTGATATTTTGAAAGGCAATCAACATAAATTTTTGTTCGTCAGTTTGAAAAGCGGTAGCAGAAAGTAATATTTTAAAAGAACGATTTTCGAGATGAACAATAGCAATTTTACTTTCTGCGGGTTTTAATGAGACAACTTCATTATACAGTTCAGCATCTCTTTTCTGTAATGAATTAATCGTTCTCAGGTAAGGTAAATTCAACATTTTTTTTAACGATTCATTCATCCAGATTATCTCGCCGCTTTCAACATTATAAGACATGATGCCGGTATCAACCATTTCCAATATTTTTTGTAAATACTGAAACGAAGTTTCCTTTTCTTTTGAAATCTCCTTAAAGGTTGAAGTGATCTGGTTAAAGCCTTCCCGCAAAGACCGTAATTCAAGCGGTGCTTTTTTTACACTGAAATGCCTTGAAAAATCCCGGTAGCGGATCGATTCGACGAATTGTTCAAGTTCCCGCTGGCCTTTAAAATGATAGCGGTAAAATTCAATCAACTGGTACAAGATAATTACGCCAAGCAACAGAAGGTAATTATAATTTTGTGTGACCAGCAAATAAGATCCTAATGTTAATGAAACGAACAAAAGCAATATCCTGATGAATATTTTAAATTCAACCTGCCTGAAAACGGTGGTAACTTTTTTTGATAACATGCTGCTTTTAAATATCGTATTTGCTAAGTCTTCTGTATAAGGCGGTTCTTGTCAGACCCAGTTCCCGAGCGGCTTTGCTGATGTTGCCATTGTGTTTTTCGATCACGCGCAGTATCGTATTCTTTTCAACAGCGCTCAGGTTAAGATCCGCCGGTTCTTCCTGCTTTTCAGGAACTGATTCTATGGGAGAAAAAATAAGATCATCAGCTGAAAGCGATTCTCCTTCCGACATGATCACCGCGCGCTCCATGGTATATTGCAATTCGCGCACATTTCCCGGAAAGTGATATTGCTTCAATTTTTCGATGGCTTTCTGATCAAATTCCAATTGCGGTTTCAAATATTTTTTTGCGTAGACATCTGCAAAATGTTTCGCAAGCAAGATCACATCGTCTCCTCTTCTTCGCAATGGCGGAACCATTATTTCAACAGTGTTAATCCTGTAGATCAAATCTTTTCTGAAACGGTTTTCATTCGCCAATTCAGAAAGTGGCAGGTTGGTAGCACAGATCAACCTGATGTCAATACTTACAGGAATATTACTTCCAAGTCTTGTCACCTGGCGGTTTTGCAACACGCTCAATAATTTTGACTGTTGTTGCAAAGTGATATTTCCAATTTCATCTAAAAATAAAGTGCCGCCGTTGGCTGCTTCAAACCTTCCTTCACGATCTTCTGTTGCTCCAGTGAAAGAACCTTTCTTGTGGCCGAATAATTCACTTTCAAATAATGATTCTGTGAGCGCGCCAACATCTACTTTAATAAAGGGTTTTTTCGCTCTAAGCGAATTTTGATGAATTGCTTTGGCGATTAAATCCTTTCCTGTTCCATTTTCACCAAGTACCAAAATGTTTGCATCGGTAGGGGCAATCTTTTCGATTTTGAAAAAAATATCCTTCATTGCTTCAGATTCTCCAAGCAATTCCTTTCCTATTACAGAAGAATCGCTACTTGCTCTTTCAGCCGCAGGCTTGCCTTTGGCTTTCAGTGTCTTTTTAATGCAGTCGATCAATTTTTCATTGTGCCATGGCTTTACCATAAAATCGGATGCACTTTCTTTTAGTGAACGAACAGCCAAATCAATATCTCCATACGCTGTGATCATGATTACATCGGCATTTGAGCCAAATTCCCTGATTTTTTTTAGCCAGAAAAGACCTTCATTTCCTGTGTTGATCGAACTGTTGAAATTCATATCAAGCAGGATCAAATCAACAGGATACTTTAATAAAAGACTCCTGATGTTTTCCGGATTTTTTTCAGTGATCACTTCTTTTACTTCAGGTTTCAGCAGCAGTTTTACTGCTGTTAAAACATCAGTATCATCATCAATGATCAATATCGTCGCGTTCTTTACATTCATTTTTCAAAAAATTTGGTAAGAGAAACTAAGCAGGAAAATTCAATTTTTTGTTTGTTTACTGTAACCGGTTCACTCCGTTCATACGTCAAAGAAAAATAAAATAAACAAATGAACCGCATTGCAACATTAATGATTTTTAAAAACAATTGTTCAACCGTTGTACTAAATATTTTCAAAAGTGTGCGTGCTGTTTCAAAAGCGGATACAAGGTGTATCAATAGCGAACAGTGCATTTCAGAAGCGCTTCCCGATAAAGTTGAAAAACAAACAGTTATGTTTTGGCACAGGTTTGCTCTATATAATATCAGAAAAAGAAAAATGGTTTTAGAAAAAATGTAACAAAAAAGAATCGACAACCGTAATAAAAAAATTAAACACAAACTTTTAAAAATAAAAATCATGAAACTCCAATCAAACAATTTACTGGAACAACTTACCGGCAATGAAATCAAGACACTTACCACCCAGGTAAAAGAAACTGTGTCTAAAGATTGTAAAAAATCAAAGAAAAGAATTTTCAGTGCCGCAGAATTTTGGGCAATCCAAAGACGTAAAAAAATTCTTTACACTCAAAGATTTGCCTTCTAAAAAAACAAACAATTTAAAACCCTTTAAAAATTAAAGCCATGAAACTTGAATCAAACAACCTGTTGGAAAAATTAAATCCCACGGAATTAAAAATCCTGACAACAGAAGTAAAAGAAACTGTCGATAAAAATTTTAAGACAGTTAGAAAAAGGATCTTCAGCGCTGCTGAATTATGGGACATCCAACGCAGGAGAAGAAACCTCCTGGTGAAAAGAATAATGTACTAAGATCACATGCTTTTGCGCTCAAAAATCCATGTATCAAAAATGAACGACAACTGTATCAAAACCGAACACTAAGAGAAAATATAAATTGTCTAACTCATTGAATAACAATAACGTAAATAATGGCATGCCGTTTATGTTATCATAAAAGAAAATAAACAAAAAACGAACAAATAGTTTAACCGGCAATTAAGAAAAATTATGGACAGAGTCATTGAAAAAAAGAAATGGTCAAGAAAAAGGATCCTCACGATCGCCGGAATTGTAGCAATTGTGGCTTTGATAGGCGCCAGCTTTTATTACACTTCCGGAAAGAGCAAACTGAATGTGGATACAGACAGGATCACCATCAGTGAAGTTAAAGATGGAACTTTCCAGGAGATCATCCCTGTAAATGGTGTTGTGCTTCCGCTTACAACAATTTACCTTGATGCTGCTGAAGGCGGACGGGTAGAAGAAAAATATGTAGATGACGGTGCTATGATGAAAAAAGGACAACCAATTTTGAAATTATCAAATACAGATCTGCAGCTACAATTAGTGACACAAAAAACAAATGTGTACAACCTGCTTACACAAATGCAGATCTCAAAAAACGCGGCTGAACAAAACACAGTCAACAAGCTAAACCAAATGACTGATGTGGAAAGCCAGCTAAAAGAAGCCAAAAGAGTTTACGACCTCGATAAATATTTATTCGACAAGAAAGCAATCGGTTCGCAGGAATATGAAAAAGCGAAAAACGATTATGAATACTACAAGCAAAAACAAAATCTTACTCAACAAATATTAGAACAAGACTCAACCTCCACAGAACAGCAGGTAAAACAGGCAAGGCAACTTTACCAGGGCTCACAAAATGCATTGAACGTGATGCAGGAAAAAGTGGGCGATTTGATCGTTCGCGCTCCTATCGACGGGCAACTTACTTCACTGGATGCAGAGATCGGTGAATCAAAAAATAAAGGAGAACGCCTTGGACAAATTGATGTGATGGATGGATATAAGGTGAGAGTCGATATTGACGAACATTACATTTCAAGGATATTCAACGGGCTGAGAGGAACTTTTGATTTCAATAATAAAACCTACACTTTGGAAATTAAGAAAGTGTACACGCAGGTAAACAACGGCCGCTTCCAGGTAGATATGGAATTTGTAGGCGATGTGCCTGATGGAATTCGTCGTGGACAAACGTTACAAATAAGACTGGCGTTGAGTGCAGAAAGAAAAGCACTCCTGTTACCAAAAGGCGGATTTTACCAACAAACCGGTGGCAACTGGATCTTTAAAGTCAGCAGCGACGGAAAAACCGCCTACAGAACCGACATTCAACTTGGGTTGCAAAATCCCGATTATTATGAAGTGCTTGAAGGATTAAAGCCGGGCGACAAAGTGATCACCAGCAGTTATGAAAATTACGGCGACATGCAGGAACTGATCTTAAAAAATCCATGACGGCATTAATGAATCAAACCGGGATGAAGAATATAACATTAACCATTAAACTTCATTTTATGAAAAAGATAATTCTTGTGATAGTAATAATTTTCATTTCGGTTATTGGTTTGTTTGTTCATGAAAAAAATAAGAAGGAAGATGTCGCATTACAATGCCACCTGAACAAAACAGAAGAAATGAATATCAATCAACCGGAAATAATTCCTTATTCACCATTTTTAATAAAATTATAATCAACAGGGTTAACAGCACCGGAAAAAATCAAACGCCAGGCCGCCAAAACCTCTCATTTAAAAACCAAAAACAATGATAAAAATTACAAACCTCGAAAAGATCTACCGCACTGAAGAAGTGGAAACCGTTGCGTTGAACAAGCTTTCATTCAATGTAAGAGAAGGAGAATTCGTTGCCGTGATGGGACCTTCCGGGTGTGGCAAATCAACCTTGCTGAACATCCTCGGTTTGCTTGACGATCCGGACAGCGGCAGCTTCCTGTTCAATGGAATTGAAGTGGCTCACTTTAATGAAAGAAAAAGGGCTGACCTGCGCAAACGCAATATTGGCTTCGTCTTCCAAAGCTTTAATCTTATTGACGAACTGACTGTTTTTGAAAATGTAGAATTGCCGCTTATTTATCTCGGCGTGAAATCTGACGAAAGAAAAAAGCGTGTGGAAGAAGTGCTTGAAAAAGTTCAGATCATGCACAGGAGAAATCATTACCCGCAACAATTATCCGGTGGTCAGCAACAACGTGTGGCAGTGGCCAGGGCGGTTGTCAACAAGCCGAAATTAATTCTTGCGGATGAGCCTACAGGAAACCTCGATTCATCAAATGGTAATGAAGTAATGCAATTGCTTATTGAATTGAACGAACAAGGCACAACCATCATCATGGTTACCCACAGTGAGCACGATGCAAGCTACAGTCACCGCATTATTCGTATGTTGGATGGCCAGACAGTTACAGAAAATATTTTGGTGTAACAATTAGCTGATAAGCCAATTCACTTATGTGCGGATGAGGGAGTGAAAATAAAAAGTTGGAGGTATTTGTTTGTTTACTGTTTAGGAAACTTTTATAGTGGTAATGTAGAAACGAAAAAAAGCAAGAGATCATGTTCAAGAATTATCTGAAAACTGCGTGGAGGAATTTAATCAAGGGCAAAAGTTCTTCATTTATAAATATTGCAGGACTTGGTATTGGCATTGCCTGTGCAAGTCTAATTTTTTTATGGGTTGAATACAATCTCAACTTTAACACTTCAATTCCAGACCTCAACAATATTTATGACGTTGAAAACAACCAAACTTATGGAAAGGACGCTTTTACCTTCTCAGCTTCACCCGTTCTTGCAAAGGATGCGTTGATGAATGAGTTTCCGGGAGTAGAAGCTGTCAGCAGGTTTGATGACACAAAGAATACTGTGTCGTTGGGCAATAAGCATTTAGCAGAATCAGGGGCATATGTTGACTCAACCTTCTTAAAAATGTTTGGACTTCCTTTGGTTGAGGGGAACCAGGAAGACGCCTTAACTGACGTATCACAAATTGCAATTTCAGAAAAGCTGGCAAAGAAAATGTTTGGAACGGGGGCCGCGATGGGTAAGACATTATTAGTAGATAATCAACCTTACAAAGTGACTGCGGTTTATAAAGACATTCCGCAAAATGTACTGTTCTACGGCAAAGATTTTTTGCTGCCTTTTGAAGTTTTTCTCAATCTCTATAAAGGACAGGGCATTGATGCCTGGGGAAACAACTGGACTAACACATGGGTGAAATTGAATCCTAAAACAGATGTAACCGCTTTCAACCAAAAGCTGAGCAAGCTTATCCAGGAAAAAAATCCGCAGGTGACTAACCAATCTTTATGGCTTTATCCACTAAAGCGATTGAATTTGTATGGACAATTTGTAAATGGCAAAGAAGATCCATCAAAGGGTAAAATAGAATACATAAAAATGTTTTCGATGGTGGCGTTGATCATCTTAATTATTGCCTGCATCAATTTTATGAATCTTTCTACTGCAAGGAGTCAGAAGCGTGCAAAAGAAATAGGAATGCGAAAAGTTTTGGGATCAACCCGCCGTACTTTGATAAGTGGCCTTTTAACTGAATCCTTGATTGTCGCTTATGTTGCGGTTTTTTTCGCAGTGTGCCTGGTTGCATTGGTGTTGCCGGCATTCAGTAATTTAATTGGCATTCAATTACCACTTAATATATTTTACCCCACTCATATTTTGTTTTTAATCATCATAGGTGCTATATGTGGCCTTGTTGCAGGCAGTTATCCGGCGTTATATTTATCATCTTTCAATCCGATCCGCGCTTTAAAAAACCAGGTTACAAAGAATGCAGGTAATGCAGGGATTGTCAGAAAAGGTTTGGTGGTAATTCAGTTTGCCGTTTCTGTCATAATAATAATTGCCGTTGTAGTGGTTTACCACCAAATACAATATACAAAAAACCGCGACTTGGGTTTTAACAAAGACAATGTGATGTATGTTCCTGCCACAGCCGGTTTAACTAAAAACTATGCTTCATTAAAGCAGGATATCCTGAATACAAATAGTGTCACATCAGTTTCGCTTGGTGCTTTTTCTCCGATGGCAATGTATAACAATGGTGGGGGTTGGACATGGGAAGGTAAAAATGCTGATGAAGATGTATTGGTTACTAATGTTAGTGCAGATGCTGATTATCTAAAAACGTTTGGCATAAAGCTGCAAGATGGAAGAAACTTTTCAACTGATCCAAAAGTAGACAGTACTAACATTATCATAAACGAATCATTTGCAAAATTAATGGGCAAGGCCGGTCATATTGGTACACAAATTTGGCAAGATCCATCAAACAGGCTGACTATTATTGGAATCACAAAAGACTTCGTATATAACGATATGAATAAAGTAAATCCTGCTCCATTAATCTTTTTCAATTCTCCATCGAACGCCAATTATGTGTACATGAATTTAAAACCGTCAAACGACTTACAGGGAACTATTTCAAAACTTCAATCTATTTTCCAGAAAGCCGATGCCTCCCAACCTTTCGACTACCATTTTATTGACAAGGATTTTGAAGCCAAATTCCGGGCTCAACAATTTATCGGTTCCCTGGCAACAATTTTTGGCTGCCTTGCAATTTTCATTTCCTGCCTTGGATTATTTGGGCTTGCATCGTTTGTGGCTGAACAACGTAAAAAAGAAATTGGTGTGCGTAAAGTACTTGGCGCAAGTGTGCAGGGAATCACTTCCCTGCTGTCAAAAGATTTTTTGATTCTTGTGGGTATATCATGTTTGATCGCTTTTCCTGCTGCATGGTGGATCATGCATAACTGGCTACAGAGTTATGAATATAGGACAGAACTTTCATGGTGGATTTTTGCTGTTGCTGGTGCCGGCGCGTTACTAATAACATTGTTGACTGTTAGTTCTCAGGCAATTAAAGCAGCAAGAGCTAACCCTGTAAAAAGTTTGAGAACGGAATAATCAGCGAGAAGCTGTCGAGCCATTTTGTTGATAAAAATAAAATTTGAATAAAAAGTTGGTTTACTATGACCGGCGATAAAACAACATTTTATGTTTGGAAACTATCTTAAGATCGCCTGGAGAAATATCAAAAGGAATAAACTTTTTTCCTTCATTAATATTTTAGGATTATCCATTGGTATTGCCACTTTCTTTCTAATCACACTGTATGTAAAAAAGGAATTAAGCTTCGACCGGTTTAATAAAAAAGCGGACAATATTGTTCGCGTCATTTTCCAGGCAAATATCAACGGCGGAAAGATCAACGAAAGTGTTACAATGGCTCCGGTGGCACAAACCATGAAGAATGATTTTCCGCAAGTGGAGGATGCAACCAGGATTTTGAACAATGGTACTCCAAAAATTAAGTATAAAGACAAGGAGTTTAAGGACGATAGGTTTGCATACGTTGATCCAAACTTCTTCAACATTTTTACATTGCCAATGGTTGAAGGTGATGCCAGGACCGCGTTGACTCAGCCAAATACAGTGGTAATTACCCAAACTACCGCTAATAAATATTTTGGAAAAGACGATCCATTAGGGAAGACAATTGCAATAGAAAACGTAAGCCAGCCTTATAAAATAACAGGGGTTATAAAAGATGTTCCAACTAATTCCCATTTTCATTTTGACCTGTTTGCATCAATGAAAGGAAGGCCTGACCCGATGTCTGATTCATGGATGGGCGGAAGTTATCATACCTATTTACTTTTAAAACCGGGAACGAACCTCAAAAAAATGGAAGCAGGTTTTCCTGAAATGGTAAAAAAATATATGGGGCCGCAAATACAACAGGCAATGGGCTTGAGCCTGCAGGAATTTGTTACGAAAGGAAACAGCCTCGGATTTAAATTGCAACCGCTCACTGACATCCATCTGCATTCTGATACCAACAACGAATTTGAGCCGGGCGGCAATGCTACTTATGTTTATATTTTTGGTGGCGTTGCACTCTTTATGCTCATTGTTGCGTGCATCAATTTTATCAATCTTTCAACTGCCGGCTCTTCCAAAAGAGCAAAAGAAGTGGGGATAAGAAAAGTAGCAGGTTCGGGGAGAGGACAACTGGTAAGACAATTTCTGACCGAATCAATATTGCTGACTTTCATTGCCGTTATTGTTGCTTTTGTCCTGATGCAACTCGCACTTCCCACATTCAATACTATTTCAGGCGAACATTTGCAGTTTACACTTAAACCTATTCTTGCACTTCTTGCATTGGGTCTGATTGTGGGGATCATTTCCGGAATTTATCCCGCATTTTATTTGTCAGCTTTCAAACCAGCTTCAGTTTTAAAAGGAAAGATCACTACAGAACATACAAGCTTTGGTTTCAGATCCGGGCTGGTAGTTTTCCAGTTCTTTATTTCAGTTGTGCTTATCGTCGGCACTATCGTGGTTTACAAACAAATGCAATTTATGCAGCATAAGGATTTAGGGTTTAACAAAGATCAGTTGATCACCATTCCCAACTCTTATGCACTTGGCAAAAATGAAAAAGTTTATGAACAGCAAATGTTGCAGAATCCACAAGTGGTGAATGCAACCATGTCCTATTATAAACCTGTTGGTCCAACCAATTACAACAATGCGCTCGCTTATCCGCAAGGGAACGATCAACTGATTGTAAATGGAGTGGAATATCATGTGGACGAGCAGTATATCCCTACAATGGGAATGAAAATGTTGTCGGGAAGAAATTTTTCAAAAGATTTTGGAACAGATACAACTGCCATTATTCTTAATGAAACCGCAGCCCAAGCCCTGGGGTGGAATAACCAAACGGCCGTGGGAAAAATAGTGATCAGGGAAAACAGCGACCGCGGCAATAATATTCCCTTTCATGTAATTGGGGTGGTAAAAAACTTCAACTTTAAATCGTTGCATGAAACAATAAGTCCTTTGTACATGACGCTGCAACCGGAAGGCGGTTTAATCTTCAGGATAAAAACGGCTGATGTTGCAGGCTTACTTGCCTTAATGAAAAAGCAATGGGACAAGTTTGATACCGGCGAACCTTTCACTTACAATTTCATGGACGATTTGTTTGATAAAACTTACGCGACCGAAGCAAAGACCGGAAATATTTTAAATCTCTTTTCATTACTGATCATTTTTGTTGCGTGTCTTGGTTTGTTTGGTCTTGCAACTTACACAGCGGAACAACGGACAAAGGAAATCGGTATCAGGAAGGTGTTGGGAGCAAGTGTTTCTCAGATCACTGAAATGCTTTCGAAAGAATTTTTAAAACTGGTTTTATTTGCTTCACTGATTGCTTTTCCTGTTGCCTGGTGGGGCATGAATAAATGGTTGCAAAGTTTTGCGTATCGCATCAATATTTCATGGTGGTTTTTTGCTGTTGCCGGTATTGCAGCGCTTTTCATAGCATTGATAACAGTGGGTTTCAAAGCGATAAAGGCAGCGATGGCCAATCCTGCGAAGAGTTTGGGAACTGAGTAATTTGCTAATGTGCTGATTAGCCAATGTGCTAATGAAAGAACCTTTTAGAAGAATAGAAATTGTAAATATTTGTTCGTTTACTGCACAAAATAAAAAATGATGGATCAGAAATCATTTAAAAAATCATTGGCAGTTAAAATTGGGATTCCACGAAAGGGATGCAATTCCAACAAATCTTTATCCCCGGTAATGATGCAGGATGCTTTTGACGCAACTGCTAATTCAAGAAATTTATTGTCTTTCGGATCACGGCAAGCATTTACCCTTTCTGACACTTCAATGAATAAAGCGTTTTGTGTTAAGTCATCTAAAATGGCTAACCTGGTTTCAAGAGAAATATATTTATCGAATTTGTTTCTTACAAAAACGTCACAAAATTCACTGTATGTTTCCATGCTTGACACTAATTTTCCTGTCGCTATGGCTTTATTGTATGCAAGAGTTGGTTTTGATTGCAATAAAAGAAAAGCACTTACAAGAGTATTCGTATCAAGAACAAAAAAATTATTTCTCATTCAGCAATTGTTCAAGAATATCTTCAGTAAGTCCATTTTTTGCAGCTTCTCTCCTGGCATTATCCAGAAGTTCCTCAAATTGAGTTTCTTTATCTCTTTCAGCTACAATTTCTATTTGCTTTTCAAAAAGTTTTTCGAGTTTGTTTTTAATTTGAGGGGACGTTTTACGCCATTTTTTTGCTGTAGCATCATCCACTTCAATTACAATTCTTTCCATAAAGATCAATTTTATCGCTTCTCAAATTTACTATAATTAATGACGTAAAAAGAATTCATCATGCTTAGAAATTATTTCAAAACCGCATTCAGAAGTTTAAGCCGTCACAAGAGTTATACACTTATCAACGTCGCAGGTTTGGCCGTTGGCATTGCCGTTTGTATGATCATTTTTATCATCATTCAATTCCAAACGAGTTTCGATACTTTTCATGCAAAAAAAGATCGCATTTATCGTGTGTTAACTGAATCTCATCCTGCTGATGGAGGAAATGTTTCTTACGCGAAGAATGTTCCTTTTCTATTGCCCGATAATTTGAGGACAGCTTTCCCCCAGTTGCAACAGGTTGCGCCGGTTTATGCAAGTCATAATGATGAGTTGCAGGTGCTTGATGATAATGGAAATCCGGTAAAAAACTTCAAAGAATCCAGTGGCGTTTTTTATACGTCGCCTTCCTTCTTTAAAATGTTCGATTTCCCCTTACTGGCTGGTTCGTATGAATCATTAAAAGATCCGAACAACGTTTTGCTTACAAAAGAAATTGCTGAAAAATATTTTGGATTGAACGATGATAATTACCGGGAAGCGATGGGCAAAACCATTAAACTCACCGGATATTATAGCATCGGTCCCGGGTTGTTTCAGTTTCCACCGGTTGGCTTGAAAGTTTCAGGCATTCTTGCAACAATTCCCGCAAATACAGATTTTCAGCTAAAGCTGGTGGTTTCTTACGGAACAGATTTTACAGGTGATGCAAAATACGGATTTCAACAACCGGATTGGAACGGAACCGCATCCGATTTTAGTTGTTTTGTTTTGTTGCCACAAAATATTTCTGTTGCCAATTTTAATCGGCAACTCACCGCTTATTCCCAAAAATTACCTTCACGAGACAACAGGGATAATTATTTATTAGAACCAATAAATGCAGTACATTATGATGCGGTAGCAGGCAATTACAGCAACAAAACGATCAGCCACGAACTGATCAATGTTTTGTGGCTGATCGCCGCTTTTATCCTGCTGATTGCATGTGTTAATTTCATCAATCTTTCCACAGCACAAGCAGTTAACCGCGCGAAAGAAGTTGGAGTAAGAAAAGTTTTGGGAAGTAATAAATCGCAACTCCGTATCCAATTTCTTTTTGAAACGTTTTTGATCGTTCTAATTGCAGTAATTCTTGCAGCGGGAATTTCAGTCCTTGCATTGCCTTATGTAAACCAGCTTTTAGACCTTTCGCTCTCCTTCAACATCTTCAAGAATCCTGCAATTGTTTTGTTTCTTTTGACGGTAACTGTTGTGGTAACTGCACTTGCCGGTTTCTATCCTTCAATTGTTTTATCGCGATTCAATCCTGTAAATGCACTAAAAAGCAAATTGACGGTAAATACTACAAAAGGTGTTTCATTAAGAAGAGGCCTGGTGGTGTTTCAATTCATTATTGCGCAGGCGCTCATCATCGGCACTCTTATTATTGTAAAGCAGATGGATTATTTTATGGATCAGCCATTAGGTTTTGATAAGGATGCCATCGTTAATGTTCCTTTCAGGCCGGATAGTACCGGCGGCAAGCTGACCGATTATTTAAAGCAACAGTTATTATCAAAAGGTGTGCAGGCAGTCAGTTTCAATTCCAACTCACCTATAGAAGACAACAATAACAGGTTTACTACATTAAAATTCGACAACTCAATAAAGGATGCGGATTTCCAGGCGATCGTCAAATTCGCCGACACTGACTACGTGCCTACTTACAAATTAAAATTGATAGCAGGAAGAAATCTCGAACCTTCAGGTTGGACAAAAGAATTTTTGGTGAATGAATCCTTCGTAAAAAGTCTGGGCCTCAAAAGACCCGAAGATATTTTAGGCAAAGAAGTGAGCATAATGGGTGGACTGATAAAATGCCCTGTGGTAGGTGTTCTAAAAGATTTTAACGACAGGTCATTGCGCGATAACCTTGCCCCGTTACTTATTGCCGAAAACAGCACGATGTACAGGCAGGCATCGATAAAATTACCAACCGCTAATCTTGCATCCACCATGCAATCCATTCAAAAGATCTGGGAGCAAACATTCCCCAACTATGTTTATGAATACAGCTTTTTGGATAATAAGATCGCAGGTTTTTACAAACAGGAAACCCAGTTGTCGCAATTGTATAAAATTTTTGCGGCCATCGCTATATTCCTGAGCTGCCTTGGGTTGTATGGACTTGCGTCATTCATGGCCGTGCAGAGAGTGAAAGAAGTAGGTATCCGGAAAGTGCTTGGTGCCAGCGCCGGCAATATCGTATATTTATTTTCCAGAGAATTCATTATTCTCATTGCGATTGCATTTGCGATTTCTACACCTATTGCGTGGTATTATATGCATCAATGGTTGCGGGATTATGCTTATCGCATTCATGTAAGTTGGTGGATATTTGCCGCAGGCGGAGTTGTAGCAATAGTCATCGCATTGGTAACGATCAGTTTCCAGGCAATAAAAGCGGCAATGGCTAACCCCGTGAAATCATTGCGAACGGAGTGATGTGCAGATTAGCCAATGTTCTAATAATAGCATTTGTGTTCACGCTATTTTGAAAATAAAGATGTCAATATTTGTTTCTTTACTGTATTGAAAAATAGTATAACAGGCATGATTACACTAGAATAAAAAAAGCGCATTTTTTTTGTTTACTGCCCATTTATTTCCTGTTAAAGACCATTTGAAATCCGTATCAAAGAAGAACACATCCTGTATCAAAAACGAACAGTTTGTTATTATTTGAAATTCCTAATCCTTTGAAAAATAAACTCTTATTTCATGGCGTGGTTTTTTTGGTCTTATTAGAGGTAAAGAGTTTCGTGCACCCCTAAAATCGCTTGAATAAATGTTTAAGAATAATTTCAAGATTGCAATCAGGAATTTGCTGAAGAATAAAGCATTCTCACTGATCAATATTTCCGGCCTGGCCATTGGTATGGCTGCAGCTATGCTTATATTTTTGTGGATCCAAAACCAGGTAAGCTACGACAGGTTCTACAAAAAGACGGATCGCATTTATACTTTAAATAACCGGGATAAATTCAATGGCCAGTTACAGGCCTGGAATACAACACCAAAAATCCTGGCACCGACAATTAAAAGTGAATATCCTGAAGTGGAAGATGCTGTAAGGACTTCGGGTTGCCACTTTCTTTTTACGGTTGGTGATAAGCACCTGAACGAGCGGGGTGATTTTACTGACTCAGCATTCTTCAATGTTTTCAGTTTTCCACTGGTTGAAGGAAATGCTTCTACTGCTTTAAATAACATCAATAGTATTGTGCTGACTGAAGACTTTGCAAAGGCTCTTTTCGGAACAGATCGGGCGGTGGGTAAGACATTGAAGATCGACAGTGTGGATTACTTCACTGTCACCGCAGTAATGAAAAATTTACCAAACAATACCGCTTTTAAATTTAATTACCTGTTGCCCTGGAGCTATTTCAAAAAAATAGGTGGCGATGATACTTATTGGGGCAATAATTCTGTTCAAACTTTTGTTCTCCTTAAACCCGGGGTGTCGTTGGCTACTTTCAATAATAAAATAAAAAACGTTACGATCGATCATTCCAAAGGCACCGGCGATCAACAAACCACACAGGTTTTTGCTTACCCATTAAAATACCAATGGTTGTATTCAGATTCTGAAAACGGCCGCTATGTGGATGGAAGGATCAAATCAGTGAGGATGTTTGGCATCATTGCCATCTTCATTCTCCTGATCGCGTGCATCAATTTTATGAATTTAAGTACCGCAAGAAGTGAAAAAAGAGCTAAGGAAGTAGGCATTAAAAAAGTGGTCGGTGCGCAAAAGAAATCCCTCGTTGCACAGTTTATCGGCGAAAGTATTTTGCTTTCATTCCTTGCTTTCCTAATCGCCTTATTTATCGTTGCAGAAGCTTTGCCGCATTTTAATAACCTGGTTGAAAAACAACTTCACCTTCCATTCAATAATATCTATTTCTGGATACTTTCTTTGGCTTTTGTTCTTTTTACAGGCGTGCTCGCCGGAAGTTATCCTGCCTTTTATTTATCATCTTTTAAACCGGTGAAGGTTTTAAAAGGAACACTGAAATCTGCGAATGCGCTGGTAACTCCCCGGAAGATATTGGTGGTATTGCAGTTCACCTTCGCCATTGCACTTATCATTTGTACCATCATCGTTGGGCAGCAAATAAAATATGCACAGGATCGGGATTCGGGTTATGTAAAAGACAAGTTGGTTTACACTTCCCTGGATGGGGATATTGAGAAGAATTATTTATTGATTAAAAACGATTTGATCAACAGTGGCGCTGCTTTTGCAGTAACGAAATCTATGAGCCCGATCACGAATCGTAACAGCGATGGATGGGGATGGAAATGGCCCGGAAGTACTACGGATGACGATAAAACTGATTTCGTCAGGATGTCTTCTGATGCAGATTTTGTAAAAACGCTTGGTGTTCAATTGATCGCAGGAAGGGACATTGATATTTATAAGTACATGACCGATTCTACTGCCATGCTGCTTAACGAAACAGCCGTGCGCGTGATGCGCTTGAAAGATCCGGTCGGAACTGAGCTAAACGCGGATGGAAGAACATGGCATGTCGTAGGCGTTTTGAAAGATTTTATTTATGCGTCTCCCTTTCAAAAAGTGCAACAGTTGGCTGTTATGGGACCTGCTGCCTGGTTTAATACGATGCACTTTAAATTGAATCCGGCAAATTCAACTCAAAAAGATTTGCAGCTGGCTGCGGAAGTTTTTAAAAAGTATAATTCCCAATATCCATTCGATTACAAATTTGTAGATGAATCTTATGCGGCAAAATTTAAAGAGGAAAAACAAACCGGAACATTGGCTGCGTTGTTTGCAGGATTGACCATTTTTATTTCCTGCCTGGGATTGTTTGGTTTGGCAACTTATATGGCAGAAAACCGGATCAAGGAAATTGGTGTAAGAAAAGTGTTGGGCGCTTCTGTGTTCAGCATTACCACTTTACTTTCAAAAGACTTTTTGAAGCTGGTGATTATTTCATTGTTGATTGCTTCGCCGGTTGCATGGTGGGTAATGCATGAATGGCTTCTCTCCTATTCTTTTCATGTTGATATCAAGTGGTGGGTTTTTGCGGGCGCAGGATTACTATCAATAGTTATTGCCATTGCAACGGTTAGCTACCAGTCTGTAAGAGCAGGTTTGGCGAATCCTGTGAAGAGCTTAAGAACAGAGTAGATAACTTGAAAATTTGATAATGTGAAAATTTGAAAATACGCACTTCTGCCACATTAAACACAATAAAAATTTTCAAATAAAGTCTTTTTATTCTTATTGAGAAAGGTATAACTGTGATGCATACACTAAAATAAAACCCACAACAATTTCTTCATTTACTATTAATCCCAATCCTTTGAAAAATCTTGTTGAAGAACCATTTTCGAACCGTATCAAAGAAGAACACTTCATGTATCAAAAACGAACAGTTGCTGTATTTTAATAACTCTTAATTCATTGATTATTATGTAAGAACATTATGGCTTAATTTTTTTAAAGATAATTGGAGTAAAAATCTAAAACCGTTTTTACGCATTTGTAACAATCATTAAATCTTAGAACCGTGTTTA
>JBQCEG010000126.1:0-2853 GCA_051960475.1 Ginsengibacter sp.
GGGAACGGATTTCCCGGTTGAAGATATTTCTGCCATCAAAACTTTTTATGCTGCAGTTTTCCGGAAAGATTCCAAAGGCTGGCCTGAAGAAGGTTTTCAAATTGAGAATGCATTAAGTCGCGAAGAAGCGATCAGGGGAATGACAATATGGGCAGCGAAATCATGTTTTGAAGAAAATGAAAAAGGGAGCATTGAAGCCGGAAAGTTTGCCGACTTTGTTATCCTCGATACCGACTTGATGAAAGGGCAGGAAAATGAAATTCTAGCAACTCAAATTATAGCCACTTATCTCAATGGAGAAAAGGTATTTGAAAATGATGCAGATTGATTGGCGTAAAATAATAATTCAACCTATTTATTCATTTGCTGCTTAATTATTTTTAGCTGCCAGTCTTGCTTTTAATTCGGTTGCTTTTTGCCATTCAGTTCTTCCAAGACCCGCAACGACATGACGATCGCTGTGATACGAGGAACGAACCAACGGACCACTTTCTACATAATCAAATCCCATCTCGTAGCCAATTTCACGCAACTCTGCAAATTCTGATGGATGAACAAAACGGTCAACAGGAAGATGCTTTGGTGTAGGTTGTAAATATTGCCCTATAGTGACAACCTCAACATTGCTGTCTTTCAAATCCTGCATTGTTTGAATCACTTCTTCTTTCTTTTCTCCGAGACCGAGCATGATACCGCTTTTAGTGCGCATTCCGCCTTCTTTCAAAAAGCGTAACACTTCCATGCTACGCCAGTATTTGGCCTGGATGCGCACTTTTCTTGTCAGTCTTTCAACAGTTTCGATATTGTGACTAACCACCTCAGGAGCCGCATCAATAACGCGTTGGATATTTTCTTTTTCTGCTTTAAAATCAGGGATAAGTGTTTCCAAAGTAGTGCCTGGACTCATTTCCCTAACGGCATTGATCGTTTGTTGCCAGATGATAGAACCACCGTCTTTCAATTCATCACGGTCAACGGAAGTGATAACCGCGTGTTTTACTTTCATCAGCATGATTGCCTCTGCAACACGTTTTGGTTCCTGCAAATCTGCAGGCAAAGGTTTTCCGGTTGCCACCGCACAAAATCCGCAACTGCGGGTACAAATATTTCCAAGTATCATGAAAGTTGCAGTTCCTTCGCCCCAGCATTCGCCCATGTTGGGACAATTGCCGCTTTCACAAATCGTATGTAATTTATGCGTATCTACTATTTGTCTTACCTGCCTGTATTCCTCTCCTATCGGAAGTTTCACGCGAAGCCAGTTTGGTTTGCGTGGTTTTTCTGCCGCAGGCAAAGTCATTGATTCACTCATTTATTTTGTATTTAAGTCCTTTAAAAAACAAAGAGAATTATTTTCTCTTTCCGAAGATGATGGCCACATAACCGTTGAAGAAAAATTGTTTTTCTTTATTGTAAACCATTTGAGGGATTTTCTTTGTATAGAATTCAGCGTTCAAACCCACTTCAATTGCAGAGATCACTTCGTTATAACTTCCATAATCAAACCGAACAGCTGTCTTTGCATAAATGCCAGGTGTTACAGTGAGTTCATTCCATCCTTTGCTAAGATCAGGGCCACCAAAAATAGTGTTTGAAAGGAAATCAGCACTGTCGGCTGAATTGTATTTTACATAACTTACACCATTACCATTTTGCACCTGCACATAATAAGGACGCAGCACTCCTGCAGCAATTCCTCCTCCATAATTTCCCGTTACAGCTACTCCATTTTTGTTTGATTTATTGCCCAGCAAAATTTGTTGTTGCACACCAAACTTTACAGGGTAAAAGAAATTTTCTTTGCCATAAACATAAGGAACAGTATTCGAATACAAACTGTTTTGTTTTTCTTCTTTCACGTGCTTGCGTTCACTGATGTCAAGTTGGTAAAGCAATGCTTTTTTTACAGAACTTGCCCGGCCCAATTCAAAGAAAATCCCGTAACCATCTGTTGTAAGTTTGGCGCCAAAGGCAAAACTTTTCCTGTAAGTAATTACCCCTTCTTCTTCCTGCTTCACCATTTCATTTACACGCGCTCTCTTTTGTTCCTGCCGTGTTTTTTTTGTTTCCTGCCCGAAAGAATGAAATGAAATAAAGACGGATATTAAAATGATGATACTGCTGCGCATTTGTTGTTGATCTGTTAGTGCTGTAAATTTATAGCAAAAATAAGATAATGACTGCATCAATAACCTATACAGGAAATTTGCGTTGTGAAGCGGTTCACCTGCAAAGTTCCTCGCAAATTGAAACCGACGCACCAACCGACAACCGTGGAAAAGGAGAACGTTTTTCACCTACTGATCTCTTATGTGTTTCGCTCGCAACCTGCATGTTGACAACAATGGGCATCAAAGCAGCGGATATGAATGTTGATATCAGTAATTCAAAAGCGGACGTTACCAAACACATGGCAAGCGACCCGAGAAGAGTGGCAAAAATTGAAGTAACCGTGTCTTTGCCTAAAAACATAAATGAAAAAGAAAGGTTAATTTTAGAAAGGACAGGGAACAATTGCCCCGTAGCCAAAAGCGTCCACCCGGATATTGAGCTGGTGTTGAAATATAACTGGATTAATTAGCTGATGAGCTAATTTGCTGATGCAGCGTCACCTGATAAGTGAATTACCAATTGCACAATCGAGACACAATTTATTATTGCAATAATGGTTCTTTAGCTGGATGAATGCCTGTGAATCAAAAGCATTTTTGTTTTCATAACCGATTTTCTCAAATCCTTTGGTGATGGCATTTTTTTCAGGTCCGATTTCTTCCAGCCACCGGAGTGCTTTTTCTTTATAGAATTCATCCTGGTGATGAAGGCCATAACAAAAAACAATTGGCGCAACCGTAT
>JBQCEG010000127.1:0-2722 GCA_051960475.1 Ginsengibacter sp.
TATCAGTTTTGCCTTGTTGACCCTGAAGGAGATTACACGGATTTTCCTGACGCAGTTGTCATTGGAGACAGCAATCATGTTCCTGTCATCGAAGAGGCAATGAAGATGCTTACCAATTCTTACCAAAATGTAATTATTTGTTTACTTGGAATACCATTTGAGACAAGACCATATTTTTTTAATGAATTCATTACAAAATATACCGGGTTAAAAAATAAAAAAGGTCATCCTCATTGGCTTATTGTGGATGAAGGATACCAGGTATTACCAGCTAACATGGAGCAAACGATTCTCAATCTTCCGGCTACAATGAAATGCCTCTTGATTATTTCCACAACACCTAACAATTTAAGTGGCACCATTTTAAAACACATTGACACTGTCTTTGCAATAGGTGATGAACCTGGCCAGCTTCTTTCGGATTTTGCAGTAAGGAAAGGAACAAATAATAAATTTAATTCAGTAAAGCCGTTACCAAAAGGAAAAGTTTGGATGTGGGAAGTCTCCAAACCTGATCCCTTCATTATTGAAACAAAAAAACCGAAACATTTAAACAAGCGACATATAGGAAAATATGCTACCGGTGATATGAAGTATAATGCATTTGTGTTTAAAGGTCCGGAAAATAAAATGAATCTAAGGGCGACAAATGCGCTAATGTTTGCTCAAATGGCAGATGGTTTAGATGATGAAACGTGGAACTATCACCTGAAAAGACATGATTATTCCAAATGGTTTGCGAATTCTCTTCATGATGATGAGCTCGCGGAATTGGCAAAAGAAGTTGAAAACTCCGATACAACTCCTGATGATTCAAAAGAAAAAATAGTTTCAATGATTAAAGCAACATATTCCGCATGAAATTTAGATTCAAATCAGCCCAATAAGCTTTTCAACTCCAAATCATCTTGAGCCAAAAGTTGCAAATATTCAATCTTGTCCCGATCCAACTTACTTAGATCTGCTCCTGCTTTTATGAGCAATTTGATGCAGGACAGCTGGTGATGTGTGTTAAATTTATCGCCGGTCATTAGTGGTTCAATCGCCCACCCAAGGGGTGTGCTTTTATATGATTTGTCAGGGGTTAATTTCCGCCTTTTCATATAGCAGTCTTTCGACTAATTTATCTCTTCCACAATAAGAAGCCCAATGCAATGCAGTAGCTCCATCATTTTTATCTGCATAATGAACATTTGATTTGTTCTCTATACAAAAAACACCCAGTTCTTCGGCATGCAGACTAGCCGCTGCAAGAAGAGGGGTATCCATATTTTTATCTCCATCAATATTTGAACCGTTCTCCAGGAATATTTTTGCAATTTTTATAGCGTCCTTCTCTTTAATTTTTTTTGCAAATACAGCATCACAAATTCGATGCAAAGGATGAGCCTTTAATGAGTTAGGGTTATCAGATAATGCAAATCCTTCATTGGCAAGATTTGGATTCGCCGCAAGTAAATTCTTCAATCCGGGCAGGTCCTTCTTTTCAATTAGTGTTTTAATTTCAACATTCATCCTTTTGGGATTTTAAAATATTACAGCGACAACTGAAGCGATTTCTTAATTTAATTTCTCCATTTACTAATTTAATGAATTTATTTTATCCTTACTCAATAGCAAATTTAGCCGGAGCAAGTAAAAGACTTAACATTAGAAGCGATTTTGCTTGTATATACTAAAGGGGGAAGCGCACAAAACAGATAAAATCAGTTTAAAACTTTTAGTGTAGTCGTTACCGTTAGTATTAAAGCTTCATAACTTTTAAAAAGAATAAGACGAGATAAGTTACCTTTTTCTCACCAGTTGTTTTACAATATCCCAGCGAAACAGGCCCGCACCTGTAGCAGCAACAATAATTACTTCATAAGCAGCTTTTTCACTGCCGCTCGTTCGAACAAGAAGATTTACATCACTATCGTTTACTTTATAAGCATATTTTCCAATTTTTTCCGTTATCGTATCATAAGGATCCTCAATAGCCGGGCCACCTCCTGCCCGAATTGCTATAGCGCGGCGAAGGTCACTATTGATAACAGCTGGTCCTTCCATTACAGAATAGCGAAGATTTTCAGCCATCAGGTGATGATCCGGGTGTGCCGGCTGCTTACCCATTCCTGAATTGTAACCCCGTTCAAGCATCATAACAGCAGCCTTATTAAAACCCTTTTCATCGAGCATTTCATAACCAAGAGCATCTGCGCAACGAGAGGTGATATTGAATAGCACACAAACTGCGACAGCATCCTCAACCTCCCGGGGCTGTAATCCTTTTTCTATAAGAGCATTAAGATCATTGGAAGTGAGTTGGCCCGGTGTCTTGGTAAGTTTCTCTAAAAATGGCAAAACAGCTCGCATCTTTTCTGAAAGGTTTGTCAGGTCATCTTCCATCGTGCTTTCCACAACAGGCTTTCCAAGTACCCTGGAAGCAATTGCGCTGTGAGCTGCTATGCAGAAAAGACATGAATTCCACTGGGCTGTTAAGGCGGCGATCAGTTCCCGTTCACCAATACTCCAGGAGCTTTCACCCCTCATGGCAGCATGAGTCCAGCTACTCATTGGCTCACCGAAAAAATCCTTATGATAAAATACCGCCCGGGCAGCATCCGGCAGTCGCATTTTTGTAACAAATGAAATAAACGGGATCAGTATCCGGTAGAAGATACGGTCACCACGTTCAACTTCTTTGAGTCGCATCTTTAGCTCCCTTTGAAATTATGATCAT
>JBQCEG010000128.1:0-3431 GCA_051960475.1 Ginsengibacter sp.
TATATTGGGTACCACCGATCAGAATCATTTTTTCGGTAAAACTGATGATCACAAAATTTTTATTTTTTACTCCATCGGTTCCGGGATCGGCAAAGAAGTGGGGAAAGTGAATAAGGTACCAACCGTGGGTACTAGCTGAATCAAAGTCATTGGCAGGAGGAAGGAACATGTTCGCTGCAAAAAGGTTGGCACAGGCGTTTTCATTTATTATTTTTACAGGAAGCCTATATTCATTTTTAGCACAAACCGTGCAATCTCTTACATACAGCTTTTTGCCTTTGATATATCGTAGCATCTTCTCTAAAAGATGTTGGAAAAACCGCGGTTCCAAGGGTTGATTAATGTTATCCCAGCTGACCGTTTCTGCAGTCACCTCGTCTTTGACGATGAAGCGGTCTTTAGGACTTCGGCCTGTAAATGCGCCGGTGTTTATGACCAGTGCTCTTGTACTGCAAAGGACGCCTTCACCTGCTGTGACGGCTTCGCCGATTAATTCTCCGGGAGAAAGTTGGTAGTGAATTAAGTCAGTCTGTTTGTTATGATTATTAAAATACCGGCGTGCTTCAGCAGCCACCGCATGGGTTGTTGAAAAATCCATGTTCCTGATTTTTAAGAGTTAATTGAATTAGAGGATACCACTCATTTTTTGAGTGGGAGAAAGAAAAAAATCGAAATTTTAAAGGAAAGGATTTTCAGCAAGCGCCTGCATAAGGCAACAATAGTTGTCTGAATTATCGTTGAATATTTTGGAAGGATAATCCGGCCTCATATCTTATGAATGTGCGGCAAAGTAAGGTAATTAAATTAATAAAATTAAATTTATGTGATACAGTGAATGAAGTGAAGAATTTACCGTGCTTCAGTCAGGAACGAGAATGAGGTTTTTTTTCGCTCGTTCATTAGCTTAACCATTGAATTCATTAATTCAGCAAGCGGTTAAACCTTTCATTCAACAGAGATTTGTAGTTGATTTTATAACTTTTGTCCAGGAAACTGATATCTATTTCCTCCTTCCATTTACTAAGGCTATTATGCATTTTAGCAAAAATATTTTCCTGTTGTTTAGCATCTAACCTTGCTGCTGTAAAAGCCGCGATAAAATCCTTTTTCCTGATTTTCTTCTTCTTTCCGTTTAAGGTCAGGGCCAGGTCTTCGTCATCGGCAGGATTGACCAGCGTCGTAGCTACCAAATCGTAGGCAGGAGATAATACCATTCCAACGCCTGGTTGCCGTATCAGCGAAAAGTTCTTCAGATGCATATCTGCGTTACCGGTAAGGAAACTAAATAATAGTATTTCGAAGAAATTAATCACATCTAGGCCGGGGTTCGCAGAATATTTTTCGATTGCTTTGGCGATTTGTTCGTAGCTCCCCCTGTATTTGTCCTCGGTCAGCCTGTCTGTTAGCTGGCACATGTCTTCCATAGCAAGTTTCTCTTTTTTTATGCGATCTATTCTGCGGGTGATATAAGCCAAGTTACCTGATTTAAGCCTTATAAGGCTGTGAGGTACCACTTTGATTTTAGAAATCGCTGCAAGATGCATGGTGAGGTCTTCCACTTCCGGGAGGTGCAGGTAATGAGGGGTTGGTGGCTTTAAGATATAACCTCCCCACAAACCCACAATGGTAAATCTTTTTGGCGCTGAAGGAGAATCTCCTTTCCCAAGATGAAGCGATAGCTTGGGTTGCACCCCCGTTATGGTTGTATGCGACTCGAGTACCTCTCCTGCAAGCTTTTCCAGATCATCTTCTTTATACGGTAAGATTGGAGGGGCCGTCTGATCGAACATCTTCCTGCTGCATCCCGGATGAAAATCAATTTCCCCTGAGGCTAGTTGCCTGTAACAATATAAACATCTTTTGCTCATGGTTCTTCTTCGTTTAGAGGCTGAACACTCACAGCTCCTATACAATCTTTGCAACAGGTTAACAATAGCCCCATCCGGTCTCTCGGGTTGAGTTTCCAGTTTTTTTCGGCTATATCCAGCAACCATCCTTCCGGTATTAACCCATCAAAGAAGGGGAACAGCACCTTATCATGGTAGGGCGCCTCCTGCAAAGGCAAGGTGACACTTACCGGTTCGGTAGCACCAGATTGCAGGTACTGCTGATCATAAACGAAATGATATCCGTTTTCGTCCTGGGTAAGCCAGCCTGCTATATTGCTGTGCATAAGTATTGCTGCTTTTCTCATTGTTTTCTTTCACTTTGTATCAGAGATACCGGCCCTACCTGGCTTCCGAATAATTTCAGTACCTGGTTTACTTTATCCAGTCGCACAGATTCTTTGCCCTGCTCCAGTTCACGGATAAAGCGTAATCCCACTCCCGCTTTTTCGGCCAGGTCAGCCTGGGTAAGTTTTACGGCATTCCTTTGCGCCTTTACATATTCTCCGAGTGTCATAATTTTATACCTTTTCGGGTATAAAGATACGTGGTTAATTCTATTTTATACCTTATAGGGTATAATTTAACAAACAACACTCAATTTTATACCCTTACGGGTATCTTTTGCTATTTCCGGCCGTATAAATGACTTTGAAAAGTTAAGGTTATTGTGGGCTTTTTGTACAGTACATTATTAAACAAAACAGATATTTTGTTTAACTTTGTAGCTACTCATAAGCAGTTAGTTTTGGTGCGGCTCCTGTTTCAACAGGGGCCAATTTATTTTAAGAGACGATAAAGCAATATAATTTGCCTTACACTCCACAATGTAGATTTGGAGAAAGAAAGTTTATTCACAACTGACTGAAAGGAGCTTCTTTAAAATGTGACAAAGCGTTGTATTGTTTGTGTCAAGATAAACTTGCTATGAATTTTGTACCGACTTGTTTTGGTATCCTTTGCCCTTTCTTTTCACATTAGTATTTCATTTTACAAAAGTTAAAAGTGCCTTGGAGCGAAATACTGAGGCGAGAGCAAGTAGGCGGTTACCTTGAACATTTGGCCTTCCATTTTATGGAATTTTATCAAAAGCAAAATCATTGTTATCATTGCATTAAGCCATGCCTGAGCTTTTGTTTCTGTCTCAATAGCTGAGTTCTGTCTTTTTGTTCAATAGCTTAAAATACCAAAACATTATTGCCGGTACTGCAAAAATTTGAAAAATAAAGACAGTAGCAGATAAAGCACCACCAAGTTTTTCCTCACCATTCAAGATTAAAAATTGGTTTCCTAAGGGGCCTTGAGAAAAAATTACCGTATTGATTAAATCCCATCCGAAATGAAGTCCAATTGGCAAATACAATGATTTAGTCTTTGCAAAAGCAAGGGCAAACATAAGTCCCCAAATCGTGGTCATAATGAAGACGATTGTCATTTGTAAAGGATTTCCCAATGCTCCGAATGTAAACCAATGATAAAAACCAAAACCAGCAGCAGAAATGATGGAAGCAGGCATGACCCCTAATTTTTTAATAAGTATGTAAA
>JBQCEG010000129.1:0-22159 GCA_051960475.1 Ginsengibacter sp.
AAAAAAGTAACCGATTATAAATAACGATTTGTATTTTTAATCATCATTTAGCTCTTTCATTTATTGCCTGCTTCCCAGGTGGGTCAACATGAGCGGAATGGTGGGTCAACATCACCGGAATTTACAAAATTGATGACGCACAAAAAATTTTGAAAGAATTAGGGCTTCCTGCCGCTCAACAAAACGAAATATCAGCCTACACTTTATTAGCTCTTTCTGGCATCAGGCCAAAAGACCGTTGGAGCAATGCAACCAGTACTAGTTTAAAAATCTCTAAAGGTGTGATGGCCTTTTGCAAAGACGTCTATAAAAAAGAATATGCTCCTAATACAAGGGAAACCTTTCGCAGACAGGTATTACATCAATTTGTGCAAGCAAGGATTGCCGATTACAATCCGGACAATCCTGCTTTGCCAGTTAATAGTCCTAATGCTCATTATGCATTAACAGAGGAAGCGCTTAAGGTGATTAAATCTTTTCGAACAAAAGCGTGGAAACAAGAAGCTGAAAGGTTTAAATCTGAAGTTGGTGAATTATCAAAACGATATCTAAAACAACGAAAACAAAATTTAATTCCTGTAAAACTTAGTAATGGAAAGTCGTTGAAACTTTCGGCAGGAAAACATAATGAAGTGCAAGCTGCAATTGTGCAGGATTTTGCTTCAAGGTTTGCGAAAGGATGTGAAGTTCTTTATTTAGGCGATACTGCTAAAAAAGATTTATACCTTGATAAAAAGAGGTTGAAAGAATTAAAAATTCCTATTGATGAACACAGCAAACTTCCCGACGTTGTCCTTTATGATGAGAAAAAGAAATGGCTCTTTTTGATTGAAGCAGTTACTTCACATGGCCCAGTTTCTCCTAAACGATTAATGGAATTAGAAGAATTATTGAAGGACAGCCAAACAGGTAAAGTTTATGTTTCCGCCTTTCCAGACTTTGCTGAATTTAAAAAGCATTCAACGAATATCGCCTGGGAGACGGAAGTTTGGGTTGTAGATTTTCCTGAACACATGATACATTTTAATGGAGATCGTTTTATGGGCCCAAGGTAGCAAACTTGAGTGTAAGTCTTTACCCAACTGGCGCAGGTCTCCCGACCTGTGACTATGCGTTACTTTATCTATAAGGAATTATATCTTTCGAGTTCTTCTTTTACTCCGGGGCTATAGTAACTGCCTCCTTCCTGAACCGCTTTAATAGCTACCGCTATTTCAGCGGCATCAAAGTTTTTTACAAGGAAACCATTAGCACCGGCACTCATCATATCTTCTACCAGCCAGGGCTCGCCAAAACTGCTAACTCCAAAAATTTTTACCCCGGGCTTTACTGCTTTTATAAGTTTAATTGCCTCCGCACCTGTTATTCCGGGCCGCATATTGTAGTCGGTGAATATATAGTCAAAATTATTTTTTTTGGCCATTTCTACAGCCGCTTCGCCGGAGGCAGCTTGCCGGATTTCAAAATTAAAGTTGCTGAGGCGTTCCAAAAGACTTTGAAAAGAATCTCTTAAAAAGTCGTTATCATCAACAATGAGAACTTTGAGTGGTTCATTTTTTTCGCTCATAACAATTAATATTAAGGATCATTTTTTTTTATTTCTTCTCAATCAACTTCTCCAGCCTTGCCATCATTTCATCCTTCTCCTTCAACATCCTTTCATACAAAGCAATCTTTTCTTCGTGAACTTTTATTAATTGTTCTAAAGGATTAATTGTTGAATTGTAAAAAACAGAGGCTGGTTGATTACAATTATCAAACGTATTTGAGATTATATTGATTGCTTGTTCCTCATCAAAATTTTCAATTGCTTCGGCCGGTATTTTTAAAGCGGCAGCCAGTTGTTGCAGCAGCGCATCATCAATGGTTTCTTTTTGTTCAAGCAGGGAGATCTTCTTTTGGTTCCAGTCGTCGCCGAGCTCTATGGCAAGGGCTTCCTGCTTAATGCCCAGCATTTCGCGGAAGCGTTTTACGTTGCGGCCCTGGTGTATTTTTTCATTCATCTTTTGGATAGTTTGGCAATTAATGGTTGTTTAAAGTAATGCGTAAAGTAAAGATTTTTTTCCGGATTAAGAATGGGATAAAATATGCTGGTTTTGTTTCTAAGATATGCATGTGCGGAATAGGATAGTTTTTTATTAATGTGAAAATTTGAAAATGTGAAAATTCGAAAATGGAGTTCCATCCTGAAAATCCGTGAATCGTGAAAATCCTGATTCTGACAAGAAGAGCAATGAACAATGTACAATGAACAATGAGCAATGAACAATGAACAATGAGCAATTAACAATGAACAACTAACAATGAGCAATGAACAAAATAGCAAGTATGTTTTTTTAACGAAGAGTGTGGCTAGTGCCAGAGAGGTGCTTGGGCTTACGTTTAGCACTTACAGTTATGAATTTATTACAGAGCATCTTCATGAGTGGTTGCACCGGGTTACCCAACATCCGGAGGCGGAAATATTATATGAAAAGCTGGATTTGCTGCTTGAAAAAAATACCACACGCGAACTGATGGAACCGGATTGTTGCCCGGAAGGAATTGGACGGAACAAGTATGCGCGGTTTATGGGGCTGTTTATCTTTTTGCTTCAACTGGTGCGTGATAGCTGGAAGGTTTATGGAAAAGCCATAAGGCAGAAGCAGGAAAATTCTTGGAGCATGAAAAAGACTTCAACAAACTACCGCAACCTGCTCCGGCTCATTAAGACCAATGATGTTCAACTGGTGCAGCAAACGTTGCTTGATGCGATCATCAGCATAACAGGCAGCGGCTATTACCAATATTTTTTAAACAGTCTTAAAAGGAGCGAGAAAAGGCACGGGCAGGCATTGGCAGAAATGGAAACTGATCCCGACGTGGCGCCTTATAAACATGAGATGATGATGTTCGTTTCGTTCCGGTGTTTTATTGATTCGTTGTTTTTTCTGTTTGGGGAAGAGGGGGCAATGAGCAATGGACAATGAATAATGAAGAATGAACAACGAAGAATGAACAACGAAGAATGAACAATGAAGAATGAACAATGAAGAATGAGTAATGGGCAAATACTTTCATACTGGAAATCCTGAGTCTGATATGTGTAAGAGGTAACAGGCATTGTTACCAAGCAAAAAGAGTAGGTAAAAAGCCTGTTTGTTGATCAATAAAAACAGGTAAAACGCTTACTTAATGTTTTAAATATTGAAACAATTTTGAAATGTCTTTGAAAATAATATACAATGGCTAAAAATAAAAAGTCTAAAAAAGAAAAGAAGAAAAAATTCTCTCACGAATGGAACAGGATAGCCTATTTTTTTGAATGGTTTGACCCTGAAGGAGCTGGCGAACAGTTTTGGGAAATTTTAAAACTGGCGCTGACTGCAGACAATGACAAAGCAGATGAACGCGAACGCTCGAACATGATCTTTTTTTATGAACACGCAACAGAATTCTTTGAAAATGTTTTTAAAATATGGAAAGAGACTCATTAGCAGATTAGCCAATTTGCTGATGTGGCAATGAACTTAATAATTTTTAAAATAATTCATGATGGAAGATAAAGCTACTTTTTATGCATACCTCACCATTCACGATTTTTTTGACTGTTTTGCTCTTGAAACCATTATAAGCAGCACCGATACAATCATTCGTTGGGCAGCGGGACATTCTATATGGAAGAAAGAACAACCGGGAGATGCACTGTTTTATTTGGAAAAGCTCGAAGGTCTTTGCTCAGCCACTTTTGTCATTCATGAGAGATTTTCAATAAGAAAAGAAGTTATGATAGATGCCGTAGAAGGCGACGTACCTGATTTGTTTGACACAACATCATATTGTAGCACCGCATTTAAGAGCAATCATTGGAATCAAATTCCCCGTCACCTTAACCCAAGGCAATTCTTTAATCCTTACAAAGCCATAAATAAATTTTGCCATTATATGGCCGAGCCGGAATGGACAAAAACGCTGCAAACACTTACAATGTATGCACTCAATACCGATTCTGTTTTAGACCTTTTTCCCCCTTATAACATCATTGTGATGCGGCTTCGTTTATTACAAATGATTGAAGCCTGCCACCTGATACACGTGCGAATGAAAAATAAAGAAAAGATGGAAGAGGCTCAGAAAACATTAAAGCAAAAAGCATCAGCGAATAAAAACAAAAATAAAAAGTAATGTATTACCTGATTACCGAAAAATTTAAAAGCCAGGAACAAAAACTTGTAGCGCTTATAAGAGAAGCAGTGGAAGTACACACCATTTACATGTTAGGTTCTAACCTTGCTACAAGGCGCACAGAAACCGTGTTTACGCCGGAAGCTCCTTCGTGCCAATCAGCAAATTATTACTATCTGCTGGTTCTCATCAAAGACGATGGAGATGTGAATGCAGCGCAGGATAAGATTGAAAACAGGGCCGCGCATTTTGTGCCGGTAACAGCAATGGTAATGCCTGTGCTCACTTTTACCAGCTGGCTTGCCAAAGGCCACCCATTTGCCCACAAAGTTTACAGGGAAGCCGTTTTGCTTTACAGGCAGGATGAAGAATCAACTGCACCGGAAATATTGCCCAAAGACGATATGAAAAATAGTGATGTGATCTGCACCGATACGATTAATAAAGTAACAGAATTTGTGGCTGGTGCCGATTTATTTATCCTGAGGAACCAAACAAAGCTTGCAGCATTTATGTTGCACCAGGCAGCGGAGCAATGCCTGCACGGCTTGTTTGAAATAAACACAGGGATGTACCTCAATACACACAGTATCGATAAACTTCTTCGTTATTGTTCCATGATAACCTGGCGGCTCCCGGAAATATTTCCACGTAATAATGATAAGGAAGAAAAGCTTTTTCAATTATTACAAAAAGCGTATGCAGGTGGCCGTTATGAGAAAGAATATTCAATTACTGTGAAGGATTTAGAAGTATTGAGGTGCAGGATTACAGAGTTGAAAGAGATTTTGCAGGAATATGCAAAGAGGTAATTGGTTTAAATATCTGATTCTCTTCAACGTCTCACGATAATGGAGGTTGGGTTCAGAATCAACCAACGCGACGTCTCGTGCCGAGGCACTAACAACTAAAAAGGGACAAGAAAGTAAAGAGGTTAAAAGTTGGATGGAGTTTCATCCTTTGTATCATTGTCTTGGTCGTTCATTCTGTCAATCAACATTTGGGCTAACAAAGCCTGTTTCTCAAAATAAGAACGTTGACTTTGGCGAAAACTTAAATCATCATTCTGCTGAAATTCCCAACCAACCGGATAATAATGCTGCATTATCTTTAGCTGCTTTAGCGGCGGATAAGAAAGAGCGATTGACATTTCATCCAACAACTCAATACGGTTATTTTCCCACAGCTTTCGATGATATTCTGTCTCTTTTGTGCCTTCAGGAAGCTGCATTGAATCAAATAACTTATGCCAAGCCTCCAATACATTCTTGTTATCATGAAAAAGAATTTCAATTTTATTTAATGCTAAAACGAATTCGACGTGTGATGGTGAACCCCTGTAAGCAAACAGGGTTAAAAATAGTTCTCTTTTTAATGAATCTTTATTCTGTTGCTCATTTAACTCACTCCCTCTCTCAACTGCTAATACAGGGGAGTTAATAGAGCGATAAATAAACCAAGCAGTAAAACCAACCGCAAAAACATTAATCACTTCAATAATTATCTCAGCGATGTTTTTTGTGTCTTGTGTCATAATAGTTGTTTTGAAAATACTAATCTTTAAAAGTACAAATAATGTTTAAAAATCTTCGTGAATTAATTGCAACAATGCCTGATGAAAAGGCTTGCAGAGATTACCTGATTAAAGAACATTGGAACGGGGTTATTACCTGTCCTTATTGTGGTTGTGAAAAGTGTTATGTGATTGAAGGAGGTAACCGTTTTAAATGTAGTTCTTCTGCTTGTTATAAGAAGTTTAGTGTAACAGTAGGGACAATATTTGAAGCAAGTAATATAAAGCTAAATAAATGGTTTATGGCTGGTTATTTGGCTTTATCCCCGCTTGCCTTAGAATCCCGAAATAATAACTCAGCCGCTGTCCTGAGTTTGCAACTCAGGACAATTACATTATTTTTAAATAAAAAACTATGGCTGCTGCAGGTTATAAAATTAGTGACCAGGGCGCAATGTACTTTGTAAGCTTTGCGGTGGTTGGCTGGGTGGATGTTTTTACAAGGAAAGAATACAGGGATATTATAATAGAAAGTTTACGATACTGCCAGGATAAAAAGGGATTGGTAATTTATGCCTGGTGTGTAATGAGTAATCACCTCCATTTAATAATTTCTGCTAAGGATGAGAATGTGAGCAATGTGCTTGGAGATTTTAAAAAGTTTACCAGTAAACAAATTTTAAAGGCAATTGGTGAACATCCCGGAGAAAGCAGACGAGAGTGGATGATTCAGATCTTCAAGAAGGCCGGGGCGCAAAATAGCAGGAACACAAATTACCAATTTTGGCAACAGGATAACCAGCCGAAGATTATTTTTACACCTGATTTTGCTGCACAGAAATTGGAGTACATACACCGTAACCCTGTTGAATCAGGAATTGTAGAAAAAGAAGAAGAGTATATATACAGCAGTGCAAGAGATTATTATTTTGGAAAGCAATGCGGATTAATCAAAATAGACTTTTTGATATGATTATAAAGTCCTGAGTTGCAAACTCAGGACAGCAGAAATAAATACTGCAGTGTTTACTACTGATAGCAGAGGAGATGGTGATGAACGGTGTTGTTCATAAAGGAAGCGTCTTATGATGAAATGTCCTCACGGGAAGTTAGAAAAGAATGAAAATAGTTTACCAAAATAGCATCCTTTTAATTTTCTCAGAATGAAGATCACTACCCTCTTGCTTTTTTTACACCTAAGTGCATTTGCCCAACACCAGCAACGAACTTTATTTTTTTATAATGTTGCGTTTGGAGGTGTTACATCTGGCATTGGTGCAATAATAAACAGACCTAAAGAAGTAAATTGGAAGAAAGCTTTTATAAAAGGGTTCTGGCGGGGTGATATTGGCGGATTATTAAATTATGCAGGTAAGAGAACGATGTACTTGGTAAATAAGAACCAAAACCAATTTTATGCATGGCCTGGAAAATTGTTACACGCAGCCGGAAGTTCGATAATGGAAAATGCAGCATTGAACGAACCCTTCCTTCAAAATTGGAACATTGATTTTGGGTTTCTAAGATTTGATTTTTCCCTGGGTGCCCAAAGAAATTTTAAAGTTCGCATTTTGCCGGATGCAATTGTGGCCACGATAATCGCAAGCAAATATGGCAGATTTGATTTTGGGACAAGTTTAGGAACGGGTGAAATTATTTTTAAAGGAGATGAAGAACTGTACCTGCCAAATGGACCTGTTGCCGACGGAGTAACTTTTGGAAGAGCTATTGTATATGTTACCAAACCTGCGACTAATTATACAAAAGACCGAATAATTGCTCACGAAATAATTCATCGTTACCAATACAATGAATATCAAATTTTTAATACATGGTTTAATCCTGTTGCAAAAAAAATAAAATCGAGATCTTTACAAACTATTTTTTCAAAATATGTTTACCCGGATTTCCCGTATTTTTTTGTGCCTTACTACATCATCGGTCGACCTGAAGCTACTCATTTTTACCGCAATTTCTATGAGTTCGAAGCAGAAAGATTCGCAATAAATTCAAATGTGATCAGGTAATCCCCCCAACTGGCGCAAGCGTCGCGCTTGTGCGGTTCATTAAAAAGTCTTACCTCTCCATTCCTGTGTTTTACCTCCCCCGCTAGTCTTAGAATCCTGAAATCATATCCCAGCCCCTGTCCTGAGTTTCCCGAATTACGGGACAGGTACAACTCAGGACAATTACATTATTTTTAAATAAAAAACTATGGCTGCCGGAGGTTATAAAATTAGCGACCAGAGGTGGGATGTATTTTGTAAGCTTCGTGTCGAAGAAGTTGCTGTGAAAAAAAAACCGAAAGGAGCTGCGATAATAAATAGATCTTACTGAATCAAACCGTCCTTTTCTTGCTGATTGAAAGGTGATTCCTTGCTACCTTCCTGCTCCTTCCTTGCAGGGACCTTGCAGGATTAAGCAAGGTGGTAGCTATAAAACAGCAATGATTCAGCAAGAATCCAGCAAGAAACCATGTCAAATTAAAGGTAAAGAAAAGTGCCCGGTTGTGATTTTCATTAGGGGCGAAATTTTCATCCCAGGCCGTGTCTCTTCTCCAAGCCTTTTGTGCTGTTGCAGGACACGGCCGTAAAGTACTATTTACTAACGGCGTACTCCAGGTTATTTTCAGAGCGGCATTTTTGACAAAAATCATCTCCAATTTTCTTTTGAAAGGGAATTGATGAATTTAGAAAATTGGAACCCGGATTGCAGGTGATGCGTGAATTATAAACGCCGATAAATGATTAATCCATTTGCTCCACTGAAAGCACAAGTGTTTCCAAAACTTTATCTCTCTCAAACAATAAGTCTTCTGGGTGATGCATTTACGTGGGTGGGAATTGCATTGCTGGCTTTCCAATTCGGAGGAAGTCATTCAGCCTCAATTCTTGCCACAGCCCTTACTTTGCGGGTAGTTGCTTTTATTATTTTCGGCCCTTATGCGGGCGTAATTGCCGATAGAATTGACAGAAAAAAGATCCTATATACCACTCATTTTGTAAGAATGGCAATAGTGGCTTGCCTGCCATTTGTAACCACTGCTTTGCAGATCTATATACTGATTTTCTTACTCAATATTTTTAATGCCTTTTTTACACCTGCCTACCAGGCTGCAATCCCACAATCCATAAAAGACGAAAAAGTGTATAGCTCCGGCATTGCCTTATCTAATGCAACTGAGCAAATGCTTGGGGTCTTGGGGCCCGGACTGGCCGGGGCAATTGCGGCATGGCTTGGTGCAAGGCAAATCTTTTTTGTAGACGCCGGTTCATTTATTATTGCTGCCGTTATTATTGTCACTTTGCCGGCTTTGATGATGCAGGAGGAAGGAAGAGATTCTGTAAGGCCTAAGGTATGGACTGATGTTGTAAAAGGAACAAAAATGCTATTCGAAAACAAAGCAGTGAGGTTTGCCTTGTTGATAGAATTGGTTTCGGCAATTGCGGGCGCGCAAATCTTAGTTAATACGGTCGGTTTTGTAAAAGGGCAATTACATTTAGGAGACAAACAGTATGGGTATGTGATGGCTGCATTTGGCATTGGTGCGGCGGTAGCAGCATTTGCTTCTGGAAATTTTGATAAATCAAAAAACCGGGTTTTTTCTTTGTTTACCGGTGGCATATTAGTTTGCCTGTCCATTGCATTTGCCAACTATGTTGTTTTCGTCCCGTTGCTGGTTTTATGGTTAATCGCAGGTTTTGGTCAAACGCTCGGCGAAATGCCATCCCTGATATTAATTGCTGAAAAATTTCGCAAAGAAGAGCATGGCAAAATTTATGGAGCGCACTTCGCTTGGTCGCATTTGTGGTGGGCAGTTGCTTATCCTATTGCGGGTTTTACCGGTTATCACTTTCCAAACAAAGAATTTTTGATTGGAGCAATAGTAAGCCTAACTCTCTTGATAGTAATAAGTTTGCTTTTTTATCGAAGAAACCAGAATTAACCAGCGAAAAGATTAAAGGCCGGAAGTTATATATGCTGCCAACGTTTAAACCTGGCGGAATAAAAAAATTATTTGTCTTCTAATTCTCAGCAACGTCCGGCCGCCCTGGATCGTGGGACACAAACCTGGGCGCGGCTTTTTACTTTTTTATCAGTTCCTGTGGAAATGTTTTTGCATCAGGATTTACATCGCCTTTAAGGGAATTCAAAAAAGCCACAATTTGTTTTTCTTCCTTAACTGATAAGTTTTTGTTTAACTGCGCTTTTCCCATAATTCTTACCGCGGAATCGAGATTTGCCACACTTCCATCGTGAAAATAGGGGAATGTTCCGGTGACATTTCGCCGCCGCTGTCCTGAGTTTCCTGAATTACGGGACAGGTGCAACTCTGGACAATTACAAATAAGAATAAGCCTGTTCGAAGCAACGTTTCACGCCAGTGGACATAGCGTGCTATCGATTCAGTAATTGCTTTTGCAGTCCTTTTCGCATTTATTCCCAAAATTGTCGTGTTTGCACTGTATTAAATTCTGAAAAGATTTCCACTTTTGCATTGTCAAATCAATTTCAGGCTAAAGTTTAAACAGTCATGAAAAACTTATTCAAAACAATCAATCACTTTAAATCAAAACTGTTGATTGCAACCGGTATTATGTTGATTGCAATTCAATCAAACGGGCAACAGGTGAAACCTTCCGCTAGCGGTTACGCGCCTGTTAACGGCATTAAGGTTTATTATGAAATTTACGGAAAAGGCATGCCTTTGGTGTTGCTACACGGCGCCTTTTATACTATCGATTTGAACTGGGGGCAACTGATCCCGGAACTATCAAAAACAAGGAAGGTAATTGCCATTGAAATGCAGGGTCACGGACACTCCCCATACTCAGATAGAAAATTATCAATTGCTACTTTGGCAAGTGATGTGGCAGCGGTAATGGATTACCTGAAAATTGACAGTGCAGATGTTGCAGGATACAGTATGGGCGGCTCGGTGGCTTACCAGTTTGCCGTAAAATATCCCAATCGCCTGAGAAAACTAGTAATCATTTCTTCTACCTATAAATCGGGTGGCTGGCTGCCGGAAGTAAATGCCGGGCTTAAAAATTTGAAGCCGGAATATTTTGATAACACACCGCTTCAGACTGCTTATAACGCAACAGCTCCCGACAAAACGCAATGGAGAAAGTTTTTAACCCAGATGTTTGCTTTTGCGGGCGAGCCATTCGACATTGGTGATTCTAATATTGCAAAAATTAAGGCACCTGTATTGATCATTTCAGGAGATAACGACGGACTGAACAAAGTTGAGTTGATGAAAACCTATCAATTACTGGGAGGGGGTGTATCCGCTGATATGCAACCAATGCCAAAATCTCATTTGGCTATTATTCCTTCGCAGGGCCACGTAAGCCTGATGATGGACAGTGAGGCGATATTCAATTACATGAATGAATTTTTGAAGTAAAAAAAAAGATAAAAAGCAACGCCGGCGCCCTGGTTCGTGTCCCACGAACCACAGTTTTTATCCCAATTATAAATATTACTTCTCTGGTTCTTTTTACAAGAAGGGATTCATAATTCCAGATTTGTGAAGCATATTGGAGGCAATTTGTAAAAGTTAAGATGTTTCGTGGGACACGAACCCCGGCGTGTTTTTTTTCCTCTCTCCCATTTCGAAAAAAGTTTTACTTTACGTATTAATTTAATCAATAACTATTTACCAATACTAATAATGAAATGAAACAAAAGATTCACCAGGCAGTAACTTAAATCGGCTTTCGCGAAATGATGAGTACAAAGAGGATGCACTTGCTATCGATCCGTGATGGCTGTTTATTAAAATGTTCGTATGCATTAAAATTTTGACAACTTAAAAATTAAAATTATGAAAGCATCAGGATTCTTTGTATTGCTTCTATTTTTAGCAGCTTTTGCTTTATTATTATCATTTGTTTCACTCAAATTTAGTTTAGTCGGCAAATGGTCAATTCTAAATCCTGATGGAACTCCAAGTGGGGAATATGTATCTTTTAACGCTGACAATACATATGCTGTTTCCTTACCAAATGCACAAATTGGTGAAAGAGGAAATTACCTTTTAAAAGATTCTCTTTTTTTAATAAAAAACATCAAGGATGTATGTGGCAAAGACTATTGGGGTAAATATAAATTGACATTTTACGGAAATGACTCAATACATTTTGCTTTAATTGAAGATTCATGCACCAAACGAAGAATGGATATGATAGGATACAATCCCGGATTAAAAAGGTATAAAACAAAATAGCTCTTGTGACTTTTTACTTTTAAACACCAAAGGGTGTTTAATCGTTGCTTTGAATTGACTTCAAACCTTTGACCGGGGTAATTGAAAAAATAATTTTTATAATTCCGGAAATAAAGACACGTGGGATAATTTCAGATTCGTTTTACTGCCTACCCTTTCAATCTCAGCAAACTCTCACGATAGTGGCCGTTTCGTCCGAAATCAATCAACGCAATGTCTCGTGGCGAAAACGTTGCTGAGAAAAAAGGGATTGATAATTTCAGATTCGTGAAGCATATTGGAGTGAATTTTTAAAAGTTGGGATGTTTCGTGGGACACGAACAAGGGCGTAAGGAAATATACTTTGCAAATATTTCCTAACTCGACTTTTCTTTATCATTTTGATGCAAAATTCATTAAAGATAAATTCAAGTTGGGCATCCTGTTTAATGTTCGTCATTTCCCGAAAGGTCCAGCAAAGACTAATTAAGAGGGTAAATCTTTGAAACTTTGTTCAACAATAAATGCTATTTTCATGCGTTAAAAATACCAGATTTTTATTTACTTTAAACTAATGCTATATGTTCAATAAGAAGATCGTCGCGGCTTGTTTAATACTTTTTACAGTATGTGCATGCTCAAAAACCAAAACTAAAATAGCCGCAGATGATACAAGTCTCAAAATGACTTACTACATAAATGATTCCCTGGTTACCATTGAGGGCAATGGCGTTCCTATAAATAACAGACCCACATTTTTGTATTTTGACCACCAGGGTGAATATACATTGAACGGCAAAGATTCCGGAACTGTTAATAATACCAGCAATTTGTTTCAGATAACATTTGAACATGACAGCCTGATTCAAGGCGGTGTTGATCATGTAGGAGATAGTTTGCAGGTCCGAACGTATGAATTTAGCTTACAGACCAATAGCAGGTATCGTGCGATTTTGGTAGGCCGGTATCATTTTTACGGATTGTTCCGGGACTTTCAGTTAATCAAACCAACGGACCATTTTACGTGCACGATAAGCAGAATCTCTAATGGAACTGCCGACGGAACATTTTCGGGAGTTCTTTCAACTGAGGTATCGAACACGATCCCGGGTGATGTGCCAACGGCGGTAATATCCAAGGGAAAATTTACCAACGTGCCAATAAGAAGATAATATCTATAACTCGTCGGCCCTCCGGTTTATTTGTCCCACCCGAGAATGCGAAATGGAACTCGGCGTACCAATAACTAATTATTTCTCATCATAGGTGTAATGATGTCAATGATTGATTCCAACTACTAATAAGTATATGTGAATCATCCGGGTAATTCTATTAAGGTTTAAACCTGAAGAACTAAAAAACCTTCTGTTTTCTTCGTTCACCAGTTCGCATTCAATAAACTCAAAGTACCAGAAAATGGACATTGGGTAATGGATAAATAAAGTCTCATACCAGCAGTAGTAACGCCCATGCACAGCCCAGGAGGCGCTGCGCTAGGGAATATTATCATTGCTACTGAATCTCTTTTATTCGACTTATATCTACATAATTCCCGAAACATTTTGAAGAAATTTTCCAATCAATTTCAACTCTTGTAGGATAGGTATTTATTTTAAAAGATGGCGGCATGTCTCCAATATCGAAATATCCATTTTGAGGATCATTGGGATTGGGATGACCATCAATTTTAATAAAAGTGCCACCGGTACACACTCCCATTCTCGGATCAGGAGCAACAATTGTTGCAGTATTCATGAAGGGCATTTCTTTATTGTCTTTACTGCAAGATGATATTGCTAAACAAACAAATAAAGTCAACATCAAAACCCGAAATATATTTCGCATGTTTGGACATTTTAGGTTTGACAATTTCAATTTCTTTTTTGTTGCATGAGGAGGCTAAAAGGAAGAATGTTTATAATCTACGTTTGCTACGCGCCCTGTTTCGTGTCCCACGAACCATAATTTTTATCCCAATTATAATTTTAATTATTACTTCTCCGGTTCCTTTTGTAAGAAGGGATTGATAATTTCACATTTGTGAAGATGGTTCGTGGGCCACGAACCATAGAGTTGGGACACGAACCTGGGCGCGGCTTTTTACTTTTTTATCAGTTCCTGTGGAAATGTTTTTGCATCAGGATTTACATCGCCTTTTAGCGAATTCAAAAAGGCCACAATTTGTTTCTCTTCTTTAACTGACAGGTTTTTGTTTAACTGCGCTTTTCCCATAATTCTTACCGCGGAATCGAGATTTGCCACACTTCCATCGTGAAAATAGGGATATGTTCCGGTGACATTTCGCAAACCCGGCACTTTAAACATGTCTTTATCACTGGTCATCTTGGTAACAGTTTTCCTCCCTTCATCATTGAAGGAACTTTTTGTTAAAGTGCGGTAATCAGTTACTACCCCAAACTTCTGGAGACTTCCGCCACCGATAGCAACTCCATTATGACAACTTATGCATCCCGATGCAATAAATACTCTTAGCCCTTCCTTCTCATCCTGTGTAATAGCATTCTTGTCACCCTGCATAAACCGGTCAAACCTGGAAGGAGTAAGCAATGTACGCTCAAAAGCAGCAATGGCTTTTTGTAAATTTTCATAAGTGAGCGGCCGTGTTTGATCGGGGAAGGCTGCTTTAAACATTTCCGGATAGGGCTGAATTTTACTCAACTTGTCAACTAAAAATCCTTTGTGAGGAATAGCCATTTCAACAGAATTCAAAATAGGCATACCTGCCTGCTCTTCTACATCCTTTGCACGTCCATCCCAAAACTGCATATTGTGAAGGGCTGCATTAAAAACAGTCGGTGAATTACGATTTCCGTTTTTTCCTGCATCCCCTGTAGAAGTGGCTTTATTGTCTACTCCATAATTTGAAAGGTTGTGGCAGGAATTACAACTGTTGTTCCCGGTCCTGGAAAGACGTACATCATAATAAAGCAACTTGCCCAGCTTCACTTTTGATTCAGTAACGGGATTGTTTACATTATCTGCAACGGATGGTAATGGTTTAAAGAAATTGCGGGCTGTATTTAATAAGGAGTCATCAGACTGAGTGCTGCTTACCACTGTTTCACTTGTTTTATTATTGCCGGATTGATTGCAAGAAAAGATTGCAACAATGATACATAGTGCAATAATTGTAGATTGCTTTTTCATACCTGTCTTTTTTTTACACCATAAAAGTAAAATTGTAGCACACGAAAAACACTGACCATATTCAGCCGGTTGACTGATATTGGTTAGCCAGGAACGGTATTTGAAAAATTTTTTGGTTGCAAACTCATAACCATGAATCATTTTTAGTTACTATGCGCAACGTCCACCAGCGTGAGACGTTGCGGGAAAAGGAATAAGAAAATATTGTATGGCCCTCTCGCGCATCAGGCAAAAGGGCTGAGGTAGAGAAATGGCTTTGGATAATAAGGCACAAGCGTGACGCTTTCGCCAGAGGAGAAAAGTAAAACGGTTCAATGCAGTAAAACAACAAAAATTCCCTTCTTTTATTGCAATAAAATAGCGCTGGTTTTACTTTTGATAAAATCCCCAAAAAAGTGAAGTGACTATTAAGGCAAGCTGCTACTTGCTTTCGCTTAAGATTGCATGAACTGCTTGTGCGACCAACCGTGCCGGTTTCTCATCCTGCAGGTTAACTCCTACTCTTGCCAGCGCGATGGCATTGTCAGCTCTTGTTTTGTCCCCGGTGCCGTTTTTAAGTGTGGCCAAAGCGCCCTGGCCATTGCAAGGATCTCCGAATGAAGCATTGTAATCTTTTCCTGATTTTCCTTCGAGGCAATTAAGTACATGATGTAAATGCATCTGGATTTCTTTTACAGATTTTGCATTTACGGCCATTTCAGCATGTTTCGCTGCAGTTTGAAACGGATCTGATGGCTGGTGGATGGTTGCGGGTGTGGAACTGGCGGGGATAACGCTGGCAGATGCCGGCATCATAAAAAATACAGCAGCAAATAAAAGAACAACTAAAAATAAAATTGATCTTTTTGCTGAACTAAAGTTGGAATGTGCATTCATGATAGTACTCCTTTTTTTAAATATTAAGATTAGAAAATATCGTTTTGTCGGAGGTTCCATTCTTCAATTCCAGTATGATGCATTATCAAGCAAAGCCATGAAACCCTAATCCATAAGGAGTTGGTAATTGTTACTTCATGATATAAAGTTAGCATTCAATTCAATGCGGGGGTGATGAATTATTGAATTATTGGATTATTGGATTATTGAATTATTGAATTATTGGATTATTACAAGGTTGCCAACCTTTCGGAAGGTTGGCAACCTTTTGCGGAGTATATTTCACTTGCATGAAGTGTTGATGATAAAAAGAAACGACAGCTAAAGAACAACGAAATGTACAAGTATCGGGCAACCAGTATCCGGTATCCGCCACCAGCTCTACTCCTTTTCTACCAAAAGCCTCTCACAAACCAAATTGCTCAGTGTTTCGGTACGGTTCTTTCCATAATTTACTTTTATGGATTTGTCAAAATCTTCAACTGACCTGATCTTTATTTTCGTTCCAAGGCGCAGCTCATGGACATTCAGAAATTTTAAAAAATCTGAAGAACTGTTGATGACGGCGGCAAGTTTTACCTTCTCACCCTCTTTGCAATCGCTCAGTTTGGTATAGTCTTTCAAAACAACTCTTCCGTTCCTGTCTGGGATGGGCGAACCGTGTGGATCGAGTTTTGGGAAATCAAGCATCTCATCCATTTTCTCAAAAAATACAGGCGATTGAATATGTTCGATCTGCTCTGCAATGTCGTGCACATCTTCCCAACCAAGTTTCATCTTATCCACCAAAAACATTTCTGTAAGCCTGTGCTTTCTGATGATCAAACCCGCTTCCCTCCTGCCCTTTTCAGTCAAACGTGGAGGCTTGTAACTTTCATAATGCACCAGCTTTTTGTCGGCCAGTTTTTTCATCATGCTCGTCACGGTAGGCATCTTTATTTCCAAAGTTTTGGAAAGCTCAGCCACATTCACTTCACCCGCTTTGTTGGCAGTGTTGAAAAGTGCTTTTAAATAATTTTCTTCTGTTAATGAATGAGCCATTCTTTCCGTTTTTTAAAGCAATTGCAAATACCTATGCCGGTATCGCGTTTCGCTCCAAAGCTAATAATAAATTTTACTTAACAAAAAATAAAGTTAGTACTTATTATTATAATTGTTAGATTTGTCTAACTTTTAAAAGAAAAATTAGCGTGAGCGGTTTGAAAACAAAATATTTGTTATGACTAAGAACGGAATGGCGCCATCACTAACAGAAGTGCATTCTTCTGTGGCTACGGAAAAGAAAGGCTGGAGACAGGTAATGGCCTTCCTGGGACCGGCGTATTTGATAAGTGTCGGTTATATGGACCCGGGCAACTGGGCTACAGATATTGCAGGAGGATCAGCATTTGGCTACAAACTTATATGGGTTTTGTTGATGTCGAATTTAATTGCCATCCTATTGCAATCACTGGCCTCACGACTGGGTCTTGTCAGGGGATTGGATCTTGCACAGGCATCGAAAAACGCCTACCCTGCATGGGCCAATATTCCTTTGTATGTTCTTGCAGAAATTGCCATTGCTGCCTGCGACCTGGCAGAGATTGTGGGACTGGCCATTGGTTTGAATTTACTTTTTAATTTACCTCTCATCTGGGGTGTTTCGATCACGGCGCTGGATACGATCCTATTACTTTTCCTGCTTCACAAAGGCATGCGCGTGCTGGAAGCTTTTGTGGTTACGCTCGTGATGATCATTGGTGTGTCTTTTTTGATAGAAATGTTTATCGTCGCACCGGTTTACGGTGATGTGGTTAAAGGCTTTTTACCAACAAAGTTGCAAGGCGATTCACTTTACATTGCCATAGGAATCATCGGCGCCACCGTAATGCCGCACAATTTATATTTACATTCTTCTCTCGTGCAAACCCGTCGCTTCGACCGGACAAGGGAAGGAATAAAAAAAGCGATTCGCTTCAATTTGCTCGATACTACCATTGCATTGAATATTGCTTTTTTTGTGAATGCAGCTATTCTGGTACTTGCAGCTGCCGCTTTTTATGTGCACGGTTATTTCCACATTGCTGAAATACAGGACGCTTCCGTTTTGTTGAAAAAATTGTTTGGAAAAACAGCGCCGGTCTTCTTTGCGATTGCGCTGATAGCCGCCGGACAAAGCTCAACGATCACCGGAACTTTGGCAGGACAAATCGTAATGGAAGGATACCTGAATATAAGGATCCGTCCATGGATCAGGCGATTGATAACGAGATTGATCGCTATAATTCCGGCATTGTTTACCATCATTTATTTTGGTGCAGACGGGTTGGGAAGATTGTTGGTTTTGAGCCAGGTTGTGCTGAGCCTGCAATTGGGTTTTGCAGTTATTCCGCTGATCCATTTTACTTCCGACAGGAAATACATGAAAGATTTTACCATCAAGCCGTGGGTAAAAATCGTGGCGTGGATCAGTGCTTCAATTATTATTTACCTGAATATCCAGCTGGTGATTGAACAAATCAATCAATGGATTAACCAGGCCGTATCGGGAAGGTTTTGGATTTACGCTGTTGTTATTCCTATTGCAGTTGCTTGTGCTGCCTTGCTTTTTTATGTGTTCATTCATCCTTTTATTTCCCGCGCTCAGCGCGAAAGAAAGCAACTTCCTCATGGTTATGCAGAGCAATTGCTGGAAAAAGCTTCTATCAGTTATAAGCACATTGGCATCGCAATTGACTTTAGCGGGAAGGATCAAAAGATCATTCAAAATGCAATGACGATGGGCGGCAACACAGCCACGTACACTTTTATTCATGTGGTGGAAAGTGCAGCGGCCCGCTATCTTGGGATCAATGCGCAGGACCGGGAAACGGAACTCGATAAAAGTAATTTGGATCAATACAAAGACGTGCTTGAAAAAATGGATTATAAAGCAGATACAGAAATTGGATTTGGAAATCCTGCGACCGAAATGGCGCGCATCATAAAAGCAAAAAATATTGACCTGTTGGTGATGGGTGCTCACGGCCACAAAGGATTCAAGGATTTGATTTATGGCAGTACTGTTGATGCGCTGAGGCACAAGGTTGATATTCCTGTTTTGGTGATCAACTAAGAAAACATATTTCTTCCGTCCGACGTACAGCCGGGTGTTTATTGTAAAGAAAACAACAGGTTTACATTTGGATCAACTTCTATATTTTTTGGGGGAAAAGACAATGAAAAATTCTTCGTTGTCGTCTTTTCTTTAATTTCGATTGTTTTGATCACTGATTGTTTTCCGTCTGTAAACCTCACCTGTAAAGGAAACCGGAAAAGATTTGCTTGTTGTTGTTCTACCTGCAGTGAAACAACTTTTTTCGAAGAATTATATTTCCAATCCACTTTCAACAAAGGCTGACCGGGATTAAAAAGCCATTGCCTGAAAAAAGTTTCTAAATTTTGATGACTTACATTTTCAAAAACTTTTTCGAGATCAGCGGTGCTTGCATTCCGACCGGCATAACTTTTATAATAAGTCCTGATTGCTTTCCGGAATAAAGAATCGCCCACTTTTCTTCGAAGCATGTGCAACACCCACGCTCCTTTTTGATAACTGTTGTCGTTCAGCAAATTCATGAGGTGTTCGCTTTCTGTTGTGTCAACGACCGGCGTTTGGTGGGAAAGTGAATACCGGACCACCTGCCTCCTTTGTGTTTTCAAAAGAGATTTTAAAGAGTCTTCTCCATAATGGTTTTCCAAATAAAGATCCGTCATGTAAGTAGCGAAACCTTCGCTGAGCCAAAGATGCGGCCAGTCTTTTTCTGTAACATTATCACCAAACCATTGATGTGCAATTTCATGAGCCATTAAACTTTCAATGCCCGGAGAATTCACTGATTTTTCGAAATAGAATATACAACCTGCATTTTCCATTCCTCCAAAAATGGTTGTGGATTGCACGTTTGCAAGTTTCTCAAATGGATAAGGGCCTATTTCTTTTATGTACCATTTCAAAATTTTTTCAGCCACTGCATAATGCGCAAAACCGCTATCACGATCAGGAGGATAAACCCATGATGAAACAGGAATACAACCGACATCGGTTAAATTATTCACAGCAAAATCAGTAACGCCAATCACCATCACTTTCATTGGCAACGCGCTTTTTTCCTGCCAATGAGTAAGTTTCATATGACCAGGTAAATTCGTTTCTTCAACTTTTCTGCCATTAGAAACCACCTGGTAATTATCAGGCGCGGTCACAACAAAATCGACTGTTGCTTTATCCGAAAGATGATCGTTACACGGAAGCCAGTTATGAGCCCGGTTTGGCCAGTTGTCGCCAAAAAAAGTGCGTGCGCCAAATTTGTTATTGCTGATGATCAATCCATCAGCGGGAATTCCTTCGTAAGAAACCAAATAATTATTTTCTTTTCCGGGAGCGCCATTATCGTAAATTATCAAATGTTGTGCGTCCTGCTCAAATCTTATTGTAGCGCCATTTTTCAAAACAGAAATTACATGCATCCCTTTGCCATCTGCATTTACATTCACCAAATCAAAAACAACTTTTTGCACTGGTTTCAAAAATGTCGTTTTGATATTTGCTTTTCCACGAATGATATTATTGGAATCGTTAAGCGCAATTTGAAAAGTATAATGTTGCACATCGAGTCCATTGGTGGGCATTTGCGCCTGCAACCAATTTGCGGAAAAGAAAAGCGACAAAACCAGAAGTACCTTTTTGTAACAATGCATATTAATGTGATTGGCTTTAGAGCACAATTTAAACAAAAGCACATTTGTGAAGGGCAAATTCAAAATTGAAAATCTTAATTTCAACTTTTTAAAATTCACTTCAATCATTTTCAGGAATGTCAAAACAAAGAATTGATTTGCTGGTTACCAATGCGACCGTTTATACGGTTGATGAAAATTTTTCAAAAACGGAAGCCATTGCAGTTGATAAAGGAAAAATTGTAGAAACAGGATCATCAAAAAAGCTGTTGGAAAAATATGAAGCAACAGAATGGGTGGATGCAAAAGGAAAATTTATTTTCCCCGGATTCATCGATGCACATGCACACATTTTTGGTTATGGGTTGGGGCTGCAACAAGCCAATCTTGTTGGGACCCAAAGCTGGGATGAAGTTTTGCAGAAAGTAAAATCTCATTCAGAAAAAAATAAGGAAGGTTGGCTTGTTGGCAGAGGATGGAATCAAAACGATTGGCGGGAAAAAGATTTTCCAACAAATGAAAAACTAAATAAATTGTTTCCTGAACGGCCGGCAATCTTAGTTCGCGTTGATGGACATGCAATGATCGCAAATGATAAAGCATTGGAATTGGCAGAAATTAACAACACAACCAAAACCGAAGGAGGTGAAATACAAATCAGGAATGGAAAACTGACCGGAGTTTTAATTGATAATGCAATGGATTTGGTTTATCACAAAATGCCAGGGCCTTCTGAAACGCAGGTACAGATAGCCTTACAAGCAGCAGAAAAAAATCTTTTTGCTTCAGGACTTACAACAATTGTTGATTGTGGACAGAATTATGAATCTGCTTTATTTGTTGATTCACTGCAAAAGAAGGGCGAACTAAAAGTGCGTTTGTTTATTATGATGAGTGATAATGAAAGGAATTACGACTTTCTTTTTGAGAATGGAAAAATAAAAACTGATCGCCTGAATGTTTCTTCTTTTAAATTATTTTCTGACGGTGCTTTAGGTTCACGTGGTGCTTATTTGCTGGCTCCCTATTCAGATAAAAATGATACGCGCGGCCTATTGCTAAAGCCCGAAAATTACTTTGATGACAAAGCAAAACTGATCTTTGAAAATGGATTTCAAATGTGTACGCATGCCATCGGCGATGGTGCCAACAGGATGATGTTGCGGATCTACGCAAAACATTTAAAGGGAAAAAATGATCGCCGCTGGCGGATTGAACATGCGCAAATTTTGGATAAAAACGACTTTCATTATTTTGGTGATTACAACATTGTTCCTTCTGTGCAACCAACACACGCTACTTCTGATATGTACTGGGCTGAAGAAAGATTGGGAAAAGAAAGAATGAAAACTTCTTATGCTTTTAAAGAGCTGTTGAATGAAAATGGCTGGCTTCCATTGGGAACGGATTTCCCGGTTGAAGATATTTCTGCCATCAAAACTTTTTATGCTGCAGTTTTCCGGAAAGATTCCAAAGGCTGGCCTGAAGAAGGTTTTCAAATTGAGAATGCATTAAGTCGCGAAGAA
>JBQCEG010000130.1:0-18503 GCA_051960475.1 Ginsengibacter sp.
TTTTGCATAAATAGAACCACTGGCTCCGGAAATGGCAACAACAATTTTATTCATTAAGAAAAATATTTGGTTGTAAAAATTATTAGATCAAATCAAATAAAAGTGCATAAAGCTCGTTTATTACTCATGGAAAAAAAAGTGGTATTGGCTTTTATCCCGTGCTTTTTTATTTTTTCTTTTGCCAAAGTTAAACCAACTGAAAAAGAAAAAATAAACTGGCTTACCATGGAGCAATTAAATGCGAAAATGAAAGACGAACCCAAGCCTGTTTTAATTGATATATATACAGACTGGTGTTACTGGTGCAAAGTGATGGATAAAAAAACTTATAATAATTCAAAAGTAATTTCTTACATAAATCAACACTTTTATGCTGCCCGGTTGGATGCTGAAACAAAAGACACAGTAAAGTGGAACAATAAGAGTTTTCCATATGATGCAGCAAATAAAGTGAATGATTTTGCGTTATATGCCACCCAGGGGCAACTTGCATTTCCGAATACGGTGATCTTCCCGGAAGCGCAACAAACTCCGGCGGCGATACCGGGCTTCATGCAGCCAAAAGAAATTGAGGTGATTCTAAAGTATTTTGGCGAAGGGGCTTATAAAACACAGAATTTCAATGAATATTCTGCCAACTTTAAACCAAAATGGTGAAAACCATTTTTAAAATATTAAAAACTGCAAAGGCAGTTTAAACTCGGTTTTTCATAGGATATTGGATTATAACAGGGGTGGATTTCCATCCGGCCCCTTTTTTTATTTTTCTTTAAGAAATAAATTGATCCAATGCAACGTTTTAAGTCTAAATACGGTCTAACGTTAGAATTCGGGTTTTTAAAAAGAACATTAACTAATTAAGCGAAAGCTTTTAAGATATTACAAACTGCGAAAGCAGTTTAAACTCGGTTTTTCATAGGATATTGGATTATAACAGGGGTGGATTTTTATCCGGCCCCTTTTTTATTTTTATCGATTCGGTAAACCAATAAATTTTTCAAAATTTTTTTTGATCAAATCGATTTCCTTATCCTGACAAGTTTGGTCAGCAGGTCATCCAGCAAATCAAGACGAAGCATATTCGCGCCATCGCTTTTTGCTACTGCAGGATTAGGATGAGTTTCTATAAACAATCCATCAGCGCCAACAGCTATTGCAGCTTTTGCAATGGTCTCGATCATTTCAGGATTTCCGCCGGTGACGCCGCTGCTTTGATTGGGTTGTTGCAAACTGTGCGTGCAATCCATGATCACCGGCACACCATGGTTTTTCATGATGGGAATATTTCTGTAATCAACTACTAAATCATTATAACCAAAAGTATTTCCCCTTTCGGTAAGCATCACTTTTTTATTGCCTGCTTTTTCAATCTTTTCGACCGCAAACTTCATCGACTCCCCATTAACAAATTGCCCTTTTTTTACATTAATGATCTTTCCTGTTTCTGCAGCTGCCACTAACAAGTCTGTTTGCCGGCAAAGAAAGGCGGGAATTTGTAGCACGTCAATATATTTTGCAGCCATCGCCGCTTCCTCATGAGCATGAATGTCGCTGACAACTGGCAACGAAAAATGTTGTCCTACTTTGTTCAGGATCTTTAAAGCTTCCTCATCTCCAAGGCCTGTAAAGGAAGAAGCGCTTGTCCTGTTTGCTTTGCGATAAGAGGATTTGAATATATACGGAATCTGAAGTTTTTTACAAATCGCGGCAACTTTTTCGGCTACTTGAAAAACCAATTCTTCACTTTCAACAACACAGGGCCCTGCTATCAGGAAGAAATTATTTTCATCATATTCCTGGTTTTCAAACAGCTGCTTTAAATAATCTTTCATCTTTTATTTGGTTTGTTCCAAAGATATTTGTTTAAAAGGTTTTTTAGGAAAAGTGTTTTGTGCACTAGTGAAAAAAGAGCAACTTTACCTCTGCCGAATGGCTGTTTCACAGCAGATCAATATTTATGTTACTTATTTATTTACCACAAAATTCTCCACGTACTCAGTATGTTTTTGATTTGATCTTCAGTGAAGAATTTGGATTGGAATATCGAACAACAAACAGCAGAGAAGAATTTGCAAATTTCACTGAAGAAAAAATTAATTATTCAGAAGAAAGAATAGGAGAAACATTTTTTATAAAATCTTCGGGGCTTTTGTGGGAAAGCGGCATCAATCAAAAACAAATTTCTGTTGAAGAAAGAAATTCAATGAAAGTCATTTTTTCAAATGAATCAGCCGACCTTGGATTCGATATTTTTTCGGCCGTATTTTTTATGCTGAGTCGTTATGAAGAATACCTTTCTGCGGAGCGCGACAAATTCGGGCGTTTCCAGGCAAAACAAAGCCTGGCCTACAAAAATGACTTTTTGCAGAAACCGGTTGTAAATATTTGGATTGAAAATTTGAAGTCAGTTTTTAAAAACCGCTTTCCAGGTCTTCAATTTAAGCAGGAATCTTTTAATGCTTTGATAACTTATGATGTAGATGTGGCTTATAAATTTAAAGGAAGAAGTTTTGGCCGTAATCTCGGTTCGGCATTAAAAGACATTGCAGGTTTCAACATAAAAAATTTTAAAGTACGAATTCAAACTTTATTGCGTGGTGCAAAAGATCCGTGGGATGTTTATGAAGAAGTACAACAGCTTTTATCCAAAAACCAACTTCCTTCCGTTTTCTTTTTTTTGCTGGCTGATAAATCCGAACATGACAGGAATCTCGATCACAAACATCCCGTTATGAAGCAACTCATTCAACAAATATCTTCATTTACAAAAACCGGTATTCATCCTTCTTTTCACACTTCAACTTTACCTGGAAAAATAAAAGAAGAGAAAGAACGGCTTGAGAGTATTTCTGGAAAAATGGTTACGAAAAGCCGCCAGCATTATTTAAAATTTCAACTGCCGGAAACGTATGATTTTTTGATTTCCAACGGAATTACAGAAGATTATTCGATGGGTTTTGCCGATGAACCCGGATTTCGCGCAGGCACCTGCAAACCTTTTTACTTTTATGACCTTAAGAACGAAAAGGCTACTTCACTGAAAATTTTTCCGGTTACGTGTATGGATGCCACATTTATTTATTACCTCGAAAAATCAGCCGAAAAGTCGCTGATGCAAATACTTAATCTTTTGAAAGAAGTGAAAAAAGTGAACGGTATTTTCATTCCAATTTTCCACAACGAAGTTATTGCTGAAAAAAGCTGGAATTTGGTCCATCAAAGAACAATTCAACAGATTAAATCCTATTTAAAAACGGTTTAAAATTTCCTTTCTTCAAAATGCGTATACTCTTCACTGTTACAAACGAATTGAATTACGATCAACGGATGATGCGCATTTGTGATTCACTTGTTGGGGCAGGATTTGAAGTGAAGTTGATTGGGGTAAAATTGAAAGATTCGCAGCCTTTACAAGAGAAAAATTACCAACAAAAGCGGATCCGCGTTTTTTCCAAAAAGGGATTTGCTTTTTATGCGGAATATAATTTTAAACTTTTCCTTTACTTACCGTTTCAAAAGGCAGACATTTTATGTTGCATCGATTTGGATACGATGCTTCCGGTTTATTGCGTTTCGGTTTTTAGAGGAAAGAAAAGAGTTTATGATGCGCATGAATATTTTTCACAATTGAAGGAAGTTGTTACCCGTTCAATTATTTATCGTTTTTGGCATTTTATTGAAAGAACATTTGTTCCAAAATTTAAAAACGGATATACCGTAAGTGAAGGAATTGCAGAAGAATTTAAGTGCAATTACGGCGTTAATTATGAAGTGATAAGGAATGTTCCTTTATTGAAAACTTTGCCTGAAAGGCATTTGAGCAGGAAACAAATATTATATCGCGGAAGTGTAAACGAAGCAAGGGGTTTTGAAATTTTAATTCCTGCTATGCAAAATGTGGATACGCAATTAATTATTTGTGGTGAAGGTAATTTTTTGGAAAAAGCAAAAGAACTTGTTGAACAAAATGGAGTTGGAGAGAAAGTTATTTTTATGGGAAGCGTTCTGCCATCAGAACTTGAAAGAATTACAAATGAAGCCTACATTGGATTGAATTTGGTTGAAGCGGTTGGGAAAAGCCAAATCCTTTCCCTGGCCAACAAATTTTTTGATTACATCCATCATGCAATTCCTCAGGTGGCAATGAATTTACCAGAATACAAAAAGATCAATGATCAGTTCGAAATTGCAATTCTGATTGATGAACTTACTGATTCTTCTGTTTCAAATGCTTTGAATGAATTATTGCGAAATAAAGAACTTTATGATAGGTTAAGAGAAAATTGTTTGAAGGCGCGTGAAATTTATAACTGGCAAAATGAAGAACAGAAACTGATTGATTTCTACAAAAGGTTAAGTGAATAAACAGTGAACAAACTAAAACACTTTTTTTCTTTTTAAACTTTTAACTCATTATCGAACAACATTTACATATCGTTTGTCTTGATGTTCCCTTTCCTCCTGATTATGGCGGCGCTGTGGATATGTTTCATAGAATAAAAGCCTTGCACCACGCCGGCATTAAAATTTACTTGCATTGCTTTGAATACGGTCGTGGCAAGCAAGAGGAGTTGGAGAATTATTGCGAATCGGTTCTCTATTATGAGAGAAAGAGAAATCTATCTCTTTTTAATTTGCGTTTACCCTTTATCGTTAGTTCGAGGATAAATCCCTTGCTGATTGAAAATCTTTCAAAGGATGATTTTCCGGTTTTGCTCGAAGGAATTCATTGTACGTATTATTTGTATAATGATCACTTGAAGAATCGGAAAGTCTTTGTGCGGTTGCACAATGTTGAATTTGAATATTATCATCAATTGTGTTTGTCAACCAAAAACATTTTCAAAAAATTCTATTATTCAATAGAAAGCCGGATATTAAAAAAATATGAAGGATCGATTGCTGCAAAGGCAAAACTCTTGGGAATAAGTGAAAAGGACAAAGAAGTTTATCAAAATATTTTTGGTGCAAAAAATGTTGAAGTTTTACCGGCTTTTTTGCCAAACGATAAAGTGACTTCCAAAACCGGGAAAGGTGATTTTTGTTTGTATCACGGTAACTTGTCGGTTGCCGAAAATGAAAAGGCTGTGCTTTGCCTTTTGCATGTATTTTCTGGAATGGATTTTCCATTCATCGTTGCCGGAAAAAATCCTTCTGAGTTTTTAAAGAGGCAGATCGAACAACATAAAAACACTGAACTAATTGAAAATCCATCAAAAGAAAAAATGGACGAATTGATTAGCGATGCGCATATTCATTTGATTCCTTCATTCAATAGAACCGGCATCAAAATAAAATTATTAAATGCTTTGTTCAATGGAAGATTTGTGATCGTTAATTCTGCTTCTGTGGCGGGAACCGGACTTGAATCTCTCTGCATTATAGCAGAGAATAAAGCTGATATCAAAAGAAAGATTGAAGAATTAATGCCGCTTTCATTTTCGGAAGACGAAATAGAAAAAAGGAAGGAAATGCTTGAGTCGATATTTAATAATCAAAGAAATGCGCAGCAACTTATCAGGTTGTTATAGATGCATTGTCAAACACTTTTCCTCTTTCAGTTTTGATGGTTCTTGCAGGAAATTTATTGATCACCGGGTAGTCGTGGGTCGCCATGATAATTGCTGTTCCGTAATCCTGGCAAATACTAAAAAGTAAGCGCATAATTTCATCGGAAGTTTCAGGATCGAGGTTCCCTGTTGGCTCGTCAGCAAGTAACAGTTTTGGTGAATTTAAAAGCGCTCGTGCCACGTCAATTCTTTGTTGCTCACCACCACTTAATTCAAAAGGCATTTTAAATCCTTTGGTTTTTAAGCCCACTTTATTTAAAACGTCAGCAATCTTTTCATCCATTAATTTTTCATCCTTCCACCCGGTAGCTTTCAATACAAATTTCAGGTTATGATTTACATCCCTGTCTGTCAGTAATTGAAAATCCTGGAACACCACACCAAGGTTGCGGCGTAGATAAGGAATCTTTTTCCAATCCAATTTTTTCAAATCAAAGCCAACAACCGTTCCTTCGCCTTCACGAAAATCCAGGTCGCCATACATTGTTTTGAGTAAACTGGATTTTCCCGTTCCGGTTTTTCCAACGAGGTAAACAAATTCGCCGCGATTAACAGTAATATTTACGTCTGAAAGGATCAGCGAATCGCCCTGGTAAATATTCACATTCTTTAATTCTACAATAACTTCTGACATAAGGTTGCGTAATTTTTTGCTGACAGCCGTAAAGTTAAATGTATAATTATATTTTCTATGAAACAATTATTATACAACTGTTAAAAACTACATTTTTTGTTTTTAAAAGTGCTGATTTTGATCCTCCAATAATTTATTTTTTTCAACAGTAAATAAACAAAAAGGAAAAATATTTTTTCTATAAACTAAAAATTTAGTTGTAAAACTAAAAAAATAGTTTACATTTGTTTTCACAAATAAAAATTGAAAAATGAAAACATTGACAAAAGCTGAAGAAGAAGTAATGCAGGTGCTTTGGAAACTGGGAAAGTCTTTCTTAAAAGATATAGTAAATGAGATGCCAGAACCGAAACCGCATCAAAATACGGTGGCCACTATTTTAAAAATTCTTGTGGAAAAAGAATTTGTAGGCATCAAAGTGATTGGCAGAATGCACGAATATTTTCCCCTGGTGAAAAAAGAAGAATACAGCAAGGGAAGAGTAAAATCATTGGTCACAAAATATTATGAAGGTTCCTTCAGTAACGTGATTTCTTCAATGGTAAAAGAAAACAACTTGAGTATTGAGGAACTTGAAATGCTCGTAAAAAAATTAAAAAAAGGTAAATAATCTTAAAACCAAAATTATGATTACGCTTGGGTGGTACTTTTTGAAAGTAATAATTTGTTCGGGCATACTGACTGCCTATTATTTTCTTGCTTTAAGAAATAAAGCCTTTCATCGCTGGAACCGGTTCTTCCTGCTTGCAACAGTTGTCGTTTCATTGATTGTGCCGTTAATGAAGATCAATATTTTTCAGCCGGCAGAAGACAAGGGAACGGTAGTGCAATTGCTGCAAACGATAAGTTATGGTGACGAAGCGGTTGTTGAATATAGCCGGAATAATTCTTTTCAGCTCAGCACTCAAACAATAACGGAAGGAATTTATTTGTTGGTTGTTTTGGTTTTTTTATTTGTCTTTTTTCATTCTTTATATAGGATCAACAGGCTGAAAAGAAAAAATTTCCAAACCTATTTCGACGACATCAGTTTCATAAATACAAACGCAAAAGGAACACCTTTTTCGTTTTTCAAAAATATCTTTTGGAATGATGCAATTGAATTGCAATCGAAAACGGGGCAACACATTTTCCAGCACGAATTGGCGCACGTAAAAGAAAGACATTCTTATGATAAGGTCTTTATGAACATCGTTTTGATCTTCTTCTGGGTCAACCCATTCTACTGGTTGCTTTGTAAAGAACTCTATGTGATCCATGAATTTATTGCAGATAAAGAAGCGCTGGAAGACAGTGATATCAGCGCTTTTGCAGAAATGGTGCTTCAGTCGGTTTATCCCGGCCAAAATTTTGCTCTTGCCAATAACTTTTTTTATTCACCCTTAAAAAGGAGGTTACTCATGCTCGCCAAAAATAAAAATCCTAAAGTGAGTTATATAAGCAGGCTGTTGGTTTTGCCTGTTGCTGCTATTGTGTTTTTTGCTTTTACCCTAAAAGTGAAAAAAGAAGCACCAAATCTTTATAAAGGGAAAACAATTACTGTAGTTATCGATGCCGGTCATGGTGGAGATGATAACGGGGCCATTTCGAACGATGGCATTAAAGAAAAAGATGTAACCCTTGCGATTGCGAAGAAAATAGCAGAATCGAATGTAAACCCACAAATTCAAATCTTGCTTTCAAGAAAAGATGATTATCCGTTATCAGTGAAAGACAGGGTTGAATTTGCGGAAAGCAACGGGGCAGACTTATTCATCTCACTTCATGTAAATGCTGCAGCAGATAAACAAATAAATGGTTTTTCTGTTTTGATTGATAAAGCTAACAGCAAACAAAACCTGTTGCTTGGCTCTGCTTTAATTAATGAATTAAAGAAAACTTATAATACGCAAGATCAGGTAGGAGCAAGATCAAAAGGTGTTTGGGTTCTTGATCATAACACTTGCACTTCTGCCTTGATTGAATGTGGGTACCTGAGCAATCCTTCTGATGAAGCTTTCATCAGTAACAGCGCTGACCAGGAAAAGATTGCACAAGATATTTTGGATGCAATTAATGTGTATGCGTCTTCAAAAGAAAGTGATAATAAGAAGATCACAATTGCAAATTCGACAGATACGATTCCAACCGAGACATTTACAGGCGCTGTCTATGTAGATGCCCGAAATAAAATATTTTTAAAGGCTGATAAATTAATTCAGACAACGTCTCCGGAAAAAACTATAGTGAATACTATGAAAGCTGTTATAGTCATTAATGGCAAAGTAGAACCAAACAGTATATTAAAAACAAAAACAATTCATGCCGGTACTCTTACTATTCATTCAGGAGATGAAAAAGATATGATTGAAAAATATGGGGAGAAGGCAAAAAATGGGGTTTTTATTTTAGATAATGCAACAATTAAAAATGAAAAGCCAATTTGGCCTGAAGGAGGGCAGGCATCAAAAGCATCTGATAAAGTTTTTACAAAAGTACAAGTTGAGGCTTCATTCCCTGGTGGACAGCAAGCCTGGCAAAAATATATTGCCAAAGTAATAACTGATAGCATTTCGAAATTTACCAAAACTGATTATGGAACCTGTGTGGTACGTTTCATTGTAAATGTAGATGGAACTGTAAGTGATGTGGTGGCCACAACCATGAAAGGAACTGAATTAGCGAAAATAACTATCAGTGCTATTAAAAACGGACCAAAATGGATTCCTGCTTCGCAAAACGGAAAAGCGGTTGCAGCATATAGACTTCAGCCTGTAACATTAAAAAGTCCGGATAAAAAATCGAATTCTGCAAGTTCGGCAACTAATGCGGATGCTGGCAAAATTTATATGAACGCGGATAAACCAGCCGAATTTCCGGGTGGACAGGTTGCGTGGTCAAGATACATAAGCAGAAAAATTATTGATAGTATTAAAGCGTTTACTGATAAAGATTACGGAACATGTGTCGTAAGGTTTATAGTTGGTGTGAATGGAAGCGTGAGCGATGTAATGGCAATTACGATGAAGGGAACTAAATTGGCAGAGGTGGCGGAAAACGCGATTAAGTACGGACCAAATTGGATTCCGGCACGGCAAAATGGACATGCGGTTAATTCGTTCCATGAACAACCAGTAACATTGCAAAATTCCCATCCTTCGAATTCAACACCAAAATCTGTTTCGGAAACGAACAGTGAGCAGGAAAAGCCAATTGCAGTTTTTACCAAACTTCAAAAGCCCGCAAGTTTTCCTGGTGGAAATACTGCATGGCTCAAATATATTACGGGTGTCATCCAAAAAAATGCAAATGCGTTGACAGAGGATAAAGAAAGCCAGGGAAGATGCGAAGTTAGATTTATTGTTAGCAAGGATGGAAGGGTAAGCGACGTAAAAGCGATCACAAAACAAGATTCAAAATTGGCCCAAGTTGCTATTAATGCAATTCAAAATGGTCCTCATTGGATTCCCGGAATGCAAAATGGTCGGGTGGTAAATTCTTTTGTGACTGTTCCTGTCGCATTTCTAATGAATGATGAACTGGCAATACAAACCCGTAATGTAAGATTATTATCTGTTCATCAATAAAAGTAAAACCGAAACTAACTGCTGGTTTTTGGTAAATAAGTTTTTTAAAACAACAATTCATTCCCATTCACATCAATAACCAATTCTTTCTTTTCACTTGCTTCAACCCTGCCAATAACCTGCGCATCTATATTGAATGAACGCGCTTCATGCATTATTGTTTCGGCAAAATCTTCATCCGTATAAATCTCCATTCGGCAGCCCATGTTAAAAACCTGGTACATTTCACGGTCATCGGATTTGCTGGCAAGTTTTATTTTATTGAAAATATCCGGCGAATCAAAAAGGTTGTCTTTTACCACGCGCACATTTTCAGGAATATATTTCAAGCATTTTGTTTGTCCACCACCACTGCAATGGATCAAGCCATAAATCTTATCAAAATTATTTTCGAGAAGTTTTTTGATCAATGGCGCATAAGTACGTGTCGGAGAAAGAATTTCCTTTATTCCGCTGATGCGATATTTTCCGATATAAACCACTTCTTCACTCAATGAAGTGTCATAACTTTCCTTAAAATTTTCTGCATAAAATTTTTCCAGGATATCGTGTCTTGCAGAAGTTAAACCATTACTGCCGATGCCGCTGTTGTAACTTGTTTCATAACTCGCCTGACCGAACGAAGCCAAACCAACAATCACATTTCCTGCTTTGATCTTTTCATTTGAAATTATTTTTTCTTTTGGCCACCTTGCTGTCATCGTTCCATTCACAGCAATAGTTCTTACCACATCTCCCACATCTGCCGTTTCTCCACCGAGATAATGAATGTTGATACCAAAAGTTTTCATCAGGTTAAAAAATTCTTGTGTGCCATTAATTACCTGTTCCAGAACTTCACCCGGAATCAAATTCTTGTTCCTGTCTATGGTAGAATTGAATATAATATTGTCGTAGATGCCCACACACAAAAGATCATCAAGGTTCATTACCACTGCATCCTGCGCAATTCCTTTCCATACAGAAATGTCGCCGGTTTCTTTCCAATATAAATAAGCCAAAATACTTTTTGTGCCAGCTCCATCAGCGTGCATTACATTAATAAATGCGGGATCATTTCCCAAAAAATCGGGATAGATCTTGCAAAAAGCATTGGGAAAAATTCCCTGGTCAAGATTTTTTACCGCTGCGTGAACTTCTTCCTTTTGCGCCGAAACACCGCGCTTTGAATATAAAGACATGAATGGTTTTTAATATTTGCGAAAATAAAACTTCTGCGCTGTTATCGCATTGAAAGTATCGACCAATAAATAATTTAAATTTGTCACTTCTATGCAGGTACATCGTGATATAAATAATTTGCCCTCCTTTGAAAACGCTGCTATCACCATCGGCACTTTTGATGGTGTTCACACCGGCCATTTGCAGATCATAAGGCAATTAAAAAAGGAAGCACAAAATAACAATGGAGAATCGGTAATCATCACTTTTGACCCGCATCCTCGAATGGTTTTAAACAATAAAAAAGATCAGCCTCCCATAAAACTGCTCACCACACTTGCTGAAAAAATTGAATTATTGGCCAAACAGGAAATTGATCATTTGGTAATTGTTCCTTTTACAATTGAATTCTCAAATCAATCTGCAGAGGAATATATTTCACATTTTTTGATTCAGAAATTTCATCCCAAAACAATTATCATTGGTTATGACCATCGTTTTGGCAACAACAGGGAAGGAGATTACCATTTGCTTGAAAAATATCAAAGTGAGTTTAATTACAAAGTAAAAGAAATTCCCGAGCAGGTTTTGAATGATGTAACGATAAGTTCTACCAAGATCCGTTCTGCTCTGAAAGAAGGTGACTTACAAACAGCCAGGGAATGCCTCGGCTACGATTATTTTTTTGAAGGAACAGTTGTTGATGGAAATAGATTGGGAAGAGAAATGGGCTATCCAACTGCTAATTTGCACGTTGAAAATCCAAATAAATTAATTCCTGAAAACGGCATTTATGCGGTAGAAGTCTATATTGCAAAGGAGCCGGTTACAGAAGATTCGCTTTTTATTCCTGAATCATTTCACAAAGGAATGATGAGCATCGGAGTGCGACCAACGATCTCAGACAATCGCAGAACAATTGAAGTAAATGTGTTCGATTTTGATAAAGATATTTACGGAAGAACTTTAAGAGTAATCGTAAAACATTATCTCAGAAATGAAGAAAAGTTTTCTTCAATTGAAGAATTAAAATACCAGATTTCGCTTGATGAAAAAGCAGCCAAAAACTATTTAGGGGAATAATTTTCATTCAGTTCAATTTTATAGTCAACTAACAAATTTTTCTTTTTTTTATTTCGATTTTCACAGTTCTATTGTAACAATGGTTCTTTTTGAAAAGCCTTGCTTTTTTTAATTTTGTAATTGAAAAAAAGGGATAGGATGAGTACGACAATTGCGCGACCGGAAATAGAGATCGATGAAGAAATAAAAGCGTTGGTTCAACAAGAAACTGAACGCTGTGTTATTGTTCATTGCCGCTTTTTTGTCGAGGAAATAAGTGCTGTGAGAATTTGGCCAACGACTTACCTCATTCCAGATGTTGGCAGAAAAAGCAAACTCATCAAACCATTCAACATAGCATTAATGCCTGATTGGACGCAACATTTTGTAATGAACGACTACATTCGTTTCACACTTGTTTTTGAAGGCTTGAGCAAATCGTGCCGATCTTTTCATTTGTTAGAAGATATTCGGGAACCGTATGCATTTTATTCTGAAAAAATTTCACGCAACAAATCAGATGTTTATTATACGGAAGTTTTTTGTTAATGAAGCAAGGGCAAAATCACTCTCCAGATTGTAGAAATACTGGTAAGAATTACCAAAGAACCGACGAGGATGAACATGGTTTTCAAAGGAACTTTCCCAACCAATCTTGCTGCAATCGGCGCTGCCAGTAATCCTCCAAAAATGAGACCTGCAACATCAGAAAGAGGAATGCTTTTCAAAAAAATAAAGAAGGTGATCGAACTGGCAAACACTACAAAAAATTCTACAAGACAAACAGAACCCACCACGTAACGAGGACTTTTTCTTTTTGATATCAACGTGCTCGTCACAAGCGAACCCCAGCCACCACCAGCAAAAGCGTCCAAAAAACCGCCTGCTGATGCCAGCCATCCGGCTCTTTTTACTTTATCCAGTTTTTTCTTTTTTCTGAATGCTTTGCGGATGATAAATACACCAAGATAAACCGTGTAAATGGAAACAGGAATGCGCACAAAATCAGAATATTTTTGGGCAAAAAAAGCAAGAGTTGCGCCTGTGACTGCACCCACAACCCCGGGAATTACCAGCGCTTTAAAAAGTTTTTTATTAAAGTTGCCAAAACGCCTGTGACTGTAGCCGGAAACGCCGCTGGAAAAAACACGCGCAGCATGAACCCGGCTGCTGACAATTGCGGGGTTTACGCCGGTTGCCAAAAGAAAAGTTGTCGAAATCGTTCCGTATCCCATTCCCAAAGAACCGTCGGTAAGTTGCGCCAAAAAACCACAAAGCATCATCATTAAAAATGCTCTTTGATCGACAACAGAAGTAATTTCTTTTACACCGGAGACAATATTTTTTAAAGGGAAATAAGATAAAATGGCATGTCCGAGTATCATGAAAAAAAATGCCAGCAAAGACGACGTCACAATGCGCTGCCATTTTTTGGTTTCCGGCTTTGATGGTTTGTTTAATGTTGCTTGTTTAGCTACCAGCACTTTTGTGATGTCATTGAGCTGCTTTACTTTTTCATCGAAATCGCCATTGATCTTTGAGCGGATAAGGTGCATATTTTTTAATACATTTTCCATCTCATCCGGGATCAGTTCATCAATAACTTCTTTCAATCTTTTTGCAATAGTTGGAGATTTTCCATTTGTTGAAATAGCAATTTTTACATTGCCTTTTTTTACGATCGAGCCGAGGTAAAAATCACATAAAGCCGGCTTGTCTGCTACGTTTACAAGTTTCCCAAATTTTTTTGCCGCGTTTTTTATTTGTTCACTCGTAAATAAATCGTTTACGGCCGCAATGATCAGATCAGCTTCTTCAACATCTTTTTCGGTAAATGATCTTTCAAATAATTCGATGTTCGAATTTTCCTGTGCAAGCAATTTTATGTCTTCGCATATACCAATGCCAACAATTTTTATGTTCGTTTCCGGTGAATTATTTAATACTGATTTTAATTTTTCCAAAGCCACATTTCCTCCACCAATGATGAGCAATGATAGTTCCTCCAGTTTTAAAAAAACCGGGAAAAGGTTGTTGCTATTGCTTTCCGTAGTTGGCTCTGAGGGTGTTAATATGGAAACTTTTGGATCCAATTAATTTTCAAATTTTGTTCGATAAGTGAAATCTCCGAAAGATTCATTTTCTCTTCTCTGATTTTTAAACTCACCAAACACCTTATCCAATTCCGAAAGAATTTCTTCTTCGCCAAGACTCTCTTTGAAAAGTTGGTTTAACCTATATCCCTCGTGATCTCCACCAAGATGCAAATTGTATTTTTCTAATGCAGTGCCGATAAAACCAATTTCTGCAGCGGGAGATCGACCACATCCATTTGGACAACCGGTCATCCTGGTTATAATATTTTCATTTTGCAGGTTGTGTTTTTTTAGCAATGCTTCGATCTTTGTGATTAATGAAGGCAAATACCTTTGTGATTCTGCAAGCGCCAAAGGGCAGGTGGGAAGTGCAACACAGGCTATAGAATTTTTCCGGATGGCTGATGTTTTATCTGTGTGCTCAATGATCTTATATTTTTCTAAGATATTGTTGATCTCACTTTTGTCTTTTGTGTGTACATCTGTGATGATCAGGTTTTGATTAACCGTGAAACGAAAAGAAACTTTGCCGGTTTTGGCAATTTCAAGCAAAGCTGATTTTAATTTCAGCTCGCCTTCATCCAACACTCTTCCGTTTTCTACAAAAAGTGTATAATCCCAATTGCCTGATGCATTTTTAGACCATCCATAAACATCTGAACGTTCATTGAATTTAAAAGGTTTATTTTCTTCAAATTCAAATCCCGTGCGTTTTTCCACTTCTTTCCTGAAATTATCAACGCCCATTCTGTCAACTGTATATTTCAATCTTGCTTGTTTTCGGTCTTCCCGATTTCCAAAATCACGTTGAACCGTAAGCACTTCATAAATCGCCTTAAAAGTTTTTTCTCCTGCTTCCGCAAAACCAATCAAACTTCCTAAACGAGCGTAAGTATCCGGGTTGCCATGCGTAGACGCTAATCCTCCCCCAACAGCAAAATTGAATCCCAATAATTTATTATTTTCAATAATGGCGATCAAACCAAGATCGTTTATAAAAACATCGGCATCATTGTTAGGCGGAATGCCAATTCCTATTTTAAATTTTCTCGGTAAATACGCATCAAGATACAATGGATCTTCTTCGGTTTTTTTGTCGAGAATTTTTTCTTGATCGAGCCAAATCTCATAATAAGCACGTGTTTTCGGTTTTAGTAAACTGCTTATCTTATCTGCGTAAGAAGAAATTTCTTCATGAACTGATGAATCAGAAGGATAAGAACTGCAGGTTACATTTCTATTGATATCACCGCAAGTGGCGATGGAATCAAGATGAGCAGTATGAAATGCTTTGATCGTGGGTTTTATTTTCGATTTCAACATTCCGTGTAGTTGAACCGTTTGTCTTGTAGTGATCTTGATAACACCTGTTGTATTTTTTCCGGCAATTTCATGAAGTGCGAGCCATTGATCAGCAGTCAAAAAACCACCCGGTAAACGCAATCTTATCATGAATGAAAATAAACGTTCCAGTTTTTTTGCAGCTCTTTCTTCACGGCGGTCACGATCGTCCTGCTGATACATTCCATGAAATTTAATCAACGCCTGGTCGTCTTCGCGAATGGCGCCGGTGAGTTGATCATTAAGACTTTCTGCAATCGTTCCCCGCAAGCCATTACTTACAACTTTTACTTTTTCTAATGATGATAGTTCTTTTATTTCTGACATTTTTTTATTGTGAATAGTCAATAGTGAAGGTTGAATTCTTAGTTCTCAGTAGACATCAGTAACGTATCTTCCGTTTTCTTTTAAATCGAATAGATATTTTTCTGCTTCTTCTTTTGTTCGTTGGCCAAATTGTTCGATGATCTTCAAAACAGTTTTTTCCACATCTACACTCATGGGTTCTTTTGCGCCGCATACATACACATAACTTCCTGCATGAAGCCATTCAAAAAATTCAGATCCTTTTTGCAACATCCTGTGCTGAACATAAATTTTTTCATCCTGGTCTCTTGAAAAAGCGGTATCCACTTTTGTAAGAAGCTTTGTTTCTACCCAATTTTGTACTTCTGTTTGATATAAGAAATCAGAAGTAAAATGTTGATCACCAAAGAACAGCCAGTTTTTGCCGGTAGCGCCAGTTGCATCTCTTTCCGATATAAAAGAGCGGAATGGCGCAATACCAGTACCCGGGCCGATCATGATCAAATTCTTGTCTTCTGAAGGCAGGCGAAATTGATTGTTCGGATGAACATAAAATTTGAGTTCATTGTCTTCATTCAACAATGATAAAAATTCAGAGGCAAGTCCGTATTTGATTTCGTTATTTACTTTAAAACAATTTTTTGCTACTGTTATGTGAACTTCACCCGGATGCATTTCCGGTGAAGAAGAAATCGAATACAATCGAGGAGCTATCGGCTCCAATTGTTTCAATATTTCTGTAAACTGTTCTTCATCTTTTACCGGATAAATTTTTAAGAGATCTATCAAATCTATTTTTGTTGAAGGGATTTCCTGCTGAACTACCGCTGCATATTTTTTTACTACTCTTTCCGGCAAATTGGCGATGTTCAATTTCTTTCGAAGCAGATCGTAAACTGAAACAAGTTGATCTTTATAATCAATGTTTTTTACTGCATCAATTCCTGTTAATGCAATTATTTTTTCTACCAGTTCTTTTTTGTTTTCAGGAATGATACCAATAGAATCTCCAGGCTGGTACTCTACTTCTTCAGATTCAATTTCGATGTGAAAAGTTTGTTTACTGCTGTCAATGTCGTTTAGGTTGATGTGTGTAAGGATTTTTCCGGTATATATTTTTTTACCTGAACTTTTCTTTGGTGATGGAACGGCAACAACTTGTTGAACTTTTTGTGCTGTATTGCCCAATGAGTTAATCACCTTCTCAAACCATTCCTCAGCCTCGGCTTCATAATCGATATCACACTTTTGCAAAGGAGCAATTCTATTGCCTCCTAATTTGTTGAGTTGTTCGTCAACATCTTCACCCGCCTTACAGAAAAGGGGATAGGAGGTGTCTCCCAATGCAAGCACGCTGTATTTTAATTTAGAAAGTTTAAATCCATTTTGATGCACATGATCATAAAACTTTTTTGCAGCTGCCGGTGGCTCTCCATCGCCATGTGTACTGATGATCGCTAAAAAATATTCTTCTTTTGTAAGATCATTCAAGCGGTACTGATCAAGGGCTTGAACTTTTGCGTGTACCCCATGTTTTTTTGCTTTTGCTGCAAAACCTGTTGCCAGTTTTTTTGAATTACCAGTTTCCGTACCGTATGTAATGGTTATTTTATTTACTTCTTTTTTTACGTGTGGCTGAGCTTCATTGGCTGTTTGTTTGGCAAGAATTCCATTCAAATAACCATTGATCCAAATCAGTTCCTCATTGGTTGAAGTGTTGATGAGTTCAAGTAAAGTATTTAATTTTTGTTCAACTAACATGGACGTTTATTTCGGATTGAGTGAAAGAGATTTGTTGTTGCATTGGCTTGAAATAATATTCTTTGCTGTTAGCGTTTGGCAACCATTTGAATTTTTCATGAAGGCAGACAACTTCACCGATAATGACCAGTGAAGGCGAAATGTATTTCTTACCGGCAAAATCTTTTTTGTAATCATATAAATTGCTGATGTGCACATTTTGTAACGGAGTCGTTGCCTGTTCGATAATTGCCAGTAATTTATCTTCATGAATATGATGCGCAGTTAAATTTTCAACCACTTTATCAAGCGTTTCTGATGACATATAAAATACAAGTGTGTCGTCTGTTTTCGCCAATTCTTTCCAATAATCGTCCGTCACAACATCAGATTTATAACAAGTTAAAAAGCGAACAGAAGTTGCATACCCGCGGGCGGTTAAAGGTATCCCGGCAAATGCAGAAGTCCCCAAGGCTGCTGTGACGCCGGGAATAATTTCGTAACTAATATTATTTTGAACCAAAGTTTCCAGCTCATCCAGGATGTTGGAAAAAATAGAAACGTCGCCACCCTTTAAACGCACAACCAGTTTTCCTAAAGTGGCATGATAAACCATCAGTTCGTTGATCGTTTCCTGTGGAGTTGAAAGTCCACGCCGGCATTGTTTTCCTACATAAATTATTTCTGCCTGCGTCGAAATAAAATCTTTTAAAATTTGTTCGCTCACTAAACGATCGGTAAGCACTACGTCTGCTTTAGCAAGAAAACGTGCCGTTTTCAAAGTCATCAATTCCGGATCACCCGGCCCTGCTCCTGCTAGAATGACTTTTCCTTGTTTGATTAATTGGTTCATATAGTCTACTAAGTAAGTAGGATAATAAAATAAAAAAAATTAATGATCTATTGAATCATACATGCGCCGACTGTTACACAACTTGTTTCATCAATCAAAATGGCGCCTCCATTTTGCCTTAATTTTTTATACGGATCAAATGAAACAGGGGCGGAGGTTTTGATAGTGGCTTTT
>JBQCEG010000131.1:0-24132 GCA_051960475.1 Ginsengibacter sp.
TTAGGGTCTTCCTGTAAAATCGAAAGAGTAGTTTTTTAGTTAAACTATTTGGATAGATTTTACTTATATATTATTGCTGCACCTGGTTTTTTGTTCTTTTGACGCGTTTTGCAGAGTAATTTTTTAAATTACAGCATTAGTCTGCCAACAATCATTTTTTTGATTGCATTCGAAATGAAGAAAAATAATTTTTAGGCTGCTCGTGATTGCGAAGAAGATTGCTGTTTTATTCGTTTGGAGATTTTAGCTGCATTGGCCGTGAAGATTCCAAAAAATATCCAGCAGGTTTCTGTTGTTTGATTGCGGGCGGGTATTTTGCCAAGCAGGTAGTGATTTTTTTCGTTTCCAAAACTTCCTTCCAGAACCGTTCCTCTTTCTATATTCAATTGCTTGCTTAGCGCTGCTGCCTGTTCTATGTACCGGATTTTCTGTCTTCCTTTGGCAATAAAATTAGTGGCGATATGATTTTTTTTGCAGTAGCTTCTGTTGGCATTGGTAGCGTATATTTTATCTGCTGACTGGTGAGTGCATTTTCCAAAAAGCTGGCGTTGCAAAAAAATTCCTTCCTGCAATCTTGTTCCCTCATTGAAGGCATCATAACTAAGGTGTTCGATAAAATTAATGCCGTCAACCTGCAACACATTTACTTTGGCGCCAAATTCAACCTGCCTGACTTCCTTGCCTCTTACTATGGGACGGATATAAGGCTTGCTCAGTGAGACAATCCGGTCTTTAATAATGGTAGTATCTCCATAAAGCTTGCCGTGCTGTTGCTGGTACACGGTAACGATGGCCCGCAATTGCTTCTGGTTTTTGTGTGAAAGAGTGGCGGCATATTTGCTTTGAAGATGTTCAAGTTGCTGTATAAGTTTCAATAAAAGTTTCACCAGTTTGATCCGTAGCTTCTTTTCTGCACGGCGTGTTTTCTTTTTAGTACGTTGGTAATATAAAAACTCCTTTTTCTTTTTGTCATAATTTATCCGGCTGCTGCGTTGTTTGTTTTGTTTGCGAACCTGTTGCACTAAAAGATAGGTTGCGTTGCAGCATTGCCATAATAATTTTACATCTGTAGGAAAGCTGATGCGGCTTTCATAGCAGGTTGCATCCTGCATGCCAATACCTCTTTGCTGCATCCATGGTTTCCAATAACCGGCTGCTCTTTTTTGCAATGCTTCAATGTCCAGATGTTTGCCGATATAAGTTCTCCAGAAGCTCGGTTGGTTGATATCCTTAATTTGCTGTCCCGGTTTTAACTGAATGCCACAAAACAATTGCATGGCCCAATCAGTATTGATACGCTCTATCAATAAGGCATCACTTAAACCTGTATAATGTTTTAAAATTAATAGCCCGATTGCTCCCTTCACATCAAACCAGGGCTTTCTGCCCAGACTACTTTTTGTAAAAGCAGGTGCCGGGATTGTTTCAGCAAATGATTCAAAAGGGATACTCTGATAAAGTTCTCCTAAATCGGTTTTCGCAAAATTTTCATGCAGTAATGATTGGAAAGAAAATAATAAATTTGACATAGACAAAAATTCAAGATGCCCCAAAATGAGCAATTAGCTTGCCGTTGAGGGGCATTTTGTTTATCTATTTTTCCACAAAACCGCTTCCAGTGTGGATTACTTATTTACAGGAAGACCCTTTTTAGACCTTCATGAACGATACGTAACTGGTCAGCAATGTTCAGTTTTGTTTGCGTATAAAAATGCAAATCTTCGGGGCTTTGATTTACTTCAAAATCAAACAGGGTATTATTTACATTGATATTTTCCATAATTCCAGGCTTGCTATCTTCAGCTAACACCGGCTGTTTTGTTTATTTTATCGTGACTGAATATTTTATTGTATAAGTCAATTCCATAGCTTGTTTCAAGCGGTTTGCCTTCTGTCAATTTAAAAGTGCGGCTGGTATCAGTTTGTCTTTCTGCACGCAGAAAAAGTGCGCTTTCCCTGTTGGCGTCATAAAAGCTGCGTGCAAATTCATAGAGATGCGTAACGAAGAAAACCTGGATATTTTTTTCAATTAAAGCGCTTACTATTTGCCTGGCTATTTCTGAACCTTCCCTTTCGTTGGTTGCCGCAAACGATTCGTTAAACAATATCATGGAATTTGGTTTTATGTGATTCGTGATGTCGTTCATTCTGCTCAGTTCTTCATCAAATTTGCCGCTCTTCATGGTAACATCTTCTTCTCTTTTAAAGTGTGTGAAAATGGAATCGCAGATATTAGCCGTAAAGGATTCCGCGGGAATGAACATGCCGCTTTGCATCATGAGTTGCGCCACGCCGATGCTTCTTAAAAAAGTGGATTTACCTCCCTGGTTGGCGCCGGTAATGATTACCGGATTTTTATCGCCTGCCTCCATATCATTGCTTACAATTTTTCTCTTCATACTTAATGCCAGGCATGCCTCATACAATCCTTTAAAAGAATGTTTGCGTTCGTGAGCGGGCAATGGATTTGGAAAAGAAGAAGGCTCATTCATCTGCGAAAATTGTTCCTGCAAATTAAGGCAGCCCACGTAAAAAGCCAGTTCGGTCTGGAGCATGTTGAAAAATCCAAGTATGTGGTCGCAAGATTGGGCCAGCGCATTTGCCACCAAATTAATCCCTTCATTTTTTAAATCAGATAAAGCCCTTACACCGCTTTCATCGCGGGGATGGACTGAAAAAGTGTACCACGGTTCTTTTCTCCCAAAGATTTTCTCTAACCAATTCTTTTTTGTTACCTGCAATTTGCGAAGTGTATAATTAATCCCTTTATTGCCTTTGCCCAGTTCAGCGCTAATTAATATTCCATCCCGAAATTTTAGCGCACTTAAATGGTTTTCTATCTCGATAAAATATTCATCACTCAATTCTTTTTTAAGCATTTCAAAAAAACGGGTAAATCCTTCTGACCTGAATTTTCGGGCATGCTCATCGGCGATGGCCCGTAGCTTTTTTAAGATAGCTACGTATATTCCCATCATGCCTAACGAACCCGATAATATGGAAGACGGATAACTTGTAAAAATACCGAACCATGTATCTTTCCTGCTTTCAATTGCTTCAACGGCAATATTATAAATATCCCTGGCGATGGAACAATTTTCCAGGCAGTCTTTCAAAATATTTTGGCGATAAAAAATGGTATCCAAATCACTATCAAGCCCGGAAAAAATTGTTTTCATTACTACTTCATACAAAAATTCATCACCTGATGCCATCGCATCGAAAAGCGTTTTCAGTTCCAAATCCTGCGCAAGGGCTTCGTTATTCCAGGGCGATTTTTTCTGTAAATCAAAATCACGGTTTTTATATAAAAAAAATACGTTCATAATTGCATGCGTTCTTTTAAATAATCGTAAGTAACCTTATATTTTTCAGCAATAGAAATCGCATAAGCAAGACCATCAGCAGCCTTTCGTATCACTTTAAATGTTCTCATGGCGGGATTTTCCGGCACAACCGTACTCACCATACTTACGGTTTTTTTACTCAATGGTATCAGTTCATCTATAAAGGTTACCCAAATGCAAAGCGCATCCAGCCCGTCTATTTTTTCCATTATTTTTTTACTGATAAAAATAGAATCCTTTAAAGTGGTGGACGAAAGGATTTCGTTCATAATGATGATACTATCCGTGGTAGCCCGGTTAAGAATATCATGTATAGAATATAAGTCTTCCTCAAATTTGCTGTGATGCGTTTCTAAGTTTTCTTCCTTTTCAAAATGGGTTAAGAGCTTATCGTATAAAAAAAGTTTGGCTTTGCTGCCGGCAACGGGGCAACCGATATTAGCGAGATAATGCAGTTGGCCGAAAGTGCGGGCAAAAGTTGTTTTACCGCCCTGGTTGGGGCCGGTTACCATGATAATGCGTTCATCCCCTTCTGTATAAAAATCATTGCAAACAACAGGTGAATTTTCTTTGGCAAGCTTGTAAGCAAGCGCTATATCGAAGCCTTCATAATCATAAACTTCTTTATTACTGCCTGATATTTCAGGATAGCAAAATTGCAAGCCTGAGTTTTTTATTTTTGAAATGTATTCGATATAAGCGAGATAAAATTGTATTTCGCGATCAAAAGTTTTAATGGTCTCATCTCCGTAGTTAAAATATCGTTTATAATATTCAGTAAGAGTTTGAAATATCTCCGGATATAAAATCGTCACGCCCTTTAGTATCGCCGCTTCCACGTGATTCATGCCAGGCTGCTCTTCATATTTTGTGAGATAATCTTTTACAGAATTTTGTTTAAATTTTTCAAATGTTTTCTCTACTTCCGCGGTGTAATCTGCTTCCGCATTATATGGTCGAACCTGCACATCTAACTCTTTGGTAAGTATTCCGTATTTAACAGTGGACAAACAATTAACGAGTTTTTTTGTTTCAGAAAGAAGAGAAGTAAAAGTCTCCGATTGCAAATATTCCAGTAAATATTGTTGAAAATCTAAAAGGCCCGTGGATTCTAAATTAACAAGCGATAAATTATGAACGAATGAATTAATGGAGTCGCAATACCTTTCCATTGCATCTAAAACCAACCGTTCTTTCTCGTGCTGGTATGAACTTTTTTCTGCTTTTGCAAGCCCGGTACGCATGTCACTCATCTCTTTCGCAAACATTTCAATATAGGAAAACAATATCTGGTTTTCAACATCCCGCATTATTTCCTGGCGATAAACAATGTCTTGTTCACTGGTTAAATGCGTATAAAAAAAAGGAAATAAATTATATTCTTCTTTTCCGGAAACAATTTCATTTATTACCTGGTCAAGATTCAGGTCAACAAAACAGTCGGGTTCCGCAGGGGCAAGCGTTGTCTCTTTGGGAAATAAAATACTTTGAAAACTCATAAAGAAGCCTCCTTCGCACAATTGATTTTTATTTTTAAGAAAATAGATATTGCACGAAGAAAAGAGCTTGATAAGCGCCGGTTATTTTTCACATGCATGATGCAAAAAAGATAATAGTGTTTATACTTTCCGCGTGGGCTTTTGCAAAAAAACATTCTCCTGAACATAGTTATCAATTTTATTTAAAACCATGAACAGGAGTCATCAGCACTGCCCGACATCAGGCAGATTTTTGCGTTTAAGGGTGAACTCCATCACCGCTGTAATTCAAAACGAAATTACGAAATATTACCCGAAAGAAAATCCTCGTAATTTTTAAATCTTAACCGCTAACCAATCTATATTAAATAATCATTCAAGGTAACGGCTTTAATTTATTCTCCTCATTACACCATAAATTAATAACCTCGAAAAGATTACTATAAGTGGTTAAATAAAATAAATTTATCCGGGGCAAAAAGTCTAAAAATCCCTCTGAAATTTCTTTACATAAAAAATGATGATACATTTTTTTTTCAGATTTATCTAATATCACCAGTTCATTTCCCGGTTCAGGTAACTTATTTAAAAAAACGTAGCTGCCGTTAAATTGATCAGGTTCCAGGAAGGGATTCATTGAATCTAAATTTTCAATTATTATCCTGGCTTTGATTTTTGGTTCTTCTGCGAACATTCCTTTTACCAGCAGCCAATTGTATTTTTGCAAATGTGGCTCTTCTCTGTTTTCAAGTTGTAATAATTGATAAAATTCATTTTGCATAGCGAGGTAACATGACCTTTCTATTTTATAAACCAAATTCATTCCTCCGGCATGATAAAGATCAACGATATGTGTGTTGACATTTTCAAAAAAAAATTTGAAACTTAATAATTGATCGGGAATATTCTGCGGCCTGATTATTTTAAAAGTTTTAATCATAAAATGATTAGCGATTAAATGATTAACAACGGAATTGATTCAATTCTTCAGCTAATTCAATTGCTATAAAAATTTAATTTTCCCCATTCAACAAAAAGTCATCATAAGCATTTCCTAAACCAATAGCATGAATTTTATCAATAACTTTCTTCACATCGTAAGACACATAAAAAAAGTGAGCTACTACCGATCTGGAATCGGATAACAACCTATCTTCATTAATATCAATCATCACATAACAGGCTTTGTTATTACCATGTTTTGGCTTGCCCACGGAGCCTGCATTGATAAAATGACGATACAGCTTATGGTTCTCTTCTTCACAAAAAATAGCTTTATGAAAAGGCCTGTGCGTATGGCCGCAAATTAAAATATCCGCGTGGGCTTCATGAAGCATTTTTAATAATTTTTCTTCAGAAGTATCGGGTAATAAATATTGATTGATATCTAACGGTGATGCGTGTACTAAAACGAGGCGCATTTTACAAGAGAAATGAAATTCAAAGGTTATTAAAAACGGAAGTGATTTTAAGAAATTCTGGTTAGCAGGACTGATGGTTTTGTTTACATAATCAATAGATTTTATTCCAAACTCTTTTTGCGCTTCTGTTTTAAAAGAATATTTAAACTGCGTATAACCATTACCGATACCTTCATCGTGATTGCCCTGAACGCAAGTGATGTTGCGGCTTCTTATAAAATTAATTACCTCGTTATCCCATCCGGCAAAATTTACAAGGTCGCCGAGACAGAAAATATTATCCGGCTGATGCTTTTGAATGTCATGCCAAACGGCTTCAAGTGCAGGAAGATTTGCGTGTATGTCGCTGATAAAAGCGAGTTTCATGAGAAATTTTTTTATCGGACCTAACAGGTTTTCAAAACCTGTTAGGTCTTTTTCAAACAGTAAACGGACAAATATTTTCAATTCCTTGCCTCCCTGCCCTCCAAGGAGGGTTCTAAAAGCTCCCACAGTAAACAAACAAATATTTCCAATTTCTATTTTATTTATTATTTAATATTTCCATTTTCTTCAAATATTCAATTATTTTCATCTCGTAATCATATCTGTTATTGCTTTTCCTGTTGCGGCATTGGGTTGGCTTATATTTAGCAGGTCTGAAACTGTTGGCGCAATGTCTGTAATGTTAACCGGCGTGGCCGAACTTCCCTGCGCAATATGCCAGCCATACCATAGCAAAGGAACGTGTGTGTCATAGCTATAGGGCGTTCCGTGGGTAGTACCTGTAGTACCTCCATGTGATTCGAACCAGCCCGGCTCTAATAAAACAGTAACATCGCCTGAACGCTGCGCATTAAAACCATTTTGCAAAAAAGCTTCAGGCCGGTGATTGAATGTGGTTGCGCTTAATTGGTAAGCCGGGTACGTATTAGCCACTCCTTCGAATTGCAATAAATAAGCCGCCACCTTTTGCTGCATCTCCTTTAAAGAAATATTTTTTTGTGCTATCAATTCGCGGTTCAGATATACCTGTTGGTTTATATAACTTGAAATCCAGTTGCTATTGCCATAGATTGCATTTAAATAGACTTTCAACGAATCTATCATTACTCCGTTATTAAAATACCCGGCAGGAATTTTATCATCTTTTAGCTGTTCCGGCACATAGGCCGCTCCATGATCAGCCGTAAGAAATAACAGGAAGCCATCTTTACCATACGACTTTTCAAGGTAGGTAACGAGGTCTCCCAGGTCACGGTCAAGACGTATATAAGCGTCTTCCAACTCTACCGATTGCGGCCCAAACATGTGACCTATATAATCGGTAGAAGAAAAGCTGATGGTTATAAAATCAGTAGTATTTCCTTTGCCTAATCTTTCACCTTCAATAGCTGCTATGGCTGCATCTTTGGTAAGGGTATTGCCAAAAGGCGTATAACGGATAACGTCAAAATTATCGGGCTTCCACATCCTTTTTATTTCATGAGGGAAAACGGGTTTGGTTTCTCCAGAAAATAAGCCTTCGTATGGATTATCATCCGGGGCGCTTTCTGTATATTGATTAACCGGCAACAAGGTATTCCAGGATTGTGATACAAATTTTTGAGTTAAGTGACCGTCATTAAATCTTTTCATCCAGCCCGGCAACGCCTGCATGTAGAAAGTGGATGTTACGAAATTACCTGTTTCCGAATCGAACCAATAGGCTCCGTTTGCCAAATGGCCTGCCGGTAAAATAGCTGACCTGTCTTTTAAAGCGATGCCGATAACTTTTGAAACTTTGTTGGAAGACAAACGCAATTCATCTGTAACTGTTGTCGCGAGCATATTCGCAGGCGACATTTTACCCACTGCTGCATTTGGGCTGCCAACAGTACTTACGCTTGTATCATCGGTAACATAAATTTTTTTACCTGTTTTTCGAACATACCAGTCGTTGCTAATAATACCGTGTTGCGAAGGAGTAGTACCGGTATAAATAGAAGTATGGCCGGGACCTGTATAGGTAGGTGCATAATTGAAATTGGCAGTCCTGCAATTAAAGCCCTGGTCCATTAATTTTTTAAATCCATCTTCCGAATACTTGCTGTAATATTTATACAAATAATCATAGCGCATCTGATCGACTACAATGCCAACGACGAGTTTAGGGCGTTGGATCGTTGTTGACTGAGCATTCCCTTTGTGTTGAATTATTATTAGCGCTGTTACCAATAAAATAAATCGTTTCATCTTTATTTGCATTTTTATTTGAAGTTAATTGCCTATTATTGAACTATTGAAATTGTTTAATCTTCGGTGTTATTCTTCTCCTGATATTTATTATTAATCATCATCTTTCACCTTTTCCACAACTTTAATAAAAGCGCTGTGTCGCGGCGCAGGCATCGCACTATTTTCGCCTTTGATGGCTTTCCAGATTACTTCATTAAAAGGAATATCCGGTGCGGCATCTTCAACTGCCAAATTAAATTTTGCAGATTCAATTGCTAATTTATTCATTGCCGTATTTCTTTCATTGATATCAACATTTGCAGGGTTTGCAGTATAGGGAGTGAAGTCTGGACTATCCGTAAATGAACGGAATAATGGCATGGCGGCGGCATCATATTGGCTCATGGGTGGCAAACCAAGAATGAGTTCAATTGTGCGAAGTAATCCGGAAGTAGAATACATCGTATGATCCACATAATGGCGCTTTATATAAGGACTGATCAGGAATGCAGGGGAACGATGCGCGTCCACATGATCCGGACCATTTTGTGCATCATCTTCAAGTATAAAAACGGCCGATTCTTTCCAAATTGAACTATGAGAAAGGTGCTCTATAAAGCGGCCAACACCCAAATCGTTATCAGCCGCTGATGCATAAGGTGTATAAGCACCTTTCCTCATACCGCTGGTATGGTCGTCTGGAAAACGCATAACTGATAATTGGGGTAATGCATTTGCTTGAACCAGGGAATCGAAATCGTGTTCCCAGACTTTCTCACGGTAAATATCCTGGATACTTAGATCAAAATCGGGAAAGGCTGCACAGAAATGACCTTTGAGTGAAGATGACATTGTAGGATAATCTCCATTATGAATAAATTCTCCATAATTACGATGGGTAACTCCGGCTCTTTCACAATAATCCCAAATAAATCCTTTTGCAGGAAAAGCTATTTTACGGGTGCCCTCATAGTCGTAAACGCCCCCGCGACTGCTATAAAGTGTGGGCCATGTTTTTTCTACATAATCAGTTGCATAAGCCGCAGTGCTCCAATTATGTCCATCGCAACTAACTTCGGCATCCACATAAAAATTATCCAGTAATACAAAATTCCTTGCCAGGGCGTGAAGGTTCGGTGTGATGTGTTCACCAAAAATGCACAACGAACTATCACCATTTCCTTCTTTCATATCGCCTAAAACCTGATCGTAGGTTCTGTTTTCCTTGATCACGTAAAAAACGTACTTGACAGGTGAAGGAGCGCCAGCCGTTTGTGGAATTGGATTTCCGTATTCACCTTCTGCCAGTGCTTCTTTGTTTTTATTATAAGGCGTATTCTTATAAACTGTTGTTGAATATTTTTCCAGGTCATTTGAAGAAGGTAAAGGGATGAAGGAAAGGGTTCCTACAAACAAATCACCTATGTATTGGACAGGAAATTTTTCTGTGGAAGTAATGCCATTCTGATACGGCGATTTTATTTTTTTATTATCAGGCTGTGGCCCGTAAGGATTTGCCATTGATTGAAATCCTTTTCCGTTGGCTACTAAAAGCTTGTCTCCTGCAACCTTTACAGAGGTGGGATACCAGCCCGTTGGAATAAATCCTGCCGAACGTGAAGCTCCCGGTTCAGAAACGTCGAATACTGCGAGGCAATTGTTATCTGCATTGGCTATATACAACGTTTTGTCATTACCAGATAATGACACACTATTTGTTGTGCTGCCCCCAGGTGCATCAGGATATAAAGTGGCTGAAAGTGTTTCAACCGCTTTTCGTTTAACAGTATTAATAACCGAAACACTGTTGCTGTTTGCGTTTGCAACATAAAGATATTCTCCGTCCTTTGTAAGAGCCATATCATTTGGGTGACTTTCAGTTGTTACCGAATCGGCTACTTCTTGTTTTTTTAAATCATAAATAATCACTTTATCTCCTCCCCACAAAGAAATATACAACTCCTCTTTTTTCGGATTTAAAATGCAGGTGTACGCTTCTGCACTTAAAGGAACCTGTTTAATAATTTTGTTCGACCTGGTATCACAGACATATAAAGAGTTATTTTCTTTGGTAACCGCGTATAAGCGGGAGTTTGCGTCATCAAGGGCAAGGCCTGTTATGCCAATTTTATTCGGCCACGGCTTGCCTAATACAATTGAATCTGCTACAATCAACTTATCATTTTTCACTTTAAACCGAAAGATCATATTTTTATTTCCTGCGGAAGCGTACAAATATTTACTGTCATTGCTGAATTGCAGTCCTACCCACGCAGCCTGCATTTTTGTAAAAGACAAAAGTTTTTTGGTTCGAATATCTACCAGGTCAATTCCTTCTTTTGCATGGCCGTTATCTGTAACTGCCACATATTTTTGAGAGGGTGAAATTGCCATATTCAAGGGCAAATCACTGCTCAGATGAATTGCGGTTCCAGCAGGGCTTAATGTCCATCCGTTTGATAATAAAACTTCAGAGGTTTTGTGGTTATTGGTTGGCAGTTGTGCGAAGCCAATGTTGCAGTAAAAAATACTGATTAAAAATAAATAAGAAACACAATTTTTATTTTTCATTTTTTTCATTTTTTTAAATAAAGTGAATTGATCGAAATTAAAATTTTCATCTATAAATCGATTCTTCGTTAATCTTAATTACATAACATTTGTATCTGATTCAATTGCTTTTCTTTCCCTTCGTTCTTTTAGTTTATAGCAAAATGCCATTAATGCAGGATAGACTTTTTATGCATAGTAGCGATGAGCATGATTTACGGTAAATAAAGTATCAAATACTGACAGGAGGTTCATTTTTTGCAAAGAAAGAAATTTAATTTATGGAAATACTTTAGGTCGTATTATCTCTTTATTAATTTATACAAATGCGATTATAGTACTGAATAAACACTCACTGTCCACCAATTAAAAACCCGGCATATAAAATTGACAACGGGCTGTTTTGTATCGCTTTTACCGCCCTGTCCAAATCATATTCCAACCTGTAAAAATCTACCTGTACGGCTTCTTTTTCTTTATGCAAATCCTTTTCCGGATGAAAAGTGATTATTGCGTAACTGCTTCGCCAATCACCATCATTTGTTTTTCCAATTGCGCCCGGATTAATGGCATGTTTATATATTGTTTCTCCTTCACTTTCTACAGGGATAATAATGTGATGCGGACTATGCGTATTGCCGGTAAGTAAAATATCAACATCTGCATCTTGCATGATTTGGGCAAAACGATCTTTGGGTAAAAAGCGCCAAAGCCTTTGATTAAAATCTCCCGGAACACCGTGTGTTAGCAAGAGTTTCAATGATTGTCCATCTTTAGAATGATACACTAATTTTTTTTCTAAATGATAAGAATTAAGAATCGCTTTATTTTCTGGCGTTACCTGCTGCAAGGTGTATTCAATTGCTTCCTTTCCGCTTTTTTCGGTATCTCTGGATGAAAAAGAAAATTCAAAATTTCTTTTGTCCGCACCAATCCCGGCATCGTGATTTCCTTTTATAACAAATATGTTGTTTTCTTTCAAAAGCGTAATTACTTCATTGTTCCATACGTTTTGGTTTACTACATCGCCCAAACAATAAACCGCATCTACGTTTTGTGAACGAAGTGCTTTTAAAACTTCTTCCAATGCAGGGAGATTTGCATGAATATCGCTGATAACGGCTATGCGCATTACTTTTTGAATTTCTCTTTATATAATTTTATGCTTCGCATAATACAATCATAAGCTTCTTCCTTTCCCAACATGTTTCCTACTTCAACTTTTTTATTTTCCAATGCTTTATACCCTTCAAAAAAATTTTTTAATTCGTTCATCTGGTGTTGCTGAAGATGTTTTATATCATTTATGTGAACAAGTGAAGGATCGTGTTGTGCAACTGCCAAAATTTTATCATCAACACCCTGATCATCCACCATGTGCATAATACCAATTACCCGTGCGTCCATGAGACAAAGCGGAACTATCGGCATGGAGCAAAGCACAAGAATATCAAGCGGATCTCCATCATCAAAATAAGTTTGCGGGATTAAACCATAATTCATAGGATAATGCATGGATGAATATATCACCCTGTCTAATTTTAATAATCCTGAACTCTTGTCCAGTTCATATTTCATACTGCCACCTTTTGTGATTTCAATAACCGCATTTACTACTTGAGGAGTATGATCTCCTATTGAAATATGCCAGGGATTTGATACATTTTTAAAATTTTCCATGATTATTGATTTTTAAATGCTTTAATGCCGGCAAAACTTGCATCGCTTCCTAATTGTTCTTCAATGCGTAACAACTGGTTGAATTTAGCCACTCTTTCTCCACGGCAACCGCTACCGGTTTTTAAATGCCCGGCACCTGTGGCAACGGTTAAATCTGAAATGGTGGTGTCTTCTGTTTCGCCACTGCGGTGCGAGATAAAACAATTGTAATTATTTTGGTAAGCCAAATCAATCGTTTGAAGTGTTTCAGTTACGGTGCCGATTTGATTGAGTTTTATTAAAACAGAATTTGCAATTTTTGCTTCAATTCCTTCTTTCAGGATGACTGGATTGGTACAGAAAATATCATCGCCTACCAATTCTACTTTGCTGCCCAACTGTTGCGTTAAATCCTGCCAGCCATCCCAGTCATTTTCACCCAGACCATCTTCTAATAAAATGATAGGATATTGTGATATCCAACTTTCCCAGAGCGCAATCATCTGGTCGCTTGTCTTTTCTTCTTTTGTGCTTTTAAAAAAAATATATTTTCCATCATTCCACATTTCACTGGAAGCAGGGTCTATGCATAATGAAATGTCTTTGCCCGGCGCATATCCGGCTTTTGTAATGGCTTCTAGGATTACTTCGATGGCTTCTTCATTTGATTTTAAGTTGGGCGCAAATCCTCCTTCATCGCCCACGCCCGTATAATATCCTTTGGCTTTTAGAATGTCTTTTAGCGTATGAAAAGTTTCTTCGCCCATGCGGATGGCTTCTTTGAATGATGGCGCATTGTGTGGTGCAATCATAAATTCCTGGAAGTCAATATTGTTATCCGCGTGCCGTCCGCCATTGATTACATTCATGCAAGGCACGGGCATAATGTATTTGGACTGATTATTAAATTGCCGGAACAAAGGAATTTTTTTGTAAGCGGCAGATGCTCTTGCAAAGGCAATGGATACGGCCAAAATAGCGTTGGCACCCAAATGTGATTTGTTAGGTGTGCCATCAAATGCTATCATACTATCATCCACTTCTTTTTGAAGTGTAACTTCCTTTCCTGTAAGCGCATGAGCTATAATTCTGTTTACATTGTCAACTGCTTTGGAAACGCCTTTTCCATCGTAACGGTTTTTATCGCCATCTCTTAATTCAACCGCTTCTTTCTCCCCGGTACTTGCCCCGGATGGTGAAATGCCTCTTCCTGAATATTTATCATCCAGAACCACAGTTGCTTCTACTGTCGGGTTGCCTCTTGAATCCAGAATTTCTATTGCATGAACTTTTGTAATCTGCATAATATTTAATTGAATTGGTTTATAAGGTTATTGGTTGCATCAATCATCCGTGTGATTTTTTGTTCATAATCCATTTTTACATCTTTGTTTATTTCGCCATGCCCTTTTAAACTCCTTGCAGTAGCGCCGTTTAAGTCTTCCCATAAAAAATTAGCTTTAATCATTAACTCATTTCTTAAATCGCCTTGCTCCGGTTTTAATTCAAAATCTTTACAAAATTTTTCCAACAGATCATACATTACATTAATGGCATCTTCAATTTTTTTTAATTCTTCTTCTGAAAAAGAATCAGCATAATGAACGTGCACAAAACGCAGGTGATGCCGGTGTGCAACAATTGCTATTTGCATCTCCAGTAATTTACGTTCTATCACGTGAGCTAAAGAACTAAAGCTTCGCAAATGATTTTCTGATATTTCATAATTCATGATTATTTTTTTAGCAGGCTAAATTGCCTGCATTTTATTTTTAGCGTGATAAGTAAGTATTATCAAAATAATTACAGCAATCACTTGCGTGATTACAGAAAAAGCAATCAGCCAGGGAATCGAGTAATCGTATAAATATCCCAAAGCCAAGCTTCCTAAAAACCAGAAAATACCGAAGCCTGTGTTGAACAATCCAAATGCAGTTCCGCGTTTGTAAGTTGGAATTAACTCCGCTACGGCTGCTTTTAAAATGGATTCCTGTGCACCCATTCCGATGCCCCAAACGATCATTCCAACAATGGCCCAATCAAAGCCACCTAAAAAAACCATAGGTGCAAAAAATAAAGAAATAAAAGTGACTACAATCATCGTTTTCATTCCAAATTTGTCAAACATTTTTCCCAGGAACAGCGCTGATATTCCATCCGCAGCCATCGCGATAGCATACAAAATGGGGATAGTAGCATCACGCATTAAATTAATTTTTTTAAAATGATAAGCAATCAATGGAAAATCGGCATAACCGGCGGCAATAAAAATGACTGCAAATAAATAAAGCCAGAAAAGTCTGGGATAACCTTTGGTTTTAATTTCAATATTTTCTATTTCTAAGTCCTGTGGTTTTGGATATTGCGACTTTGCAAACAAGAGAATGAATATGGCGATAATAGCCGGAATAAAAAGTATTAAAAATGCAATATGATAAGATTGATTTTTATAAAATAAAACAGCGCTCACAAGCAAAGGCCCAACCGTTGCGCCGGTTTGATCCATCGCTTCATGTAAGCCAAAGCCCCAGCCACGTCCCATTTCTTTTGCTCCATAAGACAACATCGCATCTCGTGCAGGGGTGCGGATGGCTTTACCGATTCTTTCTGTGATCATTAAAACTACAGCCAGTTGCCAATAACCTGCAAAAGCTAATAACGGCCCTGAAAATAAATTCAATAAATAACCAATGATGGTAATTGTCCAGTACTTTTTTGTTTTATCACTGATGTAACCGGAAACAATTCTCAAACCATACCCTAATAACTCTCCCAATCCTGCTACCCATCCAACAGTAGCGCCTGAAACTCCAAGAATGCTCAGGTACGGGCCGCTGATACTACGGGCTGCTTCATAAGTCATATCTGAAAAAAGACTGACGCAACCTAGGAGAATTACAAATCTTGTAGCTGTTTTTACTGTCTTTTCTTCTCGGATCATATTTCTTGTTTTAGCTTAATTGCTCCGACGCGGGATTTTCCTGCTTCTTCTTTTGAAGATTTATTTTGTTTACTTCTAATCTTCCCAAGACATCATTGATCTATATTCTTTGACTTGTAATAAAGCACCTGCGCTTTTTCAATGGTGATAAGGCCGCCGCAATTTGCTTTTTCTAATAACTTACTTGCAACTTCAACAAAAGGCATAATCTTTTCTTCATGGTCAACAATTTCAATTACAATTGGCAAATCTTCTGAAATATCAATCAGCTTTGCTGTATGCACCAAAGAAGAAGCGCCAAAGGATAAAATCCCTTTGGTTACCGAAGCTCCAGCCAGGCCTTCTTTTTTTGCGGCAAAAACAATTGCTTCATATAATGGCTGATGGCCTACACTATCTATTGAACCAATAAAGATTCTTAGCAATTTTGAATCACGGCTTAGTTCCATAATTAAGAGATTAATTTAGTGAATAAAATGCCGAGGTAAACAGAGAAAAATCCAATGACTATACTTAATAAAACGTATAATCCTGTATTAAAAAATTCGCCATCCTGCAAGAGCTTTACATTCTCAAAAGCGAATGAAGAAAAAGTAGTAAAGCCACCGCAAAACCCGGTGGCTATTAGAATCCTGACTTCAGGAGAAATGATGCTTTTTTCGGAAAGCGCATAAATAATGCCGATTATAAATGAGCCGATTATGTTGACAGTTAAAGTGCCTAAAGGAATGTAAGAAGGGAAATTTTTTTGAACAAATTGTTGGGAAAGAAACCGGCAAACTCCACCAAGAGCACTGCCAACGAAAACGTAAACCAAAATCCTGTACATTGTAATTTGTTTTACAAATGAACAGGAGTTATCATTCCTTCTTTCAGGACGGTTTATAATAGGAAAACTCCATTTCCTTTTTTCAAAATTAAGTGTTTAATTTAAAAAAGGATTAATTTAAAAAAGGATTTTAAAAATAATGGAATTCTTTAAACGGGAATAAGTTAGAAAAAATTAAAAGTGAATTCTTAATTAAAAGTTCATTTACTGTAAATAATCACCTGCAAAATTTTTTTTCAGTTTATTTTTTCCGTTGAAAAGACTATTTTAATACGATGGAATGAGGTCTGATTTTTCAAGGATTTCCGCTATATTTTGGTAGGAATTTTTGAGATAAAAATGAACCCCAGCGGGACTAACCCATTTTATCCATTCAATATCTTCTTCGGTTTGGGGATGAAACTCCTGGCTTTTACCGGCATGCATTTCAAACCAATGCGTCTCTTTTACCGCTTCTGCATTTAGATAGCTATCAAAATAATTATGCACTGTTTTTCCAATAAATCTGGTTATAGAAACATGCTCCAACCCTGTCTCCTCCTTTACTTCGCGCGAAGCGCAATTTTCTATCGTTTCTCCTTTTTCCCAATGGCCTTTGGGTAAATCCCATTTAGAATGTCTGTAAATAAAAAGAATTTCATTAAATTCATTGACAACAAGGCCACCGGCAGCAATCACTTCTTTCATTTTATAATATTTTTAGGTAAAGAATTTTTTTCAAAAAGCTACAGGAAAAATTCCTTTTTCAAAATTAAGGGTACAGGTTCAGTATTTGCTCAGCAACTCCTTTAGTTCTTTATTCAAAAACTTTGGCTTCCAGTCTACACAAAAAGAATGAAGCGTTTCTGTTTTTACCGCCAAGTCAATACTAGTTTCAATACTGTGAAAAATGCAATTTGTGGTTTGATATTCATTCAATATCCCAAAATTCCACCTCTTTATAAATAACAACTTTTGAACGAAGAAGTTCTTTATGTTTTAAGAAAAATTCCTGCAATTTTTCTTTCTTATCAACTAATTCAACACACATGTTAAGTTTAGAATTATCGCCTTCCATATTGTAAGTAGTCATTTTTCCTTCACTGCTAAAACTTGTATGTGTACTGTGCGCCGAAGTATTGATTATACCTTCTTTTTTGGCCTCCAAAATAATATGCATATAGACCGACTTTGGAAATAATTTTCTAAATAAAGTTCTGTCTCCATGACGCACTTTATGTGCAGGCTCAATGTATATTTCTAATTTACCTAACGAATGAGTTTTGATTTTTTTATCCATTGTTTTCTCTTTTTTATTCTTTTATTCCGCACTTCCAAAAGTGTGGTATTTGTATGATGATTTAAATGATTCACTTTAGAAACAGCGACTCTTTGCGAATGATAAATACCGGAATGACCACTGAAATAATAGGCGGAAAAACAAGCCACAGCAAAGTAAAGCACATTACCTCCTCCAAATAATTCCACTCCCATTAGCGTGCAAGCTATTGGTGTGTTCGTAGCTCCCGCAAATACTGCGATAAAACCCAGGCCAGCCATTAAATCAACCGGCGCTCCGGTAAGTACCGCAATAGTATTTCCTAATGCTGCTCCAATAAAAAATAACGGTGTTACTTCCCCGCCTTTAAAACCTGTTCCTAGAGTAATGGCAGTAAACAATAATTTCCATAACCAGCTTAAGGAAGTCGCGCCTCCCGCTTGAAAACAGGAGAGAACAGAAACTCCATTTTTATCAGGATTGAAAACACCCAAGCTTAAATAATCACGTGTTCCTAAAATATAAGTAAAGGCAATAATCGCTATACCGCCAATTGCAGGAATCAGCCAGCGGATTTTAATGAATCTTTTACTATAATTTGAAATGGTGTGTGAGGTCTCAGCAAATAAAAAACCAACCAAACCGAAAAGTACTCCTGCAATAATTACTTCAATCAATAACAGAAAATCAAAATGGAAATTTAAAAAAAGTGTGTTGCCAACTTCTGTCAAATTCATGTGATATTGAGTGTGGTGAATGCCCCACGCATTGCAGGTAATATCTGCCAAAACACTTGCCATGAAACAAGGTAATAATGCATCATGTTTTATTCTGCCTACTGCCAAAACTTCCAGTGCGAATATGGCGCCGGTAATAGGTGTTCCAAATACCGCACCGAAGCCTGCTGCGATTCCTGTCTGTAACAACATTTTTACTTCTTCTTTGGTGAGATTAAATTTTCTGGCAAAAAATTGCGCAATGCTTCCGCCAATCTGAACTGCAGTTCCTTCCCTTCCTGCAGAACCACCAAAAAGATGTGTGATAATAGTCGTTAACAAAACCAAAGGTGCCATTCTTGCCGGAATTCCGCCTCCTGGTTCATGGATTTCATCCATAATAAGATTGTTGCCGCCTTCAGAATTTTTCCCCAAATATTTGTACAAAAAATAAATAAGAATACCTGCTAAAGGAAGAAGAAACAACAGCCACTGATGAGCAAAACGAAAATCAATCGCCTTCTCTAAAAGCCAAAGAAACAACGCTACCATTGAGCCAATGGAAATGGAAACAGGCAATACAAGCAGCGTCCATTTTAGAAGATGAGATACTATGAAAATATGTTCAAACGAGGTTTTGATTCGCTTCATTCCTACAAATTATAACGGGTTTATTACTACTAATAATTTGTAGGCGCCATTAGCTGGTTATAAGGCCAAGCGGTTGGTTCAGGAAGACACCATTTCCTGTGAAAAGTGCGCGAAGATAATAAAAGAAATCACAAAGAATCAAAACACGTTTTTTAATTTATTCATTTTCTCTCATTGCCTAGAAAAAGAATAAAAGAAAGGGTTAAGCAAATCAAGCCCTTTTTCATAGCTCAAATGATTACCACACCAAAAAGCTATGAACCATGGTACAAATTATTTTGAACAGCACCTATTTTCTAATCTCTTTATCCAACAAAAACGTTCTCCAGGTTGTATTGGGTGTTATCCGGATGCAGTTTATTACATTAGATTGTTAGCGGACTTAAAGTTCCTTTTTTATCAATCGTTTTTTAAAAACGGTAAAATTTGTAATTTTATGGCCCCTTAATTTTTATAGCTATGAAAAATGTACTATTCGCCCTTTTTGCTGTGTGTACTCTATTAACAGCTTGTTCCAATGATAACAAAAACTTAAGTAGAGAAGAAGCCATGAATCTCCTTAAACAGCAAACCACTTATCCTAAAGTAGTTGACTATGATATTTTTTGCGGTGACCCTGAATTTGCAAAAAAAGTGCTTGATGCAGGTTTGGAATCAAAGGGTCTTTTAACCATACAACATACTCAGAAATTAAGTGATGTGGGTAAGCCTATCATCGCGCTTTCAGCTAAAGCCGAACCATACTTATTGCCAACCTCCGAAAAGGATAAATCCATAAACGTACAAAAGGTAAAATTGGCTGAAGAACAACTAAAAGAAGTGACCGGCATCAAAATGATGGATGATGGAAAAAGTGCAGTTGCAGAATATACAACCACCTATAAGAATGTTACTCCCTTTTCCTCGTTAGTCAATACGGACTTTTCAAAGGAAAATATTCATCAGGCTTACTTTGCTTTATATGATGATGGTTGGCGACTGGAAAAGAAACAGGACAGATAATTGTTAGGTTCTGCCAGCTTCTTAGAAAAAGTGTACTTTATTTTATACTGGTTATTTTATACTGGCGTTTGCTCAATCGCTTTTCAGACCTATTGTTGTTAAAGCGATAATAATTTAGTTATGCCATATTGTTGGAAACAAAGCGAGGCTACCGATTTTTAATCGGAAAGCAGAGCTGTGCTTTTTATTGTCTTATTTTAATCCGAAATACTACTTTTGCACAAAATATTCTTGAAGCGTTTTTGCTTTAAGTCCTGCACTGAAACTTAGGAACTTTCGAAGGTAACGGGACATAAGTGGAAAACGCTCATGCTACGGCGTGGGCGCACTTATTCGTTACCGGTTCCTAAGACCTCAGTGCGGTAAGCTGTTGCCTGCGCTTATTTTTTAAAGACGGCAACGGCTAATGTGTAAACCTAAAATCAAGCGTTATGAGCGTAAACAGCCGTTATCCCGGATTTGACTATCCAGCCTCAGAATTATTTAAATTTTTAGCTGCCTCAGATTTTTTTACCATTATGCTGAAAGATGGAAGGATTATCCATTTTACACCTGATGATGCAAATTCATTTCGCCACTGGTTGCTGCTTAATGAAATCATAGACATGAGAACGGAGAAAGGCTGGATTACGTCATGAAACAGCAGTAGGAATTTACTTTTCTCCAAATCAATATTTGCTGTTTCTAAAGCTACATCAGAACCGGCTACGACAGTATTGAATGTGTTGCTCTTAATAACCATGTTATTTTATAAAATATACATGTGCAACAATCTCATTAATCCTTTATAGTTTCATCCTCTGGATTCTCGCAGCATTTAATATAGCTAATAGCGCTACACCTACATCTGCAAAGACCGCTTCCCATAAAGTAGCCAAGCCACCGGCACCGAGCACCAAAACGATTAATTTTACTCCAAACGCCAAAGAGATATTTTGCCAAACAACTTTTCGGGTTTCTTTTCCAATTCGAATAGCTGTAGGAATTTTGGATGGTTGGTCATTTTGAATAACTATATCAGCTATTTCTATTGCCGCATCACTTCCTAATCCACCCATGGCTATTCCTACATCGGCTAAAGCGATTACAGGCGCATCGTTTACACCATCGCCTGCAAAAGCAACTTTCAGATTTTGTTTTTTTAATTGCTCAACTTTTTCAACTTTATTTTCCGGAAACAAATCTCCGTAAGCTTCGTCAATCGTTAATTCTTTTGCAACCTTATCTACCACACTTTGCTTGTCGCCTGATAGCATCACCGTTTTTATTTTCAGTTGATGCAATTGCTCAACAGCCTGCTTCGCATCTTCCTTTATTTCATCGGCAATAGCAATATATCCAGCATATTGATTATTCACAGCTACTAAAACAATGGTATCAGTAATATTCTCCGAATCAAAGTTATTTTTGATTTTAAATTTATCAAGCAACTTTTGATTTCCGGCAAGAACTTCAATTCCATCAATTTTACCTTTCATTCCAAGTCCCGGAATTTCTTCTACATTTTCTATTTTAAGATTTTGAAAAATATTACCAGCATATTGTACAATAGCAGTAGCAACAGGATGTGTAGATTTACTTTCCAATGCTGCAACATATTTAAGTAATTCTTTTTCATCTATATTTTGTGCAATAACTTCCTGCACCTTAAAAACACCTTTTGTAATCGTCCCTGTCTTGTCCATCACAACTGTATTTACAAAAGTGATGGCATCTAAAAAGTTACTTCCCTTAAACAAAATTCCGTTTCGCGAAGCCAGGCCTATTCCTCCAAAATATCCAAGTGGAATAGAAACAACCAATGCACAAGGACAAGAAATTACCAGGAATATTAAAGCTTTGTAGAGCCAATCGCTGAAGATATAACCGCTTACAAAAAAGTAAGGAACGATTATTATTGCGATTGCTAAATACACAACAATAGGTGTATAAACTTTGGCAAACTTCGTAATAAAAAGTTGCGTGGGTGATTTGCGCGCTGTTGCATCCTGTACCATTTCTAAAATTCTGGAAAGTTTACTGTCTTTGAAAAGCGCGGTAACTTTTATGTCAGTAACGGTATTGAGATTTATCATTCCTGCCAAAACTTCTTCTCCTTTGCGTTTTGTGTCAGGCTTGCTTTCTCCTGTTAGCGCAGAGGTATTGAAAGATGAAGTTTCTGAAATCAGTTCTCCATCCAAAGCAACTTTTTCTCCTGGCTTTACCTGAATAATTTCAGCAATTGAAATTTCAGAGGGTGCAACAGTTTTTACTTCTCCGTTTCTAATTACTGTTACTATATCAGGCCGTACATCTAATAACGCTTTAATACTCCGTTTGGCCTTTCTCACGGCTGCTGTTTGAAAAAGCTCTCCAACGGCATAGAATAACATTACAGCAACTCCTTCCGGATATTGTTTAATAGCAAACGCACCAATTGTTGCTATACTCATCAAAAAAAATTCAGAAAAGAACGCACCTTTCCTGATTGATTGAATAGCTTCTTTCACTACCGGTAACCCAACTGGTAAATAAGCAATAATGTACCATGTTAAACGAACATATCCTGAAAAGAAAACAGGCTTGAAATAATAATCTAATGAAATGCCAATTATGAGCATTATGAAACTTATAAATGCAGGAACATAAGGCTTCCATGTATCATTTCGTTGTTTATTATAATGGTCAGGCTTTTTAATTTTACTATCTTCTTTAGGCTCATTTAGCAAATCTGTTGCGTTCGCTTTTGAATAAATTTTTTCCTCCTCAGAACAACAAGTCATTCTTCCTTGTGCATCATAAGTATGAACATGGTTCCGATTTGTATTTATCATTGTTTTTAAAATTTGTTCACAAAAAATCAAAATCTCAGTTATTTGTCCTTTTACTGTCCAAAGGACTGCTGCCGGTTAACAATTATGTTGAGGCAAAGAATGTGTTTATATTATTATTCTTCCTCCCCAACGTTCGTCATTTTTGCCATTGCAAAAAATGCTCCCTTTGTAATAATTTTTGAATCTATCGGAAGGTTTTCGAGCAATGTTATTTCAGTATAGCCTACATCTGACATGCCTTTTATTACAGGCACTCTTTCAAAATTGAAAGATTTTTCTTCCTTTGATTCATCACTATTTTTGCCTTGGCCTTCCTTTTTTTCTTCTTGTTTTGATTGAGTTTTTTTATTTAAAACAAAAATATAATCCTTCCCCTGGTTATTTACAATTGCATCAGAAGGAACAGCAGAAACCAATGCATCGCCGATGCTGATTACGGCTGTAACGTTCATACCTTCTATCAAGCCTGATTTATCCCCTTTCACTACAGCATGAACGGGTATTGTTTTGCTTTCATTGACAAAAGCCGTACCGATGGAAAAAATCTGGGCATCGTATTCTTTTCCGGGATTATTGGTTAATGTAAAATGGATGGTTTGCTTGTCATGCACTTTGGGCAAATCTTTTTCAAACACAAATAAATCAAGGTGCAGTAGCGCATTGTTTACAATACCCGCAATAGGGGTGGAAGGATTCACATCAGAGCCGATTTGCGCAGATACATTACTTACCGTACCGCTAATAGGGGCTGTAATGATAAGTGTGGTAATAATATTCCCTTTGTTTACGCTTGATACAGGAATGCCCATAATGGTCAGTTGCTTTTGTAATGAATTTCGTGTAGCCTTTAGCGTTGCTAATTCACTTTGCACTCTTTGAACATTTTTTAATGGCGCAGCATTTCCTGCCACCAGTTCTTTCTGGCGATTGTATTCAATTTCATTCAAACTGATTTGGGCATTTATCGTTTGCAATTGTTGTTGTAAACCGGCCACATCAGGATTCACAATTGTCGCCACCTTCTGTCCTTTGCGAACAAAGTCTCCGGGCTGAATTAATAACGTTTTTATCACTCCGCTGTTAACAGAAGTTACAAATGCTTTATTTTGATTAGGCACTGAAAGCAGGCCATTTGCCTTGATTGAATTTTTAAGGTTTTTTTGCTCAATAGAACCTAATTCAATTCCTGCTGTTTGCATTTGCAATTCGGTTAATGAAACAAAATCTGGTGACGCTTCTTCTGTATGTGTTTCTTCCTCTTTTATCGTTTC
>JBQCEG010000132.1:0-81599 GCA_051960475.1 Ginsengibacter sp.
AGTCCACACCACATTTCTGTGGTGCTGTCGCATGACCACAAAGAACAAACCCTTCAATTACTGAATGAAGGATTATTTGAATAGTTAGTTTTGGAAGGTTTAGAAAGTTTAGAAGGGTTAGGAGTAAACCAACTTTTTCCCGCAATTCTTATCTTAGGATTTTGAAGTTTTTGAAGGCCGAACTTCAATCTTGCTTGGCAAGGTTCTTTGTGGCATTTGCAAAAGATCAGCGACCATTTGCCCAATGTCTTCCGGTTGAATTTTCCATGAATCTGCTTCGCTCGGAGTATGATCATTAAAATGAGTAGCCACAGAACCTGGCATGATCGTAGTTACTTTCACATCATACTTTCTCAAGTCGAGCATAATGGCTTGAGAAAATCCTACAAGTCCAAATTTGCTTGCGTTGTAAGCTGAACCATTTTCAAAAAAGTTGGTGCCTGCAAGGCTTGCAATCGTAATGATGTAGCCTTTTGATTTCTTTAATTCGTCAACAGAAGACCTGACACTATTAAAAACGCCCGTAAGATTGGTATCGATCGTGCTTCTCCAAATTTCTTCACTCATCGTGTCAATCGGGGCAAAATGTCCAACACCTGCATTGGCCACCAAAACATCCAATTGGCCAAATTTTTCAATAACTTTTTGAACCGCACTTTTTTCGTTTTCCATTACGCTTACATCAGATTGCAAAGCCAGGATCCTAGAATCATCATTGGTCAATGATTTGGCTGCTTTTTGAGCTTCTTCCAAATGGCGGCTGCTGATCGCCACTTTCATTCCAAGATCCAATAATGATTTTGCAACTCCATAACCAATTCCTTTGCTTCCGCCAGTGATGTAAGCTACTTTATCTTTAAGTGAATTCATTTCTTATAAGTTTTTCTGTAAAAAAATTCCCGTCTTTTCTTTGTTTACTGCTTTTCAACGACAAAAAATATAAGTAGAAAAAGAAAACCTGGTTCACCCAAGTGAATCAAATTTTATTCCTTAATTAAAGTTTGGAGGAGTTTAGGGGTTTACAAGTTTAGCGGTTTAGAAAGATTTACCTTTCATCATTGCCAATTCACCTCTATACTATTCACTATCATACGCCCACTTCACCAGTGTTGCGCCCCAGGTAAAACCTCCACCAAATGCAGCAAGAACAATTAAATCGCCTTTTTTCAATTGCTTTTCCCATTCATACAAACATAGAGGAATGGTTGCTGAAGTGGTATTTCCGTAACGCTGAATATTGATCATAACTTTGTCCATGCTCAATCCCATTCGATTGGCTGTGGCGTCAATAATTCTTTTGTTGGCCTGGTGGGGAACGAGCCATGCAATGTCTTCGCCTGTCAGGTTGTTGCGTTGAAGTAAGTCATAAGAAACGTCTGCCATTCCTTTTACCGCAAACTTAAAAACCTGCGGACCTTCCTGGTAAATGAAATGTTCTTTGGCTAAAACAGTTTCAACGGAAGCAGGTTTTGCTGAACCGCCGGCCACCATTTTAAGGTATTGGCAACCCGAACCATCCGTTTTCAAAAGACTGTCTTTGATTCCATATCCCTCTTCATTTGGTTCCAATAAAATTGCTGCAGCTGCATCGCCAAAAAGCACACAAGTTTTGCGATCACTGTAATCAACAATGCCACTCATTTTGTCGGACCCAACTACAACCACTTTTTTATACCGTCCGCTTTCAATTAATGAGGCGCCGGTGGTTACGCCAAATAAAAATCCTGAGCAAGCAGCCGAAAGATCAAACCCGAAAGCATTCACAGCGCCAACTTCATAGGAAATAATATTAGCGGTTGCGGGGAAAGTCATGTCAGGAGTAACGGTGCAGCAAACAATACAATCAATTTCGGCAGGATCGATACCTCTTTTTTCACAAAGTTGTTTTACTGCGGGAACAGCCATTTTGGAAATGCCCATGTTCTCTCCCTTTAAAATTCTTCTTTCTTCTACTCCTGTTCGTGTTTTTATCCATTCATCGGAGGTTTCCACCATGGTTTCGAGTTCGGCATTGGTAAGTTTGTATTCGGGAACGAATGCGCCTACAGCTGTGATAGCTGCGGAAATTTTATTACTCATTTATATGATAAAAGTTTTAATTGCGGCGATAAAAGTACAACATCCACGATTATTCAATACCTGAAAGATATTTTTTCGTCAAAATATAGGACGTCATTAAGTCGAATTACTTACTTTTGGCGCTCTATAAAAAGCTATGATTGCATACCTGTCAGGAAAATTTTCTTATAAGAATCCGGCGGTCGTTTACGTAGATGTGAACGGAGTTGGTTATGAAGTAAATATCAGCCTGAACACTTATGCGCACATAGAAAAATTGGACGAAGGCAAGCTTTTTACTTACCTTCAGGTAAAGGAAGATGCGCATACATTGTATGGATTTTCCGACACGCTCGAAAAAGAAATGTTTGTATTGCTGATCGGCGTTTCAGGGGTGGGCGCTGCAACCGCGAGGATGATGTTATCTGCCATGAAGCCTGAAGAAATAAGTAACGCGATTGTTATGAAGCAAACGTCAGTTCTCGAAAGTGTCAAAGGCATCGGTAGAAAAACAGCCGAACGATTGGTACTTGAATTGAAAGACAAAGTTTCAAAATTATCACCTCCATCTGCGGGAAATGTATTGGTTAACAATACTTTTGACCAGGATGCGTTAAATGCATTAATAGCCTTAGGAATCTCAAGGCCAATGGCAGAACAGGCCATCAAAAAAACCTTAATGAGCGAACCTTCAATTAATTCCCTGGAAACTTTAATAAAAAAAGCACTTAGAGCCATTTGATAGAAATCTACCTAAAATAATTTGCCGGAATGGTATTTAAGAGAGAAGCGCCAAATTATATTCGGTTGGTATTTTTCTGGTTGTGTAGTGTTGTGCTGTTTATTGCCGCACCGGGCCATCTCTTTGCACAGGATTCAACGGCGGTTTCTCCGGATAGTCTTCCTTTTCCCATTCATGATACGCGCGGCGATTTTCTTAGTGGCAGGACCAATGTTTTCGATTTTCAAAATCCTCCAAACATCAACGACTCTGTAGCTTATGATCCTATAACAAAAACTTATACCGTTTACGAAAAAGTCGGAAACCATTATTACAGGACGCCATCCACTTACACGGCTGAACAATTCCGTGCCATGGAGGCTAGAAAAGCGGAGATAAGCTATTTTCAAAAGAGAGCCAATACTCTTAGCATTTTAAATCGCGGGCAGGTAAAGCCAAAATTGAGTGTTTATGATAATTTGTTCAACCGTCTTTTTGGTAATGGAAAGGTTGACATTCAACCGCAGGGAAATATTGATGTGACTGCCGGTTACCAGGGCCAAAATGTAAAAAATCCGACGCTTCCTGAAAGGGCAAGAAGAAATGGTGGACTCGATTTTAATATGGCTGCCCAATTGAATGTACTTGCCAATATTGGCGACAAAATGAAATTCCCAATCAGTTATAATACGCTTGCCAATTTCGATTTTACCAACCAGTTGAAACTGGATTACACCGGAACGGAAGATGAGATTTTAAAACGCTTTGAAGCAGGTAACGTTTCTTTCCCACTTAAAAGTAATTTGATACCCGGGGCACAATCATTATTTGGGGTAAAAGCTCAGTTGCAATTTGGAAAATTATTTGTAACCGGTGTTTTGGCCAATCAAAAATCACAACGCCAATCCATGAACCTGCAGGGTGGAAACACGGCCACTCATTTTGAAATAAAAGCAGATGAATATGAAGAAAACCGCCATTTTTTGCTATCGCAATATTTTCATGATAATTATGACAAAGTGATGAGCAACGCCCCGGCGGTTATAACTCCAGTTCAAATCCTGAAAGTGGAAGTTTGGGTAACCAACAAAAACGGCTCTACTACCGACACAAGAGAAGTTGTAGGATTAATGGATCTGGGTGAAAATCATCCTTACCACAATTTTACAGTGACAGGAACTTTGCCGGATAACAACACCAATAATGAATATTCGTCTATTATTCACATGTCGGGAAGCCGCAACTCAACTTTAATAAATAACGAATTACTTTCAATGGGTTTAAGCCCTGTACAGGATTTTGAAAAGACTTTTGCACGAAAGCTGGATTCGTCTCAATACATTGTAAATAAGCGTGCGGGCTTCATTTCATTAAGTCAGCCGCTTCAACCCGATGAAGTTTTGGCGGTTGCTTTTCAATATTCTTATAATGGTAAGATTTACCAGGTGGGTGAATTTTCACAGGATGTTCCACCTGATTCATCTTCAAGCAATCAAAAGATATTATTCTTAAAACTACTGAAAGCGACTTCCCAAAGGCCTAAATTGCCGATATGGCAATTGATGATGAAGAATGTGTACAGCGTAGGTTATGGTTCACTCGATCCGCAGGATTTTCAACTGAATGTCTTGTACCAGCAACCCGGTCTCGGCGCAAAAAGATATTTGCCTTTTGGCGATTTGAACCAGGGAACGCCACTTCTGACACTGGATAATTTAGACCGTTTGAACAGCCAGAATGATCCTCAGCCCGATGGGGTTTTTGATTATATCGAAGGATATACGGTTTTGTCGCAATACAGCAGGATCATTTTCCCCGTACTGGAACCTTTTGGGCGAGCGCTTGCTCCAAAAGTTTTCAGCAACCCAGCTATTGGTGCTGATAGTTTGTATTACCCGCTTTACGATTCAATAAAAACTGTTGCACAGGAACAATTCCCGAATCTTGACCGCTTCGTTTTGGAAGGAACAGCCAAGACAAGTTCCACCTCGGATATAAGCATCGGCTATAATATTCCGCCCGGTTCTGTATCAGTAACTGCCGGTGGACGCCAGTTGATTGAAAACGTTGATTACACGATCAATTATGATTTGGGAACGATCAAAGTACTTAACCAGGCTATTATTAATTCGGGCATTCCTGTGCAGGTGAATTATGAAAACAACGCATCTTTCGGTTTGCAGCAAAAGAGCTATATGGGATTGCGGTTGGATTATATGCTGAAAAATACAGCGCAGGAACAGTTTTCATTGGGAGGAACAATGGTGCGGTTGAGTGAACGGCCATTTTTTACAAAAGTAGATTATGGCGAAGATCCGATCAGGAATACGATGTATGGGCTTGATGGAAATTACAGGAGAGATATGCCACGGCTCACGAAGATTTTAAATAAACTTCCTTTTTATAGTTCCACTGCGCCCTCTTCCATCAATGCTTATGGGGAAGCAGCATTTTTGAAACCGGGTCATGCTCCACAAATTGGAAAAGGAAATCATGGCGTGGTTTACATCGACGATTTTGAAGGAAGTAAGAGCGATATTGATCTTAGATTTCCTCCAATAAGCTGGGCGCTTGCATCAACTCCTCACGGCGCAACGGATAAGAATGGAAATCTTCTTTTCCCTGAAGCAGATTCCACAAACAGTCTTGTTTATGGAAAAAACAGGGCACAAATTGCATGGTACCAGATTGAGCCGACCTTGCAGGATCCCAAGAATTTAAACAATCCGCTCAGGGGAAATACAAAGCTACTCACCGATCCACGTGTTCGTTCTGTAAGACAAGACGAAATCTTTCCGCAAAGGACAACAGACTTTGGCCAAAATCAATTGGTAACATTTGATCTTTCATATTATCCAAAAGATCGTGGTCCATATAATTATGATGCTTCCCGAACCGATATAAATGCCAACGGCCAATTCTTAAATCCGAAGACAAAGTGGGGCGGATTAATGCGCAGCCTTGACCAGACAGATTTTGAAACTGCCAATATTCAATATATCGAATGTTGGATACAGGATCCATTCATTAAAGATCCAAGCAGCAGCGGAGGACAATTTTATATCGATCTTGGAAATGTTTCAGAAGATGTTTTAAAAGATTCGAGAAGATTTTACGAGAACGGTCTACCGACACCTAATTTGCCTGCGCAGGTTGACACTTCCATTTGGGGACTTGTGCCACGAAATCCGATCCAGGTAACCAATGCTTTCAGTACCGATCCTGCAGACAGACCTTACCAGGACGTGGGTTTTGATGGATTGACAGACAGCGCTGAAAGAGCATTCAGGAGAAATGATTATCTAAACGTGCTGGCGGCAAATTTTGGCACCAATTCAAAAGTTTATCAGGATGCGTTGGCCGATCCATCTTCTGATAATTATCAATATTATCGTGGAGCAAGGTTGGATGCTGAAGGTGCAGACATTCTTCGCCGTTATAAATATTTTAATAATCCACAGGGCAATTCTCCCATTGCTGATAACAAATCACAATATTCTTCAGCGGCTACACTTTATCCTGACCAGGAAGATTTGAACCGTGATAATACTTTGAATGAAACGGAAGAGTATTTTCAATACATCGTTGACCTGAAGCCACCTACCGATTCAGAGATGAATGTAGGCCACAATTATATTATTGATAAGAAAGTGGTGGCTGCGAAGTTGGTTGATGGAACTACAAGAAATGAAACCTGGTATCAACTCAGGATCCCGATTGATTCTTATGATAAAAAAGTGGGTAATATTCCTGATTTCAAATCAATTCGTTTTATCAGGATGTTTCTTACCGGATTTGAAGACAGCGTAACCGTTCGTTTTGGAACTTTAAGTTTGGTAAGAAATACGTGGAGGAAGTTTCAGTATAAATTGGATTCATCAGGAAATTATTCTCCAACATCAGAAAATGATTTTAATGTCGGTGCAGTAAATATTGAGGAAAATGATAAGCGGACTCCGCTGCCTTACCGCACTCCAAGTGACATTCAACGCGTTCAGACATTAAGCAACAATGGTGTGAATCTTTTGCAGAACGAACAGTCACTTACTTTGCAGTTTTGCAACCTGGTGAAAAATGATGGGAAAGCGGTTTTCCAAACATTTGTGAATAAAGACCTCAGGCAATTTAAAAGATTGCAAATGTACATCCATGCGGAAAAGAACCAGGGAACTACTTTAAACAATAACGACCTGACAGCTGTGATCCGTATCGGTAGTGATTTCATCAATAACTATTATGAAATTAGGATTCCATTAAGGTTAACTCCGCTTAATTCAGGTCTTAATCCTAACAGCCAGGCTTACAACGATTCTTTATGGATTCAAAGCAATAATCTTGACCTTGATCTTTCTTCTTTGGTAGCGCTTAAAACGCAAAGGAATTTATCCAACTCCCCGATAAATGTTCTGTATTCACAAAGCCAGTCTAATGGTCAAACCTATTCGATAATGGGAAATCCAAATCTCGCGGAAGTGGGTGGAATTCTTATGGGCGTGGAAAATACAAATGCTGCATCTGCATGTGGCGAATTGTGGTTTAATGAATTGCGGTTATCCTCAATGGACGAAAAAGGTGGCTGGGCATCTTTGGGCAGGGTAGATGCGAATCTATCAGACCTTGGAACACTTTCAGTGTCGGCCAATACACATAGCAATGGGTTCGGGACGCTTGACCAGGGAATAAATGATCGGTTTAAAGATAATTTTGTTCAATTTGATGCAGCAGCAAACCTCGAACTCGGAAAGCTTTTGCCAAAAAAAGCAGCGATGTCAATCCCGGTTTATGCAAGCGTTACTACTACAACAAGTGCACCGCAATATGACCCTTTTGATAAAGACATCACTTTGAAGCAGAAAATTAAAGATGCAGCTACAAAGAATGAGAAAGATTCAATAAGGAACAACGCGATCGATTTTGCTTCGATAAAAACAATCAGTTTTACAAACGTTCATAAGAACCGAACGAGCAATAAGAAGCCACAATTGTGGGATATTGAAAATGTGGATGTGAGCTATACTTATACAAAAACGGAAGCCCACAATCCGTTGATTGAGTACAATAATGTAACAAAGCAACAAGGAAGTTTGGGCTATAATTTCATGCCGCAGCCAAAATTCATTTCTCCGTTTAAGAATCTTTTTGATAAATCAAAAACTCATTGGTTCGACCTTGTGAAGGATTTTAATATTAATCCCGTTCCATCGCAATTGACTTTTAAAGCCGATGTTTTCAGGCAATTTGCGGTTTTGAAACCAAGAAGCATTGGTGAAAGCAAATTCCAGACACCAGAGACTTTTGATAAATATTTCACCTTCAACAGGAATTATATTCTTCGTTGGGAACTGACTCATTCACTCACGCTTGATTATTCAGCGCTTAATAATGCAGTGATTGACGAGCCAAATGGAAGACTGGATACAAAGGCGAAAAGAGATTCAGTAAAACACAATTTCTGGAAAGGCGGAAGAAATATTGTCTTCAACCAGGTTGTCAACTTTTCTTATAATGCGCCTCTATCTAAGTTGCCGCTAACTGACTGGATGAATCTGCATCTTGATTATACTGCCACTTATAATTGGATCGGCGCTTCAAGGTTGGCAGTGAATCTTGGCAATTTCCTGGAAAACGGTCAACAGGAAAATGCCACACTCCAAATGGATTTTATAAAATTATACAGCAAATCCAAATGGTTGCGTGCTTTGGATCAGCCTTTGCAGCGACAAACAGCTTCAACAGACACGACCAGAAAGAAACCCAACATTCCACCTGCGAAGCCATCTGCAAAAGATCTGCCGCAAGTTACCGGTGCGATGCGGATCTTAGGTAAATTGGTTACCAGCATTAAATCGGTAAATGCAAGCGTTTCGCAGATCAGCAATACCAGGTTGCCGGGCTATACAGACAGCACAAAAATATTGGGCCAGGACTTCAACAGCATGGCGCCCGGTTTTGATTTTATCCTTGGGAAACAGCCAGATAGTATTTGGTTGAATGATGCTGCAAGACGAGGTTTGATCACAAGAGATTCGAATTTCAATGATCTTTTTGTTCAAAATTTTAATCAGAAAATTACCGTCGCTGCGCAACTTGAACCTTTCCAGGATTTTACCATCGATCTGAATTTGGCAAAGACTTTTACCAAGAATTATACAGAAACCTTTAAAGACACAACGGGAACCGGGCTTCATTTTTCGCATTTGAGCCCTTATATCAACGGCGGCTTTAATGTCACTTATATTGCTTTTAATACCTTATTTGGCAAATATGATCCGAACCGTATCTCGCAAACCTTCCTGAAATTCCAGGATTACAGGAAAATACTTTCGCAGCGATTGGGTGAGCTGAATACTTATAACAAAATTCAGGGTAATCCAACCGGAGCCGACGGATATGCTTTAGGTTATGGCCGATATTCCGTGGACGTTTTGGTTCCTGCTTTCATTGCTGCCTACACCGGTCAGGATCCGACAAAAGTGGCACTAATAAAACAGCAGAATCAAAATATAAAATCCAATCCATTCAGTGGCATTTTGCCGAAACCGAATTGGAGTATTTCATACAATGGATTAAGCCGGATTCCGGGTCTGGACAAAATATTCTCAAACTTTTCAATAACTCATGCATACAATGCCAATCTTGGAATGAACAATTTCACTTCGGCATTGTATTACCAGGACGTTTCAAGATACGGCTATCCTTCGTTTATCGATACGACAAGTGGAAGCAACAACTACATTCCATTTTTCCTGGTTCCGAATATAACGATACAGGAACAGTTTGCGCCACTATTTGGCATTGATATGACCTTTACGAATCAACTAAGTTTGAAGTTCAATTATACAAAACAACGACAGTTGAGTATGAGCCTTATCGATTATCAATTGAGCGAAGTGCGGTCAAATGAAATTACATTTGGTGGCGGTTTTCGTAAGCGGGGAATGCATTTGCCTTTTAAAGTTCCTTTTTCCAAAAAGGATACAAAAACACTCGACAACGAGATCAATTTCAATCTTGATTTCAGTATAAGAAATAATGTAAGTTCCAATAGTATTCTAGATCAAAACAGTGCTTTTGCCACCAACGGAAGCAAAGAAATCACCATAAGCCCAACTTTGGATTATTACATAAGCAATCGTATCAATGTAAAATTGTACTTTGATCAGCGAAGGGTAAATCCTTATGTTTCATCATCCGCGCCAACGATTGATACAAGAGCTGGCGTGCAGATAAGGATTTCGTTAGCGCCGTGATCTAATTATTAATTATTAATTATTGATTATTGGTAGCCTTTAATTGACAATCAGTAATTATTTTTTTGCCAAACAGTGAATTAACAATTTCTTTGAAGTTTTATTTTGAACAGGAAAAAAATCTGCAGAATTACTTTGTTTACTAAAGAAAAGGCTGGGATAAAAATTTGTTCTATTCATTATTTTGCTGTCTTCTTTTGAAATAAAAATCATCAAGATTTCTTTATTTACTGTCATAAAAAAAGCAGCCATTTTCGATGACTGCTCTTTTTTTATAGAAAATTCTGAAACGTTTATTTTTCTGCTACGATCTTTCCATTCATAGTGCCGAAATGGCCGGGGAAAGAGCAAATGAAATCATAAACACCCGGATCAGGAAGAGTAAATGTTATTTCATCTTTTTCACCTGGTCCTAATAATTTGGTATGCGCGATCACATCATCAGTCATTGACGGAGGAATATGTCCTGTGCTTGCTGCCGGAATTGCTGCTTCACCAAATTTTTGAACATCAGTTCCTTGTTGCAGAATTACCACATTGTGAGACATAGCCGCTGCTGGTTGTTTACCAATATTTTTGAAATCAAGAGTAACTTTCTGGCCGGCTTTCACTTTGAAAAGCGTCTTATCATATCTCATGTTATCGTCCCCGGTTAATTGAATGTGATCAGTTACCTGAACGGTGTCAATTCCGGGGATATCAGCGCCGGGAGCTTCTGTTGCGGTCGAGGTGGTGGTGGTGTCCTCTGTAGCTGTAGTATTTTCGTCACTGGAGTTGTTTCCACCGCATGAAGCGAGGAAGAACATCGCTGCTACTGCAGGTACAAAAAATAATTTTTTCATGTTTTTATTTTTAAATGGTTATTTATGTGGGTGCAAAATTAATGCATAAAAATCCATTATGAAATTATGCTTGTTTTTTGCGACAAACTTTAATGTTCTTGCTTCAAAAAAATTACGCTAATTGCTCGCCGGTATAACTTTTTTTGTAATGGGTAAAAGATTTTTTTGAAATATTAGAAAGAATGGTTAAGGTTTCACAAAGATTTATTCAATTTCAAAAAAATGTGTACTTTTGCAATCCTTTAAATTTCGGTACGTGTACAATTTAATATAAATTACCGGTTTAGAGACTCTCTCATTTTAAAATATTTTAATTAAAATATGCCTTCAACTAAAGTAGCTCCAGCACAAAGAATCAGTTTTGGAAAAATTGAACATTTGGCGGAAACTCCGGACCTTTTGGGAATCCAGATCCAATCCTTTAAAGACTTCTTCCAGTTGGAAACAACGCCCGACAAACGTAATAACGAAGGGCTTTTCCGTGTGTTTAAGGAAAATTTTCCTATCAATGATACACGTAATATTTTCATGTTGGAATTCCTCGATTATTTTGTCGATCCACCACGCTATACTATCGAAGAATGTATCGAAAGAGGACTTACATATGCGGTTCCTCTTAAAGCAAAACTTCGCTTAAGTTGTAACGATGAAGAGCACGTGGATTTCCAGACAATCGTTCAGGACGTGTTCCTTGGAAATATTCCTTATATGACACCCCGTGGTACATTTGTGATCAACGGCGCCGAGCGCGTGGTTGTTTCTCAACTTCACCGTTCTCCGGGGGTATTTTTTGGTCAAAGTACTCATCCTAACGGAACAAAAATTTATTCAGCCAGGGTTATTCCTTTTAAAGGAGCATGGATGGAATTTGCTACAGACATTAATAATGTAATGTATGCGTACATTGATCGTAAGAAAAAGTTCCCGGTAACTACTTTGCTTCGCTCTATTGGCTATGAAACTGATAAAGACATTCTCGAATTGTTCGGAATGGCAGTGGAAGTGAAAGCCGATAAGAAAACACTGAAAGATAATATTGGTAAAAAACTCGCCGCAAGAGTGTTGCGTAGCTGGGTTGAAGATTTTGTGGATGAAGATACCGGTGAGGTGGTAAGTCTTGAAAGAAACGAGATCGTTCTTGAAAGAGATACGATTCTTGACGAAGACAATATTGATATGATTCTTGAGCTGGATGTAAAGAGTGTTTTCATCCAGCGCGAAGAAGTGAGCGGTGATTATGCCATTATTTACAATACATTAAATAAAGATACCTCTAACAGTGAGATCGAAGCGGTTCAGCATATTTACCGCCAGTTGCGTGGTGCTGATGCCCCGGATGATGAAACAGCAAGAGGAATTATCGATAAATTATTCTTTAGTGACAAGCGTTACGATCTTGGGGAAGTTGGTCGTTATAAGATCAACCGCAAACTTGGTCTTGACTACCCGATCACTAAGAAAGTATTGACAAAAGAAGACATCATTTCTATCATCAAGTATTTGGTTTTATTAACCAATGCTAAAAGTGAAATCGATGATATTGATCACTTAAGCAACCGTCGTGTACGTACAGTGGGTGAGCAATTGTACGCTCAGTTTGGTGTCGGTCTTGCCCGAATGGCACGTACCATTCGTGAAAGAATGAACGTGAGGGATAACGAGGTATTTACCCCGGTTGACCTGATCAATGCAAGAACTCTTTCTTCTGTTATCAATTCATTCTTTGGAACATCACAGTTGTCACAGTTCCTGGATCAGACAAATCCTTTAAGTGAAATCACACACAAACGCCGTATCTCAGCGCTCGGTCCCGGAGGTTTGAGCAGGGAGCGCGCAGGGTTTGAGGTGCGTGACGTTCACTATTCACATTATGGACGTTTATGTACAATCGAAACTCCGGAAGGACCAAATATTGGATTGATCTCCACACTTTGTGTGCATGCTAAGATCAACGAAATGGGCTTTATTGAAACTCCTTACCGTAAAGTTCATGACGGGCATGTGGATATGAAAAAGGTTTATTTCCTGAGTGCAGAAGAGGAAGATACTGCGAAGATTGCGCAGGCAAATGCTCCATTGGATGAGAATTCAAATTTTGTTTACGATAAGGTCAAATCGCGCGAAACCGGTGATTTCCCGATTCTTGAAAAGAATGAAGTAGAATATATGGATGTGGCGCCAAACCAGATCGTAGGTTTGAGTGCTTCATTAATTCCATTCCTTGAACATGATGATGCCAACCGTGCATTGATGGGATCAAACATGCAACGCCAGGCAGTTCCTTTGATCCTTCCTGAAGCACCAATTGTTGGTACAGGTTTGGAAGCAAAAGCTGCCAGAGATGCAAGGATCCAGATTCATGCAGACGGCGATGGCGTAGTTGAATATGTTGATGCAAAAGAAATTCATGTTCGTTACAACAGGAGTCAGTCACAAAAGACCGTAAGTTTTGAGAACGACCTTATGGTTTACAAATTGACCAAGTTTATAAAAACGAACCAAAGCACTTGCATCAACCTTCGTCCTGCAGTTAAAAAAGGACAGGTAGTAAAAGCCGGAGATTTTCTTACTGAAGGATATGCTACCAAAGACGGTGAACTGGCATTGGGTCGCAATCTTAGAGTAGCATTCATGCCATGGAAAGGTTACAACTTTGAGGATGCGATCGTGATCAGTGAGAAAGTTGTGAAGGAAGATCTCTTTACTTCTATTCATATTGATGAGTTCGAACTTGAAGTGCGCGATACCAAATTGGGTGAAGAAGAATTAACTCCTGATATTCCGAACATTAGCGAAGAAGCCACCAAAGATTTGGATCAAAATGGTGTGATTCGTGTGGGTGCTCATGTGAAAGAAGGTGATATCATTATTGGTAAGATCACTCCGAAAGGCGAAAGCGATCCTACACCAGAAGAAAAATTGTTGCGCGCGATATTTGGTGATAAAGCCGGTGATGCAAAAGACGCTTCATTAAAAGCGCCAAGTGGAACTGAAGGTGTGGTAATTGATAAGAAATTATTCCAACGCGCGAAGAAAGATAAGAATGGCAAAGTAAAAGAAAAGACCCAATTAGAAAAGATCGAGAAGACACACGAGAAGAATGAAGCAGATCTTTTGGAATTGTTGATCGGTAAATTACTTACACTTTTAAAAGATAAAACTTCAGCAGGTGTTAGCAATAATTTTGGTGAAATGCTGATTGGAAAAGGCGCCAAATTTACCCAGAAAAACCTCGGTAACATTGACTATCAAAATGTGAACCCGTTAAACTGGACTGGTGACGCCAAGACCGATGAGTTGATCAACATCTTGTTGCATAACTACAACATTAAGTATAATGAAGAGTTAGGAAGATATAAGCGTGAAAAGTTCAACATCTCAATTGGTGATGAATTGCCTGCAGGTGTGCTGAAACTGGCTAAAGTTTATCTTGGCGTAAAACGTAAGTTGAAAGTGGGAGATAAGATGGCCGGACGCCATGGAAATAAGGGTATCGTAGCCAAGATTGTAAGGCAGGAAGATATGCCTTTCCTTGAAGATGGTACTCCTGTTGATATCGTGCTGAATCCATTGGGTGTACCGAGCCGTATGAACCTTGGACAGATCTATGAAACAGTGCTTGGATGGGCAGGTGAAAAATTAGGAAAAAGATATGCAACGCCAATTTTTGATGGAGCTTCAGTAGATGAGATCGCCCAGGAAATTGACAAAGCAAACCTTCCGACGTTTGGACACACTTACCTGTATGATGGTGAAACCGGTGAGCGTTTCGATCAGAAAGCAACCGTTGGAATCATTTACATCATCAAGTTGCACCACATGGTTGACGACAAAATGCATGCTCGTTCTATCGGGCCATACAGTTTGATCACACAACAACCTTTAGGTGGTAAAGCCCAGTTTGGTGGCCAAAGATTTGGTGAAATGGAAGTTTGGGCATTGGAAGCTTATGGCGCATCCAACATACTCCAGGAATTGCTCACCTTAAAGTCTGATGACATCATTGGAAGAGCGAAAACTTATGAGGCGATTGTAAAAGGAGACAATATTCCAAGACCAGGCGTGCCTGAATCATTCAATGTATTGGTTCATGAACTGAGAGGTTTGGGATTAGACCTTCAATTTGAATAAATTGAATTGCTTCCGCCTGCCAACAGCAGGCAAACAAAAAATTAAAAATTTTATTTTGGCCTTAAAAAGCTAAAAAAGTTCAAAGCTTAAAGATATATGCAAAGAAAAGAAAATCGTCCACGACCAACGTTTTCTCAAATAACAATCGGCCTTACTTCCCCCGATTCAATTCTTGAAAGAAGCTATGGAGAAGTTTTAAAGCCGGAAACTATTAACTACCGTACCTACAAACCTGAAAGAGATGGTTTGTTCTGTGAAAGAATTTTTGGCCCGGTAAAAGATTACGAATGTGCATGTGGAAAATACAAGCGTATCCGCTATAAAGGAATCGTTTGCGACCGCTGTGGTGTTGAAGTGACAGAGAAGAAAGTGCGTCGCGAAAGAATGGGACACATCAAACTGGTGGTTCCTGTTGTTCACATTTGGTATTTTAAATCACTGCCCAACAAGATCGGTTACCTGTTGGGCATGAGCTCCAAGAAATTAGAGACAATTGTATATTATGAAAGATACGTTGTAATTCAACCAGGTACCAGGGCTGATAAAGGACAGAATTATGGTGATCTTTTGACTGAAGAAGAGTATCTCGATATCGTTGATACTCTTCCGAAAGAAAACCAGATGCTACCTGATGAAGATCCTGATAAATTCATCGCAAAGATGGGTGCAGAAGCGGTTCATGATATGTTGCAAAGGATTGATCTTGACCAATTGTCATTCGACCTTCGTAACTCAGCAGCCAACGAAACTTCACAACAGCGTAAAGCAGATGCTTTAAAGCGTTTGAGCGTGGTTGAAGGATTCCGCGATGCAAATACAAGGATCAACAACCGTCCTGAATGGATGGTGATGCAATACATCCCGGTAATTCCACCCGAACTGCGTCCACTCGTTCCATTGGATGGTGGCCGTTTTGCATCTTCTGACCTGAACGATCTTTATCGTAGGGTAATTATCCGTAACAACCGCCTGAAAAGATTGCTTGAAATTAAAGCACCTGAAGTAATTCTCCGCAATGAGAAACGTATGCTCCAGGAAGCAATCGATTCATTATTTGATAATTCACGTAAATCAAATGCGGTTAAAGCAGAAGGCGGACGTGCATTGAAATCCCTGAGTGACGTGTTGAAAGGAAAGCAGGGGCGTTTCCGTCAAAACCTGTTGGGTAAACGTGTTGACTACTCAGGTCGTTCTGTAATTGTGGTTGGTCCTGAATTAAAAATGCACGAATGCGGATTGCCAAAAGATATGGGCGCTGAATTGTTCAAGCCTTTTATTATCCGCAAACTGATTGAGAGAGGAATTGTGAAGACCGTGAAGAGCGCAAGGAAATTGGTTGATAAAAAAGAAGCGATCATTTGGGATATTCTTGAAAATATTTTGAAGGGACACCCCATCTTATTAAACCGTGCCCCGACCTTGCACAGGCTTTCAATCCAGGCTTTCCAGCCGAAATTGATTGAAGGAAAAGCGATCCAGCTTCACCCGTTGGTAACGACAGCGTTCAACGCCGACTTCGATGGTGACCAAATGGCCGTTCACGTTCCTTTGAGCAGTGCTGCAATCTTGGAAGCTCAAATGCTGATGCTTTCTTCTCATAACATTTTGAACCCTCAAAATGGTACGCCAATCACCCTGCCTTCACAGGACATGGTATTGGGCCTTTATTACATTACAAAGGGTAAAAAATCTACCCCGGAAGCCCCGGTAAAAGGCGAAGGAAAAGTTTTCTATTCTCCTGAAGAAGTGATCATCGCTTATAACGAGCATAAAGTTGATCTCCATGCCGGCATCAAGGTAAAAGCCAATATCAGGAATAATGATGGAACGCTTACCAATAAGTTAATTGATACAACTGTAGGTCGTGTCATCTTCAACCAGTTTGTTCCAAAGAGCGCCGGATTTATCAACGCATTGTTGACAAAAAAGTCATTGCGCGAGATCATTGGTGACATTATCAAATGGACAAACATTCCTACAACCGCTAAGTTCCTTGATGACATCAAGCAACTTGGTTTCAGAATGGCATTTAAAGGAGGATTATCATTTAATATAAATGACCTTATCATTCCTGATACAAAAGTGTCCATGATCGAAAATGCATCAGGTGAAGTAGAGGAAGTCTGGGATAACTACAATGCAGGTTTGATCACCAACAATGAAAGATACAATGGTATCATCGACATCTGGAGCCGTGTGGATACAAGACTTACAGAAACTTTGATCCAGGAATTGGCAGCTGACAAGCAAGGATTTAACTCTGTTTATATGATGCTTGATTCCGGTGCGCGTGGTTCTAAACAACAGATCAAGCAGTTGGCTGGTATCAGGGGATTGATGGCAAAACCTCGAAAATCAGGAAGCACAGGAAGCGAGATCATTGAAAACCCGATCCTTTCCAATTTTAAAGACGGACTGAATGTATTGGAATACTTCATTTCTACACACGGTGCGCGTAAAGGTCTTGCAGATACTGCATTGAAAACAGCTGATGCTGGTTATCTGACTAGAAGGTTGGTGGATGTGGCGCAGGATGTCGTTATTAATGAAGAGGATTGCGGTACGCTTAGGGGTATAACTGTTTCAGCATTGAAAGATAACGAAGACATTATCGAACCATTATACGATAGGATTCTTGGAAGAACTTCTCTTCACAATGTTTATGATCCTGTTTCAGATGAATTGTTGGTTGAAGCCGGCACGATCATCACTGAAGATATTGCAACTGCGATCACAGAAGCAGGTGTTGAAAGCATGGAAATCCGTTCAGTACTTACCTGTGAGAGCCGTCGGGGAGTGTGCGTAAGATGTTATGGTAAAAACCTTGCTTCAGGATATACAGCTCAAAGAGGCGATGCAGTCGGAATTATAGCTGCACAGTCAATCGGTGAACCAGGTACACAGCTTACACTTCGTACCTTCCACGTAGGTGGTGTTGCGGGTTCTGCTTCAGTAGAATCCACACTTACTGCCAAGTTTGACGGAACCGTTCAATTCGATGGTTTACGTACTGTTGATGCCGTAAATAATGCGGGAGATAAAATTAAAGTGGTAATCGGACGTACAGGTGAAGTGAGAATAATGGACGTGAAGAACGATCGCCTGTTAATCAACAACAACGTTCCTTATGGTTCTACTTTAAATGTAAAAGACGGTCAGAAAGTGAGCAAAGGTGACGTGATTTGTACATGGGATCCGTTTAACAATGTAATTATTTCTGAGATTGATGGGGTTCTCAAATTTGAAAATATTATTGAAGGTGTTACTTACCGCGAGGAAGCTGACGAACAAACAGGTCACCGCGAAAAAGTTATTATCGAAACAAAAGATAAAACCCGTATTCCTTCAATGGTAATTGAAGGTAAAAAAGATTCAAAAGGTTATAACCTTCCGGCAGGTTCACATATTACAATGGAAGAAGGAGAGGAAGTGAAAGCAGGACAAGTGGTAGTGAAAATTCCTCGTGTATTGGGTAAGTTGAGAGACATCACCGGTGGTTTGCCTCGTGTAACTGAGTTGTTTGAAGCAAGAAATCCGGGTAACCCTGCTATCGTTTCTGAAATTGACGGCGTTGTTTCTTTTGGAAACATCAAGCGTGGTAACCGTGAAATTATTGTAGAAGCAAGAGATGGAGTGATCAAAAAATATCTTGTTCCTCTTACAAGACAAATTCTTGCTCAGGAAGGCGACTTTATCAAAGCGGGTGTGGCCTTGTCTGATGGGCAGATAGCTCCGGCGGATATACTTTCTATCAAAGGACCTTTTGCAGTTCAGGAATATGTGGTGAATGAAATCCAGGAAGTGTATCGTTTGCAGGGTGTGAAGATCAATGACAAACACATTGAGGTGATCGTGAGACAAATGATGCGCAAAGTAACTATCGAAGATGCCGGGGATACCAAATTCCTTGAAGGAGATACCGAAGACAGGTACGACTTTAACGCCGAAAACGATTGGATCTTTGACAAGAAAGTAGTTACTGATTCTGGTGAAAGTACTAAGATGCGTCCGGGTAAAATTGTTACACTGAGAGAAGTGAGAGAAGAAAATTCAATCCTTCGCCGCGCTGACAAAAAGCTGGTTGAATTCCGTGATGCTCGTCCTGCAACATCATCTCCATTGTTACTTGGTATCACTAAAGCTTCCTTGGGAACTCAAAGCTGGATTTCTGCAGCTTCGTTCCAGGAAACAACCAAAGTATTGTCATCTGCTGCCATCCAGGGCAAAACAGACACAATGCTTGGCCTGAAAGAGAATGTGATCACCGGCCATCCGATACCTGCAGGTACAGGATTGCGTGAGTTTGAAAACATGATCGTTGGAAGCAAGGAAGAATATGAATTGTTGATGACAACCAAAGAGGCGATGGCATTTGATGAAGAAGAATAATTATTGAAATTTTGTTTAATAGAAATAAGGAGTAGGAGCAATCTTACTCCTTTTTTATTTGGGAAGACAGAAAAAAAATTTGAAAAAAAAGTGGGTTCACTAAGATGACTTATTCAATCTCCACAGTTTTCGAGCTAACCGTGTTTGCAGTAAAATAGCCAAGTACGCCACCACTGATATTACTCTCAGGATTATCAGGTGCAGGACTTGAAAAGCCACCTCCATATCCCGAGATCTGCAACAGTTCATTCAAATAATTAAAGACGTGTTCATCGATGCATTTCATTTCAACCTTTAATACAACACCCGTCTTTATATCAGAACTGTCATCATACAATGTTCTCGAAATATATCGTCCATCTGAAAGCCGGTCGTCAAACAAGGTAACACCGCGGCCGTTACCGAATCTTTTTCCATTTACAAATTCAGTAAATTGGTAATAATTGTGAATGCCTGGAGGATCTTTGAAATTGGCCACAGGATATATGTTGTTCCTGTTTCCTAAAAGAAAACTGAGTGAATCAAGCCTGACAGGTTTAGGCATTGTGGATTGTGAGGTATAAGTTTTTCCATCGATTGAAACTTTCAGTGTATAAGTTTCTCCCGGTTTCCCTTCCAGTTTTTGAGTAAAATAACTTCCCGCTTCTTTTTCTATTAACGTATCGGTAATTCCATTCCCCGTTATTGTAACTTTAGCACCAGAAACAGGTGGAAAATTGTTATCAGCAGTAAAAGTTGCGGATTTGGAAATAGTTACTTTATAAGGACCAGGCATATTATTTACTTCGCCGGTAATTACGGTTTGCACATCCGCATTTTTCAATTTTACGTCAATCACTTTTTTACAAGCTATTAGAAAGATTGAAATGAAAAATATTGCGGGATATTTTATGTTGATCCTCATCTTTACTAAAATTTGAAATTATAAGTGACCGATGGAACCCACCTGAATAAAGAATATTGAACCGCCTGCGTTTTTTCAGGATTGGAAGGATCGTCCTGGAATTGCACAAAGTAAGGATTTTGCCGTCCATAAAGATTATAAACCGAAAATGTCCAACTGCTTTCAAACTTTTTCTTCTTCTTTCCCTCAAGCGTAGCACTTACATCCATGCGGTGATTCGGCGGCATCCGATAACCATTTCTTTCTGTGTAATAATAAACCGTTCTGGCATTTACATCATATTTTCCCGAAGGCCAGGTAACAGCATTTCCTGTGTTAAAAACAAAGTCAGATGATATCGTCCATTTTTTATTTAGGCGGTAAATGCCAACTATCGCAATATTGTGGGTTTGATCCTGGTTGGCCGGATACCAAAGATTTTTATTGATTCCGTCAATCTTTTTTTCTGTTCGTGAAAGTGTGTAACTGATCCAACCATTTAGTTTTCCATATTTTTTCTTGAAATACAATTCTAATCCATATGCGCGGCCCTTTCCAAAAACTAATTGCGATTCAACCAATTGGTTCGCAACGAGCAAAGCACCGTTTTTATAATCGATCTGGTTTTGTAAATTCTTGTAATAGACTTCTGCTGAAAAATCAAACTTGTTATCAATGTTCCGGTAATATCCTGCAGAATACTGGTCAGCAATTTCAGGCTTTACATTATTGCTGCTGGGGATCCAAAGATCAGTGGGATTGCTTCCTGTAGAATTGGTCAGTAAATGTAAATTCTGAACATTTCTTGAATAAGAAGCTTTCAGCGAACTATTATCATTTAACTGGAAAGTTGCGGCTAACCTTGGTTGCGGGTTCAAATATGATTTTACGATCTTTCCTTTGGCAAATGTTTGTGTGTTCTTGATACTTCCACTGCTGTCATAAGTATAAAAATCACCCGGGCCTGTGATGGCAAAATAAGAAACGCGCAAACCGGCATTCAATTTTAATATATCAGTTGCCTGCCATTCGTCAGCAACATACGCTGCTCCGTCAAAAGCATATTTGTCGGGAAGGATCAAAGAATTGTAAGAGGAAGTTGCGCTAGTCTTAATATTTCCGGGTGTGAAAACATGACGTTTAATATTAAAGCCCAGGTTGACTTTGTTGCGGCTTCCGGCAAAATATTGCACATCTTCTTTTAAGTTCAGATCTTTTATTCTTGAAAGAATGGTGAGTTTATTGGTAGTTTGATTGATGCTGATGTTGTAATTGTAATTGCTTAAGATAAATGAAGTATTTGAAAACAATTTGTTGTTGAAGATATGATTCCATCTTAAAGTGGCGGTACTGTTGCCCCATTGTATCCCAAACTGATGGCCATAACCAAGATCATCTTTTCCAAAATAACCGGAAAGATAAACCCTGTTGTTTTCATTGATTTGATAATTGGCTTTCGCATTAAGGTCATAAAAATAAAGTATGCTTTGGTTCACGTCGCTGTCTGAAGAAAGCTTCAAAAAAAGATCAGCATAAGTTCTGCGCGCACTCACCATAAAAGATCCTTTGTTTTTTACGATCGGTCCCTGCACATTCAGCCGCGAAGAAATAAGCCCGATTCCACCACTTACTACATAATCTTTATCATTTCCGTCTTTCATTTTTATGTCGAGCAACGAAGACAAGCGGCCGCCGTACTGCGCAGGCATATCGCCTTTATAAACGCTCACATCTTTTATTGCATCGGAATTGAATGTTGAAAAAAATCCAAGCAAATGAGATGCGTTGTAAACTGTTGCCTCATCCAACAATATCAGGTTTTGATCGGCAGCGCCGCCACGTACAAAAAAGCCACTTGATCCTTCACCAGCCGATTTTATTCCGGGTAATAATTGAATGGTCTTTAAAACGTCTTTCTCTCCAAACAAAACCGGCACATTCTTAATTTCATTTATCGATATTTTTTGCATGCCGGGCAATGTCTGTGTGATGTCATTGTCTTTTGCACTGATCACCACTTCTTTCAGTTCAGTAGCGTTTGGACTCAAGGAAATATCGTGCACGGTATCTTTATCAAGCGTGAGATTTAAAGTGTCGTTTTTGTATCCTGAAAAAGTAGCAAGAAGAGAATAATCACCGGCGGGAGCAGTAATGGAATAGAAACCATAAGCATTACTCAAAACGTTGTAATTAGTTTTTCCGGCCAGCACAATAGTTGCGTGTATGAGTGTCTCCCCACTTTGCTGATCCCTGATCGTTCCGCTGATTGTGATTTTTTTTTGTGCGAAAGAAAAGCCGGATGTTAATAAGGTTACGAATAATAAAAGCCCTTTCACCAAAATTTATTTAAAAGTAATGGCCCTGGTCGATTTGCAAATTTACTTTTATCTGCATACAAAATAGAAATCCCGGGAAATTGTTGGCTTACTATTAATAAGCCGGATCTTTGGTCATGCAGTTAAACGCTGCTCACTTTTAAGCCATGCTGCTTCCCTGAAAAGATTGATTCTTTTTGTCCAATAATTAGCTCTTTTAGAAAGGCGCATCATCATTTGCACATCGTCGCTCTTTTCATCATAAAACGGAATTATCACGGCTTCTTTATCCTTACGCCGATAAACACATTTTAAATAAATATGGTTTATGTGGCCTGTTTTTTTACTTCTTTCTTTCACGAGATAGCAATTGGCAATTTCCTTCAGCCTTACAAGCAAAAACTTTCTTGTGTTATTATTTAAAAACACGACTGCATAATTCAACCTGTCAATCCCGAAGATGTTTTTGTTGAAGCGCTGCTTGCTGTCGATGGTGAGATTATTCTCGATCACAAATTCTTCAAACTTTTGTAATTGCTTTTGCTTTTCTTTTTTCTTCTTATAACTATTAAACCACGAAATGACGATTGAGGCAATAACGATGAAACTAATAAAACCAAAAGCAAGGTAAATGGAAGTACTCATGCGAACAGGATTTTTGTTGAGTAATTAAAGAAAATGAAGAGATGATTAAATGTACGAAAATATAGATTTCAGGCAAAAAGGAATCGTCGGAAAATGAGTAAGCCTCTTGAAATTTTTTTCAGGGCATATTAATTGAATGGAAATTCGGGTTATCCATATTAACTTATCATTAGAAAAAGCATAGCTTAAATTCGTTGTGATGGGCGAAAAAGAATAAAATTATTCAAGAATGAAAAAGGCTATTTTCTTATTGTTGCTGCCATTGTGTTTTCATGCAAAAGCGCAGGAAAGCGAGGGTGCACAATTTAAACCGAAGACGGGTTTTCAAAAACAAAAATTGTTCACTGGCGGTAGTGCCAACCTTGGATTTTCAAGCGGAAGTACCATGTTGGGCATTACGCCGCAATTGGGTTACAGTCTTACGAACTGGCTTGATGCCGGAATCAATTTCAACATTAATTATTTATCTCAACGAGATTATTATACCGGCGATAAGTACCGTCAAACAACACTTGGTCCGGGTGCATTTTTCAGGGTGTTCCCTGTAAATTTTTTATTTGCTTCGGCCCAATATGAATACAATTCAATGCATCTGAAAACAATTCCGGCGCAAAATGGAATTCCTTCCACTAAAACATCCATTAATGCAAATAGTTTCTTGGTAGGAGCTGGTTATGCCGGAGGTCGTCAAAGTGGAGGCAACAGTTATTATTTTCTCTCCATAATGTGGGATGTTTCGGGCGATCCTAATTCTCCTTACAGGGATGCTTCCGGACAGATCAGTCCTGTTATTCGTGCCGGATACAATATCGGGTTGTTTCAAAACCACAATAAAAGGCGCTACTGATTTGCAAAAAGCAAAATATAAAAGCCGTTCAAAACTCTGTTCACTAAAGTTTAAAACTAACGTTTTCCAAGGATAAAATTTCCACGTTAAAGTTGGTTTACTCTTATCTTATGAACTTAAGATATTGCGATGACTCTGTTTTTGTTTCAAAAAAGTATATATTTACTAAGTGATTGATTGAGATAACTGCTTTTTAGTTTGCCTATGTAAATAGTTGCTGTGCCATATGAAAATACACTTGCTGTATTTGATAATCGTTCAATAATTTATTATGAACAGGCACTTCTGCTTTCAAAGCGGGAAAAACTTCCTTGCTATTGCTTTGCTGATTTTTTCTTCCTTTTTGATGAAGGATTCTTATGCCCAACCCGGCCACGAAAAGGGCTTGCCCTTTATTACGAATTACAACGGCGATAATTCGTTAAGTCTTCGGGGTAGCTGGAGTGTGATTGAAGGAAATGACGGAAGAATGTACTTTGGTAATTCAACCAACAAGGGAAATATTGTTGAATACGATGGTGTAAACTGGAACAAAATTGCGGCTCCTTATTCTTCCGCTGTTGCCCGTTGCTTTGCAAAAGATAATAATGGCAGAATTTATTTTGGTGGCTCGGGTGATTTCGGCTATCTCGAAAAAGATGGATTGGGTGAAACAGTCGAGCATTCCCTGGTAGAGTTTGTTCCAAAAGATAAACGTGAATTTTTTGATGTCTGGTCAGTGAATACAGCAGGCAAGGATGTCTATTTTTTATCGAGAGAAAGATTGTTTCGCCTCACGAAATCAGGGGATGGTAAAAATGAAACCTGGAAAGTAAAAACCTGGGAGCCGCAAACACATTTTATGTACAGCTTTTACCTGGATAATAAACTGTACGTGCACGAACAAAATATCGGGTTGCTTAAAATGGAAAACGATACACTTGTTTTGATTCCCGGGAGCGAATTCCTTGGAAAAGACAGGATGCAGGTGATGTTGCCTTACGAGGAGAATGGAAGTTCATCGAATCAAAAATATCTTCTTGCTACTTTTACGCATGGCCTTTTTCTTTTTGATGGCAAAAATTTTACTCCTTTTAAAACATCTGACGACAAGATTTTTACCGGCAACATGGTTTACAAAGGTCTTTTTGTAAATGGAAAATATTTGTTTTCTGTTTTGGGAACGGGATTGGTCATAGTGGATCATTCCGGCAAAGTCGAACAAATTATCAACCGTGATGCAGGTTTGAAAAGCAACATAATTTATGCGCCCTACCTGGATTCAAAAGGCCAGTTGTGGTTAGGCCTGGATGTAGGTATTGCTCGTCTTGATTACAATTCTCCTTTTACCAACTACAATGCTCAAAATGGTGTTGCATCCGCTGTATTATCAATGATGCGCACACCTGATGGCAATTTATTTGTCGGGACGCAGAATGGATTACTTCACTATAACTCTTCTTCCAATCGTTTTGAGCAGGTAAACGAAATTCCGAAAAACCAGGTCTTTGCTTTGTTGCTGGATGGAAAAAATTTATTAGTTGGAGCAGGAGGTTTATTCCTGATAAAAGATGGAAGGATAATCACTGTTCAACCATCAGTTACCAATAATCTCAACGTATCCAGTTTAGTCATCTCAAAGAAATTTCCCAACTTATTATATACTGGTACTTCATTTGGAATTGCCATTTTTGAGCGAAATCCCACCAGTGAAAAAAGCTGGAAGTATTTGAATTATTTGACAGGAATAAAAGGTGGAGAATTTCACAATATGATAGAAGATAGCCTGGGAAACCTTTGGGCTATTTCACGAAACAACGTTTTATACAAGATCACTCCTTCATTCAACGCCGCAGGTAATCCTGATATGTCAAACTTCAATATTGTTGATGTTTCGACCGCCACCAAAGGCTATGATTCAACGATCAACAGGATATTCGAATTAAATCATCGAATTTACTTTTCTGCAGATTCTTCGACTTACACTTTTGACTCTAAAAACAACCTTTTTGAAAAGACGCCTTTTGAAGGTATGAAGCATTTTGTAGCTACAGAGGATACCACGAATGGTAAAATCTGGCTTGTAAAATTAGCTGCAGACAGCTCGAAAGGAATAATTTTAACTCCCAAAGCAGCCGGCGGTTATCAAATGGACTCGACCAGCCTGTTGCCCATTTCTTCCGAAACTTCTGGAGCAGTCTATCCGGACATTGACCAAACAGCATGGTTTTCAACTGCAGATGGAATTATTCATTTTAATGCAAAACAAAAAGTAAATTACGATGCGCCTTATAAAACAATCATCAGCAAGATCAGTTCTGATACCTTCCGTTTGAACCCAACTGCTTCTTCTGCAAAACCGACTGAAATTAAATTCAATCGAAGTTCCTTACGATTTGATTATGCCGCTCCCTTTTATGAACAGGAAAATAAAACTCAATACCAAACCTGGATGGAAGGTTTTGAAAAATCATGGAGCAAGTGGGGCCAAAATACCTATAAGGAATACACCAATCTTCCAGCTGGCAAATATGTTTTTCATGTAAGAGCAAGAAATATTTACGATAAAATAAGCACTGAAGCAACCTATGCTTTTACTGTTCTTCCTCCATGGTACAGCACCTGGTGGGCTTATTTATTATATGCGCTTGTCTTCCTGGCAATTGGGTATTTGATCTTGAAATGGCGTACACGCAAGCTTGAAGAAAAACACCGTGAACTTGAACAAACGATTAAAGAGAGAACCGCGGAATTAAGCGACCGTGTGGGAGAACTGGCAGTCATCAATAGTGTGCAGGAAGGGCTAGCCAAAGAACTACACATGCAGGGCATTTATGACCTGATTGGAGATAAATTGAGTGAGGTAATGCACACACTTGATATCGATATTCGCATCTTTTCTCCCGAGACGAATGAAGTATTTTTTCCTTACGTCCGCGACAAAGGTAAACGTATCGAAATTCCGCCAGGAAAAATGCAGGGAATGTCAAGAAGGATTTATGAAACGGGGCAACCAATTGTGATCAATCAAGACCTTCCCGGAAAAATGAAAGAAATGGGATCAGTCCTGCTTCCGGGAACTCAAATGGAAAAATCCTTTATGGCAGTGCCTATATTGGTTTCAAACAAGCCGATCGGAATGGTGAGTATGAGCAATTATGAAAAAGAAAATGCATTTGGTGAATCTGATCTTCGTTTATTGACCACTTTGACCAACAGCATGAGTGTTGCACTTGAAAATGCCCGTTTGTTTGATGAAACCAATCAATTGCTCGCCCAGGCAAAACAAAGGGCAAGCGAACTGGCAACAGTCAATAATATCAGCAAAGCGCTTTCGTCAAAATTAAATCCGACAGACCTGATCCAACTTGTTGGCGACCAGTTGCGTGATTTGTTCAAAGCCAATATTGTTTATCTCGCTTTACTCAATAAGAAGAGTAAGATCATAGAATTCCCTTACCAGTTTGGAGACAATATGGCGCCTATAAAATTAGGCGAAGGACTTACTTCAAATATTATTCTGAAAGGTGAACCATTGTTAATTAATAAAGACGTGGTTGAACATACGGATCAATTAGGGTTAAACAGGGTAGGTCTTCCAGCCGCTTCCTACCTTGGTGTGCCGATTCCTGTTGCAGATGAAATTATCGGTGTCCTGAGTGTTCAAAGTACAGAACAGGAAAACCGTTTTGATGAAAATGATTTAAGGCTTCTTTCCACGATTGCATCTTCTGTCGGCGTGGCTTTGCGCAATGCGCAACTTTTTGAAGATGTGGAACACGCAAAGAAGGAAGCCGAAAAAGCAAGCAAGGTTGCAGAGAAAGCCAATGAAGCAAAAAGTGCATTTCTTTCCACCGTTAGCCATGAGTTGAGGACGCCGCTCACTTCTGTCCTCGGTTTCGCCAAGATTATCAACAAACGGTTGAACGATAAAATATTCCCACTCATTTCTGATACAGATCCAAAAACAGAAAAAACAGTTAACCAGGTAAATGAAAACCTTCAAGTCGTTATTTCTGAAGGAGAACGTTTGACCCATTTGATAAATGACGTGCTTGACCTAGCAAAGATCGAAGCGGGAAGGATGGAATGGAACCAGGAAGATGTTTCTCTACCGGAGGTTGTGGAAAGGGCAATTTCGGCAACGACTTCCTTGTTTGAACAAAAAAATATCCGCCTGGTTAAAAAGATCGATCCCGGTGTTCCCCACATTATTGGTGACACAGATAAACTGATTCAGGTCGTCATTAACCTGTTTTCAAATGCCGTAAAGTTTACGGAGAAAGGGGAGGTGACCTGTCATGTTTCTCAGAAAGACAACGAAGTAATTGTAAGTGTAAAAGATACTGGTATTGGCATTGCGCCCGGGGATTACGGAGCGGTTTTCGAACAATTCAAACAGGTAGGAGGTGATACGCTTACTGATAAACCAAAAGGAACAGGACTTGGTCTTCCAATTTGCAAAGAAATTGTAGAGCATCATGGCGGCCGCATCTGGGTGGAAAGTGAAGTGGGAAAAGGAAGTACATTTTCTTTTGCCATTCCTTTCGCTAATTCTGAAACAGGACAATTACAAAGAAAACCAATTCATCTTGATGACTTAGTGAAGCAATTAAAAGAACAAATGGCTTTCTCTGATATTAAATCCAATGGCTCTAATTCAAGAATTCTTGTGGTTGATGATGATGATTCAATCCGATCACTTCTTGAGCAGGAATTGAGCGAAGCGGGTTACCTGATAGAACAGGCGTGTGATGGAAAAGAAGCATTGGAATGCATTCGAAAAAACCGCCCGGACCTTGTAATTCTTGATGTGATGATGCCGGAAATGAATGGATTTGATGTGGCAGCGATTTTGAAAAATGACCCTCAAACGATGGACATCCCCATCATCATATTATCGATCGTTCAGGACAAGGCAAGAGGCTTCAGGATTGGTGTTGATCGTTATCTCACAAAGCCAATTGACACTGTCGAATTGTTTGCGGAAGTAGGCAATTTATTGGAGCAGGGAAAATCCAAAAAGAAAGTGATGGTCGTGGATGAAGACGCTGCCGCAGTGCGTTCACTTACTGAAGTTTTGCAAACAAAAGGTTACCAGGTTGTAGAATCAGATGGAAAAGAATTGGCGGCGCAGGCAATTGCTGCCAAGCCTGATATCATCATTTTGAATTCTGTTTATTCCGGACGGCAGGAGATCGTCAAAACTTTGCGCTTCGAAAAAGGTTTGGAAAACGTCTTGTTTTTCATTTACCAATAATAATGTGCTGATGTGCTAATATGCTAATTAGCCGATTTGAAATGCAGTAAACAAACAAATAACAGTCGTTTTTTAATCGGGAAGCAAGGGCGGTTAAAAGAGTGAATAAGATGGAACTAAGAACTAAAAACTAAGAACTAGAAAATGGAACAAAAACTTTTGATTGTAGATGATGAAGCGCACATCCGTATGCTTCTTGAGCAAACACTTGAAGAACTGGAAGATGAGGATGTTGAATTTTTTTCGGCCCAAAACGGCGAAGAAGCGCTGGACATCATTCGTGAAGAAAAACCACAATTGGTTTTCCTGGATGTGATGATGCCGAAAATGAACGGAATGGAAGTTTGCCGGCGTGTAAAAAAGGAATTAAATCTTAATGATGTATTTATCATTTTGCTCACTGCAAAAGGCCAGGAACTTGATCGCCAGAAAGGCCAGGAAGTAGGAGCAGATCTTTATATGACCAAACCTTTTGATCCCGAAATGATTTTAAGTAAAGCAAAAGAAGTACTTGGAATATAGTTTTTACAAAAATGATTTATGGCTAAATCGACACTTAAACAAATTTTTTCAAGAAAAACAAATACAGCCAATCTTTTGAAAGATATGGTTGAACGGCTTGGAGCAAATGTTTGTGTGGAAGATGAAAACGGGAATGAAATTTTTATTTACGGAGCGCCGGAATATGGATTTAAAAAAGAAATAATTTTTGAAGAAGAGCGGATTGGCCTGGTAAAGGATAATAAAAATTCGGGAGCATTCATTGCAGAATTATTATTGGAATTATTACAGAAAGAACTGGAAAGAAAGAAACTTGGTAGCGAAGTATTGAATCTTTACCAGGAAATAAATTTGATCTTCAACTTTTCAGATAAACTGGCGCAAACAATTGGTGCAACAGACATTTCAAAGATTGCTCTTGACGAAGCTTTGCATGTTATTGAATCCGATTTTGGCGTGGTCGCATTGTGGGATGAGGAACAAAAAATAATGAAAGTGGAAGCGGCAGTGGGCGAACTTTTTTTTGATGAGGAAAAGATAAATAAGGAATTACCGTTATTGCGAAAAATTGTATTGGGTGGCCAGTCTGAGATCATTGGAGATATTTCTGTTTTAAAGGAAGCAGGAATTATTTTGCCGCAGGTGCAATCGGTTATTTTTTCTGCACTCAGGGTAAAACACAGGATAATGGGTGCAATCATTCTTGCAAGCAATGAAGCTGACAAATACACTGCGGGTTCATTGAAATTGCTGACAACACTTGCCTTGCAATCCTCATCTGCTATAGAGAGTTCTTTACTTTATGAAAAAAATATACGCGAAGCGAATGAAAGAGAAGAAGCGATGCGCAGGATATTTGATGCAACTGAAAAATTTGTTCCCCATGAATTTCTAAGATCCCTTGGGCGGGAGGTGATAACAGAAGTGAAACTTGGTGACCAGGTCGAAAAAATCGTCACCGTACTTTTTACTGACATAAGAAATTATACGAGTCTTTCAGAGCAAATGACACCGGAAGAAACGTTTGCATTTATATGCTTGTTCAATGAAAGAATGGGGCCGGTCATTCGGGGAAATAATGGTTTTATCAACCAATATTTAGGCGATTCTATTATGGCGATTTTTCCTGAAAATGCAAGTGATGCTTTGAACTGTGCAATAGGCATGCAAAACGAAGTGGCGCAGTTAAATAAAGTTCTGGAAGAAAATAATAGAACAGCAATCCAAATAGGAATAGGCATGCACACCGGTCCACTGATCATGGGTATTACCGGCGATTTTCACAGGATGGATGCATGCACAATTGCTGATACCGTTAATACCGCTTCACGGGTTGAAAGTCTTACGAAACATTTTAAAGCAAGCATATTGTTGAGCGAGGCAAGCCTAAATCGCATTGAAAACAAAAAGGATTTTCATCTGCGTAACCTGGGCCTTGTTCAATTAAAAGGAAAGCATCATTCAATCAATGTGCACGAATGTTTCAGCTGTGATGATGAGAAACAACTGGAGAATAAACTGAGGAGCCTTCCTCTTTTTAATGAAGGTGTAAATTTTTATTTGAACAAATCTTTTGAACAGGCAAATGAAGCATTCAGAAGGGTGACGGAAATTGATTCTGAAGATCGCACTGCACGTTTTTTCTACAATATTTCACGTCAAATGGCGGAATCGGATCAGCTGGAAAATAAGGCAGGTGTTGTTGAGATGAATGAGAAATAGCGGCAAAAAAGCTTTTTATTTCTTCGTTTACTGCTGATCGTTGGATGGAATAAAACTTTTTTATTTTTCTTCGTTTACTCATAACTGTTACTATAAAGCTATCTTATTAAGGTAACACTTCCTTTTCTAACCAATTTTTTTCCTAAATAATCTACTCCTTCCGCAATCCACACATAAACACCGGGATCCTGTGGCCGGCCCCTGAAAGTGCCGTCCCATCCCTGCTTCTGAAGTGTTGTTGAATAGATCAATTGCCCAAGACGGTTATAAACTCTAAAATAATTTAGCTGCCTGATGCCAATTGGAATTGGTCTGAAAAAATCATTGATTCCATCTCCGTTCGGTGTAAACGCGTCAGGTACATATAAGTCCGGTAATACTTTATAAACATTAACCCTTATTGTGTCTTCTGCCGTACAACCTGCCTGGCTTGTAACGGTGAGTGTATACTTCTGGCTCTCATTTAATAATGCAACAGGATTAGCAATTGCAGGATCATTCAAACCGGTTGACGGAGACCATTGAAAAAATTGAGCTCCTGTTCCATGTAATTGTAAAGGCTGGTTCACAACAATGCTTGTGTCAGCAGGACCTGCATCGGCAAACAAATGTTCAACAATTACCTGTACTTGCGCATACCTTGGTTTGGGACAACCTAAAACGTCATTGACTTGTAAAAGATAAGTTGTCGATTCCAGCGGAGATGCTAACGGATCGGGAATATCGGGATTGCTTAAAAAATTGGTGGGCGTCCATTTATAAATACTTCCTCCACTTCCGTGCAATTGAATGGTGGTTCCGAAACAAATCGTTGTGTCATTGTTCACTTTGGCTTGTGGATAGGGTACCGGTCTTACAGTAATATTGGCAGAAGAACTGCACTTGCCAATACTTGAAACAACATGATAAGTAGTTTTTTGATCCGGCACAGCCAATGCATATTTTGCTGTGTCGTTGATAATAGTATTGCCGGGTGTCCAAAGATAATGAAGCCCGTCACTTATGGGATTAAATCGAACTGTATCCGTCAGGCAAATGGTCGTGTCACGCGTTAAACTCAAACTCACATTGTTTACCACATTTACAAAAACAGAATCTGTTGCCACACAACCCCGGCTTTCATTCAAGGTTGCATAATACGTTGTAGGAACTTTAGGACTGGCAAGTGGTGTAAAGCTTGATGTGTTATTGATGTTATAATCCGGCGTCCAGGAAATACTTCCTTTTCCAACGGCTGAGAGTTGTAATGTGTCAATACTACAGATAAGCGTGTCATTTGTAAGTGAAAGATCGGGCTGGGTTTTGATAGGAACAGTTTTCGTAAAAGTTTTCGTACATCCCTTACTGTTAGATGCAGTCAACAGAACGTCATAATTCCCAGGTTGTGTATAAACATAAGAAGGATTCCTGGCGTGAGAAGTGTCTGCGGTGGTAGAAGGATCAGCAAAATTCCATGACCAGCTATTAACGTTTCCAAAATTAGTAGTTGTCTTATCGGTAAAAAAAATAGTAGAATTAATACATTGGCCATCAACATTGAATAAAGGGTAAAAGCCCGGATAAACCTTCAATGTTTGGGTAGTTGAATCAGAACAATCTTCACCCCTGTTTACCACAAGCTTGTATACAAAAACACCGGTGTCTGTAAAAACATGGTGGGGCGTTTCCAAATTTGAAAAATTATTAGTACCTGATTTGGGATCACCAAAATCCCAGTAAAAAGTACGGTTTAAGCTGGATTGATTATCATCCTGGAAAAAAACATTAAAGCTGTCACAGATCACCGGTTTGGGATTCAACTGGGCTCCGGCAAAATCGCAATTCGTTACGTTGACAATAAAGTCTTTCCTGTGATTGTTGATCAAAACTCCATTTCTGTAGGAAGCTACATTAACGCCCACAACATATTTTCCAACCTGCGGAGCTGTTCCGGAAATGATGCCCGTTTTGGTGTCAATGGTGGCTTCGCCTCCCAAAGGGAAACGCGAACTGTAACCACCAATGTAAGTTACAGAAGTGTAAGGCGGCGCTTCTGGTTTTACCAAAGTGTCGCCTCTTACAGAGCCCCCATCATAGGCATTGATGAAACTGTATACCAAAGAATCATTGTCTTTGTCCTTGGCTGAATAATCCAACTGAAAGGATTTGTTTGCACATACCACATCTACTTTTGTAACGATCTCTGAGGAGTTGTCCTTATATTGATTGGGCGGAATATCGGTAGAAAAAGTGGAACCCGTTTCATTACCGCCAAAGTTTTCAACATTCGCCAAATTATCAACCCTGCAGCACGTTTGGTAAGCCGCAGTATATCCTTTTGTATTGTCTGGCAATTCAACTGTCAGTTGAAAAATGCCTACATGGTAATTCAAGTGTGGAGCGTTTTGAATACAAGGCGGAAGCGCTCCGACTGCTACGGAAGATTCACTTTGTTTTCCGACAACATTAAAAACTGCAGATCCGTTGTCCTTATTAAAAACACCGATATAAACCTGTGTGGGCATTGGCGCAGCGTTGATCGAGTTTTGATCACGAAAGATCTTAAGCGTAATCAAATACTTGCTCGTATTGGGTGCGAAACCTTTTCCCAGGTATTGGTAGATCATTTCACCGCCTACAATATGGTGCGCTTCACAGTTGAGTGTGGCCAGCAATATTGCAGTTATTAGCAGTAACGATCGTTTCATGAAAAAAATGTGAATGCAAGATAATTTTTGTCAAATTCAGCAAACGGTAGCACGGATCAATGGAAACCTTAAAGTTCTGAAATTTTTACGTCATTTAGAAAATTCTGGAGAAAAGTATTGGATAATTCTTTTTCTTCCCACATGCCCATGTGACCGGAATTTTTCAAAATATGTACATGTGCAATTGATGGGATGCTGAATTGTTGCAACGATAAGTTTAAAGGCACAGCCGTATCAAGTTTTCCGCCGATAAACAAAACAGGCTTTCTGAATGATTTTAATACCGAAGTGCGGTCGGGGCGATCAATCATTGCCTTGTAATAATTAATAAGCGCTTCCGGGGAAACATGTTTTGCAATTTCAATTAATTCTTCAACCAATTCAGGCTTCTCTCTTTTCGTTTCCTCAGAAAATAAATTGGGTACTGAAGTTTTTACAAATGGTTCCGTTCCGTTGTTCCTGATGAATTCAATTCCTTTACCACGTATGGCGATTTTTTCATCACTATCAGCATAAGCAGAAGAATGAAATAGTCCAAAAGAATTTAAAAGTTCCGGGTACTTTTCTGCAAAGGCAAGCGTGATATAACCGCCCATACTGTGGCCAATCATACAGAAATTGCCCGAACTATTCCCTGGTTTAAAAATTACCTCATCCGCTAAAGCTTTTAAAACATCCGAATAACCTTCTATGGATACAACGTCTTCTATCAATTCTGATGCGCCACTTCCCGGTAGATCAGGAACAATCACACGATAATTTTCTTTTAGCTTTTTTAATACCCTGTTCCATACATTTCCATCTTCTGCAAAACCATGAACCAATATTACAGGATTGCCTTCTCCTTCATCACGATAAAAAATTGTCTTGTCCCGGTATTTAAAAGTTGCCATCTCACTTTTTTCTGAAGGTTAAAATTAAACTCCTGAAAATCATAATTGCAAAGATAGGAATGAGTGAAATATTGAAATGTTGGGGCACTGCTTTCCAGAATACGATCAGCAACAAAAGGATAAGAGAATAAAACAAAAAGTATTTTCTTGCCCAGCTTCTTTTTGAATGAATGAAGAATGCTGCGACGACATTTGGCGGCCAGGCCCATAAAATATTGTAGTTATTCCGGCACATAATGTGATCGGTTCCGAACCACATAAATAATATAAGAAATCCCAATAGCCCGGTGATAAATAATAACATTCCGTCGAACGAGTTAAGCATCTTTTGCACGTTTTGATTTTTTGAAAAACTCAAAAATGCAATGAGCACAAACAGGCACAGGAAAATAAAGAAGGGATGTGTGAGGTTTTGCTTATACTGACGATGAAAAACTTGTCTTAGAATGACTTCTTTGCCAGACACAAGTGGCTTTCCTGAAACTGTTGAACTGTCAAGGGTTTGCATCAGGTAATCCGGCAAAAACATTACCTGGTAAGGAGTGGCATCAGCGTCGGTTTTACTGCCTAATAAAATATCGATCCCCAGTTTGCTCCATTGTTTGTCTCCCCGATTGAGGTATTCGTGGATAAGGTCGCGAAACGTAGCGTTGGATTGTAAAACTTTTCCAAAATGAACTGTTGAGTCTGTGCCTTTTTCTATCAAATCTCTCAGTCTTGTTGTGCAGTTATCAAACAAAAAGTCATATTTATAAAACCGGTTCATCGCCATCATGTTCGTTTCAAGCAACATGATGATATTCCGCTTTTGATCGCAAGTCAAATTCAACATTTGTTCGGTAATTCCTCTTTCTTCATAACGGGTTTCTTCAATGAAAGAATCGTAAGTGTCGGTCGACAAGTAGTAAAGAAGTTTACCCCTGACAAATTTGGTGTAAAAATTCGGGTCGCTGAAATCGAATGTGCCGTAGTTGTAAACAATATCCTGGTTAGTAACGGTGTCGTGTATGCGAATAGCACTATGGCCAAAAGTGGAATACAATTCTTCGCCGGGAGTTACAGTCAACAGACTCACCTGCAAATGACAGGAATCCTGTTGCGCAAAAGCTTTATAAGAAAATAAAAGGAAAAGAAAAAAAATCGTAAAAACTTCTTTTACTGGATTCTTTATTTTTTTGGAAAATATGCCGGCCAATTTTATATAGATGTTTATTATGAAACAGAAAATTGAAAAGCAAATATATCCAAAGCCACGTTGTTAAAGCGTGAAAATTAGAATCAACGTACAAAATAGAATTCACAGTAAATTATTTGTTCACTTCCAGTAATACAATAATGATCGGAAAATTTATTTCAATGCAAAGGCGCGGAATAAAAAAATCAAATAAAAAGTTTGTTTACTGTTTCCAGGCAAATCTTCTTACTTCATACTTTCTTTTAACCTGTGAAAATCCAGATTACGAAAAATTTCCATTGTGGTCTTTTGCAAATAATCGGGATCAGAACTCGTAATACCCGTTGGCCACGAATAATAAACAGTTATCAGTTGTACTGCCGGTGCATTGGCAGAAAAATTATAATAATCAGGATTCACTTTCGTAAGCATAACACCTTCTTTTCTTCCTGCCGGAACAAGCTGTTCCAAGCCAAAAATTTCTTCGCTGGGTGTGTTTTCATCCAGCCTTGCAGCTGAGGAGGCTTCTGTGGGTGACATATTTTTAATCATTGAATTAAGGTCACCAATTTTTAATTGAATAGTTTGATTCCTGTTCCCCAATGTTTCTATTTGTTGTTGCATGCCTGGAATAGATTTTTCCAATGTTTCCTTTGCTGATTTGAATAAAGGATCTTCAATTTCTTTTTTTGTTTCATTGATTTGTTTCTTTTCATCAGCAATCAATTCTTCGTTTTCCTTTATCCGGCGCTTTTCCCTCGCAATAAGAAACTCAAGAAATTCTTTTCTTGTAACCGGAACGAGAAGTGGTTTATTGTTAGCTGTAATTATTCGTATAGGCGATCCCGTTACATTGTTTGAAATAAAGGGAAACCCGTAATATTTAAAATTGATCTCTAAATAATCCTGGGTAGAATCGGTTACGGGGAGCTGTTCGAAAAATAAAGGAAACTTTAGTTTATAGCATTCTTCCCAAAAGTTCCCGATCTTATCAAAGAAAGCTTCCTGGTCATTTAATTCGAAATTGAGATCGGCTCCATCCTGCGATGTTTTAACCGTTCCGGCGCTTTTTACCAAATACCTGAAATAGCTTCGAATCGTTCCGTATGGGATTTTTTCTTTCAACAGATTGATGGTTCCGAAATAGGCAATTCTTGCATCAAAACCTTTCGGGGGATTTAGTTCTTTTGATGAATACATTTCATTGAAAACACCATTTACCGTTTTTGCATAAGAGTTTAATTTCGAAGGCTGCATTGCTTTCGAATTAAGAATAAAGGAAGAGACCTTCGTATCCTTTATTAATTTGCCGGGAAATTCTGTAGCGTGAACAATAGTTTGCCCGAATGAAGAAAATGGAAAAGAAAGGGAAAGAAGAATAAATATTTTAAAGAATAGTTTCATTAATTTTCTTTTGTGGTGAAAAATCTTGCTTTTTAAAAGTTTCAAAGATCATTTACATCATATTTTTATCCAATACCCTGAAAAGGGGATTTTTGATAAATTTAGTACGTTTGAAACCGGAAAATTCCAATAATATCCGGAACTTCATTTTCTTCAAAAAAATAAAAATGAGTGACTCATTATTTTTTGCACCGCAATTGATGATCCCCAACGGGACAAAAGACATTTCCTTTTATAAAAAGGCTTTTAGTGCAACTGAAAACCTTTGCCTTAAAAATGATGATGGCAGTATTCATGTTGCAGAGCTATCAATTGATGGAACAATTTTTCACGTACATGAAGTAACCAAGTCACACTTTTTTGCTCCTGCAAAATATAATGGTACTACCTGCATAATCGGTTTGTTTGTCCCTGACGTGAAAGCAGTCATGGAAAGCGCTTTGGCTGCCGGAGCAAAAGAAATATCTCCTGCAAAAGATTATGAATATGGTTATCGCCAGGGTGAATTAGAAGATCCTTTTGGCCATCACTGGTTGATTGAAAAGAAGATTTGAACCTTATAAGAAGATTTTTCTCCCTTTTGATTTTAATTATAAAGCCTTGCGACTTTACCTGCTGTAATTAGGAGCCTCTCTCGTAATTTCCACATCATGCGCATGGCTTTCACGCATACCTGCATTTGTGATTTGTATGAATGTGGCCTTTTGTAAAGCCATGATATTTTTTGCTCCGCAATAACCCATTCCTGCCCGGAGACCACCGGTAAACTGGTGCGTTACTTCTGATAAAAATCCCTTGTAAGCTATCCGCCCTTCAATGCCTTCAGGAACAAATTTTTTGGTAGAAGATTCCATATCCTGGAAATACCTGTCGCTGCTGCCCTGGGCCATTGCACCCAAAGAACCCATGCCACGGTATTGCTTGAATTTCCTTCCTTCATAAATGATCGTTTCGCCGGGACTTTCTTCGGTTCCTGCAAATACACCACCCATCATCACACAATCTGCGCCAGCCGCAATGGCTTTTACCATATCACCTGTATAACGAATTCCACCGTCGGCGATGATTCCGATATTCCTGTTTCCTATTGCTTTTGAAACTTCGAGCAACGCAGTTATTTGTGGAACACCGGCGCCGGCAACAATCCTTGTTGTACAAATGGAACCGGGACCTATTCCAACTTTTACCGCATCTGCTCCTGCATCTGCCAAAGCTTTTGCGCCCGAACCCGTTGCGATGTTGCCTGCAATAACATCAAGGTTTTTAAATTCTTTTTTAATTTTCTTCAAAGCATCGATCACGCCTTTTGTATGTCCATGCGCGCTGTCCAGCGCAATCGCGTCTACGCCTACCTGTTGTAAGGCATAAACGCGGTCTGCAATGTCTCTTGTGATTCCTACTCCGGCAGCAACCAGCAATCGTCCATATTGATCTTTGGCAGCGTGTGGGTGATTGTGCACTTGTAAAATATCGCGATAAGTGATCAATCCTTTTAAAATCCCTTTCCTGTTTACCACTGGTAATTTTTCGATTTTATATTTTCTTAGGATTGATTGTGCCTTTTTCAAATCCGTTCCTTCAGGAGCAGTGATGAGTCCTTCCCTAGTCATCAATTCACTCACCGGTCTTTTTAGATTCTCCTCGAATCTCAAATCACGGTTCGTTAAAATCCCTACCAATTTTCCTGAGGTATCAACGATGGGAATTCCACCAATGCGGTTTTCTTTCATGAGGTGCAAGGCATCACCAATTGTGGCATCGTCGGTTAATGTAATTGGATCAAGGATCAGCCCGCTTTCACTTCTTTTCACTTTGCGCACCTCCGCAGCCTGCTGCTCAATACTCATGTTTTTGTGAAGAAATCCCAAACCTCCTTCTCTTGCAAGCGCTATTGCAAGATTCGCTTCTGTTACTGTATCCATTGCCGCACTGAGCATCGGAATATTAAGTTGTATGTTTTTGGTAAGCCTGGTAGAAATATCTACATCGCGAGGCAATACTTCGCTGTAAGCCGGAAGCAGAAGAACATCATCGAAGGTTAATCCTTCACCAAAAATCTTATTTGCGGGGGAATTTTGTTTATTTACTGTAGCCATGCGCAAAGGTAATAAAAGTAAATAAATCTTGAATTTGGAATGTGAAGTGGGGGATTGTTAAATTGTTGTATTGCTTTATTGTTGTATTGCCTTATTGATGTATGGTTATATTGTTTTATTGTTCTATTGTTGTATTCAATCATAATTAAAGGTTTGCTTGTTTCAAAAGCGATGAAGCTTTTGTAAGATTTTGCAGGAAAAAAATTTAGAAAATTTATTTGCTTGCTGCATATTGTCTCAGTTCAATTTATAAATTTTGCCTGGGAGGGAGGAGATAACGTTTTGCATTTCCAGTATTAACAAAGCTTGCGCAACAGCGCTGCTGCTGAGTTTACTCTTAAAATAAAGTTCATCAATATGCAATTGTTCATTGCTTTGTAAAACGTCAACAATAATTTTTTCTTCAGGCGACAATTCTATAAAAAGTTCTCTTTGTTTTTTAGCTTTTGCCTTTTTGTTCTTTTTCCAACCCATGTTTTCCATCAGGTCATCGGCACAGGTGATCAGCGCTGCCTTATTGTTTTTTATCAAATAATTGCAACCTTCACTTTTGGATTCATCCACCCGCCCGGGAAAGGCAAAAACATCCTTGTTGTATCCATTGGCTAGTTCGGCTGTGATCAAAGAACCGCCTTTTTTACCCGATTCTATTACAACAATTGCATCGCTTATGCCTGCAACTATCCGGTTTCTGCCTGGAAAATTTTGCTTGTCAGGAATCGTTTGGCTTTTGAATTCTGTGAGCAACCCGCCACACGCAACCATTTGCTTTGCCAGGGATTTATTTTCAACAGGATAAACGCGGTCTAATCCGTGAGCAAGCACGCCAACAGTTTTCAAATTGCTTTTCAAAGCGTATTTATGAGCAATGCTGTCAATTCCAAAAGCCAAACCGCTTACGATCAAAACCTCCTCACAAGCCAGGTCTTCAATCAATCTTTCACAAACCTTTTTGCCATATTCTTTGTTATCACGCGTGCCAACTATCGCTACTATTTTTGAGGTGTTCAGATCTGCATTTCCCTTAAAATACAATAATGGCGGGCTATCGAAACAATTCAAAAGTCTTTGAGGGTAATTCTTGTCAGTAAGAAACAGGGGAGTAATACTGTATTTCTCAATAAATTCTATTTCTTCTTCCGCTCTTTTAAAGTCATTGAATTTTAAAAGAGAAGAAATCGCTTTTTGCCCCAACCCCTCTATTTCTTCAAGCCTTTTCTTCGAAGCTTTGAAGATCGGTTCAGCACTTCCGAAATGATTCACGAGTGCTTTGGCTCTTACATCTCCAATATTTGGAACAAGCGTTAGTGCAACCTGGTAAAGCAGTTCTTTTTGCATGATGGAATTATGCCCTAAAATACATAAACTTCTATTACAATTTTGGAATTTCTAATTGTTTGCAGATTAAATCGCATAGATTTTTATCCAGTTGAGGGTGACGGGGAATAGCAGTTTTTTTCTTTGTAATGTTGTTTTGATAGATGTCATGTTTGGCGCCATTTCTATGTAAAAAACAATGATTGCTTTTTAGATGTTCCAGAAATAGGTTTCTTTTTACAGACATTAGGATATAATTAAGTCCTCCTCCAGAACATTATTCGAGTTGTCTTCCTCACTTTGCATATCTTCCAGGTATAATTTAAGTGCATCCAAAACGTTCTCTTTTGTTTCTTCAACAGTACTCCCCTGGGTTAATACCGCAGGAATTTCTTTAATGCGGCCTATATAAAATTCTTCTCCTTTACTTATGACCATCGTAAGTTTCATAACTTTTTCTTTATTCCTAAAATTACACTTTTTCTCTTATTTGCTCACCACCCTCAATTCCGTCCTCCTGTTCTGTGCGCGCCCTTCTTCAGTATCATTCGATGCAACCGGGTTTGTTTCTCCAAAACCTTTATAAGAAAGGCGATCTTTGTTAATTCCTTTTGAAATAAGATAGTTTACAACCGAAAGCGCACGGCCGTTGGAAAGTTTTAAATTGTCTTCTGCCGTACCTACATTGTCTGTGTACCCACTGATCAGGATTTTCATGTTTGGATTTTCATTCATCAGGCGAACAACGTTGTCAAGTTCACTGATCGATTCAGGTTTCAGGTCCGTTTTTTTCGTATCAAAGAACACATTTTTCAAAACTACTTTCGCATTTACTTCAATGGGTTGCAGCGGAATATCAATCTTGTAAACGGAATCTGATGAGACATTGTTCATGTCAAAATTTTCCGAATAGAAAAGATAGCCCTTGCGCTGCACGTTGAATGCGTAATTCTTTCCTACCGGAAGTGTAACCAGGTAATTCCCATCTTCATCTGTCTGTAATTTGCTGACGGTTTGTTGGGTATTTACGTCGGTCAGCACTAAAGTTGAAGGCAAACCAGAACCGGTTTTTTTATCATAAACTTTACCCTTTGCCCACAAGGTTTTCAACGGCCTCAGATCTTTGCGAAGTTCAAAAGTATAAATATCGAGTCCTCCCTTGGAATCGATTTTATCGCTTGCATAATAAGCGGTTTTCCCGTCGGCATCTACTATCAGTGATCCTTCATCGCCAATTGTATTGATCGGGTAACCGAGGTTTTCTGGCGTGCTCCATTTGCCGTCGGGTTGTTTATGGCTCACAAAAATGTCCGGCTTTTCGCTGTAACCGGGCTGACCTGTCGAGTTAAAATACAATGTTTGATTATCTGCATGTATGAAAGGAGTGCTTTCATTTCCGGCGGTATTGATTGTCGGCCCAAGGTTTTCAGGTTTGCTCCAACCGTTGGCGGTTTTGTGAGTTACCCAAATATCTCTTCCGCCATAACCTCCCGGCCTGTCGCTGCTGAAATACAAGTCTTTCTTATCGGGCGATAAAGAAGGACTCGATTCCCAGTATTCTGTATTCACATCCCAACCGAGGTTTTGAGGTTCGCTCCAGCCGCTTTTTGTGAGATGAGAAATATACAAATCACAGCTTCCGTTTCCTTGCGGAAAATTGCAACCTGTGAATACCAGCCATTCTCCATCCTGTGAAATATTTTGAGCGCCCACATTATAATGATCTGAATTTATTTTTCCCTGTAGCGGAAAAGCCTTTCCCCAGGTACCGTTCACACGGTCACTTTCATAAAATGTTTCTTTGTTTTTGATCCTTCGCGTGAAAACCATTTTTTGTCCATCGATTGTCAGCGAAGGAAAATATTCCAGGTCAGAAGAGTTGATGCTGTCACCGAGATTTTTTAAGTCGAAGACATAATCTTTTTCAGGATGGGTTTGTGCATAGTTAATGGCAAACTCGTACGTTTTCTTCCTGAACTCACCGGCCTGTTTACTTCTGTCATTCAGGTGTGGTGAAGCCAGAAAATAATTAACCGCGGCCAACGCATCGTCAAAACGTCCGCAGCCGGCAAGCGAAATAGAGTAGGGCAAATAATAATCGCGCGCAAAAACTGAATCAATGGCAAATGCCTTTTGAAAGTTGGCAACCGATTGGTTATAGTCGTTCATGTCCGCATAAATCCCTGCGAGCGAAAGGTAGGCGTCCAAATAATCCGGTTGCACTTTCAATGATTCACCGATCATTTTTATGGCAGTAGGGTAGTCGCCATTCTGCGCCTTGTTAATACCCAGTAAATAAATTTTTATGGCTTTATCTTTCACCTTTGCCGGATCATAAGACTGTGACCATGACTGGAAGAAAAAAGAGGAAAGTACTATAAGAAGAAGGAGTTTTTTCATTGGGGTTATTTTGGGGGAAAGCTTTTGTATATTGATCCTCTGTGGAGAATGGTTATAAAAATAATATTTGGTTTTCGATATGTGATTCCTATCCGCCAGTCACCTGTGCGAATCCTGTAATAACTTTCATTTTTTTTCTGTCCCTCAATTTTCCTTACATCAACTTCAGCTTCATCCAGGCTTTTTGCTTTTTCCAGCTTTTCAACGATCAACCTTACAGATTCCTGCACATTTTTAGGTGAAGCCTTCAACGTCTTGATAAAACTCTTTTTGAAGATTATTTCCATCCCAGTGCATCTTTAGCTTCCTCAAGGGAAATTGTTTCTTCATCTTCCAGGCTCTTCATTAATTGCAGGAGAACGTAATCTTCAGCATCTTCATTGTCGATTACAGCGAGCACTTTTTCAATTTCTTCATCATTCCAGCTGTTACGTTGCTTTTTGGCTGCAAAATTTTGAGGGCTCATGCCGATTTTTTTGGCGATGTAATCATTCCTGTAGCCACTCACTTTGATGATCTCACCAAGATTGTTTTTGATAGCCCTGTATTGCTGAACTATATTCAACATTTTAATGAATTGAGATTTGTTTTAAAGTTAATTACAGTAAACAAATCTATTCATAAAATTCATAAACCAAAAGTTAAATGCGAAAGATTTACGGCACATTAATATACTTATGTATCTGCAACGACAATTCCCATTTGGGATTTTCTTTGATATAATCCACGATAAAGGGCGTAACAACCGATGCTTTTGACCATTCTGGCTGCAAATACAATTTGCATGATTTTGAAACTCCTGAAGCAAATTGCTCTGCCCATTCAAAATCGGATTTATTAAACACAATGATCTTGAGTTCATTTGCCTTGTTGAGGATTTCCGGTAACGGAGGTTTGAATTTTTTGGGTGAAAGGCAGATCCAGTCCCACTTACCGGTTAAAGGTGAAGAACCTGAAGTTTCAATATTCATAGCAAAACCGGCTTTTTGTAATTCGGAGGTTAATAATTCAAGATTGTGTAAAGTAGGTTCGCCCCCGGTGATGACAGCCAGCCTCGCAGGATTTTCTTTTGCTTTCGCTACGATTTCCTCAACTGTTTGCAACGGATATTTTTCTTCCTCCCAGCTTTCCTTCACGTCGCACCACACACAGCCCACATCACAACCTGCAAGCCGGATAAAATAGGCCGCTTTTCCCTGGTGAAATCCTTCTCCCTGGAGGGTGTAAAAGGCTTCCATGACAGGTAATGAAGTGGATATTGTTTTTTGAATAGTCAAGGATAATTAAGAATTAAGAATTACGAATTAAGAATTACGAATTAAGAGTGCATTGTCTCTGCAATGATCAGGATCAGTAAATCAAGAAATATCTCCTATTTTTATTTTACTCCTTTCTTGTACTCCCTGAAAAAACTCAACCGCCGGTCGTCGGTCGTCGGTCGTCTGTGGTCGGTCGTCGATTTACAACTTCCCTTCTGCCGCGTTAAACGTATTCATCAGCAATGCAGCAATTGTCATCAATCCTACACCACCGGGAACAGGAGTAATATAACTGCATTTGGGTGCCACATTTTCAAAATCCACATCTCCCTTCAGGGCAAAACCGCTTTTCTTTGTTTCGTCTTTTACGCGGTTGATGCCTACATCCACCACAACTGCATTTTCCTTTACCATATCTGCTGTCACAAATTTGGGCCGGCCAATAGCTGCCACAATAATATCCGCCTGCAGGCAAACCGCTTTCAAATCTTTTGTTCGCGAATGGCATAAAGTAACGGTGGCATTACCATAATCGTTATTATTCCTGCTCAACAAAATGCTTACCGGTGTGCCCACGTTGTTGCTTCGGCCAATCACGACTACATTCTTACCCGAAGTTTCAATTTTATAATGCTGAAGCAGGAGCAAAATTCCAAAAGGTGTGGCGGAAATAAAAGTAGGAAAACCCAGCACCATATTACCGACGTTCAACGGATGAAATCCATCCACGTCTTTTTTGGGAGAAATGGCAAGGGTAACTTTCTTTTCAGAAATATGTTTCGGCAGTGGCACCTGCACCAGAATTCCATCCACACCTTCGTCATTGTTCAGTTCTTCGATCTTTTGTAGTAATTCTTCTTCTAAAATAGAACTTTCATAGCGAAAAAGCGATGATTCAATGCCGATCTCTTTACAATTTTTCACCTTGCTCCCCACGTAAGTTTCACTTGCCGGGTCGTTGCCAACGAGAATTGCGGCAAGGTGTGGCACCTTCTTATTTTCTGCCTGTAGCTTTGAAATTTTATTTTTTAAATCTTCCTTAATGGCTGCCGAAGCCTCTTTTCCATCTAATAATTGCATGGCGCAAAATTAACCTGAATAGAGGGATTTTTTCCAGATTTTGTACTTTCAAGGAGATCTTAAACTTTTTTTAATATATTTATCAAAACAAAACACCTGCCTTGAGAAAAATCTTTCTAATATATTTTTTTCTTTTTGCATTCGGGGCTACTGATGCCCAAACTTTATCAAAGCCAATTGCTGCTTCTATCATTAGTCCCGGCGCTTACAGCATTGATCATGTAGATGTTTTTTCTGTTTGGCAAAATGTGGCATCGCTGGCGCAACTTCGGGAAGCCGGTTTTGGCGTTTATGGCGAGCGAAGATTTTTGCTGGCTCAAACAAGTTTTTATTCTTCCGTGATCGCGTTGCCGACAGAAGATGGAAATTTTGCTTTCCAGGCAGATTATTTCGGGTTTAAGAATTTCAATGAATCACAAATCGGTTTTGCCTATGCAAGAAAAATGGGTGAGCGATTCGACCTGGGAATGAAGGTTAATTATTATTCTTTCAGGATTCCCGGCTATCAAAATCCTTCAACAGTTGATTTTGAAATTGGAGGAATTGTTCATATCACCGAAAAATTAAACGCAGGAATAAATTTATACAATCCTGTCGGAGGAAAATTATCCAAAACTGAAAATGAAAAATTAGGGTCTGTCTATACTTTGGGAATTGGGTATGTAGCTTCTCCCGATTTTTTAATTGCTGTTGAAGTGCAAAAACAGGAAGAGCTGCCTGTGAATGTAAACGCTGCTGTCGAGTATGATTTTGCCAAAAAATTCTTTGCACGTTTTGGTGTTGCTACAGAAAATGAATCTCCTTTTGGAGCTGCCGGAATTTCGTGGGATCAATTTCGCCTGGATGTTTCCGCCTCCTTTTATCCGCAATTGGGTTTGACACCCGGCCTTCAATTCATCATGAACTTTAAATCCAGAAAAGTTGAAAGCAATTAATCATCCGAAACTTTGGGCAACTGCTTTGTGGCTTTTTGCACTTATGAGCTCTCCATCTTTCGTAAGTGCACAGGAAACTCCGGAAGAAACTGACGTAATTGAACAACAATTGGAAGACCTGGCGGCCAATAATGAAGATATTGAAACGGAGGACGATGCTTACCTGCAACAAATGCATCACTTCTTAAAAGATCCCATTAACCTGAATTACGCAGACAAAGGTTTGATGGAACAGTTGCATATATTGAATCCGATACAAATAGAAGATCTCCTTAAATACCGTAAGCTGCTTGGGAACTTCGTCAGCATTTTTGAATTGCAGGTAATTCCTTCCTGGAACCCCGAACTGATAAAACGAATCCGGCCTTACGTAACTGTCGCGCAAAAAACACAAGTGTTTCAATCGTTGCATAAAAGATTGAAGAACGGAGATCATTCTTTATTAATAAGGAGTTCACAGGTATTGGAAAGATCAAAAGGTTATTTATTGGACAGCAGTGACGCTAACAGCTTTTACCCCGGAAGTCCACAGAAATTATTGGTAAGATATAAATACCGCTCAGCAAATTATTTGCAATATGGCTTAACCGCTGAAAAGGATGCAGGGGAGCAGTTTTTTCGTGGTGCACAAAAGCAAGGATTTGATTTTTATTCTGCTCATTTTTTCATTCGTGATTTAGGTGTCATCAAATCATTGGCGATAGGCGATTTTTCAGTCAACCTGGGCCAGGGTTTGACTGAATGGCAAAGTCTTGCTTTCAATAAAGGTTCGGAACTCACCAATGTAAAGCGGCAATCCGATGTCTTGCGTCCATACAATTCTGCGGGAGAGATTGAGTTTAACCGTGGCGCAGGTATCACTTTACAAAAAGATAATTGGGAAATGACCGGCTTTGCCAGTTACAGGAAACCGGATGCGACCGTTGTTCCAGCAGAATTTAATTCTGATGAATTTGTTTCTTCACTGCGCACCTCCGGTTACCATCGTACAAAAAGTGAGGCGAATGGTAAAAATGCAGAAGGAATGTTTTCATGGGGAGGTAACTTGTCTTATTCGACTGATAAATGGCATCTTGGAATGAATGCTGTTCATTATCATTTTCAACATCCCATTCAAAAAGCGGATTACTTATATAATATGTACTCATTAAATGGAACAACCGCTGCTAATTATAGTTTCGATTACAGCTATACCTTTAATAATATGCATGTTTTTGGTGAGATGGCTGTAGATGAGCATTTGAACAAGGCACTCTTAAATGGTTTGCTCATTAATACTGATTCAAAGGTGGCAATGAGTTTCCTTTACAGGAATATTTCCAAAGATTATGAATCGTTGTATTCAAATGCGTTTACTGAGAACACACATACAGTCAATGAAAGAGGTTTGTATTCTGCCATAACGATAACCCCAAATCCTTTTTTAAAGATTAATGCTTACGCAGACTTTTATCTTTTCCCCTGGTTGAAATACCGTACCGATGCGCCAACATCCGGAACCGAATATGCAGTACAGGTCTTTTATCAACCCAATAAAAAGTTTTTGTTCACTTCAAGATTCCGTTATCAAAACAAGCCAATCAATTACAATCCTGCTGATCTGACCTTAAACCCGGTTTTCGGCAGGCCGAAAACAGCGCTTAGAAGCCAGGTGCATTATGCAATAAATAAAGCAATCACGCTTCGTTCGCGTGTTGAATTCCTATGGTTGGACCACCGGGGAACACATTCTGAAAATGGATTATTTTCTTACTTCGATTTCATTTATAAACCACGCAAGAACCGTTTATCCGGAAATTTTCGTTTGGCCGCTTTTAATACCGGCAGTTACGACAGCCGGATTTATGCATTTGAGAATGACGTATTGTATAGTTATTCGATACCTGTGTTTTTTGATAAAGGGTACAGGTGGTATTTGAATATGAGGTACAAAGTGAGCCGGCAGTTTTCAACCTGGATGAGGCTTAGTCAAACATTCTATAATGACAAGAGCGAGATTGGTAGCGGTTTGGATAAGATTAGTGGCAACAAGAAAACTGAAATAAAGCTTGAAATTTCAATGGACTTTTAAGTTGAACTTTCCTGCTCAAGCGATTGATCCTGCGGTAGCAAAATTTACATGAACGGTTATTTTTTTAACTTTTTTGTTAAATAATGCAGCGAAATGAAGCGAGGAAGTGTCTATATACGGCTATCCTCTTTTTTTCTTGATGCCAAACTAATATAAATTAACTTTTTTTTTGGTTTCATAAAAAAGTACTAATATTTGCATTTTTAAACATAAAACTACATACATGAGAAGATTTCTTGCACTGTTTGCAGTGCTGATGCTCAGTGGAGTATTGGCATCTGCCCAAGACCATTCCGTGAAAGGCCGTGTTACCGGGCCGGATGGCACCTCTCTTCAAGGTATAACTGTCCAGGTACAAGGGACAAATACAGCAACAGCCACAAACGCAAATGGTCAATTTGAGCTCACAGTTCCTTCCAACGCCACTCTGATTTTTACCGGTGTTGGTTTCACGACGCAAACAATAAAAGTGGGCAATCGTTCAACTGTAAATGTTAGTCTGGCATCCGACACTAAACGATTAAATGAGATTGTTGTTACTGCATTAGGAATTCAAAGAAACAGGAATACCCTGCCCTATGCTGCTCAGCAGATTTCGGGAGACGATGTAAATAAATCTGCTGTTAACATGAATCCTGTGAGTAATTTATCAGGTAAAATTGCCGGACTTCAAATTACCCAGGAAAGTACAATGGGAGGATCCTCAAATGTGATTTTACGAGGTTTAAAAAGTCTTACCCAAAGTAACCAGGCGTTATTTGTGGTTGATGGGGTTCCTTTTGATAATTCAAATTATAGTGCCGGTGGTTATGATCTGGGAAACACAACTTTTGATTTAAATCCTGATGACATACAATCTATAAGTGTGTTAAAAGGAGCTGCTGCATCTGCATTATATGGATCACGCGCATCTAATGGAGTTGTGCTGATAACAACAAAGAAAGGAGCAAATCGAAATGGCATAGGTGTTACACTTTCATACGGTGCGACCCTTGGCAGCTTTGATAAATCAACTTTACCAACCTACCAAACTGAATATGGTGAAGGATATGGTGGATCCCTAGGTTTTGTTTATAATCAGCCGACTTTCTTTAGTACAAGCCCTGTTGATATTGTTGAAACAGATGCCGATGCTGCAACGGGACCCGTATATGACCCGACTAAATTGGTATATAATTGGGATGCATTTATGCCTGGGGATCCAAACTATAAGAAAGCGACTCCATGGCAACCCGCTGCCCATCATAATCCAACAGATTTTTACGTGAAACCAACCACCTCAATGGCAAGTGTACTTGCTCAGGGTGGTGGTGATAAAGGGATTTTCAAAATTGGATTTTCGCATAATGCAGACCATGATTTTATTCCTAATAGTCATTTAAATAAGAACCTGCTTAGCTTTTCAACAACCTATAAATTATTAAGCAATTTATCAATTACAGGGGCACTTGATTATTCAGATGAAGCTGCGATAAACAGATATATTTATCCATATGGTTCTTATGGCGGACAGTTAGGTTCTATGGCTGACTTCAGGCAGTGGTGGCCAACAAATGTGGACATTGACCAGCTTAAGGCTGATTATTTTAATACAGGGACTAATGCAACATGGAACTGGCTGACAAGTGGTTACGACCAGAATACTTCTTTAGCAACGATGGTAAAGCCTGCCTACCACGATAATCCATATTGGTTCGTTTACAAAAACTATGAAAGTGACAACCGTACGCGTTTTTTTGGAAACGTACATATAGATTGGGATATTAATTCATGGTTAAAAGCGATGGTACGCGTTTCAAAAGATAATTATACTCAACTCTTCGAATTAAGGCAAGACATAGGAAGTACTTATACTCCATTCTATTCAAGAAACAATTATTGGTATGATGGAATGAACTATGATGCTATGCTTAGTTTGAACAAGAAAATTAGTAATAATTTTAATATAAAAGGCGTATTGGGCGGAAATATTTGGCAACAAACAACACAAAGCATTGCCGCGGCAACTAGCGGCGGTTTGGTTGTTCCCGGCCTGTTTGCGTTGTCAAATTCTGTCAACACACCTCCAGCACCCTCTGAATCTTACCAAAGGAAGGAAGTGGATGGCATTTATGCAGATGCCACCCTGGATTATAAAGAATTATTAAACCTTGATGCTACCATTCGTAGAGATCAGTCTTCAACTTTACCTAAAAACAATAATTCATATTATTATCCTTCTGTTTCCCTTAATTTCCAATTTGGCAATTTACTGAAACAATGGACTTGGTTATCCCATGGAAAGGTATGGGGAAACTACGCAGAAGTTGGAGGTGATGCACCAATATTTGCTATTACAAATACTTATGCTGCTTTAACTCCTATAAATGGTGAGTCGATGTTTGGCACTCCCACTACAAATAATAACTCTAAACTTGTTCCTGAAAAGCAAAAATCCTGGGAAACTGGTATTGAAGCAAGTTTCCTAAATGACAGGATTGGTTTTAATGCTACCTATTATCACGCTCAGCAAATAAACCAAATCATGCCAATAAGTGTATCAACTGCAACAGGTTATGGTACTTTCTATGTTAATGGAGGAACAGTTCAAAATACGGGTCTTGAAGTTGGTTTAAATTTAGTGCCCGTACAAACAAGGGATTTTAGCTGGCACATTGATGTGAATTGGAGCAAGAATGACCAAAAAGTGATATCACTCTACAACAATCAACCAACCTATGTAATTGCAAACTATCAAAATTCAGTTCGGTTGGTTGCGGAACCAGGGAAGCCTTATCAGTTACAAGGAACGAAGTATGTTTATTTGAATGGTCAAAGAGAAATTGATGATAAGGGATATCCAATGATTGATCCTAATGTGCATAGTGATTTAGGTACTCCTAATCCTGATTGGATTGGAGGTATCAATAACAGCTTTAGGTACAAAAATTTGTCCTTAAGTTTCTTGGTTGATGCACGCCAGGGAGGTAAAGTATATTCTTTGGATATGGATTATGGGTCATTCTCCGGTCTTTATCCTGGAACCGCAGGAAAGAATAGCAAGGGAAAACCTGTAAGGGGTTATTTGTCAGACGGAGATGGTTTTCTATATACAGGGGTAACAGCAGATGGTAAACCTAATACCCAGATGGTTGATGAGTCGGGTCTTTATACCGGTAATTGGACTTTCGGATCACTTAGTGGTGCAGAATCCCATCAACAATATGTATATGATGCCAGTTATGTTAAATTGAGAGAAGTGGCAATAGTTTATTCAATACCAAGCAAGACTTTTGAAAGAGGAGCAAGCTTCATAAAAGGAATTGATGTAGCTTTAACAGGAAGGAATTTGTGGATCATTCACAAGAACTTGCCCTATGCGGATCCTGAACAGGGACAGGCTTCCGGCAACGCTTCCATGGGTTTTCAAAATGGCGCCTATCCTACTATAAGAACTTTTGGCGCTTCACTTAAAGTTAAATTCTAAAAAACTCTGAAAATGAAAAAAATAATTTTTATTCTTATACCTTTTTATATGCTTTTCTCTGCATGTAATAAAGATTTAACCAGTTTAAACGTAAATACGAAAGCGGCTACCAAAGTTCCGTCAAATACATTATTTACCGCTGGTGAAAAAAGACTGGTAGATTATTTCACCAGTACATCTGTAGGCTCAGCACCCTTCCGCGTTTTATCCCAGGAATGGACAGAGAATTCGTACGTTTACGAAGCCCAGTATAACTTTTCTGCTTACCAGGCACAATCAGGCTGGTGGAATAACTTATATGAGTTCACCCTGGCTAATTTGCAAGCAGCTAAGACACAATTTTATTCAGATGTTGCTGATCAGGAAGTAGCAAAGAATGATGCAAGGATTGCAGATATATTAGAGGTCTTTACTTATGATCTGCTATTAAATACTTATGGTAATATTCCATACAGTGAGTCGCTCAATAGCTCTATTCCTTTTCCGAAGTATGATGATGCAAAGACAGTATATAATGATCTGCTCAGCAGGTTAGATACAAGTATTGCCGGCTTAAGTAGTTCATCTGCAGGCGCTTTTGTCGGTTCAGAAGGTTCAGATTTAATTTATGGATCAGACATACATCAGTGGATAAAATTTGCCGCTACATTGCAACTTAAAATGGGCATTCGGATCGCCGGTGTTGATCCTTCAACGGCTTCAACAGTAATAACGAAAGCGGTGAACACTGGTGTATTTACCTCCAATGCTGACAATGCAACGCTTCCTTATGATCCTTCTTCTCCTGCTAACTCCAATCCAATTTGGAATGCGCTGGTGTATAGTGGAAGACATGATTTTGTGCCTGCAGACTTATTGGTAAAAACGATGGTTCAATGGAATGATCCCCGCGTACCATTATATTTTACACAATATAACGGAGGGTACAGTGGTGGAACTCCCGGCCTGGCAAATGGTTATGGAAAATACTCCGATTTCACGCCAACCATACAAACGCCGGATTACCCGGGCGTTTTATTAACCTATTGGCAGGCAGAATTCTGGCTGGCTGAAGCAGTTGAAAGAGGTATTGCAGTCGGAGGAACAGCTGAGTCCCATTACAATAACGCAATAACAGCATCAATTGAATTTTGGGGTGGTTCTGCCAGTGATGCGGCAACCTATTTGGCGCAACCTGCGGTGAATTATACAACTGCAGCTGGTCCATGGCAACGAAAATTAGGATACCAGGAATGGATTGCAAATTATAATATGAACTGGGATTCATGGACCGACATAAGAAGGCTTGGATACCCTGATCTGAACACGGTAAGCCCTCCGGTAGCCGCTCATGGCGATTTTCCGCTCAGGTTAACTTATCCGACTAATGAATCAGGATCAAATCCCACAAATTGGCAAGCCGCAGTCTCTGCATTGCCGGGAGGACAGGACGTTGTTTCTGCCAAACTCTTTTGGGAACCATAATCTTTTCGGGCATTTTTGCCAAAGGCAGTTATCAGCTCTGATAACTGCCTTTTTTATTACGAGGAGCGTTGTTCTGAACTTTTTGTTAAATAAAGCAGCGAAAGGACGCTCATAACTGTCATTATAAGGTTATCGCGTTTTCGCAATACTGCAAAACATATATTAATTAACAATTTTTTTGGTTGTCTTGAGAAGAACTATATATTTGCAACCTTAAAATTAAACTAGACACATGAGAAGATTTCTTGCACTATTTGCAGTGCTGATGCTCAGTGGAGTATTGGCATCTGCCCAAGACCATTCCATTAAAGGCCACGTTACAGGGCCGGATGGCAGCTCTCTTCCCGGTATTACTGTCCAGGTACAAGGGACAAATACCGCAACGGCCACCAATGCAAATGGCCAGTTTGAGCTCACAGTTCCTTCGAATGCTACTTTGGTTTTTACCGGTGTTGGTTTCACCGAGCAAACGATTAAAGTAGGCAACCGTTCTACCATTGATGTAACCCTTGAGGCCAACACCAAGAGGCTGAATGAAGTGGTGGTAACTGCGTTGGGTATTAAACGGCAGTCAAGGGCATTGGGCTATGGTTCGGTAAACGTAGGAACCAATGAACTGAATGTTTCCAAACCGGTAACCGTTGGAGAAGGGTTGACCGGAAAGGTAGCAGGCCTTCAAATCAACACTGTTAATAATGGTGTGGATCCGGGTATCCGCGTGGTACTTCGTGGTTACCGTCACCTGAATGCCGACAACCAGGCATTGATCGTGGTAGATGGAATTGCAGTTCGCAGTAATTTCTTGAGCACCATCAATCCTAACGATGTGGAAAGCATTAACGTGCTGAAGGGTGCGAGTGCTGCTGCTCTTTATGGTGTGGATGCAACCAATGGAGTTTTGGTTATTACAACCAAGAAAGGTGCAGAGCATGGAAAGCCTGTGATTGAGTTTAATAACACTACTATGTTGGAAAATATTTCCTATATGCCTAAATTACAGAACACTTATGCTCCGGGTAGTAGTGAAACAGGTGCTTATAACTGGGACCAGCCTTCCTTTGTGCCTGATCCTAGCAAACAATATTGGTTTCAAAATCCGTTGACCGGGCAGATTCAATATGTGCCATACGAAAACCAAAACTTCGGTATGCCATTTAATGGCGACCCTAACTTAGGTTATATAGGAGGCCCCGGCCCTGACACCACATTCTTTAAAACTCCTTTTAAAGCCGTCAGCCCTGATCCAAGAAAGGCATTCTTCCAAACCGGTTACCGTATTCAAAATAACCTGACTTACTCTGGTGGCGATGCAAAGAATTCTTACTTCCTTTCTGTACAAGACGTAAGTACCAAAGGGGTTGTTCCAAAAGACCAGGGACGTCGTACCAGTTTGTATTTCGCCGGAAAGAAAACTTATGGCAAATTCTCTGCTAACTGGAATGTTAGCTATGCACAACGTTACTCAAATACAGTAGGAGGGGACTTCGGACAAGGACGCCCGGTTTATTGGAACCTGTTAAACCAGGGAGCAAATATTCCCCTGGAAGATCCAAGGATTAAAGACCCAAGCAGTCCTTATTTCCTTGACCGTTATTACAATGCATACTACCCTAACCCTTGGTGGCAGATATACAATTCGCGTGTGATTTCAAGGACCAATTACTTTACAGGAGTATTGCAATTGGATTTGCAAGCTACTGACTGGTTAAACCTGATGTACCGCGCAGGAACTCAATTTACTGATTTCTATAATGAAAACACAATAGCTGCTGTTAACTTTTCACCTTGGGCAGTTAGCGATCCATGGAGTGCTGGCAATATTGCTTCGAGTGTAGGCCTTCATCAAAATGGTCAAGCTTCTTATACAAACGCAAATGCAAGAAATATTTCACAGGATATTATCGCAACTTTGCATAAGACATTTGGAGATTTGGATGCGACCCTGTTATTGGGTAATGTAATTGCGGAAAAACCTTACGGAAATAATTACTCTTCCGAAACGAGCGTTAGTTCAAACCAATTGTTTATAGATAATTTTTACAATACTAATTATCGTATAGGTGAGTTAAATGGTGATCACTATATCAATCAAACACGTTTGGTTAGTGGATATGGGGATTTGACCCTCGGGTATAAAAATTATTTATTCCTTCATGGAAGTTTCCGCCGTGACTATTCCTCTTTGTTACCTAAAGGAAGAAACGCTTACAATTTCTGGGATGTGGATGCATCCTGGGTATTTACTGACGCCATTAAGTCTTTGCAGAACCAGGATTTCCTTTCTTACGGTAAGTTAAGGGTAGCTTATAGTAATACGGGGGATATAACATTATCTCCTTATAATGTGCAGAATGTATTTGACGTGGCCGCCGGATTTCCCTATGGAAGCCAGGCTGGCATAAGTATAAATGGGCAATACCGTAATCCGGAACTTGTTCCTGAAAAAACCGTTGAAAAAGAAATAGGACTTGAGGCCGGTTTCTTAAATGGACGAATTAATCTGGACGCGGATTATTATTATTCATTGACAAGCGGACAGACTTTCCCGGTTAGTGTATCTGCTACAACAGGTTATACCAGTGCTTATGTTAATGCAGGTGACGTTGTAAGTCAGGGAGTTGAAATTGGCATTAATGCTACCGTTATTCAGAACAACGCCAGCAGGTTGAAATGGGAAGTAGGAGGTAACTTTACATGGAACGGTTCTAACGTACAGGATTTGTACAAGGGAAGTAAAGACTTCAACATAGGTGGCTATGGTGGCTTAACCGGTTCTGACCATGCAGTGGTTGGACAGCCATTCCCTGTAATTGAAACTGTTGATTTGAGGCGCGATCCACAAGGCCGGGTTATAATTGACCCTTCAAACGGCTTCCCTATTCTGGGTGATACCTTACAAATTGTGGGACAGGTGAATCCTAAATATATGGTGAATGTTAATACAACATTAAGTTGGCATAACTTTTCACTAAATGCACAGGCATCTTACCAGGGCGGAAACGTTTTCTTCGCTTATGTGGGCCAACAACTTGATTTTACGGGTGCATCCGCCTTCACAACCACCAATGGCCGTCAAAGCTTTATCTTCCCTAATTCAGTTTATGAAGACAATGGCAAATACGTACCTAATGATAAGTACTATACAAAGGATGGTAACATATCCTTCTGGACAAGTTCAGCTTATTCACAGGCAGGTACCTCTTTCATAGAAAATGCTTCCTTCTGGAAATTAAGGAATGTAAGTCTTACTTATGACTTTAAAGATGTTATTCAGAATGTACACTGGATTCACGGTTTAACCTTATCACTGATCGGTAAGAACCTGATCATGTTAAGGCCTTCTGAAAATGTTTGGACAGATCCTGAATTCAGTTACACAACGGGTAACGCTCAAGGTATTACCAACTATGACCAGTTGCCTCCGACACGTCAGTATGGCGCTAGTTTGAATATTAAATTTTAACTAACAAAATTTAATTTATCATTGAATAACAAAGTAAATAAGGCTGGTACCTTTAAAAAAAAATACAAACATGAAAAAATTACTTTATATTAACTTGATTTTTGCTATCCTGCTGTTTTCAACAGGGTGCAAAAAAGGGTTCCTGACTGATTTGGCTGTTAACCCCAATCAGCCTTCGCAGGCTCCTGCTTCACTTATCCTGCCTAGTATCCTTACAGGATATGCTTCCAATGTCTATTTCTCTGAAACAACAATGGGATTGTGGATGGGCTATTATTCCATAAGCGGCGGGTATGCTGTTAGTGACAATGGCGAAACTTATTATGTCAGCGCGGCTGGTCCTGATCTCTGGGACAGTGAATATGGGATATTAAAGAACGCAGCCTATATGGAACAGACAGCAGCAAATGATCCTAATGGTCAATATTCTGTTGCAGTTGCAAAGATCCTGAAAGCGTGGGGCTTCCAGGCAATTGCCGATGCTTATGGCATGGCGCCCTATACACAGGCATTTAAAGGGTCTCAGAATTTCTTTCCTAAATATGACGATGCAAAGACCATCTATGATTCAAGTATTGCCGACCTGGATGTTGCGATTAATATGATCGAAACTGCACCGAGCACCGCAAGCAACCTTGGTTCCAATGATATTATGTTTGGCGGAGATATGGATCAATGGGCTAAATTTGCGAATACTTTGAAGTTAAGATTTATTGTTCGGCAATCCAATGTGATCTCTGCTTCTGACGCACAGTCTGAATTAGCAAAAACTGCCTCAGTAGGTTATCTTACAAGCGATGCCTTGGTAAATCCTGGATATCTCAATACAGATGGAAAGCAAAGTCCTCTTTGGGCCTCATTCGGAACTACCGCTGGTGGAAGTTTACATTCTGACGGTTTTAACTATCTCAAAGCCGGCGGTGCTGCATTTGATTTCTTCGCAAACAATAACGATCCGCGATTATTTTATGTATATGCACCAGACGGTGTAACACCAGATAAAGCTGAATTTTTCACTACTGATACTAATCCCAATCATTATCATGGTGTTTACTATGGCGACAGGCAAACAGCCACTGACCAGGGAACTAACGGAACTGCGGGCGTTGGTCATGGTATTATGAGTGGTCCAGGTGCATCGGTTCCCTTAATGCTGTCAGCAGAAAGTAACTTTCTCCAATCGGAAGCTGCGTTAAGAGGTTGGATTACTGCTGATGCACAGGCACTGTATATTGACGGAATTAATTCTTCCTTTGAATATTTGTATACCGCAGCCGGAGAGAAGAAAGAAGATGCGGATGCTGCTGCAACTAATTATGATACAACTAGAGCTGGAAATGTAAGTATTCAAAATATCATTACCCAAAAATGGGCTGCATTAGCAGGCATCAATCCATTTGAAGCATGGAATGAATACCGTCGTACAGGTTATCCACCTCCCTCTATACTTCCTTTGACCAAATACCCTGGTAACACGCGACAGATCCCTACAAGGTTGATGTTTCCTACATCAGAACAAAATACCAACCAGGATAATTATAAAGCGGCTGTGGCACAGGGAAATGATCCCCAAAGCACAAAGGTTTTCTGGATGAAATAAATTTTAAAGAGATAACCTTCACATAACTAAAAATGAAAAAAAATGAAACAAATTAAAAATAAATATTTAGGACTGCTTCTCGTTGCAGGATTAGTATTTTCACTGCAGTCTTGCCTTAAAAACGGCAAGTTTTACGAGGATTTCTCGAAGGGGTCTCCAGCAGTGGAACTACCTCTGGCAGCGAAATACGTTAATAAACCTTTTGCCGCCGCTTTCGATGTTGCTTCTACGCCTACAACTTATTACGCTGTTGTCAATGTTGCATCTGTTGATGTTCCGTCTTCTCCGGTAACGGCGACTTTGGCAATTGATCAGGCTTACCTGGATCAATACAATTCAGACCAGGATGCAATCGCAAAAAAGGCTCAATCTGATTATTTGGGGGCGGATCCATCGCATACGGTTAATGATGCTGATTATCCTGCTGATTATGTGCCTTACGAGATGTTGCCTGACAGTTCCTATAGCATACCTTCTTTGAATGCAACTATACCAGCTGGACATAGGCTTGATTCTGTTCCTGTGTTAATCAACACAACAAAAGTGGCAGGGGGGCACAAATATGTTTTGCCTATTACAATAGCTAGTGCATCTGTAAACATCAGTAACTGGAATCATTTGTTGATCAATGTAACTACGAAAAACCAATGGGACGGAGTGTATAATGCTTCGGTTCACCTGGTGCATCCTTCTGTTACGGGAGATTTTTCTGGTTCCACTACCTTCAGTACAGTTAATGCGAATACAGTTAACACCAACTTAGCAGTGTATCCACTTTTTGGCGCGTCGATGAACATTACTATTAATGCTGATAATACGTTGACTCTAACCAGTGCAGATGTTTCTGATATAGTACAAGTACCCGGAGGCAATTATTATGACCCTGCCACTAAAACTTTTCATTTTGACTATGGATGGGGTGGTGGTACCCGGCACATAAATGGTACGGCAGTGTTCCAGCATAAGTAACTGTTTCTTTTTGTTGTAACAGCTATGTAAAAGAATAATAACCATCACAATTGACTATAAAAACGGTTATCGCTCGCGGTGACCGTTTTTGTTTTGTTGATAAAATACATTGAATAATTGTTGCTGAACTGCCTGTTAATTCAGATCGATCTTTTTTAACCTGATTCTTTCCATTACATTTGAACAAAAAAAGAATCATGCCTGACCAACAGCCTGCACCCAATCAATTGAATATTGAAATTTCTGAAGAAGTATCCGAAGGACAATATGCTAATCTTGCGATTATCACACACAGCCATGCAGAGTTTGTAGTTGATTTCGTTAATGTGATGCCGGGAATGCCCAAGAGTAAAGTAAAAAGCCGTATCATTCTCACTCCTACACATGCAAAACGATTCATGAAAGCTATGATAGAAAACGTAAAGAAGTTTGAAACTGCCAACGGGACCATCCAGGATATTGAAGCAGTAGAATTACCTATGAATTTTGGTGGGCCAACAGCGCAGGCGTAATTTTCTAATTTGAAAATGTGAAAATTAGAAAATGTGAAAATGGGTATGAAGTCATTTGTTTAGTTACTTTAGAAGTTTAGAATGTTAGCAGTATCACAAAATTTTTAGATTAATAATCTTAATCATTCAATTATTTTACTACCGGAAGACACGCAGATATACAAGTAACAAGTATCCTGTATCCCTACATCATCCCCTCATCGGCAAAACTGTAAAAACCTTCATCACTCACAATAAGATGGTCAAGCACTTTGATGTCGAGGAGTTTCCCTGCATTGATAAGTTTGTTCGTAACCTCCTCGTCGGCCCTGCTCGGTTTTAAGTTCCCCGAAGGATGGTTATGACACAGAATAATTGAAGTTGCTTCCACTTCCAGCGCTTTCAAAAAAATAATTCTTGGATCTACGACAGTTTGCGTCATTCCTCCTTTACTGATAATATCAAAGTGTTTTATTTTATTGGCGCGGTTTAAGAAGACGACAGCAAACACTTCATAAGGATGATCTTTCAGGCAAGCTTTTAAATATTCAGCAATCTGGTTGCTTGAATGGATCTGGCTTTTGGTATGAAGGGCAGCACTTTGTCTTCGACGGCCAAGTTCTAAGGCCGCCACAAGAGTCACAGCCCTTGCTTCACCAATTCCTTTGATCGACATTAATTTTTTTATGGAAATTTTTCCGAGTTCGTCAAGGTTGTTCTCACCCAGTTTCAGAACATTTTTTGCAACGTCGATAGCACTTTCCTTTCCGCTGCCACTATTTAGCAGGATAGCAATTAATTCTGAATCACTAAGGTTTTCTTTTCCTTTTGAAAGCAGTTTTTCTCTTGGCCTGTCACCGGCAGCCCAATTTTTTATGGAGGTGGATGACTTGTTAGAACTTTCCATGAAATAAATTTATTTCAAACAATAATAATTATAATTTCGCCAAAGTATTCCACAAACATAAATATATGAATCCGAACGTAAAACTCTTTTCCGGAACCGGTTCAGAATATCTTGCTAAACAAATTGCTTTGAGATTTGGTGAGCCTCTTGGCAAGATTAACATTCAGAAGTTCAGCGATGGCGAAATCGGCGTTGAATACCTTGAAAGCATTCGTGGCCAGTTTGTTTTTTTGATACAAAGCACTTTTTCACCCACTGATAATCTCATGGAATTGTTGCTGATGATCGATGCAGCCAAGCGCGCTTCTGCCTATAAAGTAATCGCGGTGATTCCTTATTATGGTTATGCACGCCAAGATAGGAAAGACAAGCCACGTGTTGCGATTGGTTCTAAGCTGGTGGCTAATATGATAACCGCCGCCGGAGCAGATCGCGTTATTACAATGGATTTGCACGCTCCACAGATCCAGGGATATTTTGACATTCCCGTAGATCATTTGGATTCCTCAGCTATTTATATTCCTTATATAGAAGACCTTGACCTTGAGAATCTCACTTTTGCGGCACCGGATGTAGGTAGCGCCAACCGGATCAGGGAAATAGCAAGCTATTTTGAAGTGGACATGGTTATTTGTGATAAGCATCGCAAGAGAGCGAATGAAATTGCAAGCATGGTTGTGATCGGTGATGTAACCGACCGTGATATCGTGCTGATTGACGATATATGCGATACCGGCGGAACTTTATGCAAAAGTGCTGCATTGTTATTGGAAAAGGGCGCGCGCAGTGTTCGTGCATTTTGTACACATCCTGTATTGAGCAACAATGCTTATGAAAACATTGAAAACAGTGTGTTGGAAGAATTAGTGGTTTGCGATACCATTCCCGTCAAAAGAAAAATTGAAAAAATTAAAGTGGTTTCCGTGGCTGACCTTTTTGCTGTTGCGATAAGAAACGCTTATGAAAACAAGAGCATCAACAGCCTTTTTATAAGGAGTAAAATGCATAAGAAGAACCTGGCTAATTAGCTAATGTGAAATTCGATAATGTGATAATTGGAAGAGTTAGTTGATTGGCAAAAGTCATTAAGTAATCAAATAAATAAGGCAATTTTTTTTCCTTTAAACAAGTAACGAAGGCTATAAATTACCTTCTTCATTAGCTAATTATTGAATTGGCTAATTAGCTAATTAAACTTACCTTTGCGCCTCAAAAATTTTTAATCATGGAAATGAAATCAATTACAATCGATGGACAACTCAGGACCGGCTTTGGCAAATCAGCCACCCGCCAACTCCGCTCTGAGGGTAAAGTGCCCGCTGTAATTTACGGAGGTGCAAAAGAAATTAATTTTTCTGCTCCGGCATCAGCTTTTAAAGGCATTATTTATACGCCGGAATTCATGCTGGCAGAAGTTAACGTTGACGGAAGCATACACAAATGTGTATTGAAAGATCTTCAGTTCGATAAAGTGACTGATGATCTGATTCACGTGGATTTTTTGGAACTTGTTCCTAACAAGAAAGTGACCGTTAACATTCCGATCAAGTTTACCGGTGTTCCACAAGGCGTGAAAGAAGGGGGTAAACTGGTAGTGAAAATTAAATCACTTAAAGTGAAAGCTTTTCCAAGGCATCTTTTGGAACATATTGAAGTAAATATTGATGACCTTCAATTGAACGAAAACATTCGTGTGCAGGACGTGAAGCCCGAAAACATGGAGATAATGAATTCTCCGCGTATCCCTGTGGCTTCAGTTACAATGACCCGCCAGTTGAAACAGGAAGAGGCCAAAGCCGCACCTGCAGCAGCTACTGCTGAAGCAAAAGCAGCACCTGCAGCCGAAGCCAAAGCAAAATAAGTTAACAATTTTCATAAAATGCCCTCGTTACCGGGGGCATTTGTTTTTTAGGGGTGATTTACAAAGTACTTACTCTAAGTTTTGTGTACATTTGCACCCTAATTTTAAAATAGGGTATGGATAGAAATTCGATCATAGGTTTTGTATTGCTGGCGCTGTTGTTTTTTGGATACTTCTATTATTCAAGGCAGGGACAGATGGCGGCGGAGCAACAAAAACAACATATCCAGGATTCTCTCGACAGGTTGAAGCCAAAACCCGATACCCTTGCACGTTTGAAGGCGCAGAATGATTCCCTTTCTGAAAAACAAAATTCACTTAACGGCATTTTTAAGCAGGATTCTACCGGTAAGGAGCAATTGATTACAGTAGAAACCAAACTTTTAAAAATTACATTCAGCAATAAGGGGGGGCAGCCCAAACAAATAGAATTGAAGGATTTTAAAACATTCGACGGCAAGCCTTTAATTCTGCAGGATGGAAGTTTTAATGACATTTCTTATCCTGTAAATTCAGGTAACCAAACTATTCAATCTTCTGATGTCCTTTTTACTCCTGCACCGGTGCAAACTACGGCTGACGGCAGCAAGATTGTAACTTTTACACTACAAACAAACAATGGTCAATCAATAGAGCACCAGTTCATAATCAAACCTGATGATTACATGCTCAGCTTTAATATCAAGGTGAACGGTGCTTCGCAATTGTTTCCCCAAAACAAGATCGGTCTGTTGTGGAAAGCAAAAGCCGTGAAACTGGAGAAAGACATCGTGTGGGAAACACAGCAATCACATATTTCTTATGTGGAAAATGGAGATTATGACTTTCAGCATGTAGTGAAAGGAAAGAACGATGAGCAGAAATTCAAACGGCCTGTTGAATGGCTGGCTTTAAACCAGCAATTTTTTGCCGCTGCCATTGTAGCCAAAAATAAATTTAATTCAGGCGATGTAAAATGGAATTCTCCTGAAGATACCAGCAAACATATTGTTGCTGAGGCTACTGCCAACCTGGATCTCGATGTTCCCGCAGGTAATGATGCATTGATCCCATTACAATTGTATTATGGCCCAAGCGACTACAAGATTCTAAAATCTTATGGAAACCAAATGTATAATATGGTTCCGCTTGGAAGTGGAATTCTTGCATTTGTAAAGTACATCAACCGTGGCTTCATTATGCCGGTGTTCAATTTTCTTTCAAGCAAAATTGCAAGTTATGGATTGGTGATTGCCTTGCTTACTATTATTATTCGATTGCTTATTTCGCCACTGACTTATCAAAGTTATTTGAGTGGTGCAAAGATGAAACTGTTGAAACCGGAGATCGACCAATTGAAGGAAAAATATAAAGATGATAAGCAGGCAATTGGCGTGGAACAAATGAAATTGTACAAAACCGCAGGCGTAAATCCTTTAGGTGGTTGTATCCCGGCATTGTTCCAGATACCTATTTTCTTTGCCTTGTACGATTTCTTTAATTCAAATATTGCCCTGCGACATCAAAGTTTCCTGTGGGCAAAAGATCTGTCCACATACGATTCAATCTATCACCTTCCTTTTAATATTCCATTCTACGGTGATCATGTAAGCTTGTTTACAATTACGGCTGCCATCACCAGTATGTTGATCTCGCTTTATGGAATGACCAATATGCAGGACAACAGCAACCCGGTGATGAAATATTTGCCTTTCATTTTCCCGATAATGTTGATTGGATTCTTCAACAGGATGCCTTCTGCTTTGACATGGTATTACACGGTTTCAAACAGCATCACACTGATCATTCAATTAGTAATTCAAAAATACATTATCGATCACGATAAGATTTTAGCGAAGATCCAGGAAAACAAAAAGAAGCCTGCTTCGCAAAGCAAATGGCAGGAAAGGGTAGCTGCTATGCAGGAATCTAATGCCAAACTGAAAGCAATGAAAGAGAAGACCGATGCAGTGAAAAAGAAAAAATAAGGTTGCAACTATTTTACTGATAATTCTATCTTTATCACTGAATTATCTTTAATTAAATATAGTATGAAATTTAATCTTGTTTTATTCCTGGTTTCTTTTGCACTTGTTTCCTCATCAGTCAAAGCACAAAAGACACTTACAGAAGGAACATTGGTTTATAATATGTCTGTTGAAACAGGAAGCGGCGAACCCAAAATTGCCGACATGTTTGACGGAGCTACAACAACTATTTATTTAAAAGGAACGAAGAGCCGCACAGAACTGGTGAGCAGCCTTGGGAAGGAAGCGACCATCCATGATGCTGCTACAGGAACAGGCGTGATTTTGAAAGATTATAGTGGCCAGAAGTTAATGATCACCATGACAGCACAAGACTGGCAGCAAAACAATAATAAATACGAAGGAATTTCTTTCGAAAATGCAGCCGGCACAGAAAAGATCGCGGGTTTCAATTGCAAGAAAGCCATTGCCAAACTGAAAAACGGAAGCACATTTACTGTTTATTATACTACGGAAGTAAATCCGGCAAATAAGGATTATGACAGCCAATTCAAAACTTTACAGGGACTGCCGGTTCAATATGAAATGCAGACGGGCAAAATGACTTTAAAATTTACATTGGCTTCAATCAGCTACAATCCTATCTCCTCTTCCAAATTTGAGATTCCCAACTCCGGCTATCGCGTGATGACTTATGCTGAAACAAAACAGAAGTCGTAGTTGAGGAGAAAGGAGTAAACCAGCTTTCTATTCTGATTATATTTCATAAAAAAAGCCTGCAAACTTGCAGGCTTTAATATTATTGAAAAACATTTTCTTATTTTCTTGATCTCAGTATCAACTTATATCCATCTTGCTGTGAATATTCAGGGATCATTATTTTCTGCTTGTAAGGCAGAATGTACACTGTATTTCCTTTGCGGTAAGAAACATAAGCGTTGCTCACCAGTGTATTCCCGATTCTTTGTGAATTGGTAAAGAAACTTCCGCGGAAACTTAGTCCTGACTTCAAATTAAATTGAATTGAATTCTTTAGATTACCGTGGGTTTCTATATTCAGACGGGGCTTATTTTTCTTCACAAAGCCGCCCCTATCCGCAAAGGAAAAAAGGCATACTCCGCAAACAAGCACAGCTACTGATACTATTTTGGAATATTTAGACATTGTGAAAATTTAATAATTAGTACAAAATTAAGAAACTATTATGAGAATTAGAAGCCATTCGTCACATTTTTTTACCTAATAACGACAAAACGGGAAACTTTGTTGCTATGTTCAAAATAATCAGTACTTTGTAGTGATTAGTTGAAAGACATATATGAAAGAAAATGAGCATCGCCAGGAGAGGGAGGAAATGAACGAGCTGTTGAAGCAATATAATAATTTCAAATCAGGTAAAAAATTCAGCTTTATTGAGGAAGAAGCTTTTCAGCGACTGATAGACTATTTCGACGAAAACGACAATCTATCTTCTGCGCTCGAGGCTGTTAACTTTGCCATCGAACAATTTCCTTATTCTTCAAGCTTGTTGATAAAAAAGGCTGACTTGCTGATCGCCACACAAAAATACCACGAAGCGCTTGCCTTACTTCAAAAAGCGGAAATTCTTGACAACAATGACATTGATATCTACATTCTGAAAACCGATGTTTACCTCGCACTTGATTTTCATGAAAAAGCGGCCGCTTTACTGGAAGAAGCGATCATTGTTTTCCAGGGAGAAGAAAAAATAGAATTGCTTTTTGAATTGGCCGATGTGTACGACGATTATGAAAATTTCGACAAGGTTTATGATTGCCTTCAATTGATACTCGAACAAGATCCAACGAATGAAGAAGCGCTTTATAAAATTTGTTTCTGGACGGAATACACCGGCAAGCAGGAAGAAAGCATCCGGCTGCACGAAAAAATAATTGACGAACATCCTTATTCACAACTTGCCTGGTTCAATTTGGGAACAGCTTTCCAGGGATTAAAATTGTACGAAAAAGCAGTTGATGCTTATCTCTACGCAATCGCTATTGATGAAAAGTTTGATTATGCTTACCGCAATTTGGGCGATGCTTATTTGCGGCTGAAAAGATATCGCGATGCAGTAGAAGCATTGCAAAAAGTGCTGGAATTGTCGATGCCCGAAGAAATCATTTATGAAGCAATCGGTTATGCATATGAAAAATTGAAAAATCCTGCGCAGGCGCGTTTTCATTACAGGAAAGCGGTTCATCTCAATTCAACCGAAAGCCGTTTGTATTTCAAAATTGCAGGCACTTATATGCAGGAAGGTTATTGGGAAAGTGCTATAAAAAATTTGGAAAGCGCGATGAGCATCAACCGCTCGCAACCTGAATTTTATTTCTCACTCGGCATTTGTTATATGGAGTTGGGCCGAATAAAAGAAGCGGTAGTCAATTTCACGCATTTCATAAAATCACGGCCACGGAATGTGAAAGGCTGGAAAGAACTGATTAAATGCCTTTATGATGCAGAATATTACGAGGAAGCCCTGGAGCAGGTGTACAACGCACAAAAAAATACAGACAACAAACCGGTTTTTATTTTTTATAAATGCGCTGTTCTGTTTGAATTGGGTAAATCTAAAGAAGCGTTGTTGCAACTGCAACTGGCGATGAAAGAAGCCCCGGGCATGGTGAAACAATTAATAGAACTAAATCCATCTTTATTGCAGCACCCTGCTGTTGTTGAGATTATCGGCACTTACAAGAATTCCATGAAAAAAAATAAGAGGTAAATTCTTTGTTTACTGTTACTTCTGTCACTTTGCGTTTAAAGTTTTTTCCACATCTTTGCAGCACCCAATCTATATTTGCTCATCTCAAAATTGTAAAATGAATTTTAATCTTTCTCAAATTCCTTCCCGTGTTGAAAAGCCAAGAAAGTACGGAATTACGATGATCATGGACAAAGGCCTCAGCATTGAAGAAGCAAGGAATTTAATCAGCGCCGCACATCCCCATATTGATATCATCAAACTCGGTTTTGGAACTGCCTATGTAACACCCAATCTTCGCGAAAAGATCGAGTTGTACCAGTCTTTCGACATTCCTGTTTATTTTGGAGGAACTTTATTTGAAGCATTTTTGATCCGCAACCAATTCAACGATTACATTGATTTGTGCAAACAATTTAATGTTACCTACATGGAAGTGAGCGACGGTTCCATCACCATTCCACACGCTGAAAAATGCGGTTACATTGAAAAGCTTACCAAACACGGAACGGTTCTGAGTGAAGTTGGAAGTAAAGATGCTACACATATTATTCCGCCTTACAAATGGATCGAACAAATGAGCGCCGAGCTGGAAGCAGGGGCGAGTTATGTAATTGCAGAAGCGCGCGAAGCCGGCAACGTGGGTATTTACCGCGGAACAGGTGAAGTGAGAGAAGGTTTGGTGCAGGAAATTCTTACACAGATTCCCGGTGAAAAGATATTGTGGGAAGCGCCACAAAAAGCACAACAACTTTATTTTTTGGAATTGGTGGGTTGCAATGCCAATCTTGGAAATATTGCTCCTTCAGAAATAATTCCGCTGGAAGCGATGAGAATCGGCCTTCGCGGCGATACTTTCCATTTGTATCTTGATAAAGAAACTGCCTGATGAACATCTACGGCTTAATTGGCCGTTCGTTGGGCCATTCATTTTCTGAAAAATATTTTTCTGAAAAATTCCGAAGGGAAAATATCCAGGATTGTGTTTATCAAAATTTTGAAATAAAGGAGCTTGCTGAAACAATTCCTTTATTAAAAAGTGATTCGCGAATAAAAGGACTGAACATTACCATCCCTTATAAGACAGAAATCATTTCATTTTTGGACGAAAAGTCCGAAGAGGTTGCATCGATAAATGCCTGCAATTGTATCAAAATATCCAAGGGAAAATGGAAAGGATTTAATACGGATATTATTGGTTTCGAAAAATCATTTACGCCTCACTTAAAACCTTTTCACAAAAGAGCCTTGATCCTCGGAACGGGTGGCGCTTCGAAAGCCGTGGAATTTGTTTTGCAAAAATTAAAGATTGATTACCTGAAGGTTTCACGGCGCAGAAGTGATGAGAAAAACACAATTACTTATGAAGATATTGCCGAGAAAGGCCTGAAGAATTTTCAAATCGTGATCAACACGACACCACTTGGCACTTTTCCAAGAGTAGATGAATGCCCGCCTTTGCCATATGAACAAATAACCAATCAGCATTACTTTTTTGATTTAATCTACAATCCTGCAAAGACTTTGTTTCTTTCTTTAGCCGAAAATAATGGCGCAACAATTGAAAATGGCACTAAAATGTTGGAGATACAGGCAGAAGAAAGCTGGAAGATTTGGAATGCTTAACTGAGCAGTAAACAAACAAAATCAATTATTTTATATTTTACTAAAGAAGTATTGATCTTAATTCTCCCGAAACTGCAGTCACTTTTTTAGTTTCATAATTGTAAGAAACCATTCCTGTTTTTGCCAAGGCAATGGTGATCTTTTTTTCTTTGCGTGTGGTTGAAATTTGATAAAAAAGTTCAAAGGAAACCCTAGTTATTTCACCTATAAAAATATCTAGTTCCAGCACATCACCATAAAAGGATTCGTTTTTATATTCTACCAACAATTCGCTCATGATAAGCGCAGTTCCGGCTACATTCAGTTCAGTAAAACCATGGGTTTGCAAAAACTGAACACGAGCTTCATGAATAATTTCTACAATCGAATTATTGCCAACATGGTTGCCATAATTAATGTCTGTGATGCGAACAGGAATAGAAACGGTAACTAAATTTTTTGCAGGAAGATCAATTTTTAAGCGCGGCATCTTTGCAGTTCTTATTCAATTTTATCATTGACAGAAGCAATTTCGATAAGATCGGCAAGGCCTGCAGAAGTGGGAGAGACGGTGCTGCTTAACATTATCTTTTGCCATTTGCTGATCTTTTTACTCCACACCGGTTTGGGTGGAAATTCATTATCGGCAGCAATGATGAGCGTAGCGGCTTTTGGTGAAATTTTTACCGGTTGACCTTCAGGTCCGGCAACGGTAATGTATTTTTTGGGAAGATGAATTGCACTTAAATCGTTAGCAACAATTTCCTGTTTCTCTTTTGGATTGTGAATGATGGATTCAAGGATCTTTTGATTGACCCTCATTGAATCTTTCAATTTTTCAGGAGAAATAGTTTGGTTTGTAGCAATCCCGGAATTGGTTTTCCGGATGTTTTTGATTTTAATAAAATAAGACCCGATAAAAATAATAACGAGAGAAGCGGCAGCAATGGCGAAATAATAGGTTTTTGATTTTTTACGATTGTACAAGTTGATCACCTTTTCATCCTGCAACTCTTCCCGGATGTTATCCCAAACTTGTTGCGGCGGGATAGCTTCAAAGTCGTATAACTTTTTTTCAAAAGAGGCCATTACTCATCACTTTTATTATTTATTACTTGTTCTTGTTTCAATAATTTTTTTCAAAACTCCTTTGGCTCTAGCCAATTGCGATTTACTGGTTCCTTCCGTGATGCCCAAAATTTCGGCGATCTCTTTGTGCGAATAACCTTCAACGACGTGCATATTAAAAACCTGTTTGTAGCCCGGCGACAATTCATTGATGATATTCAGAATGTCTTTGGTAGCCAAAGAATCCAGTGCACTCAGTTCGTTGTCTTCTATTGTATTTTCCTGCACTTCAGTGATGTTGTACTTCTTCGTTTTTTTCCTGTAGTGCTCAATAGAAGTGTTTACAAAAATACGCCTTATCCAACCTTCAAAAGAACCTTCAGCTCTGAACTTGGGTAAGCTCCTGTAAACTTTAATAAATCCTTCCTGCATCACATCATTTGCGTCCTCTACATTTTCTGCATAACGAAGACAAACGCCATACATTTTTGAAGAATACAGGTCATAGAGCAATTTTTGCATTTCAGGATTTCCTTCAATGCAACCCTTTATTAAGTCGCTTTCCGAAGGATTATGGTTGCCAGTTGCAGTCAAATTTTTTAGGTTTTTCTGAATTATATCTTAGGTACAGGGATTATTTTTAAGGTAATTCGTCAGCTTTTCCACTGCTTTGTTCCGGTGACTAAAAGCGTTTTTTTCGGCCATCGTCATTTCAGCAAATGTTTTGGACGAACCGTCGGGAACAAAAACAGGATCATATCCAAAACCCGAATTTCCTCTTCTTTCTGCAATAATAGTGCCTTTGCAAATGCCTTCAAAAATTTTCTCTTTGCCTTTACAAATAAGACAAATGATCGTGCGAAACTGCGCATTCCTGTTTTTGCTTTCGGCTAATTTATCTAAAAGTTTGTCAATATTTTTTTCAAATGATCTTCCTTCTCCACCATAACGTGCGCTTTTAACGCCTGGTTCTCCATTTAAAGAATCAACTTCCAGACCGGTATCTTCTGCAAAACAATTTTCTTTGGTGAGCCGATGAATCACTATTGCTTTTTCCCGTGCATTTTCTTCCAGCGTTTCATAAGGTTCGGGAATATCAATATCGATTCCGGCTTCTTTTAAAGACAATATCCTGAACTTTCCATCGAGGATCGACCTTACTTCAGAAACCTTGTTGTCATTATTGGTGGCAAAGATGATGGTGTTCATTTAAGGAAAAGATTTTGTAAAGCGGTCCACAATTCTGCTTTTTGTTTCTTATCATTGAGGAGATCTTTTAAGGATGGGGCAGAAAGATAAAGCTGGCCACTATAATTTTGAATTTGAAAATATGGCATTTCAAAAGGCAATCCGATTTGCCCATTTGCGACACCAAATAACAAAACTTTTTCGGGCTTAAATTGTTCGTTTACTTCCTGGTAATTGAAAGTATTGTTGGCAAAATTTACCAAAGCAATATCCTTCATCGTCATTTTACACGCACTAACAAGTTTCGTCAGCATTTCCATTTCTTCGTCCGCCAAAAATTTGGAAGAAGGATCATTTACGATGAAAACAACGTGTTTTTTATTTTCCCCAAGGCATTCGATTTTGATTTTTTCCTGAGTTTGGGCTTTGGGTTTAGACGCCTGATCTCCAATAAGATTATGGCTAAATAAAATTTCGCATGTTTGTGTCGAAAGTTGAATATTATCCAAACTCATAAAGATTTTCTCCTTCGTTTTTTTCGTTTCTTTGCAGCAAATGTAAAGATTATGATTGCTACAGATGATTTTAAAGTCACAAAAGTTGAGCACAGCAAGTTGCCTGCTTTGGATGTAAATAATCTTCCCTTCGGCAAATATTTTACCGACCACATGCTCGAAGTGAATTACGAAAACGGCGAGTGGGGAACAGTTGAAATTAAACCTTATCAACCCATTACTATTGATCCTGCTTGTGCAGCGATTCATTACGGCCAATCCATTTTTGAAGGAATAAAAGCTTATAAAAATGACCAGGGTGAAGCTTTCATTTTTCGTCCCGAAGATAATTTCAGGCGGTTTAATATTTCTGCAGAAAGAATGCAAATGCCACAAGTGCCGGAAGAAATTTTTATGGAGGGAATGAAGCAGTTGGTAAAACTGGATGAAGATTGGATTCCGAGTCAACCCGATCATTCTTTATATATAAGGCCTTTTATGTTCGCCACCGATGATGCGATTGGTGTGAAACCCGCTCAGAAATATAAATTCATGATCATTTTAAGTCCAACAGGCCCGTATTACAGTGCACCAATGAGAATTTATGTAGAAGAAAAATATGTGCGTGCAGTGCAAGGAGGAGTTGGTTTTGCAAAGAACGCCGGGAATTATGGTGCTTCAATGTTTCCCACTGCCGAAGCAAAAAGAAAAGGTTATGACCAGGTTTTGTGGACCGATGCCCTGGAACACAAATACGTGCAGGAATGCGGAACAATGAATGTCTTCTTTATTATTGGCAATACAGCAGTGACTCCCCCCATCGGCGACACCATTCTTGCCGGCGTTACACGCGACAGCGTGATTCAATTATTAAAGGACATGGATGTGAAAGTAGAGGAAAGACCTTTAAGCATTGACGAAATTGTTGATGCTTATAAGAATGGTGATTTAAACGAATTATTCGGAACAGGAACTGCCGCTACCATTTCAATGATCAAGGAACTTCGTTACCGCGATTTCGTAATGACTTTTGAAACCGAAAAATGGAAGATTGCTCCCCAGATAGGAAGAACAATGGCAGATATAAAAGAAGGAAGAGCAGAGGATAAATACGGCTGGTTGGTGAAAGTTTAACGATTTGTGAAACAAGAATTTCAAATTTTTATCCCATTAAATAATTTTGGTTTTTAGCAAAGCTACGCTTACCTTTGCCGTCCAAAAAAATCAGGGTAAAAAACAATGCCTACAATACAACAGTTAGTAAGAAAAGGAAGAACAATTATCAGGGCAAAAAGTAAGTCAAGAGCGCTTGACAGTTGTCCACAGCGCCGTGGCGTTTGTACAAGGGTTTACACTACTACACCCAAGAAGCCAAATTCAGCTTTGAGGAAAGTAGCCAAAGTGAGATTGACCAATAAGGTAGAAGTGATCGCGTATATTCCCGGTGAAGGACACAACCTGCAGGAGCACTCTATCGTGTTGCTTCGTGGCGGAAGGGTAAAGGATCTTCCTGGTGTTCGTTACCATATTGTTCGTGGCAGCCTTGATACAGCTGGTGTAAAAGACCGTAAACAAAGCCGTTCTAAATACGGAACCAAGAAAGAAAAAGCTAAAAAATAAGATATAAAATCAGGCGAACGCCTGAAAAAAATAAAAAAGTAAAATGCGTAAAGCACAAGCAAAAAAACTTCCATTAGCGCCAGATCCTAAATTCCAGGACAGATTAGTTACCCGCTTTGTAAATAACTTAATGTGGGAAGGTAAAAAGAGTGGCGCCTACTCAATTTTTTATGAAGCGCTTGAAAAAGTTTCAAAGATCACCGGCGAAGATGGTTATGAGATTTGGAAAAAAGCATTGGCAAATGTAACTCCTGGTGTTGAAGTAAAAAGCCGTCGTATTGGTGGAGCTACTTTTCAAATTCCTTCTGAAGTGCGGGCTGACAGGAAAGTCTCTTTGAGCATCAAATGGCTCATAAAATACAGCCGCGACAGAAACGGCCGCAGCATGGCAGAAAAACTGGCGAATGAAATTGTAGCAGCAAGCAAAGGCGAAGGTGCAGCTTTCAAAAAGAAAGAAGATACTCACCGTATGGCCGACGCAAACAAAGCATTTGCTCATTTCAGAATTTAAGAAATTACCTCTTTTTTATACCAGCCCTTTCCGGTTTCCGGGAAGGGTTTTTTTATGTAATTAAAGTTTGAATTATGAATTGCTTTATTTTTACCCTTCATCATGCTCAAAATAAAATTTTTGGGAAATTGTTCATTTACTGTTTACACAACGACTTAGATTAATTCAAAATGAAAATTTACGCAGCTACCGGTTTAAAAACGCCAACGAAATCCTGGCAAAAATTGCTCTTATCTTCCCTGGTTATCCTTGTTTCTTTTTCTGCATTTGCTCAAAAACAAATTGCGCCTGCTTATCCGCTTATCACGCACACCACTTATTTCAGTATCTGGTCAGAAACGGATGCGTTGAATCAATCAACCACGAAACATTGGACAGGAGCAGATCAGTCTTTGATCGGGATTGCAAAAGTGGATGGAAATTATTATCGCTTTTTGGGAAAGGAACAAGCCAAATACAAAACAGTTTTACCAGCGGCAGATGAAAGTAATTATTCAGTAAAATATACTTTTCAAAAACCTGCTGAAGATTGGAATACAGCTAATTTCAACGACAATAATTGGAAAACTGGAACGGCACCTTTTGCTGACAGAACTTCGAAAGGCAAAACGGTTTGGAAAAGTAAAGAAATTTGGGTTCGTCGTGAATTTAATTTAAATGATACCAACTTCAACCAACTATTCCTGAAACTCCGTCACGATGATGATGTAGATGTTTTTTTGAATGGAACAAAAATTTATTCAAAAGCCGGCGCTGTCGGAAAACTTATTTTAGTGGATTTGAATGATGCCATCAAAAACAACCTGAAACAGGGAAAAAATTTGCTTGCGATTCATTGTATCAATACCGGAGGCTATTCATATCTCGATGCAGGAATTGTTGAAAAACTTCCTCCGCTAAATCATCAAAATATTCAATTGGCTGTACAAACAAATGTTGATATAAGAGCCACGCAAACAATTTATGATTTTGCCTGCGGACCGGTAAATCTAAAAGTGAAATTTATTTCTCCCTTGTTATTGAAAAACATGGAAATACTTGCCCGGCCTGTGTCTTACGTCACTTTTGATGCTTCTTCAAAAGATAATAAAACTCATTCTGTAAAAATTTATTTTGGTGCATCAACAGATATTGCGGTGAATGTTCCAACTCAGGAAGTAAAAGCTTCTGTGGTTCCCAATAAAGATTTGAAGATCCTGAAAGCCGGAACAGTTACACAACCTGTTTTGCAAAAGAAAGGCGATGATCTGAGAATTGATTGGGGTTATTTTTATGTGGCTGCAAAAAATAATAAAGACAACGAACAATATATTTCCAAAAATGATGATGAAGGAATTGAGTATTTCACGGGGCAAATTTCCAAAAAGCGAGATTCCCAAAATGGGAAAAGCATGATGTTAAATACAATTTTGAACCTCGGTTCTGTTTCTTCTTCTCCGAAACAAAAATTTTTGGAATTGGGCTACGACGAAGAATATGCAGTTCAGTTTTTTCATCAAAACCTTCGCCCGTGGTGGAACAAAGACGGAAAAAGTTCGATGTTGCAACAATTGGAAATTGCGTCAACTCAATATAACGATGTTGTAAATAAGTGTGATGATTTTGACCAACAGCTTTACAATAATGCAGTGAATTCAGGCGGAGAAAAGTATGCAAAGCTTTGCGAACTTGCTTACAGACAAAGCATTGCCGCGCACGCTTTGGTTCAAAGTCCGCAGGGAGAAATATTGTTTTTATCAAAAGAAAATTTCAGTAACGGTTCTATCAATACGGTAGATGTAACTTACCCGAGCGCACCACTTTATTTGTTATACAATCCTGATTTTTTGAAAGGAATGTTGAATGGAATTTTTTATTACTCCGAAAGCGGGAAATGGAAAAAGCCTTTCCCGGCGCATGATTTGGGCACATATCCAATCGCAAATGGTCAAACTTATGGTGAAGATATGCCGGTGGAAGAAGCAGGAAATATGGTGATCCTGGCAGGAGCAATTGCAAAAGCAGAAGGCAATGCTGATTATGCAAAAAAACATTGGAAAACCTTGACTGGCTGGACTGAATATCTTTCAAAAGAAGGACTGGACCCGGCTAATCAATTGTGCACTGATGATTTTGCCGGGCACCTTGCGCGCAATGCCAATCTTTCGGTGAAAGCCATTGTAGCTATTGGTTCTTATGGAATGATGGCGAAAATGTTGGGCAAAAATGATATCGCAGAAAAATATAGTTCGATGGCGAAAGAGATGGCAAAAAAATGGATGCACCTTGCTGATGCCGGCGATCATTATGCCCTCACTTTTAATGATAAAAATACCTGGAGCCAGAAGTACAATTTGGTTTGGGACAAAGTGTTAGATCTTGATATATTTCCAAAAAGCGTTGCTCAAAAAGAGATTGCTTATTACCTCACCAAACAAAATGAATTCGGTCTTCCTTTAGACAGCAGGAAGACATATACAAAATCTGATTGGATCATGTGGACCGCCACGTTAACCACCTCTAAAGAAGATTTTGAGAAATTTGTAGCGCCTGTTTATAAGTATGCCACAGAAACACCTGATCGGGTTCCTTTGAGTGATTGGCACGAAACAACAAACGGAAAGAAAGTCGGCTTCCAGGCGAGAAGTGTTGTGGGCGGCTATTTTATGAAATTGCTGAATGATCATTTTAATCATTAAAAGCCTAAGGTGAAAATTAAAATTTTAATATTTTGTTGTTTTACTGCACTGCTGATTTCCTGCAGTCCAAGGCATGCACCGCAAAGCGCTGGAATTGATAAAAGCAATTCGCTATCTATTGAAACATGGCTAACGGATGCAAAAGAATCTGTTTTTTTCGCGAAGCAAAAAAATGATTTGCAATTTACCAGCCAGCAAAATCAATTGCCTTCTATTGGAGTTGATGCGAATAAAAAATTTCAACAAGTTGCTGGATTTGGATTTTGTCTTACAGATGGAAGTGCTATGCTGTTAAACCAAATGAAAGAGCCGGAAAAAACGCAATTATTAAACGAGTTATTTTCAACAAAAAACAACGGAATTGGCATCAGTTACCTGCGGATAACCATCGGCGCTTCAGATCTTAGTGATCATGTTTTTTCTTATGATGATTTGCCGGCAGGCGAAACTGATATTAATCTTGCTCATTTCAGTATTGATGAAGACAAAAAAGATTTGATTCCAATTTTGAAAAGGATTTTAAAGATCGATCCCCAAATGAAAATCCTTGGTTCTCCCTGGTCGGCGCCGGTGTGGATGAAAGACAATAACAGTTCGATCGGTGGAAACTTGCAGAAAAAATATTACGATGTTTACGCGAATTATTTTGTAAAATACATCCTGGCGATGAAAGACGAAGGAGTTAATATTGATGCCATCACTCCTCAAAACGAACCACTCAATCCAAAGAATAATCCAAGCATGTATATGAGCGCTGAGGATGAAAGGGATTTTATTAAAAACAGTCTCGGCCCTGCATTTGAAAAAGCCGGAATTACTACCAAAATTTTATGTTACGATCATAATGCTGATGAACCGGGATATCCTTTAACCATTTTAAATAATCCGGATACAAGGAAATATGTTGCAGGTTCCGCATTTCATTTATATGCCGGCAAAATTGATGCTTTGAGCAAGGTGCATGATTCTTACCCGGACAAAGGAATTTATTTTACCGAATAATACACCGGCTCCGGCTCCTCTTTCCAGGGAGATCTTTCCTGGGCAATTGAAAATTTAATTGTCGGTGCAAGCCGCAACTGGAGCAGGAACGTTTTGGAATGGAATCTTGCTTCTGATCCGAATTTGGAACCGCATACTGATGGCGGCTGTAATACGTGTTTGGGCGCGGTCACCATCGACAAAGATCAGTTTAAGAGAAACCAATCATATTATATAATTGCACATGCCTCAAAATTTGTAAGGCCGGGATCATTTCGGGTAGAATCAAATCAGATCAATGATTTACCCAATGTGGCTTTCCAAACTGCGAAGGGAAATATCGTCTTGATTGTGTTGAATGCGGGTAAAGATCAAAAATCCTTCAACATTAGTTATGAAAGTAAATCCGCTGTTACTTCGTTGAACCCGGGAGCAGTAGCAACCTATGTTTGGTAAGGCAAAATCTTCCCTGCTTAATTTTTTTTGTTAAACAATCTGCTTTTCAATAATTACTCCTTAAAAGACTATACTTTTTTATAGATTCTTCGTACCTTTGCGCCCTCTAAAGAAAGTATGCTGAAAAAGCAGTCCAGAACCAGAGATTTTTCCGCAAAAACCTTAGAGTAAAAGATTAAAAATTAATAATAAAAAATAAAAACAAGCCAAATGGCCGATTTAAGATTTCAGAGAAATTTTGGTATTGCTGCTCACATTGACGCGGGCAAGACCACTACTACAGAGCGTATTCTGTACTACACGGGCGTGAACCACAAAATTGGTGAAGTTCATGACGGTGCTGCTACAATGGACTGGATGGAACAGGAGCAGGAAAGAGGTATCACTATTACTTCTGCCGCTACAACCTGCTTTTGGAATTTTCCAACAAAGCAGGGACAGAAGTTGCCTGATTCACACCAGTACAAATTCAACATCATCGACACCCCGGGCCACGTGGATTTTACTGTGGAAGTAGAACGTTCTCTTCGTGTTCTTGACGGATTGTTGTCATTGTTTTGTGCGGTGAGTGGTGTTGAACCTCAAAGTGAAACTGTTTGGCGCCAGGCTAATAAATACAAAGTTCCGCGTATTGGTTTTGTAAATAAAATGGATCGTTCCGGTGCAGACTTCTTAAATGTTGTTAAGCAGGTAAAAGAAATGCTGGGAGCTAAAGCGGTTCCTTTACAATTGCCAATTGGCGCTGAAGATTCTTTCAAAGGTGTAGTTGACCTGATCACTATGCAGGGAATTGTTTGGGATGATTCAACTCAAGGAATGACCTATACAATAGTTCCTATTCCGGACGATATGAAAGAGGATGTGGCAGAATGGAGGCAGCATTTGGTGGAAGCAGTTGCAGAATATGATGATAAATTATTGGAGAAATTTTTTGATGATCCCAACTCCATTACTGAAGATGAAATGCACGAAGCGATTCGTAAAGCAACGATCGATTTGTCTATCATCCCGATGATGTGTGGGTCAGCGTTTAAGAATAAAGGTGTTCAGACCGCTTTGGATGCGATCGTTCGTTATTTGCCGGGTCCGATGGATTTGCCTGCGATAAAAGGTACTGATCCTAATACCGGTGATATTATTGAACGTCATTGCGATCCGAAAGAACCATTCTCTGGTTTGGCATTTAAGATTGCTACCGATCCTTTCGTTGGCCGCCTTGCCTTCTTCCGCGCTTACAGTGGTAAATTGAATTCCGGTTCTTATGTTTTAAATACACGTACCGGAAAGAATGAGCGGATTTCAAGAATTATGCAGATGCACGCGAACAAACAAAATCCTGTCGATTTTATCCAGGCTGGTGATATTGGTGCGGCTGTTGGTTTTAAAGATATCAAAACAGGTGACACATTGTGTGACGAAGATCATCCAATTGTTCTGGAAGCAATGACTTTCCCTGAACCGGTAATTGCAATTGCTATCGAGCCTAAAACACAGGCCGACGTTGATAAAATGGGAATGGCAATTTCAAAGCTCGTTGAAGAAGATCCTACACTTCGTGTTAATACTGATGAAGAAACAGGACAAACCATTCTTCGCGGAATGGGTGAATTGCATCTTGAAATTATCATCGATCGTTTGCGGCGCGAATTCAAAGTAGAAATTAACCAGGGTGCTCCCCAGGTTGCTTATAAAGAAGCATTTAAAAAGACAATTGAGCATCGTGAAATTTTGAAGAAGCAAACGGGTGGTCGAGGTAAGTTCGCTGATATTGTCTTCAACATCGGTCCTGCTGACGAAGAGTTTGTGAAAGAAGGAAAAGGAAACTTCCAGTTTGTAAACGATTTGTTTGGTGGATCAATTCCAAAAGAATTTGTTCCTGCTATCCAGAAAGGTTTCGAAAGTGCAATGAGTACAGGTGTTTTGGCAAGCTACCCGATGGAAAATATGAAAGTGCGTGTGTTTGACGGATCCTTCCACCAGGTTGACTCTGATGCGATGTCTTTTGAATTGTGTGCCAAGCAAGGTTTTCGTGAAGCAGGCCGCAAGGCAAGCCCTGTTTTATTGGAACCGATCATGAAAGTGGAAGTGTTGACTCCGGATCAGTACATGGGCGATGTAACAGGCGACTTGAACCGTCGTCGTGGAATGTTGGAAGGAATGGATACCAAACACGGTGTTCAGGTGATAAGAGCAAAAGTTCCGTTGAGCGAAATGTTTGGATATGTAACGCAGTTGCGTTCAATTTCCAGCGGCCGCGCTACTTCAACCATGGAGTTTAGTCACTACGCTCCGGCACCAAATAACATTGCCGAAGAAGTAGTAGCAAAACAAAAAGGTAAACTGAAAGTAGAAGATTAATAGGGTTGGAATAATTTATAAAGAGGTTGTCTGCAAAGGCAACCTCTTTTTTTGTGCTTATTCTGCAGTGAACGAACAAAAACGGAAAATTTATTTTTTGATCTGCGGCTTTAACTGCAAATAACTCCATGCTGTAAAGGGAAATAGCAACAATAAAAACAAGGACAAAACATTTCCTGTCACAAAAAATAAGACAAGAGTGATTGCCAAAACATAAACCGGATAAAAGAAAAATAAAATCCCGGTCATGATCGAATCGTAATGATCAACCGCGCGGTCTTTTATCATGAGATGAATGATAAAATAAAGTGGTGCATTCAGGATAAAACCAATTACAGCCGGAATAAATAAAATGATCTTTTTAAAGGGTGAACGTTTTTCATAAAAATGTTCCTGTTTTTTTTGATAATCGTTCCGGTCAATATAGTAAACCAAGTGTTTTAATTGTGCTTCTAATTTTTCATTGAATTCATTGATCACTTTTCCCTCCTGGTTTGCTAATTCCAGCTCGTTAGCTGTAATTATATTCCCAAAATTTAGGTGAACATTTTTACCAAAAGAACGGAAGGAATTGTAATTAATTCCCAGTGGTAAAACTTTAAGTGGAATATTTTCTTTCCATGCATTCATTGCCAGCCGCGCTGTTCCTTTTTTCAATGGACGAAGCTTCCATTCATTGGTACAGCCTCCTTCACTAAAAATGAGCACGACTTTGTTTTCTTCAAATAACTTTTTGCAAGCTTCAAAAGTAACGTAATTGTAACCAAGATTTTCTGCTCCTTCGCTCAGCCTGTAAACGGGGAGCATATTAACTGACCGCAGAACTTTTGAAAAAAATCCATTGGCAAAAACATCTCCACGCGC
>JBQCEG010000133.1:0-14530 GCA_051960475.1 Ginsengibacter sp.
TAGATTTATAATCAGGTTGTTTGCCAAGAAATGCAGCGAGCTCATGAATCTTATCCGTTCCTATTATATCAGCGCCAAGCTTCATTTGCGTCACCCATGAATTTTCATTATCCGGTGCAGCCCAAAACCTGATCTTCTTTCCTGCAGCGTGTACACTGTCAATGACGTGGGTAAGCACCTTTCTGTCACTATCCGGAAGATTGCCTTCTCCATTCCAATGAGAATAGCGCTGAAATGAAAGGCTTACCAACCTGACTCTTTTCCATTCTTCCGGGGTATGGAAAACCCGCAGATCATCATCGAAGAAAATGTAGTGAGGGTAATTTTTATATTCTGCGGGAGGTGGCCTTTCACCGCTTATGAGAATGGTCACTGGTTTTTTAAGATCATCATCAGAAACCAAATATTTTTTCAAAGGTTTTAATTCCTGGATAAGAAGACGTAAGCTTTCCTTATAGTTTTCTTTTATGTCGATCAGTAAGGTTACTTTTCGTTTATCATTCTTTTGCAATTGTTCTAAAAGTGGTTTTAAATATAAGCGATCCAAAGTTCGCTCACTGCTCAGTGTTTTTTTAGTATGGGATACGAGTAATACCCCATCGACAGGATAAACATCTGCTTCAATTGATCCAAAACCTGCATTCCACGCTGTGTAAAACGGTACCGGGTGCATATAATCGTTGTGAGCATGTGCATCGGCAACCGTGTAATGTTTTTCCTGGCTGAAACCTGTCAGAAAAAGAAACAGGGAAAGTGAAAGAAAAAAGAACCGTTTTTTATTCTGATTAAATAGTGAACGCATAAATAAATTGATTTTTTGAATAACAAGATATAAAATGCTAAATAATTAATTAGAAGCTTTTACTTAAATCCTAAAATTTTGTTGTTACTATTTCTATGAATTTAGCGATTCAACTATATTATTAATCACCTTTTTAAATCAATATTACATGGAATTGTTTGAGGAGGATTTGAATATAGATTCGCTCTGCTTGTTGTTGAAAAAAAATTTACAACTGAGCCTTCGGGATTTTTTTTTTAAGTTTAATTCCCATATTTTCGAAGGACATTAACTATCCTTTAACTGTTTCTAATGCTTGATCCTTTAAAAAACGACCAGAATTACATCTTGCGTATATCTAATGGAGACGAAAAAGCGTTCTCGGAATTATTTGAATGTTATAAAGATAGAATTTACACTTTTGTCCTTAAGGTAACACGCTCACCTTTGCTTTCAGAAGAAATTGTGGAAGATGTCTTCTTAAAAATTTGGCTTTACAGAGGCCGATTAGTCAATGTTGAAAATTTTCAATCCTATATTTATAAGATTGCGAGAAATGAGACATATAAGAAACTCAAACAGATTGCAATTAATTATAATACTGTTCTATTCACGGAACAACATGAGCAATTAACCAATCAGAGTTGTGAGGATATTCTTATTGTGAAAGAATTTAATTCCATTTTACAACAAGCTATAGATCGCTTGCCAAATCGACAAAAGAATGTATATAAGTTAGTGAAGGTTGGGGCCATGAGTCGGACAGAAGTAGCTAAAATTTTGGAATTGAAACCGGAAACTGTAAAGTTTCATCTTGCTGAGGCTATGAAAAGAATTCGTACATTTTGTATGATTCACTTACATTCGATATTCATCTTTGCCATCACCTTTGGTGACTATTTTGAAAATATTTCAAAATAAAATCTTATTCCACCCCCCCAAAGAAGAATTAAAAGGACTCTTATAAGGAGTATTGCGAATTTTTTCTCAACAACTTTATATGCCCAATTCAAGATTGGAATTTCTGTTTAATGCTTTTATAGAACAAAATTGTTCGATCGAGGAGGAGAAGGAACTTATGCAGTTGATTGCAGATTCCAATAATGAAAATGAACTTATTGAATTGTTAGATGAATTAATAACTAATGTATCTGAAGAAGCAAGAGTAAACCAAAGATCGTCGACTTTAATTTTGAGAAGAATTATTGAGGATTCAAAAAAAGCAAATGGTGTACCTCATAAATTCAGTTCTTATTCCAGAGCAGCAGCCGCCGTTGTAATATTGATTATTTCAGGGTTATCATATTGGTTTATTATAAAACCAAATTCTTTTAAACAAATTCATAATTCTCTACACACAAGTAAAGAAATTTCAAAAATTGTCCCGGGTGGTAAACATGCTATACTTACAATGGGAGATGGCAGCCAAATTGTACTCGATAGTTTACAAAATGAAAATATACAGGGAGCAAATGTCAGGATAAGTAAAAAAGGGGGGGTATTAGTTTATGATGTATCCAATACCTCCAAATCCCATGGAGCAGCGGATGTATACAATACTCTTGTTACACCCGCGGGCGGAGAATACAAAGTTGTATTGTCTGACGGAACTACGGTTTGGCTTAATGCGTCATCTTCCCTCCATTTTCCCACTGCGTTTACGGGAAAGGAACGAAATGTTGACTTAACAGGCGAAGCCTATTTTGAAGTCGCGAAAAATAAAAAGAAGCCTTTCATTGTAAATGTACGCGGAATACATGTAGAAGTGTTAGGTACTCACTTCAATGTTAATGGGTATGATGATGAGTGTGTTGTAAAAACAAGTTTACTTGAAGGAAGTGTAAAGATTAGAAAAGGAAATATTTCAGCATTTTTAAAACCGGGTCAACAGGGGGTAGTGGGGCAAAACTCCAGAAAGGTTAAGATTAAAATTGCTGATATGAACCAGGTTATAGCTTGGAAAGAAGGTTTATTCCAGTTTGATGGCGCGAACACCAAAGAGATCATGCGCCAAATTGCCCGATGGTATGACGTTAAAGTTGAATATGATGGAAAGATTCCAAACAGGAGATTTGAGGGGAAAATAAGCAGGAATGCTCAACTTTCCGACGTGTTAAAGATTTTGGAATTCAGTAATATCAAATTTTCGATTGAGGGCAAAAAAATTATTGTAAAATAAAATTTTAACTAAAGAAAATATGAAAAAAGCTTTCCTTCTAAGCGGTTAGATGCTTAAAAAAAAGCCAGCAATGTTTGCGGCATAACTGGCTCCAAGGCTACAAATTGTAGTGAAACAATTTATTAACCAAAAATCAAATCAAAGCTATGATTTTATCTGTTGCTTGCCAAAATATTAATGGCAACAAATCATTAATATCAAAAGGATGGATGATTATGAAACTTACCATTGCCTTACTGCTGTTTTTTACCTTTCAAGTTACAGCAAAAACTCACGCCCAAAAGGTAAGTATTCGGGGAGATAAAGTTCGCCTGGAGACGGTCTTTAAGGATATAGAAGACCAGACAGGTGTTCATTTCTTTTATGATAAGGACTTAATAGAAACAACAGCCCCCGTCGATATAAAACTTAACAATGTTTCTCTTAACCAGGCATTAACTGCATGTTTAAAGGGGCAGAGGCTATCATACAAGATTATAAACAATACAGTTGTAATAAGAAAGGAGTGGATAGACTCTTCACAGACTCAATTTGTTTCTGTTACATCTCCTCCACCCCCTCCCATAGAAATTCAGGGAAGAGTAATTGACCAGCAAGGTAAACCTTTACAAAATGTATCGGTTATAATTGCCGGGAGTAAAATTGGTACTACCACTGATGCAGCCGGCAGATTTACAATTAGTGTCCCTGACAATGGAAAGAAGATTGTTCTTGAAATTTCCAGCGTTGGGTATCAAACGAAAAAAGTTGCAGTAGGCCAACAAAGGGAAGTGAATGTTACATTGGAGATGGCTCTTACCGGACTTAATGATGTGGTAGTTATCGGATATGGAACTGCGAAGAAAAAGGACCTTACAGGATCGGTTCAAAGTGTATCTGCCAAAAGGCTTTTGGATAAACCGGTTGGAAACCTGGGACAAGCTTTGGAAAATAAAGTAGCTGGGGTGCAGGTTATTCAAAACGGAGCAGGAATTCCCGGAGGTCAGCCAATGATCAGGATACGTGGAACCAACTCTATTAACTCTAATAATGAACCATTGTTTGTGGTGGATGGAATTGTTGGAGTTTCCAATCCTTTGTCCACCCTCAATCCACAGGATATATTATCCCTGGATGTACTAAAAGATGCTTCCGCTACCGCAATATATGGTGCCAGAGGAGCCAATGGTGTTATAATCATAACCACTAAACGCGGAACTGTTGGCAAACCTCAGCTGGATTATAATAGTTCCGTATCAGCCGGGGTTTTGCAAAGACACCTTTATACTTTGACAGCACCACAACTGATGTACGTGTATATGCAGGCTATGTCGAATGGAAGCAAGTATGGCAAGATTAATCCAGGTAAAGATTTTCGACCATCAGGCTCTGGACAATCTTTTTCTGAAATGCCCTGGTTGTTTGAAAAAGTACCCGGGAAGAATAGTTATATAGTTCCACTGTTAGGAAAAGATGGTAACTATTATAAACCAATTTACAACACAGATTGGGAAAGTTTGATTTTTCATACTTCTGTTTCAACTGACCAGACTATTGATATGCGTGGAGGTACTGAAAATGCAAAATATTCGGTATCTCTCGGATATTCTGACCAAAATGGATTAATGAAGGAGTCCTTCTTCAGACGATATACGGGGAGGCTAACAAGCGACATCAAGATTGTGAAATGGTTAAACATTAGTACAACACTTGGTTTTGCAAAAAGTAAAGCTTCGGATGACGGCAATATAACAAGGTCTACTGCTGAAGTATGGAGTATTCTCCCTGTCAAGTATCCGAACGATCCTTCCCTTGGTTCTTATGCAGGTCGTTGGGGGACAAATGGAGATTTTAATGTTGGTGAACAGTGGTATAATATACTTTACAGAAGACACGAGGAATACGGTGATAGGAATATCGGGCAAGCAACGGGTAGTCTTACTGCCACTGCTACAATTACCCCTGACCTGACTTTCAAAAGTGATTTCTCCATAGATTATAACCAATACAAGTATAATAACTATTACGGCCAGTTGTACGGGCATACCGGGGATGCAAGGATTACTAATAATAATACATTCTATTGGCAGAACGAAAATTATTTTAACTATAATAAACAAATTGGTACTGATCATGATATAAGCGCGGTATTGGGTCTTTCATGGTCGCAATACACCTATAACCATTCCTACATGAGAAATACCAATTTCTTATCAGATTTTTATGGTTATTCTAATATTGGAGCAGGAGCAGCAACAAGACCAGAAGTTCAAAGTGGAGATGGTCTAAGTGCATTGAACTCTTATTTCGGAAGGGTTAATTATAGCTATAAAGGTAAATACCTGCTCACGCTTACTGCTCGCGAGGACGGATCATCAAAATTTGGTGCGAATAATAAATATGGTTTCTTTCCTTCTGCTGGTATAGCATGGAGAGTGTCGCAGGAGAATTTTATGAAAAACGTGAACCTGGTATCAAATTTAAAACTAAGAGGAAGTTATGGCCGTACAGGTAACCAGGAGATCGGGAGTTATGTAACACAATCTTATATTTCAACAACAAATGTTATCCTAAATGGAACTTCTAATACCGGTTTATATCCAAGTTCAGTAGGTAATCCTGATCTTAAATGGGAAACTACTGATCAGTACGATGCCGGGATCGAATTTGGTTTAGTAAATAATCGAATTAATGTTGATTTTGATTACTATCATAAGTTAACGAGTAATATGTTACTTGATGTAAATCTTCCGTATTCAACCTCAACAGGAACAGTTAAAGAAAATTACGGTAAGGTTCAAAACGAAGGTTTCGAGGTCACATTAAACACACGTAATGTTTCCACTCATTTTTTTGATTGGGGAACGACTTTAACAGTGACCCATAATGTTAATAAAGTTGTTCAGTTAGGACCTACAGGCGCACCAATTTATTCGCAAACAGGTGCAGGGAATGGAACTTCTGCTCTAATTATTGGTGAACCGATAGGATCCTTTTTTGGACTTACCCGATTAGGAGTTTATAGCACAGAAGAAACTTCTTTAGCTGCACGTTATGGACTACACCCCGGAGATTTGAAGTATTTAGACAGGAACAATGATGGTAAAATTGATCTGCTTACCGATGGCAGCGTCATTGGAAATGCATTTCCGCATTGGATAATTGGCTTCAACAATACATTTACCTATAAGAATTTTGATGCTTCGCTTGATATTCAAATTGTTGAAGGCGTGAACAAAGCATTTGTGCACGAATCTGCTGAGGATCGTCAATTAGTTTCCGGAGGATTAAATTCTACTCTCGATGCCTGGCGTCCTGATCATCAAAATACTATGGTAGCTCAGATGCGGCCGGGAAACGGAGGCGCTTATTATCAATCTTACCCGGATACCCACGAGATGTACGACGCTTCCTTTATAAGGGGATCAAATGCAACGATTGGATATACTTTTCCTGATAATAAGATGAAGAAACTGGGATTTTCAAGATTGAGAATTTACCTGAACGCTCAAAATTTCTTTTTAATAACAAAAGCTGCAGGATATGATCCTGAAGGTAGTTCACTTGATAAGCAATTCTCACTCGTTCCCAACACTGACAAATACCAGTATCCTGTTCCTTCTGTATACTCCTTTGGAGTTAATGTAAGTCTTTAACCTAATACTATTGATATGAAAAATAATATAAAAAACAGATATATTCTTTTAAAACGCCTGATTGTAACTTCATTAGCTATTCTTACTTTTAATAGTTGTCAAAAATTTTTGGCAGAAAAACCCACAGGGCAAATAACAAGTGATTATAGTTTTGCATCAGGATCAGAAGGAACTGCATTAGTAATAGGAACTTACAGATCCCTGGCATCTTACACAGGAGGCGCTGGAGACTGGGGAAACTATTTGCCAGCTACAATTGAATATCCTACCGGAGAAGCGTACACTTCTGATGCGCATGTTCAATTTTGGAAATTTCAAACCAATCAGACTTCGGGAGGCACTCTTTCCGACTATGACAACTTCTGGCACAATAATTACCAGGGAGTGCGGGATTGCAACTTAGCTATTTCAAAAATTCCCGGAATTTCAGATTGGTCTGCTTCTCAGAAATCTGCCGCATTAGGCGAAGTTCGTACTCTTCGGGCTTTTTACTATTTTATGTTGGTTCGGTATTATGGTGACCTTGTAGAGGACACTTCTGTTCTTACAAGTGTGAGTGAGGCTCAACAGCCGCGTGTGTCATTGAAGAGCATTTATGATGATGTGATTATACCTGATCTTGAATATGCAGTAAACGAAAGTACTTTACCTGATGCACCATCTGCAGGAGGTAAAGTAACCAAATTTGTTTCAAGAGCGATTTTAGCAGATGTATATTTGACTTGCGCAGGGTACCCTTACCAGGAAGTTGCCACCGATCCATCAAAGGATTGGTGTACTACTGGCGCATTCAGTGAAGAAACCTATCCGGTTAATTCTCCCAGTGCAAAGGATTTTTTGCAGAAAGCTCAAACTCAATTGAATGCTTTATATGGCAAGTATTCACTTGGTACTTATCATGATCTTCATGACCCTGCAATGAATAATAAGGGAGAAGCAATTTTTCAGGCTCAATACCTTGGAGGAGTTTCTGATATGTCTGGGCTAATAGCAGCTGCACTTCCCGGACTAAGTCATGTTTCAAGGTTTGGAGACGAATACGGAACCTTTATACCCAGTATCGGTTATATTAACTCGTATAATCCGGCAGATCTTCGTATTCAGGATCGTCAGATGTTCTATTATTCAGATAATATATCCACCAAATATGATCCCAACCAAAGACCAGCGGACCGGTTTTCCCAGCCTTACTTGTATAAGTATTATGATTCTATAGCTATTAAAGTAACCGGGCAGGCTAATTTAAACTGGACTTTTTACCGATATGCGGATATCCTTTTGATGCTTACAGAAGTGAATTGGACATTAAGAAAGCTCGGTGTTTCTGTAGCAGATAATGATATTGTAAAAGGAATTAATGAGGTAAGAAGAAGAGCCGGACTTCCGGAATATAGAGCTTCTGACGTTAACCTTTTTGCTATAATGAGCGAACGTGCCTATGAATTGGTGTTTGAAAATAAAATGTTATGGGATCAGAGACGTACACGCATGTGCCTGATCGATGGTTCGGGATCTTTTGCGGGAATAGAACCTTTCATTGGCCATCAGCCGGCCGGTTTTAGCTTTGCCTTTTCTGCCATGAATTTGTTATGTCCGATATCCCAGCGTGAAATTGCAACAAATGCGAAATGTTTACAGAATTATAATTTTCTGCCCAAGCAAGCTGGACAATAAGATATTTTCAACCTAATTATTAACGATTTTATACAGATAAAATGAAAAATAATAAATTAATAAGTTTAGTATGTTCGGGGGCATTATTATTAGGAAGTTGTTCAAAACAGCCCTATTGGAATATTCCAACGGATGCTAATGGTAACGCTATAATTACAAGCGTTTCTTCCGCAACTTCAGCGGGCATATCCACACTGGATGATGGCTTTACTGTGAATGTTACTTTACCTAACGCAAAAAGTGGAGATGTTATGAACGTGGAATTGCTTAAACAACAAATACCCCCCGGAGGTGGTACTGCTACCCAGCTATTGCCCTTGGCAGGAACACAAAAAACAGTAAATGTAGGAAGTGATTTAACTGCCTCGGTTACATATACCAGGGCTGAGGCGCAAATGAGTGAGGCGGGAGATAATGTATATGTTAGTTTTTCTGGTAAAACAGAATCGGCTTCCATAGTGATTCAAATGACAGCTGCCACTAAAGTTTCAAATCCTCAGGTTAATGGAACAGCTGTTAATATAATACGAGGTGCAGGTACCGCATACTTTGATCTGAATGTCCAGCCAAAATCAGGCAGTTATACCGGGACAGTGAATGTTATAAAGAAAAATGGTATCAATGATGCCTGGGTATCAGTTGGAGATTTTAACCCGACGGATAGCGTACCCATTTCAGGTGATGATTTTGCAGTTGGAAAGGACACTATGTATTATTCGTTTATTTCTGCTATGGGATCCTATAAGGATACCGTTAAAATGGTAGTTATCGATAACGAGCCATATTTTTTTCTAAAGAAGTCCGGGACCTTAACTCTAGGTGGCTCCAGGTCAGGTGTAAATCTTTTGAATAATGAACTTTTGGCTGCTACAGATACAAATGCAATTCTCGCGGTTGACGATTCTTTAATGATTCATGGTGGACCAGTTTGGTCAACGGGAGGCAAAACTATTTCTTTCGTTTCTTCCACACAAGATATATACAACCAAAACAACCCAATTGTTGCAATGAATGCTTTTTCGAATGGATCTCCGGTTACAATAGCAGATCCTTCTAAAGGGGAAGGCATTTATATATTTAAAATAGAGATGGGGTCGAAACCTGAGGATGTATATTATGGGATGCTAAAAGTTACCAATATAGTTCCTGCGACTTCGATTGGCTATGAGTACAAAATTGGAAATACCTATTCCCAACTCCCTTTTATAAAATAGAATAAGATCGTTCCTTATTATAAAAAAAATTATAGCATGGGAGATATTCAGATTAAGAAATCAGCAGAAAAGTATGATGTAATCATTGTTGGTTCCGGTGCAGGGGGTGGAATGGCAGGATATGTTTTAGCGAAAGCGGGTGTTAAAGTATTAATGTTAGAGGCTGGCCCTTATTTTGACCCGGCGACAGATTCAAAACAGCTTTTGTGGCCCTGGCAATCACCACGCAGGGGCGCCAATACAACACGGGCATTTGGAGATTTTGACGCAGCCTATGGTGGATGGCAAATTGAAGGAGAACCTTATACACTAAAAGACGATACTAAATTTACCTGGTTTCGCTCTCACATGTTAGGTGGGCGTACGAATCACTGGGGAAGGATTTCTCTTCGGATGGGACCGCATGATTTCAAAGGAAAAACTTTTGATGGCGCTACTGATGATTGGCCAATCAGCTATGATGAGGTAAAACCTTATTATGATAAAGTAGATCGGTTAATTGGGGTATATGGAACCGCTGAAGGATTAGAGAATGACCCTGATGGAATTTTTCTTCCCCCTCCCAAACCACGACTTAATGAAATGTTTATTATGGAGGGAGCAAAAAAAGCAGGGGTGAAAGTAATTCCGGGTCGCGGTTCTGTTCTTACTAAACCTTTGCCTGGAAATAAAGATAGAGGTTCTTGTTTTTTTTGCGGTCAGTGTAGCAGAAGCTGCAAAGTTTATGGAGATTTTTCTTCTTCATCGTGTCTTGTAATTCCAGCAATTAAAACAGGTAATCTGAAAGTAATTCCGAATGCTATGGTGCGGGAAGTAATCGTGGGAAAAGATGGTTTGGCAAAAGGTGTTTCTTATGTGAGCAAGGATGATATGTCCGAATATCAGGTAAATGGGGACACTGTTATACTTGCTGCCAGTGCATGTGGTTCAGCCCGGATATTACTGAATTCAAAGTCAGCCACTCATCCAAATGGCCTGGCCAACAGTAGTGGAATTGTAGGACGATATCTACATGATTCTACCGGATCTGGTATGTCGGGCTTTCTGCCTCAGCTCATGGACAGAAAGAGATATAATGAAGACGGAGTTGGCAGTGCTCAAATTCTTGCTCCCTGGGTACTTGATAATAAGAAACTGGATTTTCCGCGAGGTTATCACATTGAGTTTGGTGGTGGTATGCATATGCCATCGTATGGATTTGGCTCAGGCGTTCCACGTATAAATGGTATGGTTCCGGGCCGGGATGGAAAAATGAAGGATGCAGGTGGGTTTGGTAAATCTTTGAAAGATGATTACCGCCGTTTTTATGGTGCTAATGTGGGCATGGCGGGAAGAGGAATGGCTATAGCCCGCGAATCTAACTATTGTGAAATAGACCCAAATGTTGTTGATAAATATGGAATACCTGTGCTTCGGTTTAATTATAAATGGACGGATGCTGAGATTAAGCAGGCCAAACACATGCAAGAAACTTTTGAATCTATCATGCATGGGATGGGTGCTATTATTACTTCAAAAGCTAAAGGAAAAGAAGATAATTATGGACTACACACACCTGGTGATATAATTCACGAAGTAGGTACAGCAAGAATGGGCGATGATCCCAGGACATCGGCGTTAAATAAATGGTGTCAGGCGCATGATTGTAAAAATTTGTTCGTAACTGACGGAGCCCCTTTTGTTCAACAGGGAGACAAAAATCCAACCTGGACAATTCTTGCTTTATCTATGAGAACTGCCGAATACATTCTTGATCAAAAACAGAAAAAAAACCTTTGATTATGAACAGAAGACAATCATTAAAAGCAATAGGAATATCAACGATCAGCACAGGTATATTGTTAGAAGCGTGCAAAACCGGACTTGATAAATCTTCCGGAACAATTGTAAAAGAAGGTGGTTTTGGTGATGCAGATACGACCGGCTTACAGGATTTTGAAAAAGAGCGGCTGAAGGAACTTAATAAACAGGCGTCCTTTTTTAATGATCATGAGCGGCTAACTCTAATTGCATTGGGTGATTTGATCATTCCCAAAGATGAGATATCCGGTAGCGCCTCAGACGCGAACGTCATAGATTTTCTTGATTTTATTGTAAAAGACATTCCTGAACACCAGATTCCTTTGCGGGGAGGATTAAAGTGGCTTGATATGCAATGTCTAACCAGGTATGGTCATTCCTTCTTAGGAACCACAGAAAACCAAAAGGTAGAGATGCTTGAAGAAATTGCTTATCCTATGAAAGTAAAACCGGAAATGCATCAGGGGGCCATTTTTTTTGACAGACTGAGGAATCTTGTAGCTACAGGTTTCTATACTAGTAAAATTGGCATCAATGACCTTGGATATGTTGGAAATGTTCCGGGAAAATGGGATGGTGTTCCTGCAGAAGTGTTAGCACAATATAATCTGAAACCAGTAAACTATGGTGTCTAGAATGAAAATGATCTGTTTCTTTTAAACAACCAATAAAAAAACATAATTATGAAAAAGGTTAGGATGAATTACAAAGTGCCTGATAATTCCAGGAGGAGTTTTATAAAAACCACAGCACTCGCTTCTGCAGGCTTTATGATTCTGCCTCGGCACGTACTGGGGGGGAAAGGGTATGTAGCGCCAAGTGATAAACTTAATATTGCAGCAATAGGGGCGGGAGGAAAAGGTCAGAGTGATTTGGAAAATTTTTCTAAAAGCCCTTACGTAAATATTGTAGCATTATGCGATGTGGATGATAGAAGATGTGCCAAGTCCAGAGCGACTTATACGAAAGCAAAGTATTATAAAGATTTCAGGAAGATGCTGGAAGCTGAAGGCAAAAATATAGATGCATGCAATATTTCCACACCTGATAATGTTCATGCAGTGGCTACAATGGCGGCCATGCAGTTGGGAAAACACGTTTATACACAAAAACCGCTGGCACACGATATTTATGAATGCCGTGCATTAGCGGAAGCTGCAAAACGGTATAAGGTTATTACGCAAATGGGAAACCAAGGTGGTTCAGGAGATGGAGTGAGAAAAGGCCAGGAAATTCACGATGCGGGTATGATTGGTGATGTGCATACAGTCCACGCGTGGACCAACCGGCCAATTTGGCCACAGGGTTTGCCAACACCTACAGGCAACTTTCCTGTTCCGGAAGGAGTGGATTGGGATCTTTGGCTTGGTCCTTCGCCAGCAAAAGTCGCATATAACCCTGCTTATATGCCGTGGAACTGGAGAGGATGGAATGCTTTTGGTACAGGCGCTTTAGGTGATATGGCTTGTCACATGATGGATCCTGCTTTCCGTATTTTGCCAATTGATTTTCCTACAGAAATAGAATGTAGTATTCCGAACAGTTGGACAACGGACGGGCATCTGGCTAAATATCCTGATGGTTATCCGGCTGCATCAATTATTCATTTAAAGTATCCGAGAAAGGATGGTAAGGGTGATATAGATTTATCATGGCATGATGGAGGCGTCTTGCCTCCTGTTCCAGATGAACTCTTGCCGGGCGAGCCTTTTGGAAATAGTGACGGAGGGATTTTGTTTATCGGTACGAAGGGTAAACTATTGTTTGATTGTTATGGTGAGAATCCAAGACTATTACCTACAAAACTTATGGATGAAGTCACTATGCCTAAAGAAACGATTGCGAGAGTTCCGGAAGGTCATTACCTTCAATGGGTAAATGCATGTAGAGCCGGTTATGGAAATGCAACTACCAGCTCTCCTTTTGAGTATGCAGGCCCATTTGCAGAAAGTGTGCTAATTGGTAACCTTGCAATCCGTAGCTGGAATGTTGAGACTAAAAACGAAAAAGGCAGATCAGTTTATCCGGGAAGAAAGAAACTATTATGGGATGCAAAGTCAATGAAGATTACCAACTTTGACGAAGCCAACGAATTTGTAAAAAGGGAATACCGTCAAGGATGGTCATTGGGAGTGTGAAGTCCTCCGGAAAAAAGTTATCTAACCTCTATCTAATAATAATTAAAATTAAAGATGAAAAAAAATACCTTATTCATTACTGTAATATTACTGACTTTAATAGGATGTTCAAGTACAACGAGAACTCATGGTAAAAAAGGCTGGATAAGCTTGTTTGATGGAAAATCACTAAATGGGTGGAAAGCTAGTGAAAAACCCGGCACTTTTTCAGTTGAAGATGGAGCTATTAAAGTGGCAGGCCCCAGGTCACACTTATTCTATGAGGGACCGGTAATGAATCACGATTTTAAGAACTTTGAATTTAAGGCGTTGGTGATGACCAGGCCTGGGTCAAATTCCGGGGTATATTTCCATACTGCTTACCAAGAAAAAGGCTTCCCTGATAAGGGATTTGAAGTACAGGTAAATAATTCACATACAGACTGGAAAAGGACTGCTGGTTTATATGATATCAAGGATACGAGAAAAGTCTATGTTAAAGACAACGTCTGGTTTACTTTATATATCAAAGTTGAAGGTAAACATGTTATCACCAAAATCAATAACACCTTGGTTACCGATTGGACACAACCAGATGGATTTGTTCCTCCAAAAGGGCACCCGGGAAGAATTATTGATCACGGAACTTTTGCATTACAAGGGCATAATCCAGAAAGCGTGATATTCTTCAAGGACATTATGGTTAAACCGTTGCCATAAAATAATTAAAAGATAATACAATTACATTTCTTCACTTATTGAAGCTTGCTGAATTTATATTCCGGCAATATATATTGTATTTCTTTTGATACGATGAAAAGTCGCGGGAACAAATTAATTAAAAATTCACTTATCTCACTTTCCCATGTTTAAACATCGGAAGTAATATTTAAATCTAATAAAATAAATGGATCCTGTTGTACAAATCTCTCTTGACTTAACCGACATCAACGAAACTTTAGAAACCGCTGCTATGGCGCTACGTTCTGGAGTCGATTGGCTGGAAGCAGGAACGCCACTGCTGTTGGCAGAAGGTTTGCATGGCGTAAAAAAATTACGGGAACATTTTCCGGGCATTCCTATTGTTGCTGATTTGAAAACAATGGATGGCGGATATCTCGAAGCAGAAA
>JBQCEG010000134.1:0-6232 GCA_051960475.1 Ginsengibacter sp.
AAGTTTAGTTTTAAGAAAAAATACCATGACTAACGATCCGGCAATAGTAATTCCATGTTGGAACAGGCCAAAATTATTACAGCGTTTATTAAAAAGCATCATTCATTCAGGATTACCGGGAGAGAAGAGTATTCCCTTAATTTTTTCTGTTGATTCCAAACCGCCAAAAGCATTAATTAAATTAGTTGAATCTTTTGAATGGAACTTTGGTGAAAAGGAAATTGTTTACCATAGCGAAAAAAAGGGCTTAAGAGAGAACATTCTTTTTTGCGGGGATCTGACCAATCAATACAAAACCGTTATTTTGTTAGAGGAAGACCTTCTTGCAGGCAGGTCGTTTTATCAATTTGCTATGGAAGCGAATAATTTTTACAGAGCTGATGAAAGAATTGCAGGCATTTCTTTATACTCCTATGATTATTCGGAATTGGGTTTAAATAAGTTTATACCCATTAATGATAACAGTTCTGTTTTTTTTATGAAATGGCCCTCTTCATGGGGGCAGGTGTGGAATAACAAGCAGTGGATGGGATTCAGGGATTGGTATGATCAAAATAAGGAAGAGGAATTTGCAACAATCAATATTCATGAAGGGATAAACCGATGGCCTCCCAGCTCCTGGAAAAAATATTTTTGCGCTTACCTCGCTGTAAGCAACAGGTACTTTGTTTACCCGAGGCAATCGTATACCACAAACCCGGGAGAGCAGGGAGAGAATTATAGCCCCGGTACCTTCAGACCTTTCCAGGTACCGTTGTCATTTTTACCTACCGGTCCGTTTTCATTTAAGGAATTTAAAGATTCAAAAGTGAAATATGACCAGTATTTTGAGTTTGAATTTAAAAATATAGACACCCAGATACATAATATATGCAGCCGGGATATTGAATTCGACTTATTCGGAAATAAGAATTTGGATAAGATAAACTCAAAGTATCTTGTGTCTATCCGGAAAAGTAATAATCCTGTTTGTTCATTCAGATTATTTGAATTTCCTGCCGAGATTAATATTATCAACAACAATTATGACGGGATCTTCACACTTGGCTTGACGCATAGTTTTCAACCGAAAATCAGCTTAATGCATAAGGGTATAATCATCAACCGGCAATATAAATTTATCAGCCTGCCGGATTTTCATAAGCTTCTTTATTTCAAAGTTGTAAAAAAGTTTAGAAAATAGGTAGCAACTTATTTATAAGTATTTTGCTACAACTCCAATTTTTGATTTACCTGAATCTTAAGGCAAATTAAAATCGGTTTCACCTGTAAATACCTTAATTTCGCCGCTCTAAAAACGACACCAAATATTTGTATCCTTTCTACAAAAAGCAGTTTCAGAATAATTTAAATTTTGGTTTTTGATCCCTGACAGATCAAAAATTCCACTAAAGTTTTGTAGAAATACTAAGCCGCAGATTATAGTTCTCTTATGTAATTGAGAAATGGCGAAGCCATGTTAAGTAAGCATAAAAGAATATATTTGCTCAATTTTATTATACCAAAAGCAAAATAATATTATATCCCCCATGTTTTTGAAAAACAAATTTCCGGTTTTGGTCTTCCTTGCTGCATCGTCTTTAATGTTTTTTTGCTCCTGCGTCGATACCAAAAAAGTCACTTATTTTAATGATGTCCAGGATTCAGCCAGGTTGATTTCACCCTCTACTTTGGAACCGGTTATTCAGAAAAAGGATATTTTAAGTATTACCGTCAGCAGCTTGAGCAATGAAGCTACTGTAATTTTTAATACACCTAATCTACCGATCACTCCCAATGCTTCGACTAGCCCGAATATGCCGCAAACCGCCGGCTACCTTGTGAATGCTGATGGAAATATCAAATTCCCGGTATTGGGCGATATTCATGCTGCAGGTCTCACCCAAAAACAGTTAGAGGACACGATAACTCATTTATTACTCAGTAAAAAATTATTGTACGATCCGATTGTTACTTCCCGGTTCCTGAACTTTAGGGTTACAGTATTAGGTGAAGTAAATCACCCGGGAGTAATAACTGTCCCAAGTGAACAGATCAGTATTCTCGAAGCAATAGGTCAGGCGGGGGACCTAACTATATATGGTCTTCGTGACCATGTCATGCTTATCCGGCAGGTAGGTCACGATAAGATTATTAAAAGATTGGACCTGAATTCGAGTAAGTTATTGCAATCCCCTTATTATTTCTTAAAGTCGAATGATGTAGTGTATATAGAGCCGGGAGTGGCAAAAGCAGCAAGTTCGAGCCTGGTACAACAAAGGTTGCCGGTTATCCTAAGTGGGCTTTCGTTACTTATCATTCTGCTTACGAATGTTTTTAAACTTTGATTCTATTATTAAAAATAATTACTCAAACAATTCCCTTATTTGAATGAATTCTAAAGCTACTGATGTTGACTATGAAGAACAGGAAGACTCTTCCTTAGGAGAAGTATTTTACAAGTATTTACCTTATTGGCCATTTTATTTATTATTAGTCATCATCGGGTTAACCGGTGCCTGGATATACCTCAGGTACAAACAACCGGTTTATCAAACTACCGCCACTTTATTAATCAAAGATGATAAAAATGCTACGCCTGCTTCAGAATTGCAGGATGCATTTGATATGTTCGGCGCCAAAAAAAATGTGGAAAACGAGATAGAAGTTTTGCAATCCAAAACGTTAATGCAGGAGGTCGTTACCAATTTACACCTTTATGCTCCTGTTTATATAGCGGGCCGGGTAATTAACCAATCAGGATATCAACGGTCTCCGATTATTATTGAAGCCAAGCAACCTGATTCATTAACTGAAGTAAAGGAAATCCATTTTAAGGTTAATACAAGGGAAAATAATGTCTCGATTAATGATACTGCATATCAGCTCAACCACTGGCACTCTTCGCCTTATGGAACCTTGATGTTCAAAACCAATCCCAATTATCATGTTCCTAAAGATTATGTAATCAAGAAAAATAATTCACCTGATTATTTCTTTTCCTTAGTACCAGTAAAGAAAGCTGCTGACGAAATTTCAAAGCGAGTAAATATATCTCCGTCGAGCAAAGAATCCACTGTGATCGACTTGAGTATTGAAAGTACAGTACCGAAGGAAGGGGAAGATATTTTAAATGAATTGCTCAAGGTGTATAAGGAAGCTTCCATATTGGATAAGAATCAGTTAGCGGCGAATACGCTTAAATTTGTTAATGAACGTTTGGCGATTGTATCCAACGACCTAGACTCTGTTGAAAGCGCTTTACAAAGCTTTAAAGCAAAGAATAAGATCACTGATATCAGCGCACAGGGGCAGATCTATTTACAAACCGTTGCGACAAATGACCAACAGATCAGTGATATCAATGTGCAGTTGGCCATGCTTGACGAGGTGGAGAAATATGTTAAAGGTAAGGGAGACTTAGGCGGAATAGTTCCTGCTTCCATTGGAGGTTCAGATGCTGATCCTGTACTTAGCAGTTTATTGCAAAAGCTTTCTGACCTGGAATTACAATATACCCAAATGAAAAAGGTAGTACCGGAAAACAACCCTTCCCTAGCGGCATTAGCAGATGGGATTGATAAACTAAAGCCTCAAATCCTGGAAAACATTCAAAGTCAACGAAAGAATCTTTCAGCAGCCAGAAATGATTTGACTTCTACAAGTAACCAATATAGTTCCATGCTAACTTCCATACCAGAGCAGGAACGAGAACTGTTGAATATTACGCGTCAGCAGGCAATTAAAAATAATATTTACACTTTCCTTCTTCAAAAAAAGGAAGAAACCGCTCTTTCCTTTGCATCAACAGTTGCAGATAGTCGGATTATTGACGATGCACAAACTAGCGATATACCGGTAAGTCCGAAGAAGAAGCTTATCTACCTGGCCGCTTTTTTAGGGTTTCTCATCCTTGGTTTTGTTGTTATTTATATTAAAGACCTGTTGAACAGAACGGTTCAGGACAGGGCTGATGTTGAAAAATTTACCCATATTCCTTTCCTCGGGGAAGTGGGATACGAAAAAACTCCTTCACCATTTGTAATCAGTGAAGGAAAACGAACGTTTATCGCAGAGCAATTCAGGCAAATCAGGACTGCCCTCGGATACCTTGGTGTGGATGCGGAACACAAAAAAATATTGGTAACCTCTAGTATTTCTGGCGAAGGAAAAAGTTTTATGAGCATTAATCTTGGCATTAGTCTTGGCTTAACAGGAAGAAAAGTGGTGATTTTGGAACTTGACCTCAGAAAACCAAAGCTTAGTGAGCAGTTTGGCGTTTCAAGGCGAACTGGTCTTAGCAATTATCTGATCGGGAAAGTGCTGGGAGAAGATTTGGTCCAAGAAACTAAATTTGAGAATGTCTTTTTAATTCCTTCAGGCCCTATTCCTCCTAACCCTTCCGAACTAATATCAAATGGAAGGCTGTTAGCGCTACTGAAGTATCTTGAGCAGAACTTTGATTATATCCTTATGGATACTGCGCCGGTAAATCCCGTGACGGATGCTTATATTTTGTCTCCGATGGCCGATTTAACTCTCTTTATTGTACGTCATGATTACACACCTAAAGTATTGATACAAAATCTGGAACGGCAGCATAAAATTGATGCATTAAAAAATCCAGCGATCATTTATAATGGAGTTAAAGGCAGAGGAATTCAGCAATACGGCTATGGTTATGGTTATGGCTACGGATATACAGAAGGGAAAGTTCAAGTGTGGTGGAAAAGAATTCTTGGATATAAGTAAAATAATTGAATTAATTTATTATGCAACATTATTAAAGCCTTTTTATATTCGTTACTTCTCGAATCAATTGTATTAAAAGTTGCCAATTTCAAGTGCTCAGTCAGCTAATTCTTATTCCAGAATGAAGTTTTCTCAATTTAAATTTCGATTAGTTAACAGTACTCTTGTGACTGATTCATTTTGGGCGTTGCTAGGAAATGTTGTCGGAAAAGGACTTGCTTTTTTTTCTGCTATTCTTGTCGCTAGAATATTGGGGAAGGCCACATTTGGTGAATTTAGCATTTTGAAAAGCACTCTTCAATCTTTCGCAATATTTTCAACTCTTGGATTTGGTTACACAGCTACAAAATATGTGGCCGATTTTAAAACACAAAGGCCACATCAGCTAAAAACCGTGTTACGATATGTTACCAACATAACTCTAATTATCGGAATTGTATTCACAATATTGGTCGCCTTTTTATCAGGTTGGATTTCTCTACATATTTTGAAAGCTCCGCAGCTTGTTAATAATTTATTACTTTTTGCAATATGGATCATATTTTATTCTGTTTGGACAACCCAATTGGGAATATTGGCGGGATTTAAGGCTTTTAAACAACTCGCAAGAATAAGTCTAATTATCGGCGTAGTTACTTTTGTACTTACACTCACATTTACTTATTTCTTTGGGTTGAACGGCGCTATTTTTGCGTTAGTAGTTTCCCAAGGAATAAACTGCATTCTTAATAAACTGCAAATAAATAGGTTTTATAGTATAATAAATTTAGATTTAAAAAACGATACATCAAGAGATAGAGTTTTGCTCAGAGAACTTTTTCATTTTACAATGCCGGTTGCCTTGCAGGAAATTTCTTTCGTAGTATCGGGCTGGGTTTTAAATATATTGCTTGTAAACTACTCAAATTATGGAGAAGTGGGCCTTTATTCAGTTACTTTACAATGGGTTTCTTTGATCTTGTTTATTCCTGGTATTTTACGAAACGTCGTTCTGTCACATTTATCTTCTTCAGTAAAACATGGAGATCGTCATGGTCGTATTATTAAGATCACAGCTCTATTTAATCTAATTGTGACTTTTCTTCCAGCTTCTTTGGTGTTTGTTTTTTCAAAATCGATTGCTCAATTATACGGTGAAACGTTTAAAGGGCTCGCACCTATCTTAACAATTGCTGTCTTTTCTACTATATTCTCAAGCATGACAAACGTCTATACTCAAGCATACTTATCCTTGGGAAGAAATTGGCTAATGTTCAGAATTCGTCTATTTCGCGACTTTTTTCTTGTAGGTCTTGCTTGGTTTTTTTTATATCTCAAAGATGGATTAAACGGTGCCTTTTGGCTTTCAATGACTTTGTTGATCGTTTATTCATTATATTTTTTTATTTGTTATATGATATACACATTTCTTTTACAAAAGCGATCTTTTTAAAGTCCCTTGGGAGCAACTCTATGTTATCATCTGTTGAGAAAAAATATGTTTTTTTAATTTCATTTCTGT
>JBQCEG010000135.1:0-33464 GCA_051960475.1 Ginsengibacter sp.
ATTTATGGAGTATAATAAGTTAGTTTCCGTTACCGGTTTGCCGGGTTTGTTCGAATTGTTGTCATCCAAATCAGATGGCGCTGTGGTGCGTTCTTTAGAAGATAATGCAGTGAAATTTGTAAGCAGCCGGCAACATAATTTTTCTCATCTTGAAAGCATCGAAGTTTATACCTCTAAAAATAATACTTCCTTAGCCGAAGTTTTTGAAGCGATGAAAGAAAGCAAGGAAAAAATGCCGGAACCAACTGCCGACGGAAAAACTTTGAAAGCTTATTTTGAAAAAGTGTATCCCGATCTGGACTTTGACCGCGTATATGCGAGCGACATGAAAAAAATGATCAAATGGTTCCAGATCATTGAGAAAAACAATATTGACGTTTCTTCAAAAGCAGAAGAGGAAGAAAAAGAACCAACTGCTGAGGCAAAACCTGTGAAGCCTGCTCATACAGAAAACGCGAATGTAAAAAACACAAAACCTCAAAAAGTGGCAACACGCAAAATTGAAAGCAGGGGCGTGAAGTAAATTTGAATTGAATCGAACCAAATAAAAAAGGTTGGTTTTTTGTTGCTTTACTGTGTTTTGAAAAATTAAAAATCGAGGATCATGACAGCAGATATCAAAAAATTAGAAAGGAATTATTTACCACAGGATCTAACCATTTCTTCGTGGGAAGTGATTGAACTATATTTCAAAGAATTGTTGCAGAGAGAAATCAATTCCAAAGAAGATTTGGAAAAATGGTTGAAAGATATGAGTGAGCTTGAAGCCGCTGTGAATGAAGATGTTTGCTGGCGGCAGATAAAAATGACTTGCGACACTGGCAACAAAGAGCTGGAAGAATCTTTCAACTATTTTGTTTTGGAAATTCAACCGCACATTCAACCTTACGCATTTGAACTGAATAAAAAGCTGGTAAATTCACCTTTTACCAAAGAACTTGATCAGGACAAATATTTCACTTATCTCCGTTCGATTCGAAAAAGCATCGAACTATTCAGGGAAGAAAATATCCCCATCGAATCAGAGATTGCAGTTTTGCAACAGAAATATGGAATGATAACCGGGCAGATGTCGGTGGAAGTAAATGGAAAAACTTACACGCTTCAACAAGCCGCTAAATTTTTCGAAAATCATGACCGTGCGCTGCGTGAAGAAGTTTATAAAAAAATTGCTGAAAGAAGATACCAGGATAAAGACAAACTGAACGATCTCTTTTCCCAACTCGTTAGCAAAAGAAACCAGGAAGCTTTGAATGCTGGTTTTGAAAATTACCGCGATTTTAAATTCAAACAATTAGGCCGTTTTGATTATACAAAAGAAGACACTTTCCGATTTCACGAATCGGTAAAACTCCATGTTTTGCCTTTGGTGAATAAGATTTATGGACACAAAAAGGAAAAACTAAAAGTTGAACACCTTCGTCCATGGGATTTGGAAGCAGAACCGAAAGGAACAGAACCATTAACACCTTTTCAGACAGGAAAAGAATTATTGGATAAAACGATCGAATGTTTCACCAAACTTCGTCCTTTCTTTGGAGATTGCCTGCGCAAGATGAATGAGATGAAACATCTCGATCTTGAAAGCAGAAGCGGAAAAGCGCCTGGCGGATACAATATGCCTTTGGCAGAAAGTGGCGCTCCTTTTATTTTCATGAATGCCGCTCAATCGATGCATGACGTAACAACGATGGTGCATGAAGGCGGACATGCGGTGCAATCTTTTTTAACGCACGATCTTGAACTTAGTTCATTCAAGGATTATCCAATGGAAATCGCGGAAGTCGCCAGCATGGCAATGGAGCTTTTTTCAATGGATCATTGGGATGTTTTCTTCGACAACAAGAAAGATTTGAAGCGCGCGAAAGAACACCAGTTGGAACGCGTGATCACCATTTTCCCATGGATCGCTATCATCGATAAATTTCAGCATTGGATATACGAAAATCCCAATCACACTTTGGAAGAAAGATCAAGAAAATGGATGGAGATCTTCAAAGAATTTGGGGATGATGTAGTCGATTATTCAGGACTTGAAAAGTTTGTTGAAAACAGCTGGCAAAAGCAATTGCATTTGTACGAAGTACCTTTTTATTATGTTGAATATGGAATCGCGCAATTGGGCGCCATCGGTCTGTGGAAACAATTCAAAAATGACAAAGAAAAAGCACTGGATAATTATATAAATGCTTTGAGTCTTGGCGGAACGAAAACTTTGCCGGAACTATACAAAGCTGCGGGACTTAAATTTGATTTTTCTCCTGAAAATATAAAAAGCCTGATGGAGTTTGTAAATGCCGAACTGGAAAAGGTAGAAGATTAGTACACAAACAATTTACCGGGATTTTTATTTTGTGTTCAGAAGGACAAAAAGAATTACATTTTTCCCTTTAATAATCACTGTTCAAAAAAATCCCTTCCAATCCATTTCGTGATTTTGCATTAATTTCACGGCTCAATTCTCAAATAAAAAATTGTAATAATACTATGGCTGAAGCGATAAGAATGCCGCGTATGAGCGATACGATGACTGAAGGTGTGATAGTGGAATGGCACAAGAAAGTTGGTGACAAGATCAAACCCGGCGACCTTTTGGCGGATGTGGAAACCGACAAGGCCACAATGGAACTGGAAAGTTATAATGAAGGCACTCTTTTATATATCGGCGTTGAGAAGGGACAGTCAGTTCCGGTGGAAGGGATCCTCGCCATCGTAGGAAAAAAAGGAGAAGATTACAAACCGCTTTTGGAACAAGAGAAATCAAAACCAACATCTGCAGGAAATGAAGAAGTTCTTCCAAAGAAAGATCCAAATGAAGAAAAAGCAATAGCAGAAAAACAGGAAAAACAATCTGATAATAAGCCCGCTGATGTTAAACAAAATGTGGAATTGCCAAAAGGGGCAAAAGTAATCCGGATGCCTTTGATGAGCGATACGATGACGGAAGGAAAGATCATTCAATGGAATAAAAAAGTAGGTGATAAAGTAAAATCTGACGATTCTTTAGCAGAAGTTGAAACCGACAAAGCCACTATGGATGTGGTGGGATACGAAGAAGGAACACTTTTATACATTGGCGTTGAAGCAGGAAAATCAGCCAAGGTAAATGATATTATTGCCATCGTTGGTAAAGAAGGAACCGACGTGAAAGCTTTTGTAGAAGCACAAAAGCATGCACCACAACAGCAATCTGAAGAAAAAGCGGAAGAACCGGAAATAAAATCAACGGCTCAATCTTCTCCTGCGCCTCAACAAAATGCAACCGCTCAACCTGCTTCTATTGAAGGAGGAAGAATTAAAGCTTCGCCGCTGGCGAAAAAACTGGCAGAAGAAAAAGGAATTGATATCTCACAAGTTCAGGGAACGGGCGACGGAGGAAGAATTGTAAAAAGAGACGTTGATTCATTTGTACAACCAGCGGCAAAACCTGAAGCTCAAAAACCTGCTGCAGCAGCACAACCGCTTCAACCATTTACACAAATCGGGCAGGAAGGATACGAATACATTCCGAACACACCGATGCGCAAAACGATTGCCCGTCGTTTAGGCGAAAGCAAATTCCAGGCTCCTCATTTCTATTTAACAATGGAAATCAATATGGATAACGCGATTGCTTCGCGTAAATCCATAAATGAAATAAGTCCGGCAAAAGTTTCTTTTAATGATTTGGTGATAAAAGCTTGCGCAATGGCATTGCGCCAACATCCCGCTGTGAACAGCAGCTGGAGAGGTGATTTTATCCGCCGCAACAAACACATTCACATTGGTTCAGCGGTTGCGGTTCCTGATGGTTTGATCGTTCCCGTGATTCGATTTGCTGATCAAAAATCACTTTCACAAATCGCGGCAGAAGCAAGCCAGCTTTATGAAAAAGTTAGAAATAAAAAAATCCAACCTGAAGAATTCAGTGGAAATACATTTACCGTTTCTAACCTTGGCATGATGGATATTGATGAGTTCACAGCGATCATCAATCCGCCGGATAGCGCGATTCTTGCCGTTGGTGCCATCAAAGAAAAAGTGGTTAAGAAAGGAGATGGATTTGCAGTAACCAATGTGATGAAAGTGACGATGAGTTGTGATCACAGGAGCATTGATGGTGCTGTAGGTGCAGCGTTTTTGCAAACAGTTAAAAAGTATTTGGAAAACCCCGTTACGATGCTGGTTTAAGATCAAAATGAAAAATCGAAATAATTATTGGTTTACTGTAGCGGTAAACCTTTTTTGTTATTAAAGGTTTTCCAAATTAGTTTTAAATTTAGAAGTGAATAAAAAACTTCTGTCCACTTTACAACTTCTACGTTTTCCTTTCTCTTTCTTTTTGATGCCCGTATTTTGCTTCGCCCTCAGCCAGGTAAATGATATCAATTGGAAAAATGCAATTCTTATTTTCATCATCCTGCACTTATTGGTTTATCCGGCAAGCAATGGTTACAATAGTTACATGGACCGGGATGAAACGCCTGTTGGCGGGTTGAAAAATCCGATGCAGCCGACCTCACTTTTGTTTTATGTAACGGTTTTCATGGATACGCTCGCTCTTCTTTTAAGTTTCATGATTTCACCGGTTTTTACAATAGGAATTTTTTTCTACATATTGGCTTCAAGGGCTTATAGTTACAGAAAAATCAGGTTGAAGAAATATCCAATTATTGGTTATATAACGGTTATCATATGCCAGGGCGCATTGATCTTTTTTTTGGTTTATAATGGAAGCGGCGGCAACCAAAATCTTCAAGTTCCCGTTTTACCAATGATCGCTTCGAGTTTGCTGATCGGTGGATTTTACCCGCTGACTCAAATTTACCAGCACGAGGCGGACGTTGAAGACGGCGTAATTACCATAAGTTATTTGCTGGGTTACAAAGGGACTTTTGTTTTTACTGGCATTGTATATGCGTTGGCTTTTGTTACATTGGGTTGGTATTTTTATTCGGTGTCGGATTTTTTAAAGTTTGTCATTCTTCAAATCTTCATGCTTCCTGTTATCGTATATTTTTTCAGGTGGTTTGTGAAAGTGATAAAAAATAATGGTGAAGCAAATTTCGAAAATACAATGGGCATGAATAAATACGCTTCATTGTTTACCAACCTCGGATTTATTACGCTCTTAATTTTAAAGAACATTTGAGTAAAATTGTTTCCATATCAACCGCGTTGCCTGCCTATAAGCACGAGCAAAAAAACATTCTCCATTTTATGCAGAACGTTTTTGCTATGAATGAAGTTGAAAAGAGGAAACTAAAATTTTTGTATCACCAAAGCGCTATTCAATCAAGGTATTCTGTTTTGCCCGATTACAGTTTAAATGCAGGTGAATGGCAATTTTATCCAGCTTCTGAAAACCTGGAACCATTTCCCGACCTGGAAAAAAGGATGGATTGGTATAATAAAACCGCTCCGGTATTATCTGTAAAAGCGATAGAAGATTGTATCGATCGTAAGATCAAAAAAGATGAAATTACGCATTTGATACTGGATTTGCAGGTAATGGAACAGATGAATTTGGAGAAAAACATTTTCAGAACTTCTGTAAATTTTATGGGTTGTTATGCCGCAATTCATGCATTGAAACTGGCAGATGCATTTTGCAAAAATGATAAAGATGCAAAAGTAATTGTTGTGTGCACAGAACTTTGTACGCTTCATTTCCAAAAAGAAAATACTGCAGATAATATCGCTTCTTCTCTTTTATTTGGTGATGGTTCTGCAGCCTTGCTGGTAACAAATGATTCTTTTGCTGCTGAAGGTTTGAATATAAAAACTTTTTACAGTGAAGTGGGTTTTAATGGCAAGGAACACATGAGTTGGCAACTTTCTTCTTCAGGATTTTTGATGAGACTTTCGGGCTATGTTCCCGATTTGATCGAACAGGATTTCAATCATATTCTGCATAATTCATTGGAAAATGCGGGACTCAATGAGGAACAAATCTCTCACTGGTGCATTCATCCCGGAGGGAAAAGGATTCTAACGGCGATTGAAAAAAGTACTTCAATTACCAATGAGGATTTGAAATTTTCTTACCAGGTTTTGAATGATTATGGCAATATGTCTTCACCGACAATCCTATTTGTTTTGAAAGAGATCATGTCAAATCTAGAATCTAAAAAACAAAAGAACGCCAATGTTTTCGGTGCTGCTTTTGGTCCCGGCCTTACAATGGAAACTTTCATTTTATCAAATGATTGACTTTAAAAAACGATCAGCTGAGAAAGAAATTCTTGACCAGGAAAATATTCCTTCAGAAGATATTGCACAGAACATGAAGGAACTGGAATGGATCAATTCGCATCTTGGCGGACATGCAATTACCATTGACGGATTTAAAGAATTAGCAAAAGACAAAAAATCAATTTCTGTTTGTGAAATCGGTTGTGGCGGTGGCGATAATTTAAAAGCAATCAATAATTATTGCGTCAAAAGATCTATTCCTGCAACATTTATTGGAATTGATATAAACAAGGATTGCATTGAATTCGCAAGGAAAAACTCAAGCGATAAAGACTTTGATTATATCACAAACGATTATAAAAAACTGATTTTTGAAAATAAGCCGGACATCATTTTCTCATCGCTCCTTTGTCATCATTTTTCAGAAGAAGATTTAGTTCAAATGATGCGGTGGATGAAAGAAAATTCAACGATTGGTTTCTTCATCAATGATTTGCACCGGCATCCCGTAGCTTACCATTTCATTAAAACAACCACTTCGATTTTCTCAAAATCCTACCTGGTAAAAAATGATGCACCACTTTCTGTTCGGCGGGGATTCAGGAAAAATGAATGGGAAGTAATTTTAGAAAAAGCAGGAATAAAGAATTATTCATTAAAATGGAAATGGGCTTTTCGGCATTTGATCGTTGCACCAAATACTTAAACCATTTTGCAAGAGCCAACAAACGATAAAAGAAAAAAAGAAGAAATTTCTTCCTTCACTGCAGCTATTATTGGTGGGGGCCTGGCAGGACTTTCACTTTCTATTCTCTTGGCTAAAGCCGGTTATAAGACCATTCTTTTCGAAAAAGAAAAGTACCCTTTTCATAAAGTTTGTGGCGAATACATTAGCCTTGAAAGTTGGAGTTTTATTGAAAAATTGGGCCTGCCACTTTCCCAGCTTCAATTGCCTTTCATCAAAAAATTGATTGTTTCTTCTCCTCGAGGCAACGCAATTGAAACCAATCTTGATTTGGGAGGTTTTGGGATCAGTCGTTATTTTCTTGATAATAATTTAAAAGAAATAGCAGAAGACAATGGCGTAACGATTCTTGAAGAAACCAAAGTGACCGGGGTAAATTTTGAAAATGAAAATTTCAATTTAAAATTTCAAAAAGGAGAAATTGAAACAAAAATTGTTTGCGGCGCTTTCGGTAAAAGGAGTAACCTGGATGTAAAATGGAAACGTGATTTTATTCAGAGGAAAGAAGGCAAACTCAATAATTATGTCGGAATAAAATACCACATTAAAACTTCGTTTGCTGGCCATACGATTGCTTTACACAATTTCAAAAACGGATATTGCGGCATTTCAAAAATTGAAAACGATGAATATTGTCTTTGCTATCTAACCACGGCGAAAAATCTAAAAGAGAATGGTAATTCCATAAAAGAAATGGAGAAAAATGTTTTGTTTCAAAATCCCTTTCTCAAAAAATTATTTAATGAAAGCGAGTTTTTATTTCCTGAACCGATAGCCATTTCACAAATAAGTTTTGAAGAAAAATCACTTGTCGAAGATCATGTGCTGATGCTCGGCGATGCAGCCGGAATGATAACGCCACTTTGCGGAAACGGTATGAGTATGGCCTTCCATTCGTCGAAAATTGCATTTGAAAACATCGATTCATTTTTAAAAGGAAAGGTGAGCAGTCGGAAAGAGATGGAAGAAAATTATGCAAAGCAATGGAAAAAAGAGTTTGGTTCAAGATTGAAAGCGGGGAGAATTATCCAGCGATTTTTTGGTAGTAAGTTGTTAACTGAAATCTTTATCAGTTTACTCAAACCTTTTCCTTTCGTGGTAAATAAGTTGGTGAAGGCAACTCATGGAAAAGAGTTTTAGTAAATTTGTAAGACCATCTGATTAATTCGAGCGATTAGAGAAAGAGAAGAAATTATGAAAAACAAAAAGACTTTGGTTTTGGGCGCCACCACGAATCCTGCACGATACAGTTTTTTAGCCGTAAATAAATTGAGAGAGGAAGGACACGATGTAGTAGCGATAGGGCGACACACAGGTAAAGTGAAAGATGTAGAAATAATTTCAGAAGAAAAGCCGATAGAAGATTTGGATACGGTTACGCTCTACCTCAATGCTAACAACCAAAAGCCTTATTATAATTATATACTCGCTCAAAAACCAAAACGAATCATCTTCAATCCAGGTGCAGAAAACCCAGAGTTGGAGCAGCTTGCAAAAGAAAAAAACATCGCCACACAGCAAGCCTGCACGTTGGTTTTACTAAGCACTGGTCAGTATTAATACTTTTCCTGCAGCGTACTTTCACGCTACTTTCATTCAATAAGGGATTTTTTCAGTTTACAGCGAAATATTTTCATTGGATTGTCGTTTTAAATGCATCCAAGATTTTTAAAAACGAAAATCCTTATCTATGAAAATCATGTACAAAATGGTGGCTGTATGTTTGATCATGATGTTCACATTCAAAAGCCAGGCACAGATTCTCACATCCAACAGGCAAAATTATTTTGACAAATATTCTGCAAAACTTTCAACGCCTGAAAGCGAACTGAGTAAGGCATTCACAGTACCACAGGGAGGAAAAATAAAACTTGATTTCGGAAACTTTACTTTCAATGGTATTGTCACTTCTTCTATCAAACGCTACAACAATTTATATACAGTAATCATCAAATCCCCGGCAATGAACAACACGTTGCTGGCGATCTCCAAAAGAATCAATGATGACAAAACCATTACCTATGTCGGCAGGATCATCAATGATAAATACGCAGATGGTTACGAATTAAAACGAGAAAATAACGGCTCTTACGCTATGCAAAAAATTAAAACTGATGCCCTGGTGGAGGATTATTAATCCATCAAAACCGTTACCCTAATAACGGTCCAATCCAAAATCCAACATACCATGAAAAAGATTCTATCCTTCCTGTTCACCCTGATACTTCTAAGTACAATCAAAAGTTACGCTTTGCCCAAGCTCAGCAGTCTTCCTTCTGCAAAAGCAACGATCTTTTTTGACTTTGATGGCCAAACGGTAAGTGGTACATCCTGGAACGGTGGGGCTACTTTTTATTGCGCACCTGCCGGTTTAACTGATGCGCAGATCACTGAAATTTTTAACCGCGTTGCAGAAGATTACAGGCCTTTTAATGTAGATATAACAACTGATTCAACCGTATTTTTAGCCGCTCCTCTCACACAGCGTGTACGCATAATTGTTACACCAACAAGTGATTGGTACCAGGGAGTTGGTGGTGTTGCTTATACAGGGTCATTTATTTGGGGGGACGATACACCTGGCTTTGTTTTTCCTGATCGGTTGGGATATGTCACCAAACTTATCGCTGAATGTTGCACACACGAAAGCGGCCATACTGTAGGTCTTTCCCACCAGGCAAAATACAGTGGAACATGCAGTTTGATCTCTACTTATAACGATGGAACAGGTATTGGAGAAACAAGCTGGGCGCCGGTAATGGGAAACAGTTATTATCGAAATTTATCCGGATGGAATAACGGGCCCACACCGAGTGGATGCACAGCTGACCAGGATAACCTTTCTATCATTACAAGCAGGAATGGTTTCACTTATCGCACCGATGATCATAGTGATGATCCCAAAAAAAATCCGACTAAGATCAGTATTTCAAATTCGCAATTTTCAGCTAATGGCATTATTACTACAAACACTGATAAAGATGCCTTTAAAATAACTCTTCCTGATAATGCACAAATCAGCTTAAGCGCAAAACCCTTTTCGGTTGGCCCTAACAATGATGGTGCTGACCTGGATATGAACGTGACGCTTTATAACAGCAACATGCAGGTAGTCCAGGATTATAATCCTTCCGACAAACTAGATGTGAGCATTGATACAACTTTAATGGCAGGAGATTACTATTTGGTAGTAAACGGTTCCGGCAATGCCAACACAAGTAATTACGGCAGTCTTGGTTCTTACACAATTTCAGGCACCTATGCACCGTTGAGAGTAATGCCGGTTGAGCAGGTTCTCCTTAGCGGCGAAAGCCTTCAGGGAAAACACGACCTGAGTTGGAATATCATCTCTGACGTTGCCATCAAAAGTCTTTCGGTAGAAAGTTCATATGATGGATCTCAGTTTGCAACACTCACTCAACTTTCAACAAAGGATAAAAGTTTCAGCTACACACCGTTGTTAAGTGAAAATATTTATTACCGGTTAAAAGTAACTTCTGTTAACGGCCAGGTAAGTTATTCAAACATCGTTCCGCTGAAACCTATCCAGGAAAGAAGTAAGCAATTTACTATCAGCACTGTGGTGAATAAGGAAATAACCGTAAACGCGGCATTGAACTATAAATATCAATTGGCCGATATGAGCGGAAGAATAATAAAAGCAGGCAAAGCAGACGCCGGTTTAACGAACATCGACATCGATAATTCTCCTAACGGAATTTATATAATGCAAATCATTTGTAACAACCAAAGAACAACGCAACGAATTGTAAAACTGTAAGGTAGATTCATGTGTAAGTTAGGGGGCAGCGTTAGGGGCTGTCCCCTTTTTGTTTTAAAGAAAAAAAAATTTCGATTATTTGTTTCTTTACTGCTTGTTATATTATATGAACGTTAAGCTTCAATTCTTTCAGAAATAATTTCCATTCCATATCTAAAATATCGGTAATTTTAAAAAACCTTATTTTATGTTATGGAGAAAATTTAACGGCGAACCGATTGAACTTCCCATCAAAACTGCGGTTGAGCATGCTATTGCCAAAGAAACCGAAGCCGGCAACAAATTAAAAGTCTGTATTGGCACCGACAGCCAGGTAAAAGGCAAAGACACAGAATTTGCAACAGTAATCGTTTTTCTTCGTGAAGGACGAGGCGGATTTATGTTCATCCACAATGAAAAAACTTCTCAAAATTACAGCATCAAAGAGAGGATGCTTGTGGAAGTAGCCAAGAGTATTGAGATTGCTTATGAACTCTGCGATCTTTTTACAAAATTTGATGTAGATATGGAAGTGCATGCAGATATCAACACCAATCCGCACTTCAGGAGTAATGAAGCTTTGCGTGAAGCAATGGGTTATATTCTTGGAATGGGCTTTGCCTTTAAAGCCAAGCCTGAGGCCTTTGCCAGCAGTTGCTGCGCCGATAAAATTGTGAACTGACCTATTGCAAAATTTGGCTGCATTTTGTATATTAGCCTTCTATGGAAAGGCTTTTTGTAATTCTTTTCTTTGTTGCTTCCTTAACCGCTGCTATCCTTTACAGGAAGTTTCCCGGTAATACCAAAAAAGGTATTATTGTTCGTTTTTGCTGGTTTATTTTCTTTATGCCCTTTTCATTTATTTTCTTAAGTGAAAATGCAACGCTTCCACAGAATATTATTTTAATTCTTTTCACTCTCGGAGGTCTTCTTTATTTTTATTTCAAACGAAATATTTTTAAACAGAAGGCTGGCCACTAAAAAGCAAACAGCCATCACCATAACTCAGAAACCTGAATTCGTGTGTTAATGCATAATCATAAACTTCTTTCCATTTCTCCCCGATCATTGAGGAAACCAACAACAACAAAGTCGATTTTGGCTGATGGAAATTGGTGATCATTCCATTTGCAATTTTCCATTTATAACCCGGAGCAATAATAATTTGTGTTTGGATAAAAAGTCTGTTTAAGTTTTTATTACTTAAATAATTCAATAAAGAATTTAGAGATTCTTTCGCTGAAATCTTTGAATTTAAAAGTGGTTCTTCATACACTTCCCATTGATTTATTTTTAAATCTTCAAATTCAATTTCGGGATTGAGAAAAGCTTTTAAGCCCATCCAGTAAAGACTTTCAACTGTTCTTACAGAAGTAGTGCCAACGCAAAAAACCGGATGAGAAATATTTTCGATCAGCTGCTCAAGAAATTTTACCGAGACATCAATCCATTCAGAATGCATTTCATGTCCTTCCATGTTTTCAGATTTCACAGGTTTGAAAGTGCCTGCGCCCACATGCAGTGTTACAAATCCTGTTTGAATTTTTTTTTCTTTAAAAGAAGAAAAAATTCTTTCTGTAAAATGTAATCCTGCGGTTGGTGCTGCAACCGAGCCTTCGTAATGCGAGTAAATGCTTTGGTACCTTTCGGCGTCACTCTCTTCTGCTTTTCTTTTAATGTAAGGTGGTAAAGGCGTTTCTCCTGCGTGATCAATAATTTCTGCAAAAGAAAAATGGCCTGGCGTCCAGGATAATTCCACCACGTAAGCGTCGCTCAATTTTTCAACCAAGCCCGCTTTCAATTCGATTTCTTCTCCGTTTATCGTAAGTTTTTTATGAAGAAACTTCTCTTTCCATTTTCCTGCGCCGCCAATCATGCATTTCCATCGAGTTGAACTTTTTTGTTGCAGAACAACTGCATAATCATTTATTTTTTCATGTGGTTCCAGGCAAAAAATTTCTATTGTAGCGCCGGTAGGCTTTTGAAATAAAATACGCGCTTTAATTACCTTGGTATCATTAAAAACAAGAAAAGAATTTTCGGGAAGATGTTGGGAAATGTTTCGATAAATATCTTCAGAAATATTCCCGTTTTTAAAGATCAACAATTTGGATTGATCTCTTTCGGGCAAAGGATAAACCGCAATTTTTTCTTCAGGAAGATCGTAATCAAAATCGTTGATGGATAAATCTTTTGGATGCATCCTGCAAAGAAAATAAAAAAAGCTGGCCCGCATTTTACAGCAAACCAACTTTTAATTCAATTTTTTTATTTCGTCGCTACACTTTGTTATTCTTTATTTCATCCAAAACTCCGGGATCGAGTAAAGTAGTTGTGTCACCTAAATTTTCCATTTCGCCTTCGGCAATTTTTCTCAAGATCCTTCGCATGATCTTTCCGCTTCTCGTTTTAGGAAGACCATTTACAAACTGAATTTTATCAGGTTTGGCAATCGGCCCGATAATTCTTGCAACAGTTTCTAAAATATCCTGTTTGGAAAGTTCATCTTCTGAGTGCTTTTTATCAGTGATTACGTAAGCATAAACGCCTTGCCCTTTGATCTCGTGCGGAAAGCCTACAACGGCGCTTTCAACAACGCTTGCGTGCATGTTGATCGCGTTTTCAATTTCTGCGGTTCCAATTCTGTGGCCGCTTACATTCAATACATCGTCCACGCGGCCTGTAATTCTATAATTTCCGTTCTCATCCTTTAAAGCGCCATCACCCGTAAAATATAAATCTTCATAAGTTTCAAAATAATTTTTACGGCAGCGTTCATGATCGCCATAAGTGGTTCTTAAAATTCCGGGCCACGGCGCCTTCATGCAAAGGTTTCCTTTCAGCAAACCATTTTCGTCTCTTTCCGTAACTTCTTTTCCGCGCTCATCAACCAATACCGGTTGCACGCCCGGCAATGGAAGTGTCGCCCAGCTAGGCTTTGAAGGAGTTACGCCGGCAAGATTGGAAATTAAAATTCCACCGGTTTCTGTCTGCCACCATGTGTCTACAATTGGACATTTTTTCTTTCCAACATGTTCATCATACCAGTGCCATGCTTCTTCATTAATAGGCTCACCCACTGTTCCTAAAACCTTTAATGTGGAAATATCTTTTCCTTTCAAAGGATCAAGACCATAACTCATCAGGCTGCGGATCGCTGTTGGCGCGGTATAGAAAATATTTACTTTATATTTTTCAACAATATCCCAAAATCTTCCTGCATCCGGCCAGGTAGGAATTCCTTCAAACATCAATGAAGTGGCTCCGGCAGCCAGTGGACCATAAACAATATAACTGTGCCCGGTTATCCAACCAATATCAGCTGTGCAAAAATGTACCTGGTTTGGTTGGTATTGAAATACATTTACAAAAGTGTAGGTGGTCCAAACCATATAACCGCCAATCGTGTGGACGACGCCTTTCGGCTTTCCTGTGGATCCGGAAGTGTATAAAATAAATAACGGGTCTTCTGCATCCATTTCGGTTGCAGGCATTGTTACCACATTATTTTTTTCAATTTGGGATAATGCATAATCCATTTCATCTTCCCACCAAAGATCGCGGCCTTTGAGCATCGAAACAGGGCGGCGGGTTCTTGTATAAACAATTACTTTTTTAACCGTTTTATTTCCAATCAACGCATCATCAATAATGCTTTTTAGGGGAATATCCTTTCCACCGCGAAATGCGCCATCGCAAGTGATAATAAACTCTGCTTTTGAATCTTTAAGACGATCTGCAATGCTTTGAGCTGAAAATCCGCCAAAAATTACATTATGAATCGCTCCGATCCTGGCACAACCCAAAACTGCATAAGCCAATTCAGGAACCATTCCCATGTAAATACAAACACGATCTCCTTTCTTAACGCCATTGTTGAGCAGCATTTGCGCCACCTGGCAAACTCTTTTATGCAACCTCGCATAAGTTACAACTCTTGTTCTTTCTTCAGGACTATTCGGTTCCCAAATGATTGCCGGTTTGTCTGGCATTGTTTCCAGGTGGCGATCAATACAATTCTCGGTTATATTTAATTTTCCACCTTTAAACCATTCAACTTTGGGCTCTTTAAAATTCCATTCCAATACCTTATCCCATTTTTTTCGCCAATGAAAATTCTCTGCCACACTGCCCCAGAATTCATCAGGGTTTTCAACACTCTTCTTATAATTTTCGTGATACTCATCCAATGTCTTTATCTGATAAGGATATTCCATGATTGAAATGTTTATAGTTTATACGTTAAAAATCGGTTTATAAAGGTAATACGTTAATTAAAAAATTGGCTAAGCAAAATAAAATTTCGCCTTGTTTGTCTTTTTGCTACAAATATGTTTTTATTCTGCATTAGCAGTTGCTGACTGCTTCTCCAATTCTTCTCTCTTCACCACTTCGGGAATTGCAGGAACCATGGCTTTGTAAACCGCATCTTCAATTGCGCCCCTGATATTGTATTTATATAAATTGGTGCTTCTTGTCGGGTTCACGCGGTTGCATAAAAATACATAAACCAAATCATATTTCGGATCAACCCAAATGCACGTGCCTGTATAGCCTGTGTGTCCAAAAGTTAACGGCGACGCATATCTTGAAGGATAAGGATGAGGATCGGTTGTTGTGTAATTATCCTTTTGTGGTTTATCAAAACCAATTCCGCGACGGCTGATGCTCGAGTTGTAAGCGGTAAACAATTTCAATGTTGAAGGTTTGATGTATTGTTTTCCTTTGAACTTTCCGCCGTCCAAGAACAACTGAAGAATTGCACCAATATCTTCCGCATTGCTAAACAACCCGGCATGACCGGCCACACCGCCAAACATTGCACTTCCTTCGTCGTGCACATCTGCGTGCAAATGCTGGAATCTCCAATATTCATCCAGTTCTGTTGGTGCAACTAAATTGGTATCTGCCCAATTTCTCGGGTTGAAACCAATAGAATGCAGCCCCATTGGTTTATAAAAATATTTATTGGCATATTTGTCAACCCTCAATCCTGAAATCGCTTTTACAACATCTCCCATGAGGATAAAATCATTGTCGCTGTATGCGTAATGTTTTGGACCCGGAAGTAATTTACTGTCGAGAATACTTTGGTTCATTGAATCAGCATAATCCCTTCTCAGGTACATATTTTGAGCAACTCTCACATTAAATCTTTTGGAAGAATCCGGGTGAAAATATCTTGCTAAAGGTCGACCTGTTTCAGGATCGACGGTCTTTTTATAAAATACCACATCCGGCACAAGTCCTGCCTGATGAAGCAAAATATCTTCAATATTAAGCTTTGCTTTGTCGCTCTTTCGTGTCCAGGGAAGGTAATTACCGAGGGTTTTATCAAGACTCAATTTTCCTTCACTATGCAACTTCATAACACTTAAAGTAGTGGCACAAATCTTTGTAACCGAAGCCATATCATAAATGGAATTCAGATTCGTTGGTTGCGGCGTGTCATAATTGTAAGTGCCATAAGCTTTTTCAAAAACAATTTTTCCATGACGCGCTACCAGCACAACACATCCCGGATAAGCCTGCCCGGCAATACCAACTTGTGCAATGGAATCAATATCATGTTCCATTTGCAAACCATTCAAACCTTCATTCTCAGGAGCCGTGTAAGGCATTACCCTTTTCGGCATAATGCCACTGCCATATTTGTATTTCGGGCAAACCGTAACCGATAAACTTCCTTTGGCAAATATCTTTCCTTCAAGCAGATCAGCAGCTACTTCCTGCGTGGTGGAATCATCTTCATAACAAGCCACTAAATTCCTTGCATCACAAAAGTTTTTGATGACATAAGGATTTCCGAAATCATAAATGATCGTTTTATAATTTGCACTGTCTGGTGTCTGCAACTGTTTGATCAGGTCGAATGCATAATCTTTAATTCCAAAATTATTTGCGGGATAACGATGGTAATTTGAAAGCGCTATCACCACCACATTGTACTGGCTTTTGATGAGTTTGGCTAAAGTGGGAACGCGCCTTGCATCTTCTTTATAAGAAAAATAAAATCCGTCTGCGCCAAGATCTTTCGTTACCCTGTTGGCAAAAGCATTTGCACTGTCGATGCCGATACCCACAAAAGCAATTTTTTTATTTTCATTCGTAAGCGGGAAAAATTGTTTGTCTTTATCGCTTAAAACCGTGATCGCATTTTCAGCCACCAGTTTTTTCATTTCATGAATGCCTTCGTTCAAATCAGCAGTGAGATTTGTTGTATCGATCGGTTGAGGATTGGCCATGCCATACATATATTTGTAAGCAAGCACTTTTTTACATTTCTTATAAATATCCTTCCAGCTCAATTGATTGCTGTCAATCGCTTCTTTGATCCTTGCTATTGCCGAATCAACATTTTCAGGAAGTGAAAGAATATCATTGCCGGCGATCAAAGATTGAACGGCAATTTTTCCCCCGGGAAAATATTTAGCAACGCCTTTCATACCTAATGCATCCGTAAAAGTGAGGCCATTATAATGAAGTTTTTTTCTAAGTAAACCTGTTACATTCTTTTTGGAAATGGAAGTAGCTGTATTCGGAGTAGAATCGATTGCAGGAATATAAAGATGTGCGATCATCACGCTAGCCACACCGGCTTTAAACATTCTTTTGAACGGATACAATTCAAGTGAATCCAATTGTTTCATCGACTTGTTGATCACTGGAAGATCAAGATGTGAATCGACGGTAACATCGCCATGACCGGGAAAATGCTTGGCACACGCCATTACTCCTTCATCCTGCAAACCCTTCATGTAGGCAATTCCGTAGCTCGCTACTTTATATTTATTTTCTCCAAAAGAACGGTCATTAATTACCGGGTTATCAGGATTATTATTTACATCGACATCTGGCGCAAAATCAACACGAACACCAACGCGCTTTAATTGACGGCCAACCAATCTTCCATATTCATACACCAAAGTTGAATCATGCATTGCGCCCAGCATCATTTGATGATTCAACGGCTCAACGCCCTCAAAACGCATTCCGGCGCCCCATTCTCCATCCATTGTCACCATTAGCGGCGTTTGGGCAATGCTTTGAAAATGATTAATAAATTCAGCTTGTTTCACCGGTGTTCCCTGGAACAAACAAATGCCTCCGATATTGTATTTTTTTATTGCTGCTTCTACTTCAGAGTCGTAATAAACAGGACCATTTGGTGTGTAACTGCTCTCACGCAAGATCATCAATTGTGCAATTCTTTGATCGTTGTTCAAAGAATTAAAAACACTATCAGCCCATCGCCTGGCAGCGTAAGTAGGAGTCTGAGCAAATGAAGTAGCTTTCAAAAGGGTAAGTAAACAAAATGCGAGTAAGGTCTTTTTCATTTTTTAAATAAACAGTTTTTAACAACGGCGCACAAGGTAAAAAAATAAACTGTTCATCTTCAGGCTTTTCTAAAAAAGAAAATCGTTTTCACAATTAATTCTGACTTATTTTTAAAATGAAAAATCGTAAAACTATTTTTGCCCCATGAATATTGAAGCGCTTTATAAAATTTATGAACAGTTTCCTGCTGTGCAAACAGATTCAAGAAATTTAAAAAAAGATGAGATTTTCTTTGCCCTGAAAGGACCAAATTTTAATGGAAACCTTTTTGCAAAGAAAGCATTGGAACAAGGTGCAGCTTACGTTTTAGTGGATGAAGAACCGAATTTTGAAGATGACAGAATCATTAAAGTCCATGACGTTTTAGAAACTTTGCAACAATTGGCAAAGCATCATCGCAAGCAATTTTCAATTCCTTTTATTGCCATCACCGGAAGTAATGGAAAAACAACAACCAAAGAATTAATTCACGAAGTGCTTTCTTCAACTTACAAAACCTACACAACAAAAGGAAACCTGAATAATCACATCGGCATTCCGCTAACTATCTTGAAAATTAAGAAAGATGCAGAAATGGCGGTGATAGAAATGGGCGCCAACCATCTTCATGAAATTAAAAGTTATTGCGTATATGCCAAACCGTTATATGGTCTAATCACCAATATTGGCAAGGCCCATTTGGAAGGTTTTGGAGGTGTTGAAAATATTAAAAAAGGAAAAGGTGAGCTTTTTGATTATTTAAGAAATACAAACGGAACTGCTTTTGTAAATACGGATGATCCTGCAGTTTATGATTTAGGGAAAAAAGTGGAAAAGGCTATTTATTATGGTTCGCAAAGTGAAAATGCAAAAGGGAAAATCATCAAAAATGATCCTTATATCGAAGTAGAAATTGAAGGCCAAAATCCTTTACAAATTAAAACCAACTTAGTAGGCGCTTATAATTTACCAAACATTCTCGCAGCCGTCTGTGTAGGAAAACATTTTGGAGTGAACGAACAAAAAATCAAAAAAGCTATTGAAGATTACCAACCGACTAACAGCCGCTCGCAATTAATTCGTAAAGATTCCAATACAATTATTCTGGATGCGTACAATGCCAATCCCGGAAGCATGAAGGCAGCAATAGAAAATTTTGCTTCAATGCAGGGAAATAAAAAAATTCTTCTTTTGGGAAGTATGATGGAGTTAGGAGAAGACAGCGAACAAGAGCATCAGTCAATAGTTTCTTTAATAGATTGTTACAAATGGGAAGATGTAGTTTTAGTAGGAAAGAATTTTAAAGAAGTCAACAAAAATTACCTTTCTTTTGAAAATTCCAATGAAGCGGGTGAATGGCTTCGGAAAAAAAATCCAAAAGATGCGGTGATCCTGATCAAAGGTTCGAGAAGCATGCAAATGGAAAATGCACTGACAATATAAGCGGATAAAATCGTAAATTTGCAGACTACAAACGATCAACATTCATGCACGCTGCAAACAACATTCTTTCCATCGCATTAAACGATTCGCTTCTAAAAAGTGAAATGGAATTGGTGCAGCATAACAGCCAGGATATTCCCGGTTCAGTTCAATACAAAATCAATCGTTATCGCAAAATGCCAGACGTAGAAATTGAAGAAACCGGAATGTTGAATTACCATTACAGTGAAAATGTGAACGACCGGCACCTCGAACTGGTTTATTGTATGCAGGGAAACCGGTATTGTAAAAAAAGGGACTCAGAATGTAACTTCTGCCAACATTCGGATTCACATTTCTGTTCTGAATTAGTTGATACAATTGATGTAGCATGCTTTCGCTTTAATGCGGATCACCTTAATCTTTTTGTAAAGAATTTAAAAACAACCACTTTTTCAGAAAGGGTTTTGTCATTCAAACACACATCTTCCTTCAGCAGGAGTTTGCCGCTTTGCAGTAAAACGAGAGATGTTTTGACACAATTGATGAATCACCAATACACAGGCAGTTTTGAGAATATTTTCATCAATGCGCAAACACAAATGCTTTTGCTTTTGGGTGTAGAATGCATGTGTGGAGAAGAAGAGGAAACTATTGGTTGCAAATTTTTGGCAAATGAAGCAGACCGCGAAAAAATAGCACTTGCAAGAAATATTTTGCTGGAACATATTGGCGAACCACTTACGATCAGAGAACTGAGCCGGAAAGCAGCGATTAATGAATGTTATTTGAAAAAAGGTTTTAAAGAAATGTATGGCACAACCATTTTTGATTTTTACCAAAGCCAAAGAATGGAACACGCCAAATATTTATTATATGAAAAAGGATTAACGGTAACAGAAGTCTCTGACTCGCTCGGGTATTCTTCCATTTCACACTTCTCTACTGCTTTTAAAAAACACACCGGCATCAAGCCTTGTGAATTGTTGTTTAGGTAAATTAGAAAAGAAATTTCTTTTATTTGTTGGTTCACTACAAAAAGGGAAGACGAATTGAATCGCCTCCCCGCATTTTCCACTGCAACTTGTAATATATAAAGATTAATATTACTGTTAATTAAAGGTGTTTTCCATAGTTGCAACGGCATGAGAACCAAAGTAAATACAATGCCAAACGCGTAAAATGTGAATAAAAAACCCTGACTCTTGTTAGCTTTTTCTCTTAAACTGATCAATACTAAGCGCGTAAACATTTAAATAAACTATCGCATTTCACTGGCAAACAGCGCTAATTCCCCTTATAAAAATCTTTACCTTTGCATCCTTTTATTTTAACTGAAGGTTTTATTGAAATGAAGAAAAAATATAGTGAGTACAAGCAATTGGACCTTACGCAGATAGCAGAAGAAATACAGAATTCATGGCAGGAAGAAAATGCATTTGCCAAAAGTATTTCGAACAGGGAAGGGAAAACACCTTTTGTTTTTTATGAAGGACCTCCAAGCGCCAACGGAATGCCCGGCATTCATCATGTAATTTCAAGAACGCTGAAGGATTTGGTTTGCCGCTACAAAACAATGAAGGGTTTCCAGGTAAAACGTAAAGGCGGCTGGGATACGCATGGTTTACCGGTGGAATTAGGGGTGGAGAAATTATTGGGAATCACTAAAGAAGATATCGGAAAATCTATTTCTGTTGAAGAATACAACGCGACTTGCAGAAGGGAGGTTTTGAAGTTTAAAGACAAATGGGATGAAGTAACCCAAAAAATGGGTTATTGGGTGGATTTAAAACATCCTTACATCACTTTTGAAAATGATTATATCGAGACACTTTGGTGGTGTTTGAAAGAGTTATACAAAAAGGGTTATTTGTATGAAAGCGTAAGCATTCAGCCTTATTCGCCGGCTGCTGGAACCGGATTAAGTTCGCACGAACTCAATCAACCCGGAACTTACCGGGATGTGAAAGATACAAGCGCAACGGTGATGTTTAAGGTTGAAAAAGATGAAAAATCACAATTCTTATTTGATGTTGCAAATGATGACCAAATTTTCTTCCTCGCCTGGACAACCACTCCCTGGACTTTGCCTTCGAATTTGGGATTAACTGTTGGCCCAAACATTGAATATTCTTTGGTAAAAACATTTAATCCCTATACACACCTACCAATAAATGTAATCCTGGCTACCGTTCTGATCCAAAAATACTTTAAAGAAGAAGCAGAAAATTTATCTTTTGAAGAATATAAAGAAGGAGATAAACTGATCCCGTGGAAAAAAATAGCAAGCTTTAAAGGAACGGAGCTGGAAGGATTACGATATCAACAATTAATGCCTTTTGAAGCGAACTCTTTGGAAGTAATTGAAGAAATTACTCCGGGTGCAGAACCTTTTAAAGTGGTTTTGGGCGATTTTGTAACTACTGAAGATGGAACCGGAATTGTACATACTGCTCCTGCTTTTGGCGCTGATGACTTTAAAGTGGGAAAGAAATACAATCTCGGCATATTAACACTTGTTGACCGCGAAGGAAAATTTGTGAACGGAGTTGGAGAATTCAGTGGGCGTTATGTAAAGGATTATACCGATGATCCACATTATGTTGACGTAAACGTTGATATTTCTGTCAAGCTGAAGAAGGAAAACAGGGCTTTTAAAGTTGAAAAATATGAACATAATTATCCTCATTGCTGGCGCACCGACAAACCGGTAATTTATTATCCGCTTGACGCCTGGTTCATCAAAACGACGGCCGTTAAAGACAGGATGATCGAATTAAACAACACGATCAACTGGAAACCTGCTTCTACCGGAACAGGAAGATTTGGCAATTGGCTGGAAAATATGGTAGATTGGAACCTGAGCAGAAGCCGTTTTTGGGGAACACCTTTACCTATTTGGCGTACAGAAGAGGGAAGTGAAGAAAAATGTATTGGTTCAATAGATGAATTGAAAGCAGAGATTCAAAAATCGATTGATGCGGGAAATTTAAAAGCAGATAAAGCTGAGATAGATAAAATGGTTTCCGATCTTCACAAACCTTTTGTGGACAACATCATTCTTACTTCTTCACAAGGAAAACCAATGAAACGTGTTCCGGATCTGATCGATGTTTGGTTTGATAGTGGCGCGATGCCTTATGCACAATGGCATTTCCCTTTTGAAAATAAAGAACAGTTTGAGAAAAATTTTCCAGCAGATTTTATTGCCGAAGGAGTAGATCAGACTCGCGGTTGGTTTTACACTTTGCATGCATTGGCCGTTTTGTTGTTCGATAGCGTAGCTTATAAAACTGTTGTCAGCAACGGTTTGGTGCTTGACAAAAATGGAAACAAGATGAGCAAGCGGGTTGGAAACGTTGTTGATCCTTTTGAAACGCTTGAAGTTTTTGGCCCTGATGCTACAAGGTGGTATCTGATCACTAACGCTTCTCCGTGGGATAATTTAAAATTTGACACTGAAGGAATCAAAGAAGTTCAACGGAAATTCTTCGGTACACTTTACAATACTTACCAGTTTTTTGCTTTGTATGCCAATGTGGACGGCTTTTCTTTCGAAGAAAAAGAAATCCCGGTTAATGAACGCCCTGAACTTGATCAATGGATCCTGTCTTCTTTGAATTCATTAATAAAAGATGTAACACAGGCTCTTCATGATTACGAGCCGACACAGGCAGGAAGAGCCATTGAATATTTCCTCGACGAACATTTAAGCAACTGGTACGTTCGACTTTCCCGCCGCAGATTTTGGAAACCATCGGATAAAAATAATCCGCAAGGCGAGAAAGACAAGATCTCCGCGTATCAAACTTTGTACGAATGCCTGGAAGTACTTAGCAAGTTGATTGCTCCGATTGCACCTTTTTTTGCAGATTGGTTGTTCAGAAATCTGAATGAAGTAACCAAAAAAGATACTGCAGAATCTGTTCATTTGACTGATTTTCCGACAAGCAATGAGCAATTGATCAACCAGCCACTTGAAGACAGGATGCAACTGGCGCAGGACATTTCATCACTTATTTTGTCGCTAAGGAAAAAAGTGAACATCAAAGTAAGGCAACCATTACAAAAAGTAATCATTCCGGCAATTGATAATGATTTTGAGCAAAAGATCCGGCAGGTGGAGAAAATTATCAAGTCGGAGACCAACGTAAAAGAAGTAGAAATTTTGCCGGTAGACAATGATTTTATCAGGAGAAAAGCAAAAGCCAACTTTAAAACCCTCGGAAAAAGACTTGGCGCCAAAATGAAGTGGGCGGCTGCTGCCATCCAAAATTTAGATGATGCAGCAATCAATAAAATACAAGAAGGAGGTTTTGTGCTGAATCCCGGTGAAGAAGAACCGATGATCTTAACAGCTGAAGATATCGAAGTGAGCACAAATGAGATTCCCGGCTTTGAAATTGCTGTAAATGGAAATCTTACCGTAGCGCTTGATCTTGAAATTTCTGAAGGTTTGAAAAAGGAAGGATTTGCCCGCGAATTTATCAACAGAATTCAAAATATGCGTAAGGAAAAGGATTTTGAATTAACTGATAAAATACTGCTAAATATAGAAGAAAAAGGAACTATTAAAGATATAATTACTGAATTTAATGAGTATATTTGCGCCGAAATTTTGGCAGAGAAAATTGAATTTTCCTCAAAAATTACTGAAGGCGAAGAAATAGATGTTAATAATGACACTTTTACGGTAAACATTACGAAAAAAAGCTATTAATCTTATGGCAACAAAGAAAAAAGCAACAGCCGTTGCATCAAAATCTAAGGCTGGAAAAACAGCAGCCAAGAAACCGGCTGCAGCAAAAAAAGCGGCAACAAAAGGTTCTGTTGCAAAAAACAAAACAGCTTCCAAAAAAGCAACACCGACAAAAGATACCAAAACCGCTTCTGCTTCAAAAACTAAGAAAGCATTGAAAAAAGAACCGGCAAAAAATGCGGCATCTAAATTGAGTAATAAAAAATCGCCTGTCAGTCAGAAAAAAGCATCCGGTGCAAAAACTGCTAAGGCTGTTACAAAGAAAGTAGCTGCTAAAAAACCGGCAGACAAAAAACCAACAGTGAACACCAAAAAATCAACTCCTAAAAAGGAAAAAACAACATCAGTTAAGAAACCAACGTCGGCTAAAAAGAGCCCGGCAAAACCTATAAAACAAAAATCTTCTGAAAAGGCTTTTTCAAAGTCACCTGCTGAAAACCATAAAGCGGAATTAAAAAAAGCAATGGCGAAAGTGAAAGCAAAGAAGGAAGAGAAGAAACCCAAAAAAGAATTCGTAATGCCAAAAACAAATACAGATAAAGCTCGTAAATATGAACCTGAATTCACCAAATCCGTCCTGGACACAACTCCACCGGAAAATAATGGCCCAACCATGAGGTACAGTGACAGTGAATTACAGGAATTTAAGGAATTGATCACACGCAAGTTGGAAACGGCCAAGAAAGAACTTGGTTATTTACAAGGATTAATCACTCGCAAAGACCAAATGGGAGGCGATGAAAGTGACAACCGCTATATGACAATGGAAGACGGTAGCCTGAGCATGGAAAGAGAACAACTAAGCCAGATGGCCAGCCGCCAGATCACTTTTATTGATCATTTGGAAAAAGCAATGATGCGTATTGAAAACAAAACGTACGGTATTTGCCGCGTAACCGGAAAACTCATTGATAAAGCAAGGTTGAGAGCAGTGCCTCATGCAACACTTTCAATAGAAGCAAAAATGGGCACCAATAAATAACTTCCCTTTATTAAAAAATGTGAAAAGAGAGTTGTGAAAGCAGTTCTCTTTTTTGTTTTGTAGAAAAAAATTTCTGCTTTTTTGTTTGTTTTCTAAGGTGAAAGGTATCATTTCTAATTCGTGGCAAATGCAAGCGAAGCAACGAAAAGCGTAACATCCTTTATTTTTAAAATTTCAGAACCGCAAGCATCGATCGTGGCTCCGGTTGTTATCACATCATCTACCAACAAGATCTTTTTCCCTTTCAACTTGTCCGGATCTTTTACCCCGAAAATCGCTTCCACATTTTTCCATCTTTCAACGCGGTGTTTTTTGGTTTGGGTTTCGGTCGCTATTTTTCTAATTACATTATTAGCGATAACAGGTTTGTTGATGATTTCAGATATTCCTTTGCAAAGAATTTCAGCCTGGTTGAATCCCCGGGCTTTTTCTTTTTTAGCAAACAAGGGAAGAGGAACGATAACATCTACATTAAAACGGGTACTGTTGAGTAAACTTTTGCCCATCATGTTTCCAAAATAAATCCCGGCTTTTTTATTTCCACGGTATTTGAATTCATGGATCATGTTTTGAATCATTGATCCTTTTGAAAAATAAAATTCACTCATTGCTGCAGCGATCGCAACTCTTCCCCAAAAATGTTTTTCAACAGCATTATTTTTATGCATTGCAAAATTGGTCCTTGGAAGATCATGAAGACATTGAAGACAAAGAAAATTTTCGCTGCTCAGTACATCACTTCCACAGGCAATACAAGTATGAGGATAAAATAAATGAAAGAGTGGTGACGATATGATAGGAGAATTTTTCAAGACTTAAATTAAAAGAATTCATTCGATCAAAATAAATACCTGTACAACTCTTCTACTTTTCCCAGTGGAACAACTTCTATATCAAATTTATTTTTTGAAAGACCTTTCGTGTTGTACTTGCTGATGATGATTTTTTCAAAGCCCAGTTTTTGTGCTTCGGCTATTCGTTGTTCAATTCGATTTACCGCTCTTATCTCACCACTCAATCCCACTTCTCCCGAAAAACAAATCTGCATTGGCAAAGCCACATCTTCATAAGAAGAAAGTAAAGCACTCAGAACGGCCAGGTCGATCGACGGATCTTCAACTTTTAAACCGCCTGCAATATTGATAAAAACATCTTTAACACCGAAGTGAAATCCACCTCTTTTTTCCAAAACCGCAAGCAACAATTGCAATCTTCTTAAATCAAAACCAGTGTTTGTTCTCTGCGGCGTTCCATAAACACTTTGTGTAACGAGCGCCTGCACTTCTATCAATAAAGGACGAATTCCTTCCATCGTAGCAGCAATTGCTACACCGCTCAACTGTTCTTCTTTTTGTGTGATTAAAATTTCAGAAGGATTTTTTACTTCTTTCATTCCTTCGCCACTCATTTCATAAATGCCCAATTCTGAAGTGGAACCAAAACGGTTTTTTAACGTTCTTAAAATGCGGTAAGCATAATGACGGTCACCTTCAAATTGCAAAACGGTATCGACCATATGCTCCAGTATTTTTGGCCCGGCGATGCTTCCATCTTTAGTAATGTGCCCGATCAAAAAGACCGGGATGTTACTTTCTTTTGCAAATCGCTGAAGTTCGGCAGCCGTTTCCCTTATTTGTGAAATGCTTCCGGGAGCAGATTCAATGTAAGGCGATTGCAATGTTTGAACGGAATCAACAATTACCAATTCCGGTTTTAATTTTTTTATCTCTTTAAATATGGTTTGCGTGTTGGTTTCAGTGAGAAGAAAAAAATTATCATTATTGATTCCCAACCGGTCGGCGCGCATTTTTATTTGCTGTTCACTTTCTTCTCCGCTGATGTACAAGGTGACCAAGTTTTGTAATTGCAATGATACCTGCAGGAAAAGAGTAGACTTTCCAATACCAGGTTCGCCTGCAACCAATACAATACTTCCTGGAACAATGCCGCCACCCAAAACACGGTTCAATTCATTATCTGCTGTAACAATTCTTTGTTGCTCTCCACTCGTAACACTTTGCAACGAAATGGTTTTTAATCCACCGCTCAATCCTGAAAATTCTTTCCATTCATTTTCCCGTTTTTCATTTCCTCTTACTATCACTTCTTCAACATAAGTATTCCATTCACTACATGACGGGCAGCGTCCAACCCACTTTGCACTTTCCTGTCCGCAATTGCTGCAAAAAAAAGCAGTCTTTGTTTTACTCATTCATTTTTTATTGAAAGAAATGAAATTAAAGAATGATTTTAAGAGCGGGAAAAATTTCTGATAAGGTAAAGGAGAAACGATATTGTAAACAGAACAAAAGGCAGTAAAAAACGATTAAACTTTTAAATAAAAAGTAAAAGAGCTGATATCGCTACCAGCTCTTTGTACTTACTAACCCATTAAATTCTATTGCTAAATTACAAATTGCAGGCAGATAAACAAATTAATTTTCGGGGATGTGAATAAATTTTCTATCCGTTCACATATAATGGGCATTTTAGTTTTAAAAACATAACTATCTGTTTATCAGTCATTTATATTGACATTCTTTACGCCTCTAAGTACCAGGAAAATTATTTTTAAATTTTATTTGGTTTACAATATAAACTATTTTATGTTTGTGACAAATTTACAAAATGGTCAGGCTCCTTATTTTTCCATTGATTTTAACAACTTCTTTTGCCCTCGGGCAAACAAAAATATCCGGGAGAATTACCGATACAAAAAATCATCCTTTGGAAGGCGTAAGCATCACAATTGAGGATTCTTATGATGGAGCCACCAGCGATTCAACCGGAAACTTTTCATTTGTCACTTCAGAAAAAGGAACTCAAACAATAACCGCGACTGCATCAGGCTATCACCCCTTTTCTCAACAGATTCAAATAAAAAATTCACCTGTTAACTTAAAAATTGAACTTAAAGAATTAATTACAGAATTAAAAGCAGTGGTCATCAGTGCAGGAACTTTTGAAGCAAGCGATGCAAAGAGAGGAACCGTTTTGAAACCCGTTGATATTGTGACAACAGCAAGTGCGCTCGGCGATATAACCTCCGCGATAAAAACTTTGCCCGGAACTCAACAGGTAGGCGAAAGCGAAGGATTATTCGTAAGAGGTGGAACGGCAGACGAAACAAAAATTTTTATAGACGGAACTTTGGTAAACAAGTTTTTTTACAGCAGCGAACCGGGTCAGGCAACACGGGGAAGATTTAATCCGTTTCTTTTTAAAGGAACAATTTTTAGTTCGGGTGGTTACTCGGCTTTATACGGGCAAGCACTTTCATCAGTTCTTTTGTTGTGGTCTATCGATCTTCCTGAAAAGACTTCTGCAGATTTTGGATTCTCCTATCTCGGAGCCAATGCAGGAATCCAAAAACTTTCCAAAAATAAAAAGTCATCATGGGGCATTACTTATTCTTATGCTAATCTTTCCCTGGTTTATAAACTTATCAAACAAAAGTTTGATTATTTCCAGGTTCCCAAAACGAATGAAGCTGACATCAATTTCAGAATTAAGACTTCATCAAGTGGCATGTTGAAATACTATGGATATTTTAATACAACTAATGTTGGATTCAGAAACCACGATGTCGATTCAATGAATCTCAAAGATGCCTTTAGTTTGAAAAATGTAAACATGTATCACAATCTTTCATGGCGCGAATATTTTGGAAACGGTTGGAAAGTAGATATTGGAAGCTCTTACAGCACCAACCGTGATGACATTAGCAATGAATTGCAGGATGCAAATAATGTGAAACAGCAAATCGTGGAGAAGCCACTTTTGGCTTACAAAAACTTTGATCTTACCAATAAGGGTCAATACGCGAATGCAAAAGTTGTTTTTGAAAAGAAGTTGAAATCATTGAGCGTAATCCGGTTTGGAATGGAGGATAATTACAGCAATGAAAAGTCGGTATTTGATGAATATACGGGCAACAGTTTTTCCCAAAGAATAAAAGAAAACATTTTATCCGGCTTTAGCGAAGCCGATATTTATCTTACCAATAGTATTGCCGCCAGAATCGGAGCACGAACCGAACATTCGAGTTTGCTCGACAAGTGGAACCTTGCTCCGCGTGTTTCATTTGCTTACAAACTCGCTGACAAAAGCCAATTGTCACTTGCTTATGGAATCTTTTATCAGGATCCCGAAAGAAAATATTTGCCTTCGGTAAATGCACTTCATTTTGCAAAAGCAACTCATTACATTTTGCAATATGAAAAAATGAGCAGTGACCGCACTTTCAGAACAGAATTGTTTTATAAAAAATATGACGATCTGTTAAAGACAGAAGGTTCTTACAACTCAACTTTTACTGCCATCAACAACAATGGTTTCGGTGATGCAAAAGGTATTGAATTTTTCTGGCGGGATAAAAAAACGATAAAAAACTTCGATTACTGGGTTTCTTATTCTTACCTCGATACAAAGCGCGATTTCTTAAATTATCCTTTTGCAATCGAACCATCTTTTGTTTCGAAACATACCGCTTCACTTGTTGTAAAAAAGTTTGTAATGCCGATCAAAACGCAGTTTAATCTTTCTTACACTTTTGCTTCAGGAAGGCCCTTTTATGACATCGTTTTTGACAGTACAATAAGTAATTATAATATCCTTGAACAAGGCAGAACAAAGAACTACAACAACTTAAGTTTTAGTGTAAATTATTTACCAACTGTTCTTAAGCCAAAAGCAAAAGCTTTCTCAGTAATTGTTTTATCTGTTACGAACATTTTAGGATTCAACAATATTTACAGTTACAATTTTTCAGTGAATGGACAGAACAAAATGGCCGTTTCGCCTCCGGCAAAAAGATTTATTTACCTCGGATATTTTGTAAGTTTAGGTATAGACAGAACGCAGGATGAGATCAATAATCACTTGTGACGTCTTATTTCTAAACTTTTAAAAAATAAATATCATGAAAAATGAAAACAAGGACAACGAAATGTACAATGAAGCAAAAAAGAGAGTTGCATTCAAATACCACGTGCTTATTTATTTTATCATCAATCTTTTTCTATGGACCGTTTGGTACATTTCTTTAAAAAACAATCCAAGGCCCGTAACAGAAATAAAAACTGTTCCGTGGCCGGTTTGGGCGATGTTGGCCTGGGGAATTGCACTGCTTTTCCATTATTTATCTGCTTACAAAATGAACAACAAAGAAGTGGAAGACAAATTCAACAAATTAAAAAACAAACCATAACTTCAAATTCATCAAAATGAAAAGTTCAATCATCATTATCGCAAGCATCTTTGCTGTTTCATTTGCAAACGCTCAAAGCAGCAAATATGAATCTGCAATGAAAGACAACATTAGTCAGTTGGATTCTGTTATGATAAAAAACAACGCACTTGAATTAGCGAATAATTTTATCCGGATTGCACAGGCAGAAAAAACACAATGGTTACCTTATTATTATGCTGCTTTTTGCAAAGTAGAACAGGCAATGCAGGAACAGGACAATTCTAAAAAAGATGCAATTGCTGACCAGGCAACCGAATATCTTACAAAAGCAGAAAACATTCTTGGCAAAGAAAATTCTGAGATCGATGTTATAAAGAGTATGATTGCGACTGTTCACATGACGGTTGATCCACAAAACCGTTACATGACTTACATGTCAGATATAAACGACAATATTCAAAAAGCTGAATCGCTTGATTCAACTAATCCACGGCCGGTTTTGCTGGAAGCAGAAAACAAATTTTTTACTCCTGAACAATATGGTGGTGGAAAAGATGTAGCCAAAGAATATTTTGAAAAAGCGGATTCATTAGATAAGAATTTTAAACCCGAAAATGATCTGTCACCAAACTGGGGAAGAACTCCTCTTAATTATTTCCTTTCTCAATACAAATAATATTATGGCGAACACTGAACACAAAATGACCGAAAAAGAAAGTCTTGAACTCATCACTTCGATGATCAACCAGGCAAAGGAAAATGTAAACGAATCGGGAACCTTGTATCTTTTATGGGGATGGCTGATATTATTTTGTTGTATTGTTCAATTTGTAGGTGTAAAATTTTTTAATGATCCTAATGTGTATTTAGTTTGGATCTTAACATGGGTCGTGCTCATTTTCCAGGTTTTTTATATCCGGAATAAAAGGAAAAGAAGCCGTGTAAAAACCTTTATGCGTGAAGTCAGCTCTTCGGTTTGGCTGGTCTTTTTTATTTGCCTGATGCTTCTCTTTTTTATTGAATCACGATACAAAGATTATAATCTTTTTAATCCACTTCTACTTGACATGTATGGAATGCCCACATTCTTGATGGGTATCATTTTGAAGTTCAGACCACTGGTTATCGGAGCTGTTTGTTGTTGGATTCTTTCAATCATCTGTGTATTTGTTCCACTTGATTACCAGGTTTTGCTGGTTGGACTTTCTATTATTTCTGCCTGGATCATTCCCGGATATATTTTGAGAGGTACTTCGAAAGGCACGAGACTGAAAAGCATTCATGATGAAAAGCTTTTTGTTTAATTTGGCCTTAAATGAATTTACATGAACCTTGCAAAACACAGTAATGCAGTTTAAAGAACTCGACCCGATATTACATTCTCAATTGAGATTGGCGGTTATGTCGCTTTTGATCAGCGTGAAAGAGGCCGAGTTCACTTTTTTGAAAGAGAAAACAAATGCTACTTCAGGCAACTTAAGCGTCCAGATCAGTAAATTAAAAGAAGCAGGTTATATTGATATAATTAAAAAATTCAACAACAATTATCCCCAAACTATCTGTAAGATCACACCTGCCGGAATTGACGCCTTCGAAAACTATGTGAAGGCACTTCAAACCTATATGAATCTTTGACAACAGAAAATAAAAGAACGGTCAAATTGTTTATTTTCTGTCACATTTATTAAATTTTAATTTTTTGACATAAATAAGAATATGTGCAATTAATGCCTAAAATCAAGGATTTACATACATAAAATAAGTTTCAATATCATATTAATATAATAAATATGTAAGTAATTAATTAAGTTGAATCGAATAAATAAATAGATTTGGTGAAATTTCAATTAATTATGAAAAAAGTTAATTTAAGTAGATCGGCACCTTTTATAATCTTGATCACTATTGCTGTTCTTGCATTATTCGTTCCCTCTCTAGCGAGTTTTAATGACGCAGGCAAATATAATACAGCAGATATTTCCTGGTTATTAATAGCAACAGCATTGGTTTTTTTGATGACACCGGGGCTGGCATTCTTTTATGGAGGAATGGTTCACAGGAAGAATGTCTTATCTACAATGATCAAAAGTTTTGTAGCGGCGGGAATTGTTAGTGTTCTTTGGATCACTGTAGGATACAGTTTAGCATTTGGTACTTCAATTGGTGGATTCATAGGAAATCCACTTTCGCATTTGTTTTTTAAAGGAGTTGCATCCGGCGCTCCCTGGAGCCTGGCCCCCACAGTTCCGCTTTTATTATTTGCTTTGTTCCAATTAATGTTTGCTATAATCACACCGAGCCTAGTTGTAGGTGCGGTGGCTGAAAGAACCCGTTTTTCTTCGTACATCCTATTTATTGTAATGTTCAGTTTGTTGGTGTATGCGCCTATCGCTCACTGGACATGGAATCCGAATGGATTTTTATTTAAGATGGGCGTTCTCGATTTTGCCGGTGGAACAGTTGTACATATTTCTGCCGGTTGCGCTGCGCTGGCAGGTGCAATGGTTTTAAAAAGAAGAAAAGTTCATTTGGAACACAAAGAAATTCCTCCAGCGAATATTCCTTATGTTCTCATTGGCACCGGTTTACTTTGGTTTGGTTGGTTTGGTTTCAATGCCGGATCTGCACTTGCTGCTAATTCACTGGCAGTATCTGCTTTTGCCACAACGAACACAGCAGCCGCTGCTGCTGGTTTATCATGGATGTTCTTCGATGTACTGAGGGGCAAAAAGCCTTCTGTCCTGGGATTTTGTATCGGCGCAGTTGTAGGTTTAGTTGCCATTACTCCTGCTTCCGGATTTGTAGCCATTCCCCAAAGTATTTTTATAGGCGTTGTAGCTTCAATTATTTCTAATCTTGCCGTTTATTACAAATCAAAATCGCCATTGGATGATACTTTGGATGTTTTCCCTTGTCATGGTATTGGTGGTATTGTAGGAATGATTCTTACCGGAATTTTCGCAACAAAAACGGTAAACGCCACAGGAAATAACGGGTTGTTTTATGGAAATCCAGCATTCTTTTTCACACAACTCAAAGGCCTGGGAATCGTAATTGCCTACAGTTTTTCTGTTTCCTACGGAATTTTCAAATTCATCAATTGGGTAATGCCAA
>JBQCEG010000136.1:0-106269 GCA_051960475.1 Ginsengibacter sp.
GGCTATAGCTATTTTCAAGCCATTGTCGTAAATGGGAGCCCTTCCCTGTTTGTGTGTGTTCATATTTAAAGATCAATTATACATACTTATTACCTAAATATGTAAAGTGATTTTAGTAATGAGACAGGTAATCCTGGATGAGCTTTACAGTATTTATGATAATACTGAATAGACTTTACAGCATTCGCAATAATGGTAAGATGATTTTGGTCTCAGAAGAGCAACCCCGATAGACGACTCATCGCACTGTAATCTTATCTTAAATCAAACCCCGGGATTTCTGAAGTGACGTAGCTGGGAACAGGAGCAATAATTCATTAATCGAATAATTGATAATCAAAAAGCATCACTCCTTAAAAACCTAAATTGCAGGAATCCAGCATCCTGCAAGCTGTTTGAAAGGGGCCTTTGCCGTATCCCCTGCGATACCCCTTCGATATCCCGTCGTTATACCTTCGATCTGACTATCGACGAAAATACACAATATATTAAATGTTTTAACGTTATATACCGGGAGCAATCCCTGCAAAAACAATAAGTGATAACATCTAAACTAATTAACGATGGGAATTCTTCCAAATGGTATAATTGGCGAAGTAACTGGCACAACCGGTACTGTGGTCAGCTACATGAGGTTTGGACAAAACATCACGCGCAGTAAAGGCAGCACCAGGAAAAACAAAATAGAAACGCCTGCCAGGAAAATACAGCGTGAAAAAATTAGAATATGCAACGAATTTACCCATGCTTTTTCGGGCACCGGGTTTTTTAATAAATCTTTCCCGGCATACGGGCACACCGGCTCGGGATACAACAGGGTTACCAGCTCGATCATGAACCTTGCCATCGTGACGAATCCTGCTGTAGCGATTGCGTGGCCCAAAGTGTTGATATCAAAAGGCCCTATAGCACCCGTTGACTATGCTGAATCATACGTGCATGATGAGGGCAATATCGCATTCACCTGGACCAATAATGCCGGTGACGGCACGGCAAAGAAAGATGACAAAGTTATTTTGGTAGCCTGGTTTCCGGAAATCAAACACGCCGTTTTTGCATTCAGTGATGCGGAAAGGAAAGATGAAATGGCCATATTGGAAACAGGTCCTGCGAAAGGCAGTGCACACACCTGGCTTGGGTTTTTGAGCGCAGATGAAAGCAATGCTGCTAATAGTGTTTATACAGGGGAATTGTTGATTTGGAATGCAACAATCTCCTTTCAGGTTCACCCATCATGCTCCGAACAGGCGCGCAAATGAATTGAGTGTAAGCATGGCCGTTATGTTCTTCTTCTGAAAATAAAAAAAGATGCCCTTTCCAACAGTACTAATGATCACACCTGATATTCACCTGACCAATGTGACAATTCCTTTTTGAAAGGATATGGTTCCCTGATAATCGATTGCCTTTAACGTCCATACATATACATCCTGTGGCTGCGGCCTTCCTTGAAAAGTGCCGTCCCATTTGGTATTGGTATTTCCGGCACTGAATACCAATTTGCCCCAGCGATTATATACATGAAACATAATGATTTGTTTCATTCCCTCAACAACAGGGTGAAAAAAATCATTTAATCCATCACCATTTGGAGTAAAAGCTGAAGGAACAAAAATTACAGGTTTAGGGCTATTAAACACCTTGACTGTTACAAAAGCAGAATCACGGCAATGGGCTTCGTTAGACACGACTACTTCATATCTAATCGAGTCGAAAGCCTGGTTATAAATGGCTATGGGGTTTGCCACATCGGTTGAAGACAGGCCTGTTGCCGGTTCCCACAGATAAGTAGTTCCTCCCGAAGCATTTAATTGAACTGGCTGCCCGACAGTTACTGAGGTGTCTTTCCCCGCAAACGCTTCAACCAGAGGCAATACTTTTACAGTCACTGTATCATTACTAACCTTTGGACAACCCAAACTATCGGTAACGGATAAAACATAAGATGTTGTTTGCACCGGGGAAGCAACCGGGTTTATTTTACTTGCATCATCAAGACCTGTTGAAGGCGACCAGGTAAAAGTGCTTCCGGAAATACTAGCATGTAGTTGAGCAGAGGTATTATAGCAGATAGTGGTGTCGTTTCCTGCATTTGCCGAGGGATCGGGCATCGCTTTTACCAAAACTGTTGCAGAATCAAGACACGCTCCCAGTTGAGCCTTAATGGTGTAGATCGTAGAAGTGTTGGTTACAACCAGCGGATCTTGCGAATAAGGATCTATTACTTGTGCCGATGGCGACCATTTAAAGGTTATTGCATTTGACCTGGTTCTAAGTTGTATGGTATCGCCGCTGCAGATAGCAGTGTCGTTCATAATGTTCAAATCGATATGATCAGCAACTCTTACCAAAACACTGTCGTTATTCGTACAACCGTCGTTATCGATATGTACTTTGTAGATCGTTGTTGAATCCGGGGCAACCACAGGCGTCGGTATCGTGCTGTTGTCAATATCGGTATCGGGACTCCAGCTAAAACTTCCCTGTCCGTTTGCGTTTAAATTTAGAGAATCACCTTTACAGATAAGTGTATCACGAAAACCAAGGCTTATCGGCTGTGCATCAATAACTGTAACCACCTTCACAACTGTATCCTTGCAGCCCCAATTATTAGTTGCAATCAGTTGAACATTATTAAAGCCTGCTGATGAGTAAGTATACTCAGGATTTTGAAAATCAGACGTATCACCCGGCCCAAACAGCCAATGCCATGCCGTTACGTTACCGCTAACTGAAGCGGACTTATCAGTGAACATAAATGGTTTCATAAAACAACTGCCGGCATAATCAAAATTGGCATTAAGGCCCGGGTAAACCCTCGCAATGGAAAAGGCCGAGTCCTCGCATTTTTCACCCTGGTTGATCACCAGTTTTATTTTATACATGCCCGTATCCGGGAAATTATAATCGATACTTTCTTTCGATGACGTGTAAACCACTGCCCCGGAACTGTTGCTCAGCTCCCACTGCCATTTGTTTATTACAGGCGAAGGTGTAAGATTGGTTAAATGTATTGCGTGTGAATTTTTACACAGCAGGTATTCAGGTAACAAGCTAGCCGATGCTATTATGCATGGGGCAACACGTATCTGTATGTCTTTACGTTGGGTAGCGATCACGACGCCCTTTCTTATTTCCTGCACGCAAACCGCCACGAGGTAGAAACCTGCCGCCGGTGCTATGCCCGATAAAACACCGGTTTCTTGATTTAAAGTCGCCGTAATCCCCATTGGTGAATCTGCATTAAAGCCATTTCCATAAAAAACAGGGGCAAATGGTGGTTGTTTTACAGGAACATCTTCATTACCGCCGCTTTTGCTGTCATAAGCGGTGCAAAAAGAATAACGAAGCTGATCACCATCTGCATCCTGTGCGCCAAAGTCGTAACTGAACTTATAATTGGCGCAAACGATTACCAGGTCATTTCCGCTAAATACCGCACTGTTGTTTTGCGCGTTCGGGCTGGCAGGAATCTCAGCTGTATAAGTGGCCCCCGGGCCTCCTAAAACATTGGCAAAACCATTTATCCGGTTGTTAGCCTCTGTTGCGATTATATAACCGCTGTCAGATTCCGGCAGCGCCACGCTAAATTTATAATAAATCACCTGGAAACAAACATCCGGGGGATAGGAAATACAAGGGTCTATGTTCGTTAGCTGAAGATTTTCAATAGAAGAAATTTTCACACTTATATCCGTTATTCGTTTATAGGAACCTTTTTCAAAAACAGAAACGGTTGTAGGGTTTTTAATTTCGGTGGAACTCGCACATCTTTTGTATAATTTAAAAGTTACATTATAAGTAAAGGTTCCGTCCTGGTTTCGAATACAGGTATAATAAATATCTCCGCCCGCAATATGATCCCCCTTAACTCTTATTGAAAAGCAAGTCAGTAAAAGGCAGATGGCAAATATTTTAGCCATACAGCTTTGTAATTTATAATTTGAGAATCTTTCTTAATATAAATGTACTTAAAAAAGTTAAAAGTTTAGCTAGCTTTTAATCAAACTATGTTCATCCCAGATGCAGGAGATCGCCTTTCGGAGTGGGCAAAGAAGTAATTTATTTTAGTGACGCAGCTTTCCTAACAGATATATTCACAACAAAAGTTGGTTTTCTGCTGCTTCGTGTAATCATAACCGTTATACCACAATAATTGCATTTGAGTTTCGTGATCATTCAATGGAAATTCATTTTTTAAATGAGACAGTGAACCAACAAAATCACTTCGTTTCAATTTTCTTTTTTAGTAAACAAACCGTCATTTTCGTTCGGCGGCAAAAAAATCACTTTTATTTTAATCAAGAATTCCTACTTTCATGCCTCATTTTTAAAATCCAGTTAACAGGTATGGGAGATTTTCAGATCAAAGTTCAGCCAAAAAAATACGACGCAATTATCATCGGCTCAGGTGCCGGCGGCGGAATGGCGGCTTACGTTTTATCAAAGGCAGGATTAAAAGTTTGCTTGCTCGAAGCAGGGCCCAATTATAATCCGGCGGTAGATTCCAAGCAATTAGAGAATCCATGGGAATCGCCGCGAAGAGGCGCCAGCACTAAGTTTCGTCCTTTCGGAGATTTTGATGGCTGTTACTGGGGATGGCATATCGATGGTGAACCCTACACGAATGCCAAAGATTCCAACTGGGAATGGTGGCGCGCAAGAATGGTGGGCGGACGTACCAATCACTGGGGAAGAATTTCTCTTCGGTTTGGCCCCAAAGATTTTAAGCATAAAAGTATTGATGGCCTCGGTGATGACTGGCCAATAAGTTATGACGATGTAAAACCTTACTATGATAAGATAGACAAACTGCTTGGTGTTTTTGGCACCAACGAAGGTTTGGTAGATGCACCTGATGGAATTTTTCTTCCGCCGCCAAAACCGAGATTGCACGAACTGATGATCAAGAAAGCGGCAACCGGTATTGGAATTCCGGTTATTCCTTCAAGGCTTTCTATTCTTACCAAAAAAATAAATGATTCGCGCGGACAGTGTTTTTATTGTGCGCAATGTGGCCGCAGTTGTAAAATATTTGCCGACTTTTCTTCTTCTTCTGCTTTGGTGCTTCCGGCACTTGCAACTGGAAATGTTGATTTGGTGGTGAATGCAATGGCGCGCGAAATTCTGACCAATAAGGAAGGGCTTGCTACCGGTGTTTCATACGTGGACAAGACTGACATGCAGGAATACCAGGTGATGGGCCGCACGGTAATCCTTGGCGCAAGTACCTGCGAATCTGCAAGGCTTTTGCTGAATTCAAAATCGCCGCGTCATCAAAACGGTTTAGCGAATGGAAGCAATGTGGTAGGTCATTATTTGCATGATTCCACCGGGGCCGATATGGGTGGTGTTATTCCGGAATTATTTGACCGTAAACGTTACAATGAAGATGGCGTTGGCGGAATGCACGTGTACACGCCTTGGTGGCTGGATAACAAAAAGCTGGATTTCCCGCGTGGTTACCATATTGAATATGGTGGAGGTTTTGGTATGCCGTTATATGGTTTCCAATGGGGCATCGAAAACCTGAACGGAACTTATAAAGTCAAAGGCAAACAAAAAGAAGCCGGGGGCTATGGCGCTTCATTAAAAGAAGATTATCGCTTTTTCTTCGGCTCGCACGTTGGTATGGCAGGCCGGGGAGAAGCTGTTGCACGGTACGACAATTATTGTGAAATTGATCCGGATACAGTGGATGTGTATGGAATCCCGGTGTTGCGCTTTCATACGAAATATTCTGATTATGAGATCAAGCAGGCGAAGCACATGAAGGAAACATTTGCGAGCATTTTGCATTCAATGGGAGCAGTTTCAATTTGGGGTGATGATGACGGACCGGAAAATAATTATGGATTGCATGCCCCTGGAAATATTATTCATGAAGCAGGAACTATCCGGATGGGCAATGACCCTAAAACTTCTGCATTGAACAAATATGCGCAGGCACATGAATGTAAAAATTTGTTCAATGTGGATGGAGGGCAATTTGTTTCGCAGGGTGATAAAAATATTACCTGGACAATTCTTGCCTTGTCAATGCGCACATCTGAATACATTGTTGACCAGTTGAAGAAAAATGAGATTTAGTCGATGGTGAATGGTCAATGAACAATGATCAATGAATAATGAACAATGAATAATGATTAATGGTCGGAAAAAACTTATAACTCATAACTTATAACTTTAAAATGGACAGAAGAAAATCACTGAAAGTAATGGTTCTGGGAACCGTGTCCTCAGGTTTTTTATTGGAAGCGTGTGAAACTTCCAACAAGAAAGAAGTTTTGAAAAAGGCGCCGGACAAGACTGCCGAAAAGCATCCGGGCCTGATGAAAGAAGAAGTGAAACACCTGGACGAGGTGAATGGATATACTTTTTTCACACCTCACGAAATGAAAACCATCACCATACTTGGGGATATCATTATTCCAAAAGATGATGTGAGCGGAAGTGCTTCAGATGCTAAAGTTCCTGACTTTATAGAGTTTATAGTGAAAGATCAGCCTGACCACCAGGTGCCCATGCGTGGCGGACTTCAGTGGCTTGACATGCAATGCCTCAACAGGTACGGTCACTCTTTCGCAGATTGCAATCACCAGCAGCAAATGGAAATGGTGGATGAAATAGCATGGCCCAAAAAGGCGAAGCCTGAAATGAAGCAGGGCGTAAACTTTTTTAACCTGATGCGCAACCTTACGGCCACAGGTTTTTACACTTCTCAAATTGGAGTAAAGGATGTTGGATATATGGGCAACACACCTAACCAATGGAATGGCGTACCTGCAGATGTATTGAAAAAACACAACCTGGCCTATACAGAAAAAGAGTTGAAAGAATGTATTAGCTTTAGCTAAAGAAACTTTTCAATCGACTGTACAAACTTATTATAACCTTAAAATTGTATTGACATGAGAAAACTACGAATGGGAATGGTAGGCGGCGGAAAAGATGCGTTTATTGGTGCGATCCATAGAATTGCCGCAAATATGGATGGTTTGATAGAATTGAGTTGTGGCGCCTTAAGTATCAATCCTGAGATAGCAAAAGAATCAGGAAAAGAATTGTTTTTGCCGGAAGACAGGACGTATCTTTCTTTTGAAGATATGATCAAGAAAGAAAGTGAGATGCCGGCAGACAAGCGGATCGATTTCATTACGATCGTAACGCCCAATTTTGCCCACTACGCTCCTGCTGCCATGGCGCTTGATCATGGCTTTAATGTGGTGGTGGAAAAACCGATGACATTTACATTGCAGGAGGCGAAGGATTTAAAAAAGAAACTCGAAGAAAGCGGTTTGACCTTATGCCTTACCCATACCTATTCAGGATTTCCGATGGTAAAGCAGGCACGTGAAATGGTGAAAAATGGGGAGTTGGGAAAGATCAGGAAGATCATAGTTGAATACAACCAGGGCTGGCTCAGCCGCTTGTCAGAAAGGGAAGGAAATGCACAGGCTTCATGGCGCACTGACCCCAAGAAATCAGGGAAAGCCGGTGCGATGGGCGATATTGGTACACACGCCGCACATCTTGCTGAATACATTTCCGGTTTGCAAATCACCAAACTTTGTGCAGATCTGAATATATTGGTTGAAGGCCGTGCTTTGGATGATGATGGTAATGTGTTGCTGAGATTTAATGATAATGTACCAGGAGTATTGATGGCCTCACAAGTGGCCGCCGGTGAAGAAAATAATTTGAAGATCCGCATCTATGGCGAAAACGGAGGACTCGAATGGGCTGAGCAAGAACCTAACACTTTATGGGTAAAGTGGCTCGACAAACCAATGCAGGTTTACAGGGCGGGATCGAATGCACCGGGTGCAACCAGCTTTGAAATAAAGAATTGCCGCACACCTGCCGGGCACCCGGAAGGATACCTGGAAGCATTTGCAAATATCTACAGGAATTTTGCCCACACACTCATGGCAAAGATTGAAGGTACAGAACCGACAAAGGAAATGCTTGACTTCCCGGGAATAGAAGATGGAGTTCGCGGAATGGCTTTTATTGAAAATGTGGTGGCTTCCGGAAACTCTACTGAGAAATGGACTGATTATAAGATATAGTAATTACTGAAAAGTATTTTAGAAGAAGTGGTTTTGCGGCCACTTCTTTTTTTTATTCCCTGAATATAAAATTGCAATAATTATTTGTTTACTGTTCCCTTTTATAAAGTTTTTAAAAATCCAAACCTTTGGTTAAATATTTAACTTTTATTTCAGCTAAAAATTTAATTGCGTTTTTCTAGCAAAAAAGAGAGGGAATTAGATTAAAAAGTGAATATTTTGTCAATTCAAACGGTAAAATCGGTATGTGTACAAATTACACGATAATTGGACACGACTCATACAGAATCAGCGAGACAAAAATTATAAATTTTAATAATAATATGGGAATATTGGAATAATTTTAGGGTTTTTTGCCTATTGCTAAAAATATTTACCCGATTTGACAAATTTGTTACAAAAATTTGTTTGTTTGTTAAAAAAAGAATGTAAATTGAGCTTTAATTAAACTTTAACAATAACCTAATTACTTGATTATGAAAAAAAGAATACTGCTTAGCAGCCTCTTCATGCTATTTTGTTTTCTTCAGTCAATGGCGCAGCAACGGACAGTTACAGGGTCTGTCATTTCAAATGATGGTACTCCTTTAACAGGGGCTTCTGTTGTAGTTGTGGGTCAAAAGACAGGGGAAACTACGGGCGCAGATGGAACTTTCTCAATTAACGTTCCCGCAAGCGCAAAAACATTAAGGGTGAGTTACGTAGGCTATGAAACACAGGATGTTTCTATTGCCGGTCAGAACAATGTAACCGTTACTCTTACATCAACAGCCACCAATTTGAACGAGATCGTCGTTACAGGTTACACTTCTGAAAAGAAGAAAGACCTGACCGGTGCGGTTTCTGTAGTTAACGTTGGTGAAATGCAAAAAATGCCGGCAGGTACAGGTGAAGCGGCCTTACAAGGACGTGCATCAGGGCTGAACATCATTACTTCAGGCCAGCCGGGAGCCAATAGTGATATCCGCATTCGTGGTATCACCGGTTTTGGTAGCAACCAGCCGCTGGTTATTATCGATGGAGTGAGAGGTGAATTAACTGATATTAACGTTAATGACATCGCTTCTGTCCAGGTATTGAAAGATGCATCTGCTGCAATTTATGGGGTAGCAGGTTCAAATGGTGTTATTATCATAACCACCAAAAAAGGTAAGACCGGTAAGGCCAAGATAACTTATAATGGTTATTACGGTAGTACCACTCCTGGCAAAGGATGGGATATGGCAAGTCCGCAGGAAGAAGCAAATGCAATATGGCTTCAGCAAAAGAATTCCGGAATTGCAAATCCCAGCAGTAAACAATATGGAAGTGGCGCAACCCCGGTTGTACCTGACTATATAACTCCATACGGTTACACTCTTTGTAATTGTCCGGCTGATTCAGTTGTGGATCCAAAGTTGTACGACATTAATACCTACCAGATAACAAAGGCAAATAAAGCGGGAACAAACTGGTATAAGCAAATAACAAGGAACGCACCTGTGCAGAATCACGATCTATCCGTAAGCTCCGGCTCTGATAAGAGTTCCTATTATATAGATTTTGGTTACCTCAATCAACAGGGTATTCTAAAGTATCAATATCTTGAAAGATATTCAATCAGGGCAAATACACAGTTTAACGTGGCTAACCACATAAGGATAGGTGAAAATGCCTATTTATTTTATAAGAAAAATCCTACGGTTAATAACCAACAGGAAGGTAGCCCTTTCAGCATGGGATTCCGTGAAGATCCTATCATTCCTGTTTACGATATCATGGGTAATTTTGCAGGCACGAAATCCCAGGATCTGGGTAACGCGCAAAACGTGTTTGCCAATATATACAGGGGTAAAGATAATGCCGGAAATAACTGGCAGACTCAGGGAAATGTATTTGCTGATGTTGATTTCCTGAAAAACTTTACTGCCCATACAAGTTTTGGCGGTTCGCTTAGCAACAACCATTATTACTACTTTAATTATGTCGCCTACGAAAATGCGGAAGGTAATACCGGTTCTAATTCATTTCATGAAGGAAGCAGTTATGATGTCAACTGGACATGGACCAACACCTTACAATTTAATAAATTGTTTGGTGATCATAGTGTAAACGTGCTGGTTGGTACTGAGGCTGTTGCTTCAAATGGAAGAGGTATCCAGGCAGACAGGGGGCCTTATTTTTCTGAAGATCCCAATTACTGGGTAATTAATTCAGGTCCAACAGCAGGTGCAAACAATTCAGGCTATGCCTATCAAAGCTCTTTATGGTCTCAATTCGGTCAGGTTAAATATTCTTATAAAGACAGATATTTGGTCAGCGCAACGTTGAGAAGAGATCAGTCATCAGTTTTCCTCGATAGTGTTAGAACTGGTTATTTCCCATCAGTATCTGCCGCATGGAGGATTTCACAGGAAAACTTCTTTAAGGCTGTTACGTTTGTTAATGACTTAAAACTTCGTTATAGTTGGGGGAAAATGGGTAACACGCAAAATGTTGGTTCTACGAACCCTTTTAATCTATATGGTACTGATGCCGGCCGTTCTTATTATGATTTGCAAGGAAATAGCACTACTCCTCTGGTAGGGTTTTATAAAGCCAATCTCGGAAATCCTAATACAACCTGGGAAGGGGATATTATTTCAAACGTTGGACTTGACGCGACTATCCTGAACAATAAAATTGATTTCACGATCGACTGGTATAAGAAGAAAATTAGCGGGTTATTATTTGGTGCCACAGGATTTATGTATGACAGGATCTTTACGGGTGATGCGAACCTTCCACAAATTAACGTGGGGGATATGCAGAATACCGGTATTGATGGAAATGTTACTTATCATGGTTCAGTAGGCAAGGACCTTAAGTTTGACATTACCGGTACATTTACTTCTTATAATAACAAGATTGTAAGTATTCCTGGTGCTGATTACTTCCCTGGTCCGACTGTGAGAAATGTGGTTATCCAAAGAAACCAGGTAGGCCATCCTGTTGGAGAATTTTATGGTTACCAGGTGATCGGCCTTTTCCAAAGTGCTGATGATGTAAGCAAATCACCAACCCAGCAAGATGCTGCCCCGGGATTCTTCAAATACAAAGACGTCAACGGGGACGGTAAAATTGATGCAAATGACAGGACCTTTATAGGTAATCCTAATCCGAAGTTCACTTATGGTTTAAATATCGCACTAACTTATAAGAACTTTGATTTCTCTACCTTCTTCTTTGGGTCTTATGGCAACGACATCTTCAATAATGATTTGTACTTTACCGATTTCCCTGATTTCTTCAAAGGAGCTATGAGAAGAGAAGTAGCTTTGAATTCGTGGACGCCAACCAATACGAATACAAGTATTCCTAAATTAAGTACTACCGGTGGTTTCAGTACAGATGGTGTAGTAAATACTTACTTCATAAGCAAAGGTTCTTACCTGAAGAACAAGCAAATGCAGATTGGTTATACCTTCCCTGAAAGTTTGCTTTCGCATATTGGGATTGACCGCCTGCGCATATATGTTCAATCTACCAACATGTTTACCATTACCAAGTACAAAGGACTTGATCCGGAATTACAGAGTGCGAGTGGTAATAATGGTGGTGGACAGGGTGGATATTACCTGGGATTTGGAATTGACCAGGGTAACTATCCCCATACACCTGCATATATTTTCGGTATAAACCTTAATTTTTAATTCTTTTAATTTCTTAATATGAAAAAGATACAATATAAGTTTTTAATTTCGGCACTGCTGGTGGTATTAATAGTAGTTGCCGCTTGTAAAAAGAGCTTCCTGGACAAACCACCTTTAGGAACGCTTAATCCTCAGATCATGGCCTCAGAAGCCGGTGTGCAAGGTTTGTTGATCGGTGCTTATTCGCTGGTTGACGGTGAAGGTGCACCAGGTGACGGCTTTGCTTCAGGTGCTTCCAACTGGACTTTTGGAGGCGTAGCAGCAGATGATGCTTATAAGGGCTCTGACCCAACAGATATTTCAGGCTTGCAGGCTTTTGAGCAATGGACATCCATGACGCCCACTAATGATATCATTCCTTCCAAATGGGCAACCATGTATGCGGGAGCACAACGTTGTAATGACGTACTCAGAACGCTTGCATTGGCAACTGACATACCAGCAGACGAAGCTACCCAAATTACAGCTCAGGCACGATTCCTGAGAGCCTATTATCACCTGGAGTTGAAGTTGGTATATGGTAATATTATTTATGCTGATGAAACAGTTGATCCTGAACACACAGATGTTTCTAATTCAGATCAGGCAGCTGTCTGGAGCAAACTGGAAGATGACCTCAACTATGCAGTAGCGAATTTGCCGGAAACATGGCCCGGTGAGCCTGGAAGGGCAAACGTATGGGCAGCCAAAGCAATGCTGGCAAAAGCGTATATGTTTGAACATAAAGAGGCCCAAGCTTATCCATTGTTAAAAGATATTATAGCTAATGGAAAGACATCAGGTGGTACTCACTATGCACTTCTTGACAATTTTTATTCTAATTTCAATCCTGCTCAAAAGAACAGTGCTGAATCCGTTTTCGCTGCACAAACTTCTGTACAGGACGGTTCTTCCGTTACATGGAATGGTGAGCCAAATGGTAACTACGGTGATATCTTAAATTTCCCATACAATGCCGGTCCCGGTGCTTGTTGCGGTTTTTATAACCCTTCCCAAGACCTGGCAAATGCCTATAAGGTAGATGCAAATGGATTGCCTTTATTAGATAGCTGGTACACAGGAAACTGGGTAAGTGCCCCTACTTCTCCTTACACCGGACCGCTTGATCCAAGGATTGACTGGACCATGGGAAGAAAAGGAATTCCTTACCTGGATTGGGGTCCTCATCCCGGTGATGACTGGATCAGGAACCCTGTAAATGATGGCCACTTTAGTCCTAAGAAAAATGTGTATGCTGCATCCCAGAAAGATCAGTACACAGATGTGGGAAGCGCTTACTGGGCTCCTACCGAATTGGTTGCGAATAACGTGAACATCATCCGTTTCTCAGAAGTTATTTTATGGGCTGCTGAATGTGCAATTGTGGTGGACAATGATGTCCCAACTGCAATGGACTATGTAAACATGGTTCGTGCAAGGGTTATGGATCATCCTGATACCTGGGTTTATAAGAACAGCGATTACAATGCTGCTACCGCAATGTATACTGACCACACTACCATGGCTGACGATTATAAAATTGGTCTTTATACCGCCGCTACTTTCACCGCAGCTAATGCAATGAAAGCCATTCAGTTCGAAGAAAGATTGGAACTGGCAATGGAAGGACACCGTTTCTTTGACCTGGTAAGGTGGGGTATAGCAGCAGATGTATTGAACGCTTACTATGCTCGTGAAAAGACCATACGTCCATTAAAAGCCAATGCGCAGTTTACATCTCCTAAGAATGATTATTTCCCTATTCCACAAGGTGAAATAGATAACATGAATTCAGATGGAACTGTGCGTTTAACACAGAACCCTGGTTACTAATTAGAATCTCTTTTAAATAATAGCGGCAGGGATAATTATTTCCCTGCCGCTTTTTTTTACGATGATTCTTTTCCTCCGTATAAATACGAAAATCAGTCTTATCTTCAACTGCTAAATATTCCCGAATTAATATCCGTTCAAAGTTTTTAAACAATTTCAAATGAAATCTGTGCGGCTTTTGTTATCGCTTTTTATTGTTCTTTCAATAATTTCCTGTAACCGGTCAAAGACACTTTTCAGATTGGTCTCTTCAAGCCACTCCGGCATTCATTTTAATAATAAAATAGTTGAAACAGATTCTTTAAATCCTCTTAATTCGGTTAATATCTATAACGGTGGAGGGGTGGGTATTGGAGATTTCAATAATGATGGTTTACAGGACATCTATTTTGTAGGCAATATGGTTTCTAATAAACTATATTTAAACAAAGGAAATCTTAAGTTCCGGGATGTGACCAAAGAAGCTAATGTAGATGGAGAAGGAAGATGGAGTAAAGGGGTGTCGGTAATCGACATTAACAACGATGGGTGGATGGACATTTATTTAAGTGTTACCATGAACAACGATCCGGAGAAGAGAAGAAACCTTTTGTACGTGAACCAGGGTTTAGATAAGAATGGAGTTCCTGTATTTAAAGAAATGGCCAAAGAATATGGCCTTGATGATACAACTTCATCAACAATGGCGGAGTTTTTTGACTATGATAATGACGGAGATCTTGATATGTACCTTACAGTAAATCAAATAGTACCCGGAAACAGTCCCTCGGTGTTTCGCCCAATTATTAAGGATGGGTCATTTCCAAGTACCGGGCGCCTTTTCCGGAATGATTGGGATCCAAAGTTGAAGCATCCTGTTTTTCATGATGTAACAAAGGAAGCCGGATTGACTATTGAAGGATATGGGCATGGCGCCACAATAGCCGACTTTAATAAAGATGGGTGGAAAGATATTTTTGTAACCAATGATTTTGTTTCAAATGATCTATTGTATATCAACAATCATGATGGAACCTTTACTGAAAAATCAGCATCCTATTTTAAACATACATCCGCAAACGGAATGGGGCAAGATGTGATTGATATCAATAATGATGGGTTATCTGATGTGATAGAATTGGATATGAATCCGGAAGACAATTATCGCAAGAAGATGATGATGAGCTCGAACAGTTACCAGGCTTACATTAATAACGAACGTTTTGGTTATCAGTATCAATATGTAAGAAACACCCTGCAGTTAAATGAAGGACCAAGAACATTACCAAATGATTCTTTGGGTGATCCCATCTTCAGCGATATAGGTTTTTATGCAGGTATTTCTCAAACAGACTGGAGTTGGACTCCTCTTGTTACTGATTTTGATAATGATGGGTACCGGGATATCATCATTACAAATGGTTATCCACGTGATGTAACTGACCATGATTTTACAAGCTTCAGGCAGCAAACCTCTACAGTGGCGAGTATGTCGTTTATGCTTGACCAAATCCCGCAGGTCAAGTTGGCTAATTACGCATTCAGGAATAACGGTAACCTTACTTTTTCAAACGTAAGTTCAGACTGGGGAATCACCAAGCCTTCTTTTTCAAATGGGGCAGCTTATGCAGATCTTGATAATGATGGTGATGTGGACATGATCGTCAACAACATCAACGATGAAGCGTTTCTTTATGAGAATACAACCATGGACGATAAAGCGCACCATCCGAATTACCTTGCAGTAAAATTAAATGGAGATTCTTTGAATATAAACGGTCTAGGTGCCTGGATAGAGTTGCATTACAAAGGCCATCAACAGGTGTATGAACAAACTCCTTATCGCGGTTATCTATCAACGGATCAAATTGAACCGCATTTTGGTTTGGGCAATGTTTCGGTTGTTGATTCTGTGATTGTAAAATGGCAAAGTGGTAAAGAACAGGTTTTAACGAATGTAAAAGCGAATCAAACAATAAAAGTGTTTGAAAAAGACGCACATTTAAATTATATGTTTGACACTAAAGTAACCGATTCAACTTCCCTTTTTAAAGACGTCACATCGGCCTCGAATGTCCATTATATGGATAATCCGAAAGACTTTATTGACTTTTATAAACAAATGTTATTACCCCATAAGTTTTCGGAATATAGTCCTGCACTTGCTGTTGGCGACATTGATGGGAACGGGCTTGATGATTTCATTTGTGGCGGCTCCATTAATAAATCTGCACAGGAATTTTTGCAACAACCGAATGGAAAATTTATTCAAAAGAGTTTGTTGACTGCTAAAGATACTGTTGATAAAAACCGCCATGATGAAGGAATGTTACTTTTTGATGCAAATGGCGATGGCCATCCGGATCTTTACATAGCAAGCGGCGGTTTCCAGGCTGCTGCTAATTCCTCTTCTTACCAGGACAAATTATATATTAATGATGGAAAGGGGAATTTTAAGGAAGATACTTCAGCACTACCGGAAAATCACACCAGTAAATTATGCGTTCGGGCAATAGACTATGATAAAGATGGCGATCTTGACCTGTTTGTCTCCGGAAGAGTAGATCCCGGCAGTTATCCAAAGCCGGTTTCAAGCTTTATTTATAGAAATGATAGTAAGAATGGAAAAGTTAAATTTACAGACGTCACGGGTGAGGTGGCTCCTATGTTGAAGAACATCGGCATGGTGACGGATGCCTTATTTACAGACTTTAATAATGATGGCTGGCCTGATCTTATCCTAACCGGTGAATGGATGCCAATTACTTTTCTGGAAAATGATAAGGGAGTTTTTAAGAACGTGACCTCATCAACCGGAATTGGTAATAAGATTGGTTGGTGGAATTCGATCGCTTCAGGTGATTTTGATAATGACGGGGATATTGATTACATAGTTGGGAACTTGGGTTTGAATTCTTATTTTAAGGCAAGCGACAAACATCCTGTAAGCGTTCTCGCAAAGGATTTTGACAACAATGGAAGCTATGACGCTATTTTGTCGATGTTCCTTCCTGTTTCGCAAAAGGATACGGCCAAATTGGAATTTCCTGTAGAATCGCGGGATGAGGTAATGAGAGAAATGCCAGGATTAAGGAAAAGATTCACCAATTATAAATCTTTTGCCGGAGCGACAATGGACTCATTATTTACCCCTCATGAGCGGGAGGGTGCATTGAACCTTAAAGCAAATTATTTCTCTTCTGTCGAATTAAGAAATGACGGAAAAGGTCGGTTTACTGTAATTCCATTGCCTAAAGAGGCCCAGTTTTCTGTATTGAATGGCATAACGGTGGGAGATTATGATGGAGATGGAAACCTCGATGTCCTGTTGAATGGCAATGATTATGGAACAGAACCGATCCTTGGAAGGTACGATGCCTTAAACGGTTTGCTGTTGAAAGGCAATGGAAAAGGAAATTTTTCTCCTTTATCGATCGCCGAGAGCGGGATATATATTCCTGGTGATGGAAAAGCCTTGGTATGCCTGAAAGGGGAAAATGGAAAATTACTCATAGCTGCAAGTCAGAATAAAGGTCCAATAAAACTTTTCGAATTAAGAAGACATGTAAATTTTATTCCCTTGCTACCTTTTGACGAATCAGCTATTTTAAAATACAAGGATGGAAGGCAACAAAAGCATGAACTGAATTATGGCTCTTCATTCCTGTCCCAATCCGGCAGATTCCTTGTGGTTGACAGTAATGTTGTATCCGTACAAGTAGAAAACAATAAAGGCCAAACGAGGATGTCTAAACTATAAGGCTCTCTTCTGAAAATAATGAAAAAGGATAGGAAATTACTTATTAATTCTGCTGTGATATTGGTTGTTTTTTCTTCAACCGTATTTTTGTTTTCCTGTAATAATAGCGGTTTTAAGAAAAACGGAACACATCAAAATACATCGGATGAAAGTATTGCCAATGGGAAAAAAATGGCGGCAATGTTTTGCCAATCATGTCACAAACTCCCCGATCCTTCTTTGGCTGATTCAAAAACATGGGAAAAAGGAATACTTCCACAGATGGGGCCTAGATTGGGGATTTTTAATTACGGCTTTCAAACGTACCCCCGTTCAAGAGAGATAGAAATTGGAGCCAATTTTTATCCTTCGCACCCGGTTTTAAATTTTAAGCAATGGCAAAGCATTTTAGACTATTATGAAGCGCTTTCGCCCGATTCTTTGCCACCCCAAAAAAGAACTGAACCAATAAAGGAAGGTTTATCTCTTTTCAATATTGAAGATCCGTCCGTTGATTATAATAATTCCGCAAGTAGTTACTTAAAGATCCTTCCCCCTGGTAGTCGTTATTCTGTGATTGTTGGTGACGCAGTAAAGAATGAATTGTTTTTCCTGGACAAAGATTTGCATATCGATGATTCTGTCAAGACTTATGGCCCGGTGGTGGACATTGACTTTAATAAAAATAGTATGCTTGCCTGTGATATCGGCGTATTAAATCCTAATAATGGAAAATTTGGGAAAGCTGAAGTCATTAAACAAAACAAGAATGGAAGGCTTGAGAAAGATTCTGTTCCCTTGATAAAAGATCTGCAACGACCCGTTCAGATCACAACCGCTGATCTGAATAACGATGGAAAACCAGATTATCTCGTTTGTGAATTTGGTTACCTGACGGGTGAATTAGCATGGTTCGAGAATGAAGGGAACGGTCACTTCAAAAAGCATGTTTTAAGAGATGTGCCGGGCGCAATAAAGGCATATGTTACGGATTATAACCATGATGGATTGCCGGATCTGTGGGTTTTGTTTGCCCAGGGAAATGAAGGAATTTTCTTATTTACCAATAAGGGCAATGGCAATTTTGACCAGGAGCAGGTGCTGCAATTCCCACCGATTTATGGTTCTTCTTATTTTGAACTGGATGATTTCAATCATGACGGTTATCCTGATATTTTATACACGTGTGGTGACAATGCGGATTATTCTGTTGAATTAAAACCTTATCATGGAGTATATATTTTCATGAATGATAAAACGAACCATTTCAAACAAAAATTCTTTTACCCGATTGATGGTTGTTACAAAGCCATAGCGAAAGATTTTGATGGCGACGGAGATTTGGATATTGCCACCATTTCATTTTTTGCCAATTATGAAAAGCAACCTGAGGAAGGTTTTGTTTATTTTGAAAATACCGGCAATCTCAATTTTAAACCTTACTCTTTAAAAGGAACAGAAGTGGGCCGATGGCTTACAATGGATGCCGGCGATATTGATGGAGACGGTAAACCGGATCTTATTCTTGGCAATTTTTCAATTGGCCCGAGTATGATGAAACACAAAGTGGATTGGAAAAAGGCGCCTCCGTTTATAATTTTAAGGAATACGGGAAATAAAAATATTCGATAATTGTCGCTTTACCCCTTTCCTATTTTTCCTTCAACAACTCCTTAATATCTTCATCTGTTTGCAAATTATTCATTTGACGCATGATCCAGGGATATCGGTTAGCAACACGATGAGACATTGGATGAATGGTAAACAAAACCGGGTTGGGAAGACATGAAGCGATCATCGCAGCTTCGCTACGCGAAAGTTGGTTGGCATGCTTTTTAAAATAGTGTTGCGCTGCTGCTTCTACTCCAAAGACGCCCGGGCCTGTTTGGGCAACATTCAGGTACATTTCCAAAATTCTTTTTTTGCCCCAAAAGGTTTCAATCATGAAGGTGAAATAGACTTCAAGTCCTTTTCTGAAATAACCGCCATGTTGCCAAAGAAAAACATTTTTGGCTACCTGCTGACTGATCGTGCTTGCACCTCGTAAAGATTTGCTTTTGCGGTTATGTTTAAGCGCTTTTTGGATACTTTTAAAATCAAATCCGTTGTGATCGGGAAATAATTGGTCTTCACCTGCCATTACAGCGAGCTTAATATTTGATCCCATCTCATCATACTTGATATAATCCCGCTTCAAACCTTTGCCGGTAATGAAACTATTGATTTGTGTAATTGTGACCGGTGGGTTAACCCACTTGCAAAAAATGATGTACAGGATAGAAAGAAGAAATCCGTATAAAATGATCTTTAAAAACGTGCGGCCAAGCCTCCTGAATAATCCTCGTCTTCTAAAGTAGGGCTTATTGTTGTTCAAAAAAGGAAAGTTTTTCTATTTCAGTTTTATGTACCGCAATGTATATTTTTTTCCCAATTTCATTGACTTGTGGCCCGATTTTAAAAGTAAATATCCAATTCCGCCAAGAACAGCAGAACCAATAACAAGCGCGGGCCGCGCATAATACCTGGTGTTGGGTTTGGCGAAAATCCACGTTATTAAACCAGCAGTTGTAAGCAAAACGCCACCGCCAAAAAGTGTTGCTCCAGACGCGCTCCAGTTGAAATTATGATTGTCTTTTCCAATGGCAATTATATCTTTCCAACCTACAGCATAATGGTAGGCCGAAATGGTATCTAAAACATAAACGCCGAGATTAGGTGCATAAACATGGCGAACATCATATTGAATGAGGAAAACAGAATCTCTTTTAATTTCGCTGATCATTCCTTCAAAATAGCGGGAGGCAGTTGAAAAATCCATTTCGCTTCCGGGAAAAAAAGATTGAATCGTCCGGTTGTTCTTCTTAAGGATGAGCAGATCATTTTGGGCGGCACAGCTGACGCTCATAAAAAGGGCAACGGATAATAAGACCAACAGCCGCATAAGATTTATATTTTTCTTACAAAAAACAAAACGCCAAGAAGCAAGACCGTTCCAAAAATTACAAGAATTAATCCTGATATTTTATTGATCAGCCGGATGTTTCTTACAGTTAATTTGCTGCGCAATTTGCCTGCCAACGTCACTTTTGCCACATCTGCCGACATATTCAAAATCAATGCTGTTGCAAAGATAATGATGCGATCGCGGGTTGTGTGCGAAACAGCAATGGCTGTAGCTGCAGTTAGCCAAAAGGCGATCACTGCAGGATTCAAAGTATTCAACAAAAATCCTTGCAAAACTATTTTTGCATGATCACTGGTTTTTAGTGTGCTCACGTCTTCATCCGGATGGATGTGCACTTTTTTAAAGAAAATATAGAATACGCCCATCGCCATCAAAAAAATGCTTCCGGCAATTCCGATCTGGATCTTAAAATCGAGCAGCGTTGTAACAAGTTCTGAAAACAAATTACTAAGTACAACGAGTAGGAGATCACTGGCCCAAACGCCAAAAACAAAGCTGAATCCACCGCCTCGTCCGTTGTTGATGCTTTGTTTGATGATGGTGAAAATCACAGGTCCTACAGATATTACCAGCAATAATCCCATTGCTAATCCTTTGAGTATTGCTTCAATAACATCAACCATTTATAAAGGAGGAATTTTAAGTTTGATGAGGAATAAGAAAACGGTAAAATAAAAATAACGATTTAAAGTTGCTTTGCCGGAGAGATATACTCACACTTTAGCCTCTTTCAGGAATTTCTTCCATTCGTCGAGCATTTTACCTTTTAAAACACGTGGAAATTTATGTTGGCCGCCGACTTTGCCTTTTAACCGCATAAAACTCATAAAAGTTTCTTCGCTCAAAACATCTACAATAATTTCTTTCAACGCATGATTTCTTTCTACCTCATAATCATCGTTCAATTCTTTTAATTTTTTATCCAGCAGAAACTTTAAGGTTTCTGAATTTACTTTATCATCTGTTCCGATAAACCAATGGTGTGCAAAAAAATCGCCGTAAGGAATACCGGCTACCGTGAATTCGCTTATCGAAATATTTAATTCTTCGCTTACCAGGTTTATTGCCTTGTTCATATTATCAACACTTAAATGCTCACCCACAAGGCTGAGGAAATGTTTGGTTCTTCCGGTGATCACAATCTCAGATTTGTCAACATCCACAAACTGTACTGTATCACCAATCAGGTAGCGCCAGGTGCCCGCGTTGGTGCTGATCAAAATCGCGTAATTCTTTCCCTTTTCAACTTCATGCACCATTAGTGTTTCAGGATTTTCAACCATATTGCCATCAATATCAAAATTATTTTGGTCGAAAGGCACAAACTCAAAAAAGATATTGTTGTTCGTGGCCAATTTCATTCCTTTTGCATTTTGCCGGTTTTGATAAGCAAGAAATCCTTCACTGGCAAGATAGGTTTCGATGTAAGTTATTGGTTTGCCCAACAATTTATTGAATCCTTTTTTATAAGGCTCAAGCGCTACACCACCATGAACATAAAAGGCCAGGTTGGGCCATATTTCGTGAATATTATTAAGCTGGTATCGTTCTATTACTTTCTCAACACATAGCTGCACCCAGGCCGGAACGCCTACTAAAAAAGCGATATCCCATTCAGGCGCTTTTTCAACAATTTCCTCAAGCTTTTGAGACCAGTCCGCAACTTTTGCAATTTTTCTACCGGGTTTATACATTCCCTGGAACCAGAACGGAATATTTTTAGCCTGGATTCCACTCAGATCGCCCGCATAATAAGTGGCCGCTTTTTGTAAATGTGTACTTCCACCAAGCATCAGCCAGCCTTTGCCAACATATTTTTTGGGAACGTTGTTATAAGATGCAAGACTAATGAGTTGCTTAAAACTGGTAAGAGTATTTGCCCTGATTAATTCTTTGGTGATTGGTATGTATTTGCTTGAAGCTTCGCTTGTGCCGCTGCTCAATGCAAAAAATTTAATAGCTCCCGGCCAACAAACGTCGGGTTTGCCTTCCTGCGCCTTGCACCACCACTCTTTGTAAATTTTTTCATAAGTGAACGTGGGGACAACTTTCTGAAAACTCTTTGCAGGATGTTTGCTCAAAAGGATCTGGTCGAAAAGATATTTTTGTCCAAATTCGGTGAACCGGGCTCTTTTTAAGAGCTTTTGCAAAACTTTGAATTGTTGTCTTTTGGTAGAACTCATAGGAATGCGCAAAGCCCGGTAAAACGATTTAGGAAATTTAATATCGATAAATGCCATTCCTTAATAAGTTGTTGACAAAAACAAATTTAATGAATAGTTGAGCTTCACGGGGTACAAATATATGAATGGCTGCCTTGCCTGAGTGCTTTTTTTCGGTATCAAAATTAAGGCAAAATGCAACTGTCTTTCACGGTAATCCTTTGGCCGATTCTTTACGCCATATAATAACTACAATTAACCACCTGCTAAATAACAAAAAATAAGAACAAAAAAAGAAAGAAATTTATTTAGCGATCTAAAAATATTTTTTTATTACTCAATTTAGTCAATTATTCTTCAATAAATATAAGTGTGTGTAGTTTTTAATCAGGAGGTCCCTCGCATTTTGTGAGGGATTTTTTTTGGTAATTGTGGAACCTTTTTTGCTTTTAAATTTTTAATGTGTTTTCGGGTTGATAAACAGCTATAAAAGCGTAAAAGTTTTTTGTGATAAAAAAATCCTTTAATTTTAACGCTTAACGCTTTAAACTTTTATTCAAATATTTACGCGTCTGATCTCCGGATGTTGGATTCACTTTCATAACAAAAAGCACTTCTAAATGTATAATCACATCTGGAAAAAATATTTGCCTGTCATTAGGATATTAATGAAAAAATCAGTTAGTGAAGATGACCAGGTTCTTGAACTGAATCGTATTGACTTTGAAAGAGCTGGTACGGGCAGAAAAGCCGGCTACAAATTTAAAATCCATTTTTCCGGCGGAAAAGTGGGAAATGTGATCAGCGGCTCAACATTGGCCATGCATCTTGCGCAGGTAATACTTGAAGATGATGCAGCCCTGCAAATTCTTAATGAACACAATTTTGAAGTAAGCCTTAATACCAAATTTCAACTTACTATAAAGAATGTGGAGTAATTGTTTCCGGTAAACCCACAAATAAACCGGATTTATTTTCTACAAAAATTGCTTTGGAAAAAATTCAACTTGCCACCTGGTGAAGAATATTTTGATCCTTTGAAGGCAATAACGAATTACCCATCAAAAATTCATCAACTTTTCTTGCACATTCCCTTCCTTCGGAGATGGCCCAAACAACCAAAGATTGTCCACGCCGCATATCACCAGCAGCGAATATCCTGGAAATATTCGTTTTGAATTCCTTTTCTAATGCTTTGATATTTCCTCTTTCATCCAGTTCAAGATCGAGCTGGTTCAACAATCCTTCATGTTGCGGATGAACGAAACCCATTGCCAGCAAAGCCAGTTCACAAGGAATTTCTGTTTCAGACCCTGCAATTTCTACAAATTGAGCAGGTTTGTTTTCTTCGGTAAATTTCCATTCGAGATCAACAATTTTCAGGGCTTTCAAATTTCCATTTTTGTCGCCAATGAATTCTTTAGTAGCAATTGCCCAATGCCTGTTGGCACCTTCCTCATGTGAACTTGTAGTTTTCAAGATCATCGGGTAGGTAGGCCAAGGCATAAAAGGAGTGCGGCTTCCCGGAGGTTTGGGCATTAGTTCAAATTGAGTAACAGAAACGGCTTTCTGACGGTTAGAAGTTCCTACACAATCACTTCCTGTGTCTCCTCCGCCGATTACTACAACATTTTTGCCGTTGGCAAGAATATCATCTTCTTTCACTTCTTTGTGTGCTACCCTTTTGTTTTGTTGTTTCAGGAAATCCATTGCGAAATGAATTCCTTTTAGTTCGCGACCTGGAATACTTAAATCTCTTGGAATGGTAGACCCACCTGCCAAAATAATCGCATGATATTCCCTTAGGAGATCATTAATACTAATGCTGACGCCCACATTGGCATTGCATTTAATTTCCACACCTTCTTCTTTCATCAGGTTGATCCTTCTTTCCACTACCCATTTTTCGAGTTTAAAATCCGGTATACCGTAACGCAGCAATCCACCGGGTTCATCATCTCTTTCAAAAATGGTGACCGTATGGCCGGCTGAATTTAATTGCGCTGCCGCAGCCAATCCTGCAGGTCCGGAGCCAATAACAGCCACTTTTTTTCCTGTTCTCACTGCCGGCACCTTTGCTTTTACCAGGCCTTTTTCAAAAGCAATCTCAATAATATGTTTTTCGATTTCTTCTATTGTTACTGCTGGTTGATTTATTCCTAAAACGCAAGACGATTCACAAGGCGCAGGGCAAATGCGTCCGGTAAATTCAGGAAAATTATTCGTTGAGGTGAGCACCTGGTAAGCTTCTTCCCAGTTCTTGCGATAAACGGCATCATTAAAATCAGGGATCAAATTTCCTAACGGGCATCCATCGTGACAAAAAGGAGTACCGCAATCCATGCAGCGAGCCGATTGCTCGTTTAATTTTTCATCTGAAAACAATTCTTCAAATTCCTTAAAATCTTTAACCCTCTTTTCCGGGGGCCTTTTTTTGGGTAGTTCTCTAGAAAATTCTAAAAAGCCTGTTACTTTCCCCATTCCATTATATTTTTCTTGTTACTTGTTATTTATTAATGTTGACTTCCTGTCCTGCTCTTTTTGCTAACAATACCTTTTTGTAATCCTTAGGAAATACTTTTACAAATGATTTCAACTGGTTTTCAAAATCATTTAAAATGAATTTGGCTACGGAGCTTCCGGTCAGGTTGTATTGTTTGGTAATCATTTCGTGAAGGAATTTTTCATCATCATCTTCCAACTCATCCAGGTCCACCATTTCCTTGTTGCAAAGTGCATCAAAATTGTGATGGATGTCGTAAACGTAAGCAATTCCCCCGCTCATTCCAGCCGCAAAATTTCTTCCTGTCGGACCTAGAATAACTGCATTGCCGCCAGTCATATATTCACAACCATGATCTCCTACGCCTTCAACCACTACATTCGCCCCGGAATTGCGCACACAAAAACGTTCACCTGCTTTTCCACGGATAAAGGCTTCTCCTGAAGTGGCTCCGTAAAAAGCCACGTTGCCGATAATTATATTTTCTTCCGGCACAAAACCAGCATCTTTTGAAGGATAAATGATCAGTTTGGCGCCGCTCAATCCTTTGCCAAAATAATCATTCGCATCGCCTTCCAGTTCCATTGTTACTCCATGAGTGTTAAATGCGGCGAAACTTTGTCCGGCAGTTCCGGTGAATTTAAAATGAATTGTATCGTCGGGCAACCCGGCACCTTTGTATTTTTTAGAGATCTCATTGGATAAAAGCGTTCCGGTAGTTCGGTCGGTATTAATTATGTTGAATGAGCCCTTTACTTTCTTCTTATTTTCAATTGCAGGTTGTGCAATTTTCAACAATTCCCAATCCAAAATGCCGCTTAAGCCGTGATCCTGCTCTTCGCATTTGAAAAGGCCAACATATTTTGGAGCCGGCTCTTTGTATAAAATTGGAGAAAGATCCAATTTACTGAATTTCCAATGATCTACATTTTCTCTTTTTTCAAGAAAGTCAGCCTGGCCCACCATTTCATCCACAGTTCTGAAACCCAATTCAGCCATTATTTCGCGAAGCTCCTGGGTCAAAAACTTAAAGAGATTTACCACATGATCTGCATCACCGGTAAAGCGTTTGCGCAATTCAGGATCTTGCGTAGCAACACCTACCGGGCAGGTATTCAAATGACATTTGCGCATCATGATGCAACCTTCAACGATAAGCGCTGCGGTGGCAACACCCCATTCTTCTGCACCAAGTAAAGTGGCAATGGCAATATCACGGCCGGTTTTTAATTGTCCATCCGCCTGGACAACTACGCGGCTGCGCAATTTATTTTTTACTAAAGTTTGATGAGTCTCAGCCAAACCTAATTCCCATGGCAAACCTGCATGTTTTATCGAACTTATCGGCGAAGCACCGGTTCCACCGTCATGACCGGAAATAAGAATTACATCTGCTTTTGCTTTTGCAACCCCTGCGGCTATGGTTCCCACGCCAGCTTTTGAAACCAGCTTTACATTTATTCTTGCGTTCCTGTTGGCATTTTTCAAATCAAAGATCAACTGTGCAAGATCTTCAATAGAATAAATATCATGGTGCGGCGGCGGCGAGATCAATCCAACCCCGGGAGTTGCATGCCTTACTTTCCCGATCCATTCATCTACTTTAAAGCCCGGCAATTGTCCACCTTCACCCGGTTTTGCGCCTTGCGCCATTTTTATTTGTAATTCATCTGCTTCGCTTAGATACCAGCTGGTAACACCAAATCTTGCTGACGCGACTTGTTTAATAGCACTGCGCATGGAATCGCCGTTTGGAAGTGTTTCATAACGAATCTCGTCTTCACCTCCTTCGCCGGTATTACTTTTTCCGCCCAAACGATTCATGGCGATGGCCAGCAAAGTATGCGCTTCCCATGAAATACTTCCGAAAGACATGGCGCCGGTGGCGAATCTTTTGTAAATATTTTCAGCCGGTTCCACTTCTTCAATCGGGATGGAAGGCCGGTTCTTTTTGAAAGAGAATAAACTTCTTAAAGTAACCGCCTTTTCACTTTGATCGTTTACTGCCTTTGAATATTTCTTAAATATCTTGTAATCACCCATTCTGGTTGAATGCTGCAACAAGTGGATCGTTACCGGATTGAACAAATGGAATTCACCTTTTCTTCTCCACTTATAAATTCCACCAACGGTAAGGTTATCAAGTGGAATTTCTTTCCTGCTGAAAGCGAATTTGTGTTTTACCAGGGTTTCCTTCGCTATTTCATCAAGGCCCATTCCTTCAATGCGTGAAGTGGCACCGATAAAGTATTTATCAATTACCGATTTATTGATACCAAGAATTTCAAATATCTGTGCTCCCTGGTAAGACTGGAAAGTGGAAATGCCCATTTTGGAAAAGACTTTCAACAATCCGTCGTTAACAGCTTTCTTATAATTCTTTTTCAGTGCGTTTGAATCCAACTCATTTCCGAGCTTACCCTGGATCCTTAAATCCCGAATGGTAGAAAGCGCGAGATATGGATTGATAGCAGTTGCACCAAAAGCAATAAGGCAGGCAAAATGATGAACTTCCCACACATCACCGGCTTCTATGATCAAACCAACTTGCCCACGCAAGCCTTTTTTGATCAAATGGTGATGTACAGCAGATGTGGCGAGCAGCGATGGAATAGCCGCATGTTCAGAATCGATCGCCCTGTCACTTAAAATTAATACTTCAAAACCATCTTCTACTGCTTCTGCAGCATAACGGCACAAACGCTCAATACCCCGTTGAAGAGAACCAGGTTTGCCATCCGCCATGAAATAAGTCTGTAAAGTATGCGCCTGGAAAATCCCTGTATCGATGCTCCTGATCTTTTCCAGTTCTGTGTTGGAAAGTACCGGATGCCTCAAGGCAACCGTGTGACATGATAAGGGATCATCCTCAAGCAGGTTTCCGTTATTTCCTACGAAAGTGGCAAGTGACATCACCAGTCTTTCCCTGATGGGGTCGATTGGCGGATTCGTCACCTGCGCAAAAAGTTGTTTGAAATAACTGCTCAGGTGTTGCGGTTCATCGCTTAATACGGCCAGCGGAACATCATTACCCATGGAACCGATTGGCTCCTTCCCAGTTAGTGCCATGGGTGAAATGATCAGGTCCAAATCTTCTTTGGAATAGCCAAATGCTTTCTGGTACTTAAATATCTGGTCGTGCTCTAAATGCGTGAACATTACGCGTGGAGCAGGCAATTCTTCCAAACGGATCTTGTATTTATTGAGCCATTCGGCATAAGGCTTTTGCGAACAAATCTTTTGTTTTATTTCTTCGTCGCTAATAATTCTTCCTTCCTCCAAATCCACTACAAACATTTTTCCCGGCTGCAATCTTCCTTTTTCTCTGATCATTTTTGGATCAACCGGTAAAACGCCGGTTTCTGATGCCATGATCACGCGGTCATCAGTTGTGATGCAATATCTTGATGGGCGCAAACCATTTCTGTCCAATGTAGCGCCAATCACTTTTCCATCGGTAAATGAAATCGAAGCAGGTCCGTCCCAAGGCTCCATGAAAGAAGCGTGGAATTCGTAAAAGGCTTTTTTTACCGGATCCATTTGTTCGTTTCCATCCCATGCTTCAGGTATCAGCATCATCATCACGTGTGGCAAAGAACGGCCGCACAAATGCAACAGTTCGATCATGTTGTCAAGGCTGGCTGAGTCGGATTGTCCCTGGTCAACCACGGGCAACAACATTTCCATTTCTTCCTTGGAAAAAAATTGTGACACAAAACTCTTTTCACTGGTGCGAAGCCAGTTCAAATTTCCCTGCAGTGTATTGATCTCACCATTATGTGCAATGTACCGGAAAGGTTGCGCCAGTTTCCATGAAGGGAAAGTGTTGGTGGCAAAACGGGAATGGATCAATCCAAAAGCAGAAACAATCTTTTTATTGCTCAGGTCGGGGAAATAACCACGTACTTGTGTGCTTGTAAGTTGTCCTTTATAAATAGTTGTTTTGTAAGAAAGTGAAGCTACATAAAACCCTATTGCATCTTTCTTAACCGTATTATTGATTGTTTTTGTAGCATAATTCCTTAATACAAAAAGCTTGCGTTCAAATTCATCAGGATTGTTGATATGATCGGGGCAAGCGATAAAAACCTGTTCAATTTCAGGTTCTACAGAAAGTGCAGAAGCACCAATGTCTTCTGAATTGACCGGAACCCGACGGTATCCCATCACTTCCAATCCCAAAGTTTCTGAACAACGATTAAAAATGTCGCGGCATTCTTCACGAAGACGGATGTCTTTTGGAAAGAACAAAACGCCAACGCCATATTTGCCATAAGAAGGCAAATGGATACCCAATTTTAAACATTCATCGAAGAAGAATTCATGAGGCGTCTGGATTAAAATGCCTGCACCATCGCCGGTATTCATTTCACATCCGCAGGCGCCGCGGTGTTCCATATTTTCAAGTATGGTTAGCGCATCAGAAATGATCCGGTGACTTTTGTTGCTTTTGATATTGGCAACAAAGCCGATCCCACATGCATCGTGTTCAAATTCCGGAGAGTATAAACCTTTATTTTCCATCTATTAGTCCGTTTTTTCAGTACTTATTTTGCCCGCAGGCGATAGGTTGAAACCTATTAAAATTATTCTTTTTATTCCATATTTCGTTGCAAGGCAAATGCTGCTGAAATTATCTTTAAATACTTTTTAAATAAAATAAAATATGCTTCGATTCTACAATTGGCAACTTCTTTTCTTTGCGATCAAATCCTTTGCAATAAAGCTTTTCAGCCAGATGGAATTACAGTTTCCAACAGAATCTTAACCACCGGCTCCAACTGTTAGTTAACAGAAAAATAAGAATTCTCGTTTTTTCTTTATTTATTGTTGTAAATAAAAAAATCCGGCCCTTGTGAAGCCGGATTCAAATTCTTTTCAAAATATATCATTTATTGTTTGTCAAGCTTCTACCTTTTGGGCTTTTTGCGACTTTTTTCGTTCGTCTTCGTTCAAAATTACCTTTCTCATCCTGATGTTTTTCGGTGTTACTTCAATGCACTCGTCCTGCTGAATGTATTCCATGCATTCTTCCAAAGTCATCAATGTTTTTGGTGCAATGCGTGTAGCATCGTCGGCGCCACTTGCCCGGTGGTTGGTCAGCTTTTTGGCTTCTGTTGCATTTACTACCAAATCGCCCGGCTTAATGTGTTCAGCAATAATCTGACCTACATAAACATCTTCACCCGGGTCAACAAAAAATCTTCCGCGGTCCTGCAATTTATCAATTGAGTAAGCTGTGGTTTTTTCCTGATTTTTGGAGATCAGTACGCCGTTGTTGCGGCCGGGAATAAATCCTTTCCATGGCTTGTATTCCAAAAAGCGGTGCGCCATCACAGCTTCACCTGCTGTATTTGTGAGCATGGCTGAACGCAAGCCGATCAATCCTCTCGAAGGAATTTCAAATTCGAGGTGTTGCATTTCACCTTTGCTTTCCATTATGGTCATTTCACCTTTGCGTTGTGTTACCAAATCAATCACTTTTCCACTGTATTCTGAAGGAACATCCACCACGAGATTTTCATATGGCTCACATTTCTCACCATTAATTTCTTTAATAATAACCTGCGGCTGCCCGATAGTAATTTCATAACCTTCGCGGCGCATGGTTTCAACCAAAACGCTCAAATGCAAAATTCCACGTCCGTAAACCATAAAGCTATCAGCACTGTCAGTTTCGTTGACGCGCAAAGCCAGGTTCTTTTCCAATTCTTTTTCCAGCCTGTCTTTCAAATGACGTGAAGTAACAAATTTTCCGTCTTTACCGTAGAAAGGAGAATTGTTGATGCTGAACTGCATGTTCATCGTGGGTTCGTCTACACTAATAACCGGCAACGCTTCCGGATTTTCAAAATCGGCGAGCGTTTCGCCAATATTAAAACCATCAATTCCAACAACTGCACAAATATCGCCGGCCTTCACTTCTTCTACTTTTTTCTTGCCCAAACCTTCAAAAACATACAATTCTTTCACACGGCTCTTTGCTACAGATCCATCCAATTTCATTAATGAAAGTGGTTGGTTTTCCTTGATCACGCCTCTTGTAACTTTCCCGATCGCAATTCTTCCCAAAAATGAAGAATAATCGAGCGAAGTGATTTGCATTTGTAATGTTCCTTCTCCTGAAGCCGGCTCGGGCACTTTTTCCAAAATGGTATCGAGCAAAGGGAAAATATTATCAGTTGGTTCGAGTGAAGTATTCATCCACCCTTGCTTGCTTGAACCATAAATAGTAGTAAAATCAAGTTGTTCTTCAGTAGCGTCCAGATTAAAAAACAATTCAAAAACCGCATCGTGAACTTCATCTGGACGGCAATTTGGTTTGTCAACTTTATTGATAACTACAATTGGTTTCAGGCCTAATTGAAGTGCTTTTTGCAACACAAAACGTGTTTGCGGCATTGGTCCTTCAAAAGCGTCAACCAACAAGAGAACACCATCTGCCATTTTAAGCACCCGCTCTACTTCTCCGCCAAAATCACTGTGGCCGGGCGTGTCAATTACATTAATTTTTACACCTTTATAAGTGACAGAAATATTTTTACTGAAAATGGTAATGCCGCGTTCTCTTTCAAGATCGTTGTTGTCCATGATCAATTCACCGGATTCCTGGTTTTCACGAAAAATATTTGTGCTGTGGATTATCTTATCCACCAGCGTGGTTTTTCCATGGTCAACGTGCGCAATAATTGCAATGTTTCTGATATTCATACTAATCTTTTCCTGGAGGGATTTTATACCCGGATTTTTTGAGGGTGCAAAGGTACGTCAATTAAGGTTCTTAGCAAGAGCGAAACGGAAAGTTAACATGCCTTAAATTTTGTTTCTAATCGGGCAGTAATCGAAGAAAATTTGCTAATTTTTATTTTTGTGAAAAGTAATTTCCTGAGCCCGTTTTGTTGCAGGCAAAAATCTCTTTTGTATTGATTTTTAAAGCAATACAATTACATTTGAGAATCTTTTCCAAACTATCACTTAAATATTTCTCCTTTATGAAGATCTTCAAATTGTTAGCGGCTTCAATTTTTTGTTTGCTTTCGACACATTTATTTGCGCAGGACACGGCATACATCAATCCTGATACTTCCGCTCCGGGCTGGAAAACAATGTTCAAAAGTGATTTGAGCAATGCCATTTACCCGAAAGGAGTTTGGAAAGACAGTGCCGGCGTTTTTACCGCTACCAAAGACGAAGCACTTTGGAGCAAAGACGAGTATGACAATTTTGTCCTTGATCTCGATTTCATGAATGCCGATGGAATCAACAGCGGCGTAATTGTTCATGCTACTGATATCAAAGACTGGATCCCTCATTCTGTTGAAATACAAATAGCCGATGACTACAGCAACGAATGGAGCAAAGCTCCTGCTACCTGGCAATGCGCTGCCATATTTGGGCACCAGGCTGCGCATGATAAAACCCTGTACCGACCTGGAAAATGGAATCATTATACGATTACATGTATCGGGCGAAAAATTTGGGTGGTACTTAACGGTACGCTGGTAAATACCTGTGATATGAGCAAATTCACATCAGCCAAAACCAACCCTGATGGCTCAGAAATTCCTTCATGGCTCAGCAACCCAATGGCAACACTTCCGCTGCACGGCCACATCGGTTTCCAGGGAAAGCACGCCGGTGCTCCTATTTGGTTTAAAGATATAAAAGTGAAGCGATTGGATTAATAGTAAACCAACATACACACGCAATTTTTATTTTCAGTTTTTGTCGAATGATGGACCGTTTCAAATTCATCAGATAACCTTATTTTTATAAGTCGGGTTTATCATTTTCTTAAACAAATAGCTGCAAAACTGAAAAGCAAGTCTACATCTCCTTTTCCGGCTCGCAAACGCCTTCGGGTTTTGCAGCTGGCAGCTGTTATTTATTTTACCGTTTCCGGTGGACCTTTCGGCCTGGAGCCTTTATTGGGATATGCCGGTGCTCATGGAGCGCTGCTCCTTCTATTGGTAACACCGTTTTTGTGGGACGTTCCTGCAATTCTCACCGTAATGGAACTGAATAGCATGATGCCGGTGGAAGGCGGGTATTACCAATGGGTGAAACGAACGCTTGGTCTTCGCTTCGGTTTTTATGAAGGCTGGTGGACGTGGCTTTACACTTTTGTGGATTTGGCCATTTATCCTGTTCTCTTTGTGGAATATGCCACTTTTTTCTTTCCTCAAATTGCAGCTTTCAAGATACCGGTGTGTCTCGCTATTATATGGATCGGCGCGCTGCTAAACATAATGGGAATCTCTCCCGTTGGTAAAACCTCTATTATACTGGGTGTTGTGGTGATAGCACCCTTTTGCATTTTGTTTTATATGGCGCTTAAGGAAGGCACGCATTTCAGCTTGCCCTCGCCGTCGCTAAACGGCATTACATTCCCATCCCTTGGTATGGCACTTTATACGGTGATGTGGAACTTTTTTGGCTGGGACAATACGACTACCTATGCCGAAGAAGTGAACAAACCTGCAACAACCTATTTAAAGTCAACTGCTATTGCATTTGTGACGGTTATCATTGTATACGTGATGGTGATGTATGCCACACTTCACTTTGGCATTGATGCAAAACTCCTGAACGACGAGGGGTTCCCGGCGCTGGGAACATTAGCCGAAGGGCGTTGGCTGGGAGGCGCGTTATCACTGGCGGGAATGGCTGGTGCACTGGGATTGTATGCAGCGGTTTTGCTGTCTGTGTCGAGGGTTCCGCAGGTAATGGCAGAAGATAAATTCTTGCCTGCAAGCGTTCACAAATTGCATAAGCGTTATAAAACGCCTTACATTTCCATCATCATTTGTGCCATTGTGGTAAGTTTTATGATCTTATGGAGTTTCGAGCAATTGATTGTGATTGATGTAACTCTCTACGGTGGAGGGCTGTTTCTTGAATTTATTACCCTCCTAAAACTTAGGATCAAGGCGCCGGAAAGAGACCGGCCATTCAGAATTCCTCTTAATACGACCGGGCTTTATATTATGCTGATAATACCGGTAATTGTTTTCGCAATTGCGGTTTCAGGCGCGTTTACAACTGAAGGTAAAGTGCTTATTCCTGCTGTATTTGCGTTATCTGCTCTGGTAAGTGCAGAAGTTGCCTGGCAAATAATATCATTAAGAAAAAAGATGAAGAAAGAAGTTGTCTGAGCAGCAAACCAACCTGCCTGTCCGGCAGGCAGGCAAATAAAAGGAATTTTTATTTTTCCAATTGCAATTGCATTTTCTTCACCCGCTCTTCCAGTTTTTCTGACGATAGATCTTCGCGCATGCTGTCTACTTTTATCGGGAAACAGAAAGGCGTCAACCGGCGCGGATACGTGATGATAATTTTTCCTTTTTGAATTCTTTCGAGCATATCTCTCAGGCGTTGTTCTTCCATTTGTTGCTCCATCACTTCGTTGTAAGCCTGTCGCAACAAAAGATTATTGGGCTCATATTCAGAAAAAACATTGAAGAGCAAAGAAGCTGAAGATTGAAGATGTCGCGCTTTTTTTTGTTCACCGGGAAAGCCCTGGAAAATCAATCCGCCAATAACTGCAATGTCCCTGAATTTTCTTTTTGCCATTTCGGCACTGTTTACACTTCGCTGGATATCTTCAAATAAATTTTGAGGAGAAAAAAGCGTGTAGGCGTTATCGTTATCTAAAGGAATTGGCTGATCACTCAGCAATTCAAAACCATAGTCGTTCATTGCAAAAGAAAAACTGATCGGCTTTATCAAACTAAGCCTGTATGCAAGAATGGCTGCCATGGCTTCGTGCACCAACCTGCCTTCAAAAGGAAAAACAAACAAATGAAATCCATCTTTTGTTTCTATTTGCTCGATCAGCAATTCGTGTTGTTTTGGAATGTGAGAAAGATAATCCTGCAATTCAAAAAGCGGCTGTAATATGGACAACTCCGGCTCTTTTTTGATCCGGACTTTGTCATTGTTGATTTCCAGCCCGGCTTCGTCAAATTTCTTCCTTAGCATAAAACCAAGATTGGCCGAAAGCGGCATTCTACCTCCCTGCCAGCTTGGTATCATTGATTTTTTTGCAGAAGATTTTCTTGCAATACACGTCATGTCTTTGATCATCACAAATTCCAGTGTTCTGCCTGAAAGTGTAAATACGTCGCCAGGCTGCATTCTTGCCACAAACCATTCTTCAATCACGCCCACATAGCCGCCGCCTAAAAATTTTACTTTCAGCATCGGATCGCTTACGATCGTTCCGATGTGCATGCGGTGGCGCATCGCAATTCTGCGACTGTTTATTTTATACAAACCGTCGATCACTTCCATTTTTTTATAATCATCATATTGCTGCAATGCTACACCGCCCGCGGTAACGAAATGCAAAATTTGTTGCCATTCGTCGTCTGTAATTTCGCGGTAACAGTAAGTAGATCGGATTTCGTTCAAAACATTTGCAGGATAAAAACCATCTGAAATAGCAAGTGTACTTAAATATTGGATGAGCACATCGTAACATAAAATTCTTGGTCCGCGGTTTTCGATTAAATTGATGTCTATGGAATCTTTCAGCGCCGCAGCTTCCACGAGCTCGAGTGAATGCGTTGGTAAAAAATAAATCTTGCTTACCTCACCCGGGCGGTGACCACTTCTTCCTGCTCTTTGTAAAAAACGCGCAACACCTTTCGGTGAACCCACTTGAATTACTGTTTCAACCGGCCTGAAATCTACACCCAAATCAAGGCTGGCCGTACAAACCACTGCTTTCAGATTGCCTGTATGCAAATTTTCTTCTACCCAAAAACGCAGCGCCTGGTCGATACTTCCATGATGCAAAGCGATGGCTCCCGCCAAATCTGGACACGCACGAAGCAAAGCCTGGTACCACATCTCGCTCATGCCGCGTGTGTTGATGAAGATTAATGTGGTCCTGCTTTCAAGGAGAATGGGAATTACTTTGTCGACGAGCTTAATTCCTAGATGTCCTGCCCAGGGGTAATTTTCAATCTCATCAGGAAAGATCGACTCTACTTTTATTGGTTTGTCAATTTTTGCAATAACAGTTACAAAATCTTTTTCCGCTAAGCCGACCTGCGAAAGCGGTGAAAGCAAGACTTCGCGCGCCTGGTCTAAATTTCCAATCGTTGCACTAATGCCCCACACAGAAAGAGTGGAAGAAAAATTTTGCTTTTTTGTTGGTTTACTGCAATTGCTTTTTAAGCTTATGATTCTTGACAACGCCAGTTCTACCTGCACACCTCTCTTACTGCCAAGCAGTTCGTGCCATTCATCAACCGCAATAATTTGAAGTGTTTTAAAAACGTCAGGGTAATTTTTTTGTGCCAGCAACAAATGCAGGCTTTCCGGCGTGATGATGAGCACTTCGGGAACATTTCTTTTTTGTTTGGCTCTTTCGGCAATGGTCGTATCGCCGTTGCGAATGCCGACCTGCCAGTTCATGCCCAGTTCAGCAATTACTTCTTCCATGGCACGGCCAATGTCTTTTGCGAGCGCGCGCAAAGGGGTTATCCATAAGAGTTGTAAGCCGTTTTTATTTTTGGTGAGATAATCTTTTGGATGCTCGTTGATAAAATTTATGATCGCTCCCAAAAAAACTGAAAATGTTTTTCCGCAGCCCGTTGGCGCGTTAACCAATCCTGATTTTTTATTAACTATGTGCTGCCAAGTTTCTTCCTGGAAAGCGAACGGTATAAAATTTTTTTCAGCCAGCCACTGATCAATAATTTGAAAACCGGGTGTATTTTTTAGTTTCATTTTATCACTCACGAATTTCACGAATTAAATCGAATGGCTGTTCGATTTTTGATATCTTTAAGACTGTAATTTTATAAACATGGAATTATTAATAGCTCTTCTAAAAGGAATAAATGTGGGTGGAAATAATATTTTGCCGATGGCTGAATTAAAAGTGCTTTGCGAAGAAGCCGGTTTTAAAAAAGTGCGTACCTACATTCAAAGCGGCAACGTACTTTTTGAAAGTAAACTGGCCGAAGAGAAAGCGGTTGCCAAACTTAAAAAAGCTTTGAAAAGCAAATTGCCAAATCCTGTTTCGGTGATGATAAGAACCATTGAAGAACTGGAAACGATCATTGAAAAGAATCCGTTTCCTTCAGCAAATCCTTCACAAGTAGGCGTTTTATTTTTGGAGCAAGAAGTTGACAAATCTGTTGTACAGGAATTTTCAAAGATAGAAACAGAAGAAATTATAACAGGCAAACGTGAAATTTATATTCACTTCCAGAATGGAATGGGAAAGTCGAAACTAAAGTTTCCGAAAAGCGCAAAAGACGGAACCGTTCGCAATATTAACACGGTAAAAAAATTGGCTGAGTTGGGAAAGAAAATTGAAAGTGAGTAATAAATTTTCTGTCTTTTCACTTTCCATAAATCTTCAGCATCTCTTTCAAATCATTCAGGGTATTTATTTCCTCCACTTTTTTATCTTTTCGCCAGCGGTTCATTCTTGGAAAACGTAAAGCCACACCACTTTTGTGGCGGTTACTTGTCGCAATCCCTTCAAAAGCAATTTCAAAAACGAGCTCAGGTTTTACCGTACGCACGGGCCCGAACTTTTCGATGGAATTTCGTTTTATAAACGAATCCACTTGTGCAAATTCTTTGTCAGTCAGACCGGAATACGCTTTCGTAAAAGTCACCAACTCATCTCCATCTTTTACAGCAAAAGTGTAGGCCGTATACAAATTACTTCTGCGGCCACTTCCTTTTTGCGCATACACCAAAACACAATCAATAACTAACGGGTCAATTTTCCATTTCCACCAATCGCCGCGCTTACGTCCAACTTTGTAAACGGAATCTTTTCTTTTCAGCATGATGCCTTCACTATTCATATCGCGTGAAGTTTCTCGTAATTCTGCTAATTCATCCCAGGTTTTAAAATCAATTGTTGGAGAAATTCTGATGACATCATTTTCAATCGGCTTTACAATTTCTTCGAGTTTATTTCTTCTTTCAATCAAGGATTTTTCGCGCCAATCTTCATAATTGCATTCCAGCAAATCATAGACGAAAAAACTTATCGGCGCTTCCTGCAATTGTTTTTTGGAAATGTTTTTCCTGCCAATTCGTGTTTGCAAAACGGCGAAAGGCAATGGTTTTAAGTTCCCCTCCCCTGGAGGGGATTCAGGGGAGGCCGGAATTATCTCGCCGTCAAAAACTACCCCATCTGGAAGCAAATCTTTTAAAATAAAATACTCGGGAAATTTCTCCGTCATCAATTCTTCACCGCGGCTCCAAACAAAAAGTTCATTATTTCTTTTGATTAATTGTCCCCGGATTCCATCCCATTTCCATTCGGCCTGCCAATCTTCAGTATTTCCTAAAACTTCTACTTTATCATCAATCGCGTACGCCAGGTAAAAAGGATAAGGTTTTGAAAAATCAGAAACTGAAGAAGTCTCACTCATCAATTCATTAAACGAAGTCGTTACCGGATCCCACTTTCCGCTGATACGATGCGCAATCACCGAAGCAGAAAGGTGCACCACTTTTGTCAATGCGTTGACAATTGTTTTTTGCGAAACGCCAATGCGAAAACTGCCGGTGATGAGTTTATTAAACACAAATTTTTCATCGCGTTTGAGCGTTTGCCATGTTTCAATTATGAAATTCTTTTTGATGCTTTCATCTTCTTTTTCAAGCGCGATAAATTTTTCCAAATAAAAAGAAAGGCCTTTTGTTAGTTCACTGTTATCATCTTTTATAGGAAGCAGTAAAGCGAGAGTTTCAGCGAGGTCGCCTACGGTGCCATGGCATTCATCAAAAAGCCAGTCCGGAAGGCCGGTAATTTCTGCACACCACCGTCGCATCAATTTAAAACTTACCATGCGCCGCGGCCTCCGGCCGCTGAAAATCGCAATAACCCAAACTTTGTCCTCATCCGGCGCAGTGGCAAAATAATTGACGAGGCTTTGGAGTTTTTCATTTGTTTTCGTAGACATTGTTAATTCCGCAACCAGTTCAGCAAATAATTCTATCCCCGATCTTTTTGCAATGGGAACGGGTTGCTCATCACCAATAATATTTACTTCTTCTTTCATTTTTTTATATCTCGTGAGCTGTCTCCAGCGGAGAATTCATTTCTTCGTCCTCGTCGCCAAATTTTGTTTTTACTTCTGCAGCAAGCGCAATTCCTTTTTCATTCAGATACCGGCTGAAAGCCGCCTGGAAGCCGTGAGTAACAAAAACTTTTTCCGCGCCGGTTGCTTTTACGGTTTCAATCAAACCATTCCAATCTGCGTGATCGCTTAAAGCAAAACCTGCGTCCACATTTCTTCTCCTCGCATTGCCACGCACCTGCATCCAGCCGCTGCAAACGCCAAGCGAATAAGGGTGAAATTTTTTTAGCCATGAAGTTCCTTCGGCGCCGGGCGGAGCGAATACCACGGTTTCTTTCAAAAGTTCTTTCGGTGTTTCGGGCGTAACATGAACCAATGGCTGCAGCTTCCAGCCGGCATCGATTAATGTTTGTTGCATATTATAGATTGCGCCATGCGCAAAAATGTTTTCAGCCGTTTCTTTTATCGCTTGTATTACTCTTTGCGCTTTGCCCAAGCTATAAGTAATGAGAATGCTGGTCTTGCCAGTCTCTTTATTCTTACTGATCCAATCTATGATGTTGCTGTAAATTTCGCTTTGAGGTTTCCAACAATAGATCGGCAGGCCAAAAGTAGATTCTGTAATAAATGCATTGCATTTTAGCGGTTCAAACTTGCCGCTGATGCCGTCATCTTCAGTTTTGTAATCGCCGCTTACCACCCAAACTTTTCCTTTATATTCAATCCTTATTTGTGAAGAACCAATTATATGGCCGGCAGGATGAAAGGAGATTTGAACTCCATTTATATCGATTTTTTCGCCCCACTCCACTGTTTGATAATTGTTATCACCGATCCGTTGTTGCAAAATGGGTTTGGTATAACTTTGGCACAAATAAAATTTATTCCCAAAACGCGCATGATCGCTGTGGCCATGTGTTATGAGCGCTCTTTCCACCGGTTTCCACGGATCGATATAAAAATTTCCTGCTTCGCAAAAAAGACCTTTATCAGTAAATGAAACCAGATTGGGCATGGAGATAAATTTACAAATAACCTGCCTCTTTTAGTTATAACATTAGCTTGTCGTCAGTGAACCAATAAATTTTATGAAATCTTATTTCGTGTTTATGGGAAGAAACATGTTTACTAATCTGATATTCAATGCTGATGGACTTGTATGATTATCATCATTATACCGATTGATGAGCATCATTTCAAAAAGCTACTCATAAAGGTAGTTTTACGAAAAAAAGCCATGTTTGGGATTTTATCCGGCGATAAGATTGAAAAAGTCATCAGTGAAAATGTCATAGGCAGGATTGGCTGCTGCGACAATGGCAAAAGTTATATCGTTCCAATCAGTTACGGGTATGATGGGAAAAGTATTTATGCTCATAGCCGTGAGGGACAGAAGATTTCAATAATGCGTAAAAATCCTAATGTTTGTTTCCAGGTAGATACTATGAAGGATATGGCAGATTGGGAATCTGTAATAATATGGGGAAAATTTGAAGAGTTGACGGAAGAAGAAGAAAAACAGGAAGCATTAAGGATTTTGATGAACCGCAGGTTGCCGCTGATTTCAAGCGAGACGGTCAAGTTAAGTCCTGAATGGCCTTTTAATATTAGCAGCGAGGCAAAGGTTGGAGGCATTTTGTTTAAAATAGACATCACCGAAAAGACCGGCAGATATGAGGAATTGGAATTGGAGGGCAAGGAAATAAAATTACACAGCCACAAACCAGGCAGTTAACCGGAAATGTAACAGAACATTAGAATCTAAACAACCAGGTGTTTAAGGAAAAATATATTGAAATGATCATGGTTGACAAGTTGAAAATGGATAATGCGATAAATAACCAGATTAAGCATGAACATATGTCCTGGCTCAGGCTGATTGAGTTTTTCAGGCAGGAAAATGCTTTATTAAAATACAGGTTGAGCGAGCTGGTTGACAGCAGCGAGGATAGTCATTTTTTGCAAACTGCCGAGTACTTCCAAAATGAATTTTTGTTAAAGGACGAAGCTTTGAAGATGTTGATAAAACAGTTACAGGAGTATTCAGATCTTATTCAAAATAAAATAAAAGTTTCACCTCAACTCATACTTACCCACAATAAGATCAGGAACGACATTCTTTTGTTTGGAAAAAATTATGCAAGCCTTTCCAAAGAATTCAATGAAAAAATGATGGAAACTTATTGACATCAGTTCAGCATATCCAGCAGTTTCTTTTCATTCAGGATCTTTACGTAGCCTGCTTCTGCTTCAATTAATTTTTCACTTTTGAAATCACTCAGGGTTCTTATCAAAGATTCGGTGGTGGTACCTGCAATGTGCGCCAAATCTTCGCGCGAGATATGAATCGTAAAATCTTCGCCGTCGTCCTTCTTGTACTTTTTTGAAAGGCTAATGATCGAATCGGCCACTCTTTTTCTCAATGAATTATAAGCCAGGCTTAGTAATTGGTCCTCTTTTTCGGCAACATTATGTGCAAGCAATTTTATGAATTTTTGCGCCACCTTTTTGTTGTTGTTGATGAGGATCTCAAAATCTTCACGGCCGATAATATTTATTTCACAATCTTCTAGAGTTTCAGCAGTTTCTTTATAAGGCGAATTTTCCAAGAGTGCATTGTAGCCAAAAAAGTCGCCCGAATTGTAAAGACTTATTGTTAATTCTTTACCCCACTCATTCATCTTGAAGGTTCTTATTTTGCCTACACTCAAATAATAAAGGCTGTGCGGATGATTTCCTTCTGCATATACCCTTTGCTTCTTTTTATAATGGTTCACAACCTTTGAGTCGGTTAACTTTTCAAGTGCATCTTCATTCTTTATTTCGTCAAAAAAGTCATCCAGGTTTTTGGCACTCGCTGCACGTTCACTCAACACTTTTGCTTTTTGCAAACGGCTTTCAATGGCGTTCAATAACTCGATGTCTGTAAAAGGTTTTGTGATGTAATCATCCGCCCCCATTTCCATTCCTTTCCTGAAATCGCCGCGTTCTGTTTTGGCGGTAAGAAAAATGAAGGGCGTACTCCTCAATTTTTCATTTTTGTTCATCAGGTGGAGCAATCCATAACCGTCCAGAACGGGCATCATGATATCGCAAATGATGAGGTCCGGTGGCTCTTTTGCTGCCAATTCATAGCCTTCTTTCCCGTTGGAAGCGCTGGCTACTTTATAGTTAGCCATCTCAAGTATTTCGGTAGTGTTTTCTCTTATTTCGTCGTTGTCTTCTACCAATAAAATTTTTGTCATTGTGGAAAAATTATAGTTATGGAGGTTCCTTTCTCCAGGCCGCTTTTTATATCTATTTTACCATTCATCATTTCAACATATTTGCCTACGATGTGCAATCCAAGGCCGGTTCCCGGAATGTTTGTGGCGTTGGTTGCCCGGTAAAATATTTCGAACAAATGTTGCTGGTCCTTTTTTGAAATTCCCATTCCCTGGTCTTTGATCGAAAATTTCAACTGGTGATCCTCCACTTCTGTTGAAACAAATATCGGTTTATTTTCCGGTGAAAATTTTGCAGCATTCGACAAAAGATTGATCAGGATATTCTTGAACAAAACCTCATCAAGCGATACATCCCGAATTCCTGCGTGGGAATATTTTACTTCCTGTCCCTGTTTGAATATTTCTGCCATTTCTGCGATTTGCTGGGTCACCAGTTCTTTGATATCAAACAATGCCTCATGTGATGTTATCTTACCATCTTCAATCTTTCCTAAAGATAAAAATTCGTTTAAAATATTATTAAGGTTGAATACAGAAGATTTGATCCGCTGCACATGCTTGTCGCGTTTTTCCTGGTCTTCAGTCAGTTTGTATTTTGCCAACAACGAAGCAGATGAAAGAATCGTGCTGAGTGGCGTTCTGAACTCGTGTGAAGCCATAGAAACGAAAGCGCTTTTCATATCGCTGAGGTCTTTTTCCTTGCTGAGCGCTCTTGACAATTCATCTTTTGATGCTTCGAGTTTTTCAAGTGTTTCCTGCAAGGTGGCCGTTCGGGCCTCCACTTTTCTTTCCAGTTCTTCGTTGAGCATTTCCATCTCTTTGTTCATCGCGGCCAGTTGAAGCCGTTGCTGCCGCAAAATATTTTGCGCTTCAATGCGGGGCGTTATGTCGCTGATAAAGGCGATGGAAAAATTTCCTTTTTCGTCGGTATAATTGCTCAGGCTGATCTCAACAGGAATTTCTTTTCCGCTTTTGGTGATGCCATACAAATCGCGTCCCATGCCCATCGGGCGTGTTGCCGGATGTTCTATAAATTGATCACGATCGCGTACATGCTGATTGCGGTATCTTGGCGGAATCAATATCTCCATTTTCTTGCCGATCAGATCATTCGCGTTATCATAACCGAATTCCCTGATCAAAAAATCATTGGCAAGCGCAATTTCACCTTGCTGGTTAATTACCAAAATACCAAGGGAAGCGTTTTGGAAGATGGCCTTAAATTTCTCCTGTTCCTGAATTAGTTTATCCATCTGCAGTTTTTTTCGAACAATGGGTAAAGTTCCGCAAAAATGACATTAAAACTTGTTTTTTTGATAAGCGGCTGCAAATTAACACAGAATTAATCTGCTGAGTCAGCCAACAAATTTGTCAAAAAATTATTTTCAAATTGAAGGATAGAATTAATTTTGCTTCATGATATTACTCTGGATCAATATTATCAGGAAACCCAGCTGAATATTCCAAATATAACTTCACTTTTCCAAAATAAATATTTCATTTTTTCACTTTGGCGTTAATCCGGTTTTATATGGCGCCCAAAATAATTCTATATGCATACTATTATTGAACCATTTAAAATAAAGTCGGTAGAACCCATTTATTTTACCACAAAAGAACAAAGAGAGAAAATATTAAAAGACGCATTTTACAATCCTTTCCTGATCCACGCAGATGATGTATTAATTGATTTACTTACCGACAGCGGCACAAGTGCCATGAGTAGTGCACAATGGGCCGGCATTATGCTTGGCGATGAATCTTATGCCGGCAGTAAAAGTTTTTTTCATTTTGAAAAAACGATCCAGGACATAACGGGGTTACCAGTGGTAATTCCGGCACACCAGGGAAGAGCAGCAGAAAAAATTTTATTTACTGTTTTAGGGGGAAAAGGGAAATATGTTGTTAGCAATACTTTGTTTGATACAACCCGCGCTAACATCGAGTTTTCCGGTGCTGAAGGAGTTGATCTTCTATGTAAAGAAGGCAAATTGCCAAGTGTACCAGCGCCTTTCAAGGGAAATTTGGATGCGGTGGCACTTGAAAAATTTATTAATGAGAAAGGTGCTGCTAATATTCCTGTTTGCATGGTTACCGTTACCAATAATTCTGGGGGCGGACAGCCGGTGAGCATGCAAAATATCCGGGAAGTGAAATCGGTTTGCAAAAAGTATGGAATTCCTTTGTTCATTGATGCGTGTCGTTTTGCAGAAAATTGTTACTTCATCAAACTTCGGGAGGAAGGTTATTCAGAAAAATCGATCCCTGAAATTGCACGAGAACTTTTTTCATATGCGGATGGCTGTACGATGAGTGCAAAAAAAGATGCATTTGCCAATATCGGCGGTTTTATTGCTTTGCGTGATGAAGAGCTTGCTGTTCAATGCCGGAACTTGCTCATTATAACAGAAGGATTTCCAACTTATGGTGGACTTGCCGGCCGGGATTTGGAAGCAATTGCGATTGGCTTGAAAGAGGTAATGGAAGAAAGTTATCTTCAATACCGCATCCGTAGCATAGAATACTTGACCGAAAAGCTTGTGGCAGCGGGCGTTCCGGTAATGCAACCTGCGGGTGGACATGCAGTTTATATTGACGCAAAATCTATGCTGCCTCATATTCCTCCGCAGCAATATCCGGGGCAGGCGCTCGTGGGCGCTCTTTATTTGGAAGGAGGTGTAAGAGGTGTAGAAATAGGTTCGCTGATGTTTGGAAAATATAATGAAAAAGGCAAATTAATTCCTGCGATGATGGAACTCGTCAGGCTGGCCATTCCGCGAAGAGTTTACACACAGAGCCATATTGATTATGTAGCTGAAGTGATCATCGAAGTGAATAAAAACCGCGAAAAAATAAAGGGTTTGGAAATTGAATACGAAGCACCGGCACTTCGCCATTTCACGGTTAAGATGAAAGAAGTGGAGTAATTTTTCCGAAAAACAAAATGTAATTTGCCGCATGCCGATTGAAAAAGTAGATATTGAAAAATTCCTGCAGCTTTCTGAAAACCTTCCGGTCCTGGATGTCAGAAGCCCCTCGGAATTTGCACATGCGCATTTCCCGAATGCTTTTTCTGTTCCTATCTTTTCCGATGAAGAAAGAAAGATAATTGGTACTGCTTATAAAAAGCAAAGCCGGCAGGTGGCTGTGGATCACGGGCTTAATTTCTTTTCTGAGAGAATGAAAATCATTCCAAAAGAAGTGGAAAGTTTTAAAGGAAATGCACAAGTTTCCAATGGTCAAATAAAAACATATTTGGTGCATTGTTGGCGCGGCGGCATGCGCAGTGAGGCCGTTGCGTGGCTTTTGAGTTTGTATGGGTACAAAATTTTTTTGCTGAAAGGCGGCTACAAAAGTTTCCGCCGGTGGGTGCTTGACCAGTTTGAAAAAGAATATTCTTTAAAGATACTTGGCGGGTTTACCGGTTCAGGTAAAACGCAGATATTGAAAGAATTGAGCAATTTTGGTGAAAAAGTAATTGACCTTGAAGGGCTGGCGAATCACAAGGGATCTGCTTTTGGTGCTTTGGGTGAAAATCGGCAACCTTCAAGTGAGATGTTTGAAAATCAGCTTGCGTTACAACTTTGGCAAAAATCCAATGAGGCCAGCGGTGATGGAAATACGAAAAATGAGATTTGGCTCGAAGATGAAAGTGCCCACATTGGGACGGTAGGCATTCCAAAAGTTTTCTGGCTACAAATGCGCAAAAGCCGGTTGTATTTTTTAGACATTCCGTTTGAAAAGAGATTGGAAAACATTGTAAAAATCTATGGCAGGTTTGACAAAGAAGAATTGGTGAACTGCGTTTTAAAAATCCAGAAAAGATTAGGCGGCTTGGACACCAAAAATGCAATTCATTTTATAAATGAAAACAAGCTGAAGGAAGCATTTGAAGTTTTGTTAAAGTATTACGACAAGCTTTATGAGCAAAGCCTTTTTAAGCGTGAAAACGTAAATTCATTGTTGCATAAAATTGAATGCGGGCATACGGAAACGTCGAATGCTGCGTTTTTACTTGAGTGATTATTTTTTACTTTTGAAAGATTAATTTTTCTGATAATAAAACCTCCGAAAACATTGCAAAACATGCAACTCATGCGTCTTAAAAAAAGCAATTTTACAATACGCGTGGGAATTTTTCTCCTTTTTATCTTTCCCCTAAAGTCCTTCTCCCAGGATTTTTCGGGTGTTTGGGTTGGTTATATGTACAACGATACAACCCAGCAAACCATTCATTATGAACTGGCGATAAATGATGTAAATGGAAAAACAAGTGGTTTTTCGCACACAACTTTTATTATTGATGGTGTAAAGAACATTGGTGTTAAAGAAGTGAAAGTGCGTGCAAAGAAAGATAAAGTGTATGTGGAAGATGAAAAATTTGTTTATGATAATTATACTGAACCAGCAGCGAAAGGTGTAAAAATGTTTTCATTCCTTACTCTTTCTAACAACGATAGTGCTGAAGTATTAAGCGGCATTTGGCGAACGAATGCCACCCGAAAATATAACCCGCTTACCGGTAGTATTTTTCTTGAAAAGAAAAGGAAGGTAGAACCGCAACAAACGATCATTGTAAAAAAATTGATCGACCTGGGTCTTGGAAATCAATTGGCGTTTTTGCCACCAAATGTTAATGAAACATCTATCGCTAATCCTGAATTAGCAAAAGCCCAAAAAATGGGGGTAGATTCAATAAATAAAGCGGAACAACAAATTGCATTTGCGAAAGCGCAAAAGGCCAGAGCAGATTCAATCAAAAAAGTTGAAGAACAAATCGCAATTGTTAAAGCAGAAAAAGCCAGAGAGGATTCAATAAAAAAAGCAGAACAACAAACTGCAATTGCTAAAGCGCAAAAGGTCCGGGAAGATTCAATAAAAAAAGTAGAACAACAAATTGCAATTGCAAAAGCAGAAAAAGCCAGAGAAGATTCAATAAAAAAAGTAGAGCAACAAATTGCAATTGCTAAAGCAGAAAATGCCAGAAAAGATTCAATCAAAAAAGTAGAACAACAAATTGCAATTGCAAAAGCAGAAAAAGCCAGAGAAGATTCAATCAAAAAAGTAGAGCAACAAATTGCAATTGCAAAAGCAGAAAAAGCCAGAAAAGATTCGATAAAAAAAGTAGAAGAACAAATCACAATTGCTAAAGCAGAAAAGGCCCGGGAAGATTCAATCAAAAAAGTAGAAGAACAAAACGCAATTGCTAAAGCAGAAAAAGCCAAAGAAGATTCAATAAAAAAAGTAGAAGAACAAATTGCAATTGCTAAAGCGCAAAAGGCAAAAGTAGATTCGATCAAGCAAGCAGAACAACAAATGGCTTTTGCTAAAGCGCAAAAGATCAGACAAGATTCAATAAAAAAAGTACAAGAACAAATCGAAATTGCTAGAGCACAGAAAGCCAAAGAGGATTCGATCAAAAAGGCAAAACAACAAATGGCAATTGCAAAATCAGAGAAAGCAGGAAACGATTCACTAAAACAAGTGGAAGAATTGAATGCAATTGCAAAAGCAAACGAGGCTAAAGAAGGTTTGGAAAAACAAAAGCAGGCACAACAGCAAGTTGTAAAAACGGCAAAAGAAAATCCACCGGCTGCAGCAGAAATTTCAAAACGTAAATTGGAAACGATCAGAACAGTCGAAATTGAGCAGGACAGTTTAGTGCTCACACTCTATGACAATGGAGCTGTTGACGGTGATACAGTAAGTGTTTTGGTAAATGGCCAGGTTGTTATGCCTCGCGTCGGTTTGCTGGCTTCGGCGATCAGTAAAACAATTCATTTAACTCCTGAAATGGGCGATTCGATCTCGGTGGTGATGTATGCAGAAAACCTTGGAAGCATTCCGCCAAATACCGGCCTTCTTGTCATTCATGATGGTGCAAGGATTTACGAGATCCGTTTTAGCGGCGACCTGAAAAAGAACTCAAAAATTATTTTAGTAAGAAAAAAGAAAACATAATTGGAAAATCCAGCTGGCAAAGAAAAAATAAGACTTACACAATATTCACGTGGTGCAGGATGTGGATGTAAAATAGCCCCGCAGGTGCTCGAAGAAATACTTAATTCGCAATTTGCTTTTCCTGATAAAAATTTGTTGGTAGGCAACAGCAGTAAAGATGATGCAGCGGTTTATGATTTGGGAAATGGTACTGCACTTATTTCGACCACCGATTTTTTTATGCCCATTGTAGATGACGCTTTTCAATTTGGTAAAATAGCAGCAGCAAATGCAATAAGCGATGTGTATGCAATGGGCGGAAAACCAACGCTGGCAATTGCTTTGCTCGGTTGGCCTGTTGATAAACTTCCAGCTTCTTTGGCAAAAGAAGTTTTGGAAGGAGCACGAACCATTTGTGCGGAAGCCGGGATTGCCATTGCCGGGGGACACAGCATCGACTCGGCCGAACCATTTTTTGGTTTGTCGGTAAACGGAACTGTTAGTCTTAATGATCTCAAAAAGAATGATACAGCCAATGAAAATGATCTGCTTTATTTGACAAAACCACTTGGTGTGGGTATTTTATCAACTGCTCAAAAGCGAAGTGTTTTAAAAGAAGAAGATAGGCGAATGCTAATAGAACAACTTACAAAATTGAATTCCATTGGAGAACAATTAGGTAGGATTAGTGGCGTATCGGCGATGACGGATGTAACCGGTTTCGGTCTTGCGGGGCATCTTGTTGAAATGGCTGAAGGAAGCGATTTATCAGCTGAGATCAATTACTCACGGTTACCTATACTCGAAAATTCGCGTCAGTATCTTTCTCAACGGATTGTTCCTGATGCAACCTATCGCAATTGGAACAGTGTGAGCCAAAAAATAAGTTTTGAAAAGAACGTAAATGTGATGGAAGCTTTTTCAATTCTTCCTGATCCGCAAACGAATGGAGGATTATTGATTGCTGTAAATCCTTCTGCACAAAAAGAAGTAGAACATGTTTTAGAAGAAAACGGATTTTCAGATTTTGCTTCTCCAATTGGTAAATTCATCGCCAAAGATGAAAAAGTGATTCACGTTTTAGCATAACAGTGAATCGACAATTAAATCAAATTTCTTTTGACTTGCTGTGCAGTTAACTTTCTAACGCATCAATTTTTGTGGCCAGCTCCCTGTCTTTTGCTGTTACTATATCTCCTGCGTCATGAGTGGAAAGCCAGATCTCTACTGTGTTGTAAGTGTTTGTCCATTTGGGATGATGATCCATTTTTTCAGCTGCGAGCGCTACACATGTCATGAATGAAAAGGCTTCCGAAAAATCTTTGAAAGAAAATTTTTTGTGAAGTGAATTGTTTTGTTCTTCCCACATAATAGAATGTTTTAAAAAATGAGATGTTGTTTGTTCTTAATTTTCTCATTCGTTAGTTCCACCACCATTTGTACAGACGGAATTGTTCTGATAGAATTAATCAATACTGACAATTCCTGGTCGCTGAGCACATCATCTTTTATCAGCCATAAAAAATCGAGATGCCTGAATTCGGGCAGAAGATATTCTCCGTCATCTTCATTGTTGTACAAATAATGTTTTATGGTTCCGGTATTTTCGCCATATTGATAAATAGGAAAAAAATAATTGCGTGTTTTCTTATTGAGTTGGATCTCAATACTGTGGTTGATCCTGAAATCAAAATTGAGCCGTTGGTTCAGGTGCCAGCAAAACCGGTATTGTTCAATCGAAGCGACAATGCCCAACAATCGCGTGTTCTCAAAAAATTCCTGCAACATTGCCTCATTGTCGATTTTCAATTTCATTGCTGATATTCTTTTTTAGAAAACCACGTCCAGGTTCATTGTGTTATTTCCACGCATAACAGTTACTACTGTTGAATCTCCTTTTTTGAATTTTCCTAAAGCCGCCATGTAACTGTTCAAATCGCTTACGGGATAATCACCCAGTCTTGTAATTACATCGCCGGCTTTCATCCCAATCTTCTGCGCGGTTTTACCGTCAATTATCGCGTCAGCTCTCACACCATTTCCCGAGTAAGAATAGTCAGGCATAAAACCTAAAGTGACGGAGAAATGTGCCGTTTCCATTTTCGGTTCACGCGTTTTGGAAAAAGCCAATTTCTGATCGTTGTTGGTTTCCTTTATGATATCTGTAATGTATTGAATTACTCTAAATTCTCCAACGAAATTTATTTTATCTACGTCATCTGTTGCTTTGTGATAATCTTTTTCCATTCCTGTAAAAAAGAAAAGTACAGGAATGTCTTTTAGATAAAAAGAAGTGTGGTCGCTTGGTCCAATTCCACTTGAGTCGAATTTTACATTAAGGGATTTTGTCTTTTCCGGCAAAAGTTTACTCCATTCCGGGGAAGTTCCATAACCACCAACGATGATTGTTTTTGTGTCGTCGTTGAACCTTCCGATCATATCGCAATTGATCATATAATCAACTGAAGTAAGTGGTATTGTTGGATTTTCGGTAAAATATTTTGAACCAAGCAATCCTAATTCTTCGCCTGAAAAACAAATGAACAGGTAATTGTTCTTTTTCCATTTGGAATCTTTCAATGCTTTGGCCAATTCAATCATAGCAGCTGTTCCACTGGCATTGTCATCGGCCCCATTGTGAATTTCGTTATTTCCAGGATCGAGGGTATTACCATCCTGGCCCAAGCCAAGATGATCATAATGAGCACCTAAAATTATCGTGTGTGCAGCACCGTTATCTATGTAACCAATTACATTATGCCCCGTTCTGGATTTGCTACCCAAGGCTGATTGAAGATCGATGGTAAAATTGGCGGCGTCATCGCTCAAATATTTTGCTGCCGTTTTTTGTGTAAGATAAATTACGGGAATGCTGATCTGCGGAATTTTCGATTTGCCATCAAACTGCAAACCATCACTTGCACTTCCGGAATTGTAAACGATGAGTGCCGAAGCGCCTTTTTGTGCAATGTCAAGTGCCTTTTCCCTGATCACATCATTGATATCAAAATGCGGATTGTTTTGATTTTGTGCAATTACGTTTTTAATATCCCAAAACCACGGCCTTCCTTTTTCGCTGAAAGCGGGCGAAACATCTACTTTTGCAGCACCATCGCCACTAAAAACAAGCGGAAAAAAATCTGTTCCCACCTTAAGTGCTGTATCATCAATTATCAGATGTGTTGACGGCAGGATCTGCTTCCCTTCATCAATATGGAATGCCTGGATGAAAGAATTATTATCACCTTTTGGCGAAAGGCCTGCTTTTTCAAATTGGGAAGCCAAATATTCATAGGCCATTTTTTCTCCTTCAGAGCCGGTTCTTCTGCCCTGCAACTTATCGCTTGCAAGAAAGGTGATCTCTTTTTTCAGGTTTTCGATCGCTTCCTTATCTGCCTTTTTTAGTCTTTGAGCTGAAGCAGCAGAGTTTATAAATAACAGTAGAATCACAAGGTATTTCATCTGTATAGTTTTTATTATTTTTTGTCAGATGGAACCTTTGATGATCAAAATTTTCATTCCCGGTTGATAAAAATGAAAATTTTTGATCATGTGGGTTTCATATAGAATTTTTTACTTTGGAAGACAAAATTAATGGTATAACATAAGTGAACATAATGATAAAATTTCATGCCAACAATCAGTTTCCTGATTTCGTAAACATTTTTAAATTCTCCCATTTACTTTTGCGAATTATTTGAACTTTTGAGTAAACAACTAAACATAGCTTTGGTAGGCAATCCCAATAGTGGGAAAACCTCTCTTTTCAATTCACTCACAGGACTTAACCAAAAGGTGGGCAATTTCCCGGGCGTTACGGTTGACAAAAAGACCGGAACTTCCAAAATTTCGGAAACAACCACCGCAAACATTATTGACCTGCCGGGAACGTACAGTCTTTATCCAAAAAGAGGTGATGAATGGGTAGCGTATAAAGTGTTGCTGGAGCAGGATCCGCAGATAAAAGCAGACATCATTGTTTTGGTGGCTGATGCGAGTAATCTGAAAAGAAACTTGCTTTTTGTTTCGCAGATCATCGACCTGAAAAGGCCCTTGGTAATTGCTTTGACGATGATGGATATTGCGAATAAAAACAATATCAAGGTAGATGTGGCCGGCCTGGAAAGAGAATTGGGTGTGTTTGTCGTGCCGGTAAACCCGAGAAAAAATAAAGGTATTACTCAGCTAAAAAATGCTATAAGCAATGCGGCGGCTCACCTGGATAATTTTCCTGAAAGGGATTTTGTTGACATGCATGCTTTTGCGCCGGAGGCGATAAAAAAGGTGCAGGATATCTTCCCTGACATCAGTGATTACCGCGCCATTCATTATCTCATCAATCATGAGAATTTTTCTTTGGATGAGCGGACACAGGAAGCGATAGAAAATATTGAGATCGAAACAAAATTCAATCCGACTAAAACGCAGGCAGAGGAAATTTTGCAACGATACGGGAAAATCAAAAACATAATGAAGCAAACAGTGATTGAGACAGATCCATTGCAAAAAGCTTTGTTTACTCAAAAACTCGACGATATTCTGCTTCACAGAACCTGGGGTTATGTGATATTATTATTGGTTTTGTTTGCCTTGTTCCAGAGCATTTTTGTCATTGCCCAATACCCAATGGACGCAATCGAATGGGTATTTGCGCAGGCTTCCGGTTGGTTGGGAAATGTGCTTCCTGCCGGCTGGTTTACCGATCTTTTTATCAATGGAATTTTGGCTGGTCTTAGCGGAATTCTCGTTTTTGTTCCGCAGATCATGATCCTTTTTGGATTGATCACGATTTTAGAGGACACTGGTTATATGGCGCGCATCAGTTTTTTAACGGACAAGATCATGCGCAAAGCTGGCTTAAATGGAAAGAGTGTAATGCCTATGGTGAGCGGACTAGCCTGCGCGGTTCCGGCTATCATGAGTGCGCGAAATATTGAGAATAAGAAAGAGCGCTTACTCACCATCATGTGCACTCCACTGATGAGTTGCAGCGCGCGTCTTCCGGTTTATACAGTGCTAATAGCGCTTATCATTCCCAACAAAATGTATTTGGGGTTTATCAGTTTGCAGGGAATGGTAATGATGCTCATGTACCTGATCGGCACAACGATGGCTTTGGTGGCCGCCTATGTGATGAAGTGGTTTATCAGGAGTAAAGAAAAAAGTTTTTTCATTCTTGAATTGCCTTCTTACCGCAGCCCAAGATGGAAAAATATTTTTTCGACAATGGTGGAGCGCGCCAAAATATTCGTCACACAGGCAGGAAAAGTAATTATGGTGATAAGCCTGCTGCTTTGGCTGTTGAGCACTTTTGGGCCACCGAAAAAAATGAATGCGGTTTCAGAAAAATATTCTGCGCTTGCCCGACAAGATCCTTCCAATCAAAAACAATATCAACGACAGGAAAGTACGGCCTTGCTTGAAAATTCATATGCCGGAAGTTTGGGAAAAGCAATAGAGCCGGTCATCAGGCCACTCGGTTATGATTGGAGAATAGGAATTGCGTTAATTACTTCGTTTGCTGCACGTGAAGTTTTTGTAGGCACGATGGCAACTCTTTACAGTGTGGGCGATGATGTGGACAAAGACAATGCGACTTTGCGTGAAAAAATGAATGCCGCCCATTGGCCTGACGGAAGAAAAGTATACACACTTGCTGCAGGTTTGTCATTGCTTATATTTTATGTGCTGGCAATGCAATGTATGAGTACATTGGCAGTAGTAAAAAGAGAAACACAATCCTGGAAATGGCCACTGATCATGCTGGGATACATGACCACACTTGCTTACATAATGAGTTTTATTACTTATCACTTGTTCAAATAGTATAAGGAAATACAAATCCTTCCTTTTTATTGGTTTACTGTTTCTTTCTAAAACATTTAATTCTTGTTACCTTGTTGATCCAAACGTTTTTAAGTTATGGAGAAAAATGATCTTACCGAAAAAGTAGTTTCTCATTTGCTCGAAAATGATCTTTTCAGCAAGTGGCTTGGGATAGAAGTGATCGCATTGGAGAAAGGTTACAGCAAAATAAAAATGACAGTACGCCCGGAAATGATAAATGGTTTTGGCATTGTCCACGGTGGAATTGCTTTTTCTCTTGCGGACAGCGCTTTTGCTTTCGCCTGCAATAACCGAAATAATTTATCCGTAGCGCTTGATACATCTATCAATTTTATGAAACCTGTTCATCCCGGCGATGTGTTGACTGCAGAAGCGAAGGAAATGCATAATGGGAAATCAACAGGACTTTACCAGGTTTCGGTTTTTAATCAAAATGATCATTTGGTGGCGCTTTTCAAAGGAACCTGTTTCAGAACGGGCAAAACACTTGTATAAAATCGCAAATGATAACTTATGGTTTACCGGTTTAAAGATCATATTCCTGTAATCGACGAATCTTCGTTTATTCATCCTCAATCTGTAATTACGGGCGACGTGATCGTTGGCAAAAATGTGTACATCGGGCCGGGCGCGGCGCTTCGTGGGGATTTTGGAAAGATCATTATTGAAGACGGTTGCAATGTACAGGAAAATTGCACGATTCATATGTTTCCAGGCGTAACAGTTTTATTAAAAGAAAATGCACATATAGGCCATGGTGCAATTATTCATGGCGCAACGATCGGCAAAAATTGTTTGATCGGGATGAACGCCGTGATAATGGACAATGTGATTTTAGAAGATGAATGTATTGTAGGGGCACTGAGCTTTGTAAAAGCTGATCAACATATTCCTGCAAGAAGTTTGTTGGCAGGAAATCCTGCAAAAATCATCAAGCAAATTTCTGATGAAATGATCAAGTGGAAAACCGAAGGAACTAAAGTTTACCAGCAATTGGCAGAAGATATGAAAAGTGAGTGGGAAGAATGTGAGCCACTTCGTGAAGCTCCACAAATCCAATCCGGAAATAAGATCAATTACAAAACCTGGAATGAGACAAAGAACAAATAAGCCAATTTATTTTTCCGGATTTTGACTCCACACTATTTTTCCGTCACTTGCTTTTTCAAAAAAATCCGTCATTTTTCCATCGCCACGACCGGTAAAACCTCCATCGGGATAACCTAATATATTGCAATCACTGTCATAAACAATATTGAATTTGTCGCAGCAGGGCGATTTTAAATAATAAACAGTTTTGTTTTGATAAGTATATTGAGTGACGGATTGCGGCGTTCCTTCGTTCGGATCTTTGATCATCGAATCGATTTTTTCTTTTAAACAAACCGGCAATCCATCATCCTTCACCACTTTTTTATGAGCAGCACAGCCGAATAAAAAAAGTAAGAAAAGAAAAGAGATGATCCGGTTCATATTTTTTCTTGTAACATTACAAAAATCCTTTCTAAAAAACTTTACGAAATTTACCGCATGGAAAAATCAAACTTTATTGACCTCATAAAAATATTTTGCCGGAGCGGGCATGGAGGAGCAGGAAGCAGGCATTTTCTAAGGAATAAACTCACTGCATTTGGCGGCCCCGATGGTGGTGATGGTGGTCGTGGCGGACATATTATTTTACGAGGTAATAAAAACCTTTGGACACTGTTGCATTTGCGTTATTATAAAAATGTTTTTGCAGAAAACGGTCAGAACGGAAGTAAAAATAATTGTACCGGTCATGATGGAAAAGATGTGATCATTGAAGTGCCTTTGGGAACTGTAGCCATTGCTGAAGAGTTTGATAAAAAAGTGGAAATTTTGAATGATGGAGAAGAAAAAATTCTCTTGAACGGTGGTCGTGGCGGACTTGGAAATTCTCATTTTGCAACACCAACCAACCAGGCACCGCAACATTCACAACCGGGCGAGCCAGGCGAAGAAAGTATTGTCGTGTTGGAATTGAAAGTGCTTGCAGATGTAGGTTTGGTGGGATTTCCAAATGCCGGAAAATCAACTTTGCTTTCAGTAATTACTGCTGCTAAACCGAAGATTGCTGATTATGCATTCACTACATTAACGCCGCAACTGGGCATGGTTCCTTATCGTGATAACAAGAGTTTTTGCATAGCCGATCTTCCCGGAATTATCGAAGGCGCGGCAGAAGGCAAAGGACTTGGACACCGTTTTTTGAGACACATTGAACGAAACCCGGTTTTGCTTTTTGTGATCCCGGCAGACAGTAAAGATCACGCGGAAGAATTTGAGGTATTGAGAAATGAACTGAAAGAATACAACGCTGAATTGCTTGATAAAAAATTCCTGATCGCGATAAGTAAAAGTGATATGTTGGATGAAGAACTGAAGGACGCGATTGAAAAAGAATTGCCCGAAAACATTCCCCACATTTTTATTTCTTCCATGACCAACAAAGGTCTTGTTGAATTAAAAGATATGCTTTGGAGCGAACTCAATCAAAGTGCTTAAAACTTATTTTTCTCAACTTCATTTCATGGTGCGAAAATTCATATTTTTTATAAATCCTGTTTCAGGAACCAAAAGCAAACTTCGGCTTGAAAAGAAGATTGTTGAAAAATGTGATAAGCAAGGTTGCGATTATGAGATCATGTTTACTTCGAAAGAAGGCGACTATGGATTTTTGTATGAAAAAATAACCCGCGAAAATGTAACAGATATCGTGATTGCCGGGGGTGACGGTAGCATCAGGCCTGTCATTGCTGCAATTTTAAATTTGCCGGTATGGGTTGGAATCATTCCTATTGGTTCCGGAAACGGCCTGGCAAGAACCGCCGGAATTCCTTCTAATATTGATAAAGCAATCGATTTGATCTTAAACGGTAATGCGTTTGAAACCGATGCTTTCCTTATCAATGATCAATTGAGCACACATGTTTGCGGTTTGGGTTTTGACGCGAAGGTTGCTCATGATTTTTCTGTTTCAAAAAACAGGGGACTGAATTCTTACACGAAAATTGCGATCAAAAATTTCAGGCGCGCCAAAACTTTTCCTTTTGCCATTGAAGCGGATGGAAAAAGAATTGAAACGGAAGCGTTTTTGATCGCCATAGCCAACAGCAACCAGTTTGGCAATAATTTTAAACTGGCGCCAAAAGCAAGTATTTGTGACGGTTTGCTGGATGTGGTGATAGTAAAGAAAACAAATAAAGCGGCGGCAGTTTTGTCTTTTGCGAAACAAATTTTGCAGGGAAAATTGCAAAGCCTTCATTCCTTAGAAAATCAAAAAGACAATATTCTTTATTTTCAAACCAGCCGTTTGTCCATTCAAAATTTAGCGAACGCACCTTTTCACATTGATGGTGATCCCGCAGCGACTGCAAATGAATTTTCAATTGAAATTTTACCCGCTGCTTTCAAACTAATACAACCTTCAAAATAATCGTTTACAGGTTTACCGACTTCATAAAAGATTCGGGGTAACGACTTCCTGCAACTGCACCTTTTGGAAATACACTTTCAATTTCCTGGAGATCACTATCAGACAATTTTATGTCAACTGCTTTTACGTTTTCTTCAATGTACTTAATGTGTTTGGTTCCGGGAATCGGGAAAATGTTGTCACCTTGCGCAAGCACCCACGCAAGTGCCAGTTGTGCCGGCGTGCAATCTTTTTCTTTGGCAATCGATTCTATTTCTTTCACCAGGCTAATATTTTTGTCAAAGTTTTCACCCATAAAACGTGGTGAATACCTGCGGTAATCATTTTCGTCGAGGTCTTCAAATGTTTTGATTTGTCCGGTAAGAAATCCGCGGCCCAAAGGACTGTAAGCCACAAATGCGATTCCCAGTTCTTTACATGTTTCAATCAATTCATCTTCCGGATCGCGGCTCCATAAACTGTATTCTGTTTGCAGGGCAGAAACCGGATAAGTTGCATTCGCCTTGCGAAGCGTTTCTGCATTTACTTCGCTCACACCAATGCCACGAATCTTTCCTTCTTTTACAAGATCAGCCATTGCGCCGATGGTCTCCTCGATGGGCGTATCAGGATCTTTCCTGTGCAGGTAATACAAATCGATCACTTCAACATTTAATCTCTTTAAACTTCCTTCAACAGATTTTTTTACATATTCAGACTTGCCATTAACGCCGCGTTTTGCAGGATCTGCCGGATCTCTCAATATTCCAAATTTGGTAGCCAAAGTAATTTCTTTCCGGAAAGGAGCGATCGCTTTTCCCACCAATTCTTCGTTGAGATAAGGTCCATACATGTCTGCAGTGTCGTAAAAAGTAATGCCAAGATCAAATGCTTTGTGAATCGTTTTTATCGATTCTTCATCATTTTTTCTTCCATAAAAATCACTCATTCCCATACAACCAAGTCCCAGTTCAGAAGCTTTTAATCCCCGGCTTCCCAATGCTTTTATTTCCATTATTTATTTTTTAAAGTGTGTAAATTTATTTTGTCAGTAAACAAAGAAATTAAATTAGTTTTTTTTCTCCGCAAGAATCACGCCTTTAACGCGATGATTTTTGAGTAAAGCAACAAATATCAAACATTTTTATTTTTAACAGAATGGAAAAAGCCACCCGGGAAGGTGGCTTTGAGTAAGGGATTCACGACTTAATTATTTAATTATCTTTTGTGTTATTTTTTGTGAGGGCGAAACCAGTTCGAGGAAATAAGTGCCGGCATTCACTGGAGGCAGATCATCAATTTTGACGCGGTTAATTCCTTTTTGTAATGAAAGTTTTTTGATGAATAATTGTTTGCCCTGCTGGTTATAAATTTTCAGGAAAACGGTTTCTGAAGTATTCCATTCAGTTTGAAGATTGATGAACGAAATGAATGGATTTGGAGAAACAGATAGCGTTGAATGGTCATCAGCAATTTTTAATTTTACAACCTTTGAAAAATTCGCTTTGCCATCGAGGTCAATTTGTTTCAAGCGGTAATAAACAGCATTTGAAGTGTTTGCGTAAATGTGATCTGTAGCAGAATAAAAATGTTTCAAATTTGTCGTTCCACTGCCCGCGATCGTTTGTACATCATTAAATAAATTTCCGTTAAAACTTCTTTGAACCACAAAACTCTGGCAATTGATCTCCATTGAAGTTTGCCAGTTGATCGCTACCGTATTATCATTTTCAAATGCTGCGGAGAAACTTGTGAGCGTAACCGGCATTGGTCCCGCTTCAGGATTGATGATGGCTGTTCCGTCGTCCACAAAGTTGACGCCTGCATCGGAAGTAGCTGTAATGCGCGCAATATTCATTATTGAAGGAACCGGTTTACCGACACCAGGATCGTTGACCGTCACCTGGAACTGCACTTCATAACTTTCGCCGGAAGCCAGTGTTCCTCCTTTTGAAGAAGTAGCACCAGTGCCGATCCTGAAGAAAACTGCTTTTACAGCACCGTTAGAAATATATTCAGCCACATCATCTCCAGGCTGGTCTGTTTTAAAACCAGTTGTTATCCCCGGTGAGCTTACCACTTTTAAGGTGCCCGGTTTATATGTAACTGTTGAGGGCAAAGTGTCTGAAATAACGATATTATTTGCATTACCAACGCCGGTGTTGGAACCGGAAAGCGTGTAGGTTAAGGTCTCACCGCTTTCGCCAAGATGATTGTTGTTGGCGTCGCTCACTGTTTTTTCCAAAGTGATCGTAGGATCTTTCATCCGTACCGTAAAAGTGAAAACGCCTGGATAATATTTATCCGCTTCGGTTCCAAATTCAAGAGTAACATTTTGGTCATTTGGCTTGATGCCATATCCCTGCCCTACATCAAACATGTCAATGTCAATACCCATTTGGTTGGTATAATTTGGATTTTTTGTGGTAACATGCAAACCATTGTCGGTGATCGTTCCGTTCCATGGGTTATCAGCCGGATTGGTCGAATTTGAAAAAGTGTAGCCGTTTATTTTTAAAAAATCACCCGGCAAATTCGCATCTCCTTCCCATGTGACAACACCCATTCTTGCATCAGCAGCTGCAAGTGTTCCCGAAGGAACATTCAATCCGCTGAGTGTGACTGTGCTCGTTGTATCAAGTCCGCCGTTGTACACCACTTCAAAACCATCATACACACGCACACTGTTGTAGGGCAAAGATTGATTTTCATACACCACCACAATGCTCCATCCGCCGTGATTACCGCCACTCGATATCGCACCTGTACTCAATGGTAAATTGCCCACTTCATAAGTGCCGGAACCGTTGCTTTTCACAAAAGAGGTGATATCGGCATAGGCCTGGTATTCCGTACTAAATCCCGGAATGACAACAGTTGTATCAATGCCGAGCGCCGTCACATCAGAATAATTTCCGGATGTTCCTTTTCTTATCTTCACAGTTCTGTCAGTTGTACTTTTCAAATCATAATCACCATCATAAATTTGGCCGCCCCAGTAAAGCCTTGCCAGTTTTATTGTATTTGTTCCCGAAGGAAGAATAAGATCAGCCGAAGAAGAATTCCTTGTTGTGCTGCCTGATCCTGAATTGCCATCAATATCTACGAATTCCATATCTGAATTGTCGTTCCCATAAATGCTGTTGCCATCAGCACTGTTGTCATTCATCGCCACAAGATCCACCTGGCCGGTGGTGTCATTAATAATGTTCATGACCGTGTTTCCAAAAATCGTAGCGCCACCTTTGATATTGTCTGAATAAACGAGGCTGTAACTCCTGACCTGGCAATTAGCTACAATTGGAAAAATGGAAAACAGTGTAAGTGCAGATAAACACTTACTGAAATTGTATTTTGAAAAAAAGAATAAAGTAAAAAACCGCATATAAAAAATTTCCCTTGAATTAATGTTTACAGGCCATCATATTTCATTGGAAATAACAGCAAGGGGTTTTGCGGATAAAATGGAATGTACGGTTAGGGCTTAAATAAGTTTGAGAGGAATTGGGATGATCTAATCAATCACGATAAACGCGAGGTAAGTCAGCATTTGCTTTTCGAAAGATAGTTGGGAATTACTGAAAACGAAACGGATTTTTCAAAGGAGTGAAGACAAAATTAGAAATTAGAATGGATATTCAAAGCATTTATAAATGATTTTTGAACAAGCAACTAAGTTTTCAGATCAAACACCTGTTGTGATGCTTTCCTGGCGGGAAACCACGCAGCAGTAAAAGCAATAATAAGTGCAGTTAAAGCAACTAGAATGAAATCACTGATTTGTAATTTGACCGGGAAATAATCGATTAAAAATGAAGCACCCGCCAGTTTGACCAAATGATATTTCATTTGTAAAAAAGCAATAATCAGCGCCAGCACGATGCCGATTCCTGCACCCACAACCGCCAGTAAAACTCCTTCACTTAAAAATATTTTTTTTATCAGCGATTTATCAGCGCCCATCGACAATAGAACACTGATATCTTTTCTTTTTTCCAAAACGAGCATCGTTAGTGCACCAACCATGTTGAAAGCTGCAATGATCAATATCAAAGTGAGCACTGCATAAATGAACCATTTTTCCAGGCGCATCGAATTATAAAGGCTCATGTTTTGCTCATATTTTGTGAGCACCTTATACTTGTTGCCTAATACATTTTGCAATGTTTTTGTGAATTCATCCGTCTTTGAAGGATCTCTTAAAGAAATCTCAAGTGCGCTGTATTCTTCCGGCTTGTACTTCATTTGCTGTCGCATGAAGTCGATGTTCGTGATCACATATTTATTGTCGAAGTCCTGCTGGATTGCAAAACTTCCAGAAGTGGTTGCATTTCCTTCGCTCAGAGCGGCGAGCGGATTATTCGATTCTGTTTTCTTTGGCAAGAAAACGGTTATGGGAAAAAGATTTCTGTCTGCCTGAACACCTATCGCACTTTCGATTCCAGAACCTAAAATGAGTTTGGGATTATCAACTGTTCCGGTATTAAAAGTGCCGTCATACATATTTTTAGGCACACCCGAAACTTTGTAATAATCTGAATCAACGCCTTTCAACAAAACAACAGTTTGCTGCTGTTCCATTTGCAGAAGCGCTTTTTCTTCGATATTAAAAGAAGTGCCTTTGATACCCGGAATACTTTGCACTTTGCGCAGTTGATCCGGGGTGAGGATAAATGTTTTGCCTTTTGCCGGAACGACTTTTACATCCGAATAAAAGTTGGAATAGAGCGATTTTACCAAACCTTCAAAACCATTAAAAACACTAAGCACAAGCACCTGGCACAGGGTTGAAAACGCGATAACACCAGCCGTAACCCATGCAATGATGTTGATGGCATTTGTGCTCTTTTTAGCTTTAAAATAACGCCAGGCGAATTTGAAATACAATGTGCCGTTTTTTGGTTTGCGCTGTTTTTGGATTAAAAAATTACGACTCAGAATCCTGGGAGTTTTTGCTGCCCTGGTCCTGGTTTTTTATTTCATCCAACAACTTTTCAATTTTAAAAACATAATCAAGTGTATCATCAAGATAAAATGTTAGTTGTGGAATGATGCGCAGCTGGTGACGCATTCTTTTGCCCAATTCGCCACGGATTTCCCCGCTCAATTCCCTGAATTTTTCAAGAGCCGCTTCCTGGTCTTTTACCTGGAAAAAACTTAAATATACTCTCGCTTCATACAGATCCGGCGTTATTTTTACCGAAGCGATCGACACCATTCCTCCATCGAGCATCGTTAGTCCCATTTTCAAAAAAATCTCATTCAATTCTTTGGAAACTTCTGCCGCTACCTGTTTTTGTCTTTTGCCTTCTGTCATGATCTTTAATTATCGTTCGTTGTAAAATTAGTTACTTTGCTGCTATTTCAATTTAGTAAAGCATTTCAATTGTTTTAATGAAGAATTTACGGACTATTTTTCGTTATGCAGGCCGGTACCCCAAATTAATATTCGCGTATTTCACTTGCAATATTCTTTCCAACTTATTTGCCGTGGTCTCACTTGGACTTTTGAGCCCGTTTCTTTTGCTTATTTTCAAAAAACAAGATACTCTTGCCGCTGATTCAGCAAAGACAGGTTTTCTCACCCGGATGAATCCAATTACTTTTTTTAAAGATTGGTTACATCAAACGATTCAGACACCGGGAGGTGATGTCAAAGGCCTTGCAGTCATCTGTATTTTGATCGTGGCGTTTATCATTTTGAAAAATCTATTTTTTTACCTCGCGATTTACTTTTTGACGCCCGTAAGAAATTTGATTGTAAATGATATGCGCACCAAAATGTACCAAAAAATTCTTGGCTTGCCGATTGGTTATTTCAACGAACAAAAAAAAGGCGACATTATGAGCCGCCTTACCAATGACCTTACAGATGTTGAAAGCTCGGTAATCAACCTGCTGGAAACGCTTTTCCGCGAACCGGTAACGATCATTTTGTTCTTTACCTACATGGTCATTCTGAGTCCGCAGCTCACATTTTTTCTTATTTTGTTTTTGCCGTTTTCAGGTTTGATCATTGGCCGCATTGGGCGGTCATTAAAAAGAACAAGTACACGTGCGCAGGAAAAATTGGGGGAAATTCTTTCAACAATTGAAGAGACCATTGGTGGTATAAGAGTGATAAAGGCTTTTAATGCAGAAAAGAAACAATCTCAAAAATTTGATACGCAAAATCATGAGTTGCTCAATTTAAAAAACCGGGTAATTCGTCGCCGCGATATGGCTTCACCGGTAAGCGAAGTTTTGGGAATAACCGCAGTTGTTTGTGTTTTATGGTACGGAGGGCGTTTGGTGCTTCATAATTCCTTCTTGGATCCGGGCGATTTCCTGGCTTACATTTTAATTTTTTCCCAAGTGATTCAACCGCTCAAATCCTTGTCAGCTGCCTCTTACAACATTCGCAAAGGAGCGGCGAGTATTGAACGAATCGAGCACTTGATAGCAGAAGATGTTTCAATAAAAGAAATTGCGCAGCCTGTTATTTTAAAAGAATTTAAAAACAATATTGAGTTCAAAAATGTAAGTTTTTGCTATGGAAATAAGAGTGTTTTAAAAGATATTGACCTGAAAATTGAAAAGGGAAAAACGATAGCATTAGTAGGATCATCCGGCGCGGGAAAAAGTACTTTGGTTGACCTGGTTCCGCGCTTTCATGATGCGTCAAAAGGTGAATTGTTGATTGATGGGATTGACATCAAAAATTATTCGCTCAAATCGCTTCGCAACCAAATGGGAATTGTGACGCAGGAACCGATCTTGTTCAATGACACGATAGCCAATAATATTTCTTTAGGAATGGAAAATGCGACTGAAGAACAGATCGAAAATGCGGCGCGCATCGCCAATGCACATGATTTTATTATGAGAAAGGAAAGAGGCTACCAGACAACAATCGGTGATCGTGGAAACAAGCTGAGTGGAGGCGAAAAACAAAGAATTACGATTGCGCGGGCTGTTTTGAAAAACCCGCCGATATTGATATTAGATGAAGCAACTTCTTCCCTTGATACGGAAAGCGAAAAGTTGGTGCAGGATGCGATCAATAACCTGATGACCAACAGGACGAGCATTGTCATCGCGCACCGGCTGAGCACCATTCGTGATGCAGACGAGATCATTGTTTTGCAACAGGGAAGGATCGTTGAACGCGGAACCCATGAAAATTTAATTGAACTGGAGGGTTTCTACAGGAAACTGGTGAACATGCAAGCGGTGAAATAAAGTTCACAGTAAAGCAACAAAAAATTCAGCTTTTTTTCTAGAGAAAAAGTTCCACTGCAATACGGTCGGCAAAAAGTTTTCCTTTGCCTGTTAAAATTATTTTGTTGCCCCGGCGAATAAAATTTTCTTTTTCAACTTTTTGCTCAAGCAATTGTTCAATTCGTAATGTTTCCTGATTTGAAAATTTTGATGCAATAAGATCAAGATCCATTCCTTCTGCTGTTCGCAAGGAAGTCATTACATATTCATTCAATTTTTGTGACGGGGTTAGTACTTCTAATTCAGAAGGAATTTTGTTTTCGGCTATTGATTTCGTGTAGGCATGATTGTTAGCAACGTTCCAGCTTCTCGCTTCGCCATCAAAAGAATGTGCTGAAGGCCCGATGCCGATATATTTTTCACCTTGCCAATAACTGCTGTTGTGCCGGCTTCTGAAACCGGGTTTTGCAAAATTTGAAATTTCATAATGTTCATAATCCGCATCTTTCAACATTTGCATTAATATCATGAATTGCCGCGCCTGCGCTTCGTCATTGATGTTTTCTTTTTTCTTTAATTCGATCATTTTTTGGAGCGCCGTTTTCGGTTCTACTGTCAAAGCATAAGATGAAATATGTGGCACTTGTAAACCGATAACGGTTTGAATATTTTTTTCCCATTCTTCATCAGATAAACCGGGTGTTCCAAAGATGAGATCAATGGAAAAATTATTGAAACCGGCTTGCCTTGCCAGGTCAATTGAACGCAAAGCTTGTTCAGCATTGTGTGCGCGGTTCATCCACTTCAAATCGCGTTCAACAAAAGATTGAATGCCGATGCTCAAACGGTTGATGCCGGCACTTTTCCAGTTATTGATCGTTTGAGCATTTATATCATCAGGGTTTGCTTCAAGTGTTACTTCTGCATTTGATGAAATCTGGTAATTCTTTTTTATCGTTGAAATGATCTGTGAGATTTCTTCAGATGAAATAAGACTAGGTGTTCCTCCGCCGAAATAGATTGTCTCGACTTTTTCTTCTTCCGGAATAATGACCGAGAGGTGTTTTTGCTCATCAGAATCTGCCATTTTTCTTCGCAATTGGATTTCCTTGACCAAAGCTGCCGTCATCTCTTTTGTTGATTTTGCAGAAGTGGAAAAATGAAAGTTGCAATAAAAGCAAGCCTGTTTGCAAAATGGAATATGAATATAAAAACCAGCCAAAAATGTTCGTTTACTGTTATTAATAATCAACTGAAGGTTTCATAAATTCAATTTAGCTTTGAACGATCAAAATGAAACCAGCCTCCATCAAATATCTGCGCCGCTTTTTCGTGACGGTTTTGTTATTGTTTTTTTTTAACCTGTCGGCCGTTCTTTGCCAAAAAAAATATGAGGTTCAATATTTTTTCCAGGACAAAGATAGTCTGGAACATTTTCACCTGCCAGAACTGAAAAGTGAATTTGAATCGAAAACTGTTGCTGAAACCTATATTAACAATTTGCCCCAAATGCTTTTGAAAAAAGGATTTGCCGCGGCTTCGGTGGATTCTGTCTTTTATGATTCTTCTTTCGCACATGTAGATATTTATTTAGGAAAAGAATATAAATGGTCCAGAATTTCAACGGATAGTTTGGACAAGATAATGCTTGAAAATATCGGATGGGAACAAGGGCAATTTGAAAATAAGGATCTGGATTTTTCACAACTGGATAAAGAGGAACAGAAGATCTTGCATTATTATGAAAATAATGGCTACCCTTTTGCAGAAGTTTCATTGCAAAATATATCCATTACAAATGATAGGATCAAAGGCGAATTGACAGTAAAAAAAGGTCCGCTTTATCACATTGATAGCATTCATGTTTATGGAAAAGTGAAAATAAAAAGCTTGTTTTTGCAACATTACCTGGGCATTTTTAATGGCAGTGTTTATAACAATGAACAATTGCAAAAAATTTCTTCCAAACTCGATCAGCTTCCTTTTTTGCAACAGCAACAAGCCTGGAATGTAACGATGCTGGGAACCGGCGCAACAGTTAATTTATATCTTGCTCCAAAGCGAAGTAGCGAAATAAATGTGCTTGTTGGTTTTGTTCCTGCAAGCACGATCACGGGCAAAGCACAAATAACAGCCGATGTTCATTTGAACCTGAAAAACAGTTTTGGTTCGGGAGAAAATATCCTGCTTAACTGGCAGCAGCTTCAACCTCAATCTCCACGCCTGAATCTTGGATATTCTGTTCCTTTCATTTTTAATTCAAATTTTGGATTTCATTTTTCGTTCGACCTTTTAAAACGCGATTCTTCTTATTTGCAATTGAACGGAATTTTGGGTTTGCAGTATTTTATTTCAGCAAACAAAAACTTCGATTTCTTTTATCAAACGGATCAGAATTTTCTGCTTCCCGGCGGGGTAGACACAACAGCTGTGCTTTATTCAAAAAAATTGCCCGGCAATATTGATGTCCGTTCCGGGAATTTGGGAATTGGGTATCATTTTATGAAGACAAATTATAACCTAAATCCAAGAAAGGGAAATGAGTTAAATGTTACGGCGACAGGAGGCATCAAAAAAACTTCAAAGAACAATGATATAGTGAACCTGAAAGATCCATCTGATCCTAACTTCGATTTTAACAGCCTTTATGATTCGATAAAATTAAAAACGTGGCGTTTTAAACTCCTTGCTTCCGGCGCGCATTATTTTCCTTTGGGCAAGCGCGCAACTTTCAAAACAGCCGCTAATATTGGTTGGCTCGAAAGTCCGCAGAATTTCCAAAACGAGTTGTTCAGGATCGGTGGCTATGCTTTGCTTAGGGGTTTTGATGAAGAAAGTATTTTCGCGAACCGGTATGCAGTTTTCACAGGTGAATACCGTTATCTTACAGGAACCAATTCATATTTCTTTGGCTTTTCGGATGTTGGATTTACAAGGACAAAATCAACTGTGAGTGATTATTCTAATTCATTTGTCAGTGCAGGAATTGGCTTGGAACTGGAAACAAAATTCGGTTTGCTCAATTTGAGTTACGCTGTCGGCAAACGCAATGATGTTAAATTTGATTTGCGCAATTCTTCCAAAATACATTTTGGGTATATCAACTATTTTTGACAAAATGAAAAAGAAAAGTATCCTCTGTTTTGCGATCTGCTTTTTATGCAGCATTTGTGCTTCGTTTGCGCAAATCAGCAGAGATACTTTTATCAACAAAAAGCCAGATACGCTTCAAAATAAAAGGCTTCTTTTAAGAAAAGCTATTAAAGACACTACGTCTCGCGCTCCTGGAGCCTCAACAGTAAATGAAGGAAAACGAATAAATTTTATTTTACCTGACAGCAATCCATCAAAGGCTGTAACGCCGGCTCCGCATCGTTTTTCTCCTCTAGAAAACAAATCTGATACTTTTCAAAAATCAATCGATTCGCTTGCAGATTCCAATAAAATGCTTGCTCCTTCAGTAGCTAAAGTGGATAGTTCCTTGCTGGCGAAGAACAAATATATCAACAGCAGCAGCAAAGCGGTTGCTCTCCCAGAGTATCCCCACAAAGCTTCAGGCAAAGAATTTTTGTTTTACATTTTATGCCTGGTTCTTTTGATTCTTGGGCTCTTCAGAACCTTTTTCACCGGGTATTTCAAAAATCTTTTTCGGGTTTATTTTAATACTTCTTTAAGACAAACGCAATTATCCGATCAATTGCAGCAGGCGACACTTCCATCGCTTATTTTGAATATATTTTTCGCTATCACTGCCGGAATTTATATCTGGCTTTTGTTCAATTATTATCATCCACCAAGGTATTTCAATGGAAAGGCTTTGCTTCCTTTCAGTATTCTCCTCGTTGCGGTTTTGTACTTTTTAAAATTTTGCGTTTTGAAATTTATGGGCTGGGTTACGGACGTGCAGGAAAGTACCAACAATTATATTTTTGCGATTTTTCTTGTCAACAAGATCATTGGAATTTTCCTTGTTCCGGTCATAATCCTTTTGGCATTTGTACACCGGCAATGGATACCCGCAATTATCAATGGCTCTGTTATGGTAATTGGCCTTCTTTTCTTATCCAGATATGTTAAAAGCTATGGCGCAATTGAAAAGAAAATACCTTTGAATCCTTTTCATTTCGTTATCTATATCGTTGGCGCTGAGATAATTCCGTTATTCATACTCTACAAGGTAGCTATAGATTATTTAATATAAGTTTTAGCGAAATATTAGTTTGCGGATTTTACGCTTCTTAATAAAAAGGCATAACTTTGTCGCCAATACTGCACGATTCTAACATGGATACAAAAACAGCACCTAAAGAACCCAAAACAGTAAAGGAAATTCAAAATATTCTCATAACCCAGTCAAAACCGGAAAGCGACAAATCTCCGTATTTTGAGATGGCGAGAAAGTTTGATGTGAATTTAAGTTTTGCTAACCCGATAAGTGTAACCCCGGTTCCGTCAAAAGAATTCAGGAAACAGAAAATCGATATCCCTTCTTACACTGCTGTTATTTTCAACAGCCGCAATGCCATTGATCATTTTTTCAGGACCTGTGATGAAATGCGCATCACTGTTTCGCAGGATGTGAAGTATTTCTGTATTACAGAATCGGTTGCGCTCTATCTTCAAAAATTTATTTTGTACCGGAAAAGAAAAGTCTTTTTCAGCAGTGACGGCACTACACAAAATCTTTTCGAAATAATGGACAAATACAAAGACACTGAAAAGTTTTTGTATCCTTGTTCTCATTCTTTCGACAGCGAGATCACTACCTGGCTTTCAGAAAATAATTGCGATTACGCCATACCGGTGCTTTATGAGATTACTTCCAATGATGTAAGAGCGATCGTTGAAAAACATAATTACCAGATCATTTGTTTTTTTACACCTCTTGGCGTTAAAAGTTTTACAGAAAATTGTCCTTCCTTCAAACAGAACGGCACTTTAATTGGCGCATTCGGTGACAATACACGTAAAGCAATCATTAATGCCGGTTTTCGTCCGGATATTCTTGCACCCGAACCGGAAGCCCCCAGCATGGTTTCAGCACTTGAAAAATATTTGTCGGGGTTAAAGAAGAAATAGTTTTCAATTTCCCTAAAAAAAATCTCCCCATCATTTAAGAACGGGGAGAAGTCTTTAATCAGGATAATTGAGCGATTTCTATTTGATCAGTTTTCCAAAATAATGTACTGTACGAACCAACTGAGAAACGTAACTCATTTCATTGTCATACCAGCTCACAGTTTTTACTAATTGATTTTCTCCTACTGTTAACACTTTTGTCTGAGTGGCATCGAACAATGAACCGAAATGAATTCCGATAATATCTGAACTTACGATCTCGTCTTCGTTATAACCGAAACTTTCGTTTGAAGCGGCTTTCATCGCAGCATTCACTTCGTCTGCAGTAACTTTTTTTCCCAGGATTGTTGTTAATTCTGTAATAGAACCGGTAATAACGGGAACGCGTTGAGCTACACCATCCAGTTTGCCATTCAGTTCAGGCAACACCAAACCAATTGCTTTTGCTGCGCCGGTACTGTTAGGAACGATGTTAGCTGCAGCTGCTCTTGCTCTTCTCAAATCGCCTTTTGGATGAGGTGCGTCCAAAGTATTTTGATCGTTGGTATATGCATGAATAGTGGTCATGAAACCAGTCTGAATTCCGAAAGAATCATTCAACACTTTTGCCATTGGTGCAAGGCAGTTGGTGGTGCATGAAGCGCATGAAATGATGGTTTCGCTTCCATCCAGGATTTCGTGGTTTACGTTAAAAACAACTGTTTTAACTCCACCTGTTGCCGGTGCGGAAATAACTACTTTTTTTGCTCCCGCTGTAATGTGTGCCTGGGCTTTGTCTTTATCAGCAAAAAATCCTGTGCTTTCGATCACCACATCTACGTCGTGTGATCCCCATGGAATTTGTGAAGGATCTCTTTGCGCATAAATTTTTATTTCTTCACCGTTTACGATGATTGAGTTATCGGTATGTTTAACTTCTGTTTCAAATCTTCCTTGTGAACTGTCGTATTTTAATAAATGTGCTAATTGTTTAGGACTTGTAAGATCATTGATGGCTACTACATCTATTCCTTCCATATTGTAAATCTGCCTGAAAACAAGACGGCCGATTCGGCCAAAACCATTAATGGCAACTTTAACTGTGCTCATAATTTATTTTGTTTTTTGTTTTAAATGAGGTTGCAAAATTAAGCTTTTGTAAAAGAAAATTGGAGGATAAAAATTATTCTAAATTTTAATAACTGACCAGTTCAACTTTTATTTTGATTCAACAGTTTTGTCTTTTATTTGATAAAATCAAGAATTCTTACCGCTTACGTATTTATTGCCTTTGACATAAAACCTGTATGGAAGCAATGCATCTGCACCTGCACTTTCTACGCCGATTCTCTTGCTGACGCCAATTTCTTTAAGGGAATATTTTGTACTGTCATCCAACAAATAGATCTGTTGATCCAGAAGGAATAAACCGGAATGATGCTTAAAAATTCCGAGGGCTTTTCCCACATTTCCAGGCCCGCGCGTAAGGGTTTTATCAAGTTTGGCTTTGCCTGTTCTTTGCAACATGATTTCAATTCCTTCGAGTGGTTCTATTGCGCGTATCAGAATCGCATCAGGGATTTCTTTTTCGTTGGTAACAATATTCAGCATTTGATGCATTCCATAACAAATGTAAATGTAAGCGGTGCCTGCCGTGGAATACATGTGCTCATTACGCGCGGTTCTCCTTCCGCCAAATGAATGTGAGGCTTTATCGATAATTCCAACGTAAGCTTCAGATTCAACAATTCTTCCTGAAGTAATTTTTCTATCGAAATTGGTTACTACAATTTTGCCCAATAATTCTTCAGCAATTTTTACCACATCTTTTCTTTCATAAAAAGACAAAGGAACTTTTTTCATCATTTTCTTCGTTGCTTTACAAAGTAAGCGGCTTTTGGCTAATTATTTTAAATGCTTAAGTTCGGGTAATATTTTTTAGAGAAATGATTTATTTGATTCCTTCTTTTTTGTCAGAAAATGCAGTCGAAACGATCCCCGGGTATGTAATAGAAGCAGTAAAGAAATGTTCTGTGATCTTTGCAGAAAATGAAAGAACAGCGCGGCGTTTTTTGAAGGCAATGGATAGGGAAATTGTGATTGATGAGTTTGAATGGCATGCGATTCACAAAATGGAAGAAGACCAAATTACTGTTTTTAGAAAAGAAATACAAGAAGGAAAAAGTATTGCCATTATAAGCGAAGCAGGTTGTCCCGGTGTAGCTGATCCGGGACAGATCCTGGTTGAAGAAGCGCAAAAATTAAATGTTGAAATAAAACCGCTTGTTGGCCCCAATTCAATTTTATTGGCTTTGATGGCCAGCGGAATGAATGGGCAACAGTTTACTTTCAATGGTTATCTGCCAATTGAAAATAGTGAGCGTATTAAGAAATTAAAACAACTTGAATCAGAATCAAAACAACGCAATTGCACACAAATATTTATTGAAACGCCTTACAGAAATAACAAAATGCTGGAAACGATTTTAAAAAATTGTGCTGATTCAACACGACTTTGCATTGCAGCTGAAATAACTTCTGCCAATGAATTTATCAAGACTAAAACGATTGCTGCGTGGCGTAAAGAAACACTTGACTTGCATAAAAAACCGGTAATTTTCTTAATGCAAGTTTGAATTAAGTAAATTAGTTAATCGGTTTATTAGGTGGCTGGCCTATTTGATTGTATTGGCCATTTATTGGTAAAGTTTCTTCAAGGAGAGCCAGTAAAACAACTTTAATAAAGGATTTTTTAGCGATAATTTTTTCGAAAACTAATAAACCAGTAAACGATTTAAGAGAGAACCCTTTAACCGGTAAACCAATAAACTTTCTTTACCCGGGCATCCGGCTGATGTATTTTTCCATCTGTTTCACCTGGTCAGCGATTTGTGGAGTAGTGGGTTTTAGTTTTTTTACTTTTCTGAAATATTCTTTTGCTGCGCGAAACTCTCTTTTATTGATCATAATGGAACAAAGCTGAAGATATGCCGCAGCTTCGTTTTCTTTATCCGGCAAACCGGCGCGAATCGCCTGGCGAATGTAATTTTCTGCTTCACGCATGTTGCCTTTTTGCATCGCGAGCATTCCGAGTTGCAATTTGTTGGCACCTTCGGCTTCCTTCATTGGCATGCCAAGGCTCAAACTTTTCTTCATGTGTGCTTCGGCGGTTTCAAAATCCTGGTTGGCCATTGCCAGGTTACCTTTTAAAGTAAAATATACTGAGCGAACCGGTTTGATAAGTAAGCCGGGAAACCATATTGAGTCAATTACTTTTTGTGCACCTTCCATATCTCCTTCTTCCATGTAACCCTGTATAAGTCTCATAGGGCCAAATAAAAAATGACCAATGATCAAGATGGCTGCAATGAGGTAAAGTACAAAGGATGGCCAAAAGCCGGCTTCGAGATTTACGATAATACCAAAAACCAAAAAAATGGCACCAAGAAGGAGCCGGTATTTAATAATAAGATTGAGAAATTTCATATAAATTTTTGATAACGAAGTATCGTTGTAGTCCCGACAAGAATCGAACTTGTATCTAAAGTTTAGGAAACTTCTATTCTATCCATTGAACTACGGGACCAATTTTATAATTCTTATAAACGAGCGACCGTCTTTAAAGGTCGGCAAAATTAATGTAATTTTTTGGAAGGAAATGAAGTCAAGAATTAATTACCTAATGAGAAGGAATTTTAGTTTTAAGAAATCTACGGCCTGCAGCCGATTTAAAAAATTTTTCTCTTTTTATTGCTTCTTGCCTTGAAGCAAACTCTTCAAAATAAACAATTTCAATAGGTATGTAAGGCTTAATTGACTTTGTCATTTCTGAATTATGTTGATTCAGCCTGATTTTAAGATCCTCACAATGGCCTTTATAAATATAATTGCAAGAGAGATTTTATTACATAAGCGTAGAACAAGGTTATGAAAAGTTTAGGAAACTTCTATTCTATCCCCATCCGAACGGTGTTCAGCCGGGCGGGCATTGAACTACGAGACCTATTTTATAATTCTTATAAACGGAGCGACCGTCTTTAAAGCTCGGCAAGATTAATGTAATTTTTCATAAGGAAAATAGGTTTGAAATTTGTACCAACTCATGCAAAAAAATTATGGCTTTATTATTTGAACCTTTGAAGATTAAAGAAGTATTGCTGAAGAACAGGATTGTCGTTTCACCGATGTGTGAATATTCCAGCGTTGATGGTTTTGCCAATAACTGGCACCTTGTTCATCATGGTTCCCGTGCTGTGGGTGGAGCTGGATTGATATTTACCGAAGCAACCGCCATTTCCCCGGAGGGAAGAATAACTCCGGATGATTTGGGTATCTGGAAAAATGAACATGTTATTTTCCTTAAAAAAATAACCACTTTTATAAAAGACAACGGAGCAATTCCGGGAATTCAACTGGCACATGCCGGGAGGAAAGCCAGCCATTTAAGTCCCTGGAAAGGACACCAACCACTTACAGAGGAACAAGGCGCGTGGCAAACGTTGGCGCCAAGTGCAATCCCTTATAAAGAAGGAGAACCAAAGCCGAAGGAGATGACGGAGGATGACATAAAAAAAGTGGTAAAAGATTTCTGCAATGCCACCGAAAGAGCCCTCCAGGCTGGATTTGAAGTTTTTGAAATTCATGGCGCGCATGGTTACCTCATCAATGAATTTCTTTCTCCCTTGAGCAACAAAAGGGAAGATGATTATGGTGGATCGTTGGAAAATCGGGCAAGATTACTTATTGAGATTGTTGATTCAGTACGTGGAGTTATTAAAGAAAAATATCCGCTTTTTGTGCGTATTTCAGCAACCGATTGGGTAAAAGCTGGCTGGGATGAAAATGATTCTGTTGTCCTTTCGAAAATCTTAAAACAACATGATGTGGATGTGATCGATTGTTCGACAGGCGGAAATTCGGCGGCACAAAAAATTCCTGTAGCACCATTGTACCAGGTTCCTTTTTCAGAAAAAATAAAAAAAGAAGCAGATATCAGAACTGCTGCGGTTGGTTTAATAACAACTGCTGCGCAGGCTGAAGAAATCCTTGAAGATAAAAAAGCAGATCTTATAATTATGGGACGTCAGTTGTTGCGAGAACCTTATTTCCCATTGCATGCAGCGCGCGAATTGGGAGTCGATGTTCAATGGCCGGTTCAATATGAGAGAGCGAAAAAATATTAAAATAAGCCTTCCCGCTTTTTTGAAAGGGGGAAGGTTTAATTCCTAAAAAATTTGTTTAGTAACGACCGTCTTTTTTGTCTTTATGGCGCCCAATTATATAACCACCAGCAGCACCAACGGCAGCACCAATAGCGGCCCCTGTTCCTTTATGTTTGGAAATAATTGCTCCACCAACAGCGCCGGCAGCTCCACCAATAACAGCACCTTGTGCAGCCTTGCTCCAGCCTTTCTTCTTGGTTGTTTGTGTGGTGCTTTGAGTTGTGGAAGTGCTGGTTGTTGAAGGACTTTTTGAAACAGTACTTGTTGTTGAAGTGTTTCTTTCTGTTGTTGTCTTATGAGTTGCTGCATTTGGATGATAACGGTATGTGCTGGTTTCTTCAGCAGTATTCCTCTCATCCATCTTTATTGAATCGGTTGAAGAGTTGTTATTGTATGCACTTGAATCAGGCAACAATTGAATATTTCTTGTTTGGTCCTGGTTGTTTTTGCATGCCGTAAAGGCAAACAACATCAATACCGGTAAACTGATTTTTTTTATGATTTTCATAGTTGAAAAGTTTTAGAATTAAATTCATATATGGTTTAGAGAAAATAATGCCAATCTTCCTTATAATGGGTTTAGAAATTCCAAAAAATTGTTAAGGGGAATTGGCTTTAAGTTAATTGGATATGCTTTAAATAGATTATATTAAATCAAAAAGTCCTTTCACCTCAACAGTGAAAAGACTTTTCAGAAGATTTTTAATTCTATCAGTTAATAAGGAATTTATTGTCCTTTTTGTCCATTTTTTTCCCAATTATATAGCCACCTGCAGCTCCTGCTATTCCACCAACTACAGCGCCTAATCCTTTTTTCTTACTGATGACCGCACCGCCAACTGCACCTGCAACTCCACCAATGATTGCACCTTGTGTGGCTTTGCTCATTCCGGTTTTCTTTTGAACTTTTTCACCTGCAGTTGATGCAGTCGTAGATGAATTGTCAACGCCAACAGAAGAAGTGCTGTCAATTCTTTTTGTCGCGCTCCGCGGTTCCGTTACCGGTGGTGTTGAAACGGGGTTTGAAGCAACAACGGGCGGAACTTCTGTTGGTTCCGAAGTTTGTTGTGGAACCCGCTGAGGAACCGGTGCTGGTTTTTCTACAACAATTGTTCTTATGATTGTTTTTGTTTGAGGTTTTTCAGCTGCTGCTGCGGGAGTTTGATCAGATTTAACCAAATTATTGGTATCTGAAAAAACATTGCTTGTATAGCTGCTGCTATCGGGTAAAAGTTGAATGTTTCGATCCTGGCTAACATCATCATTGCTTTTGCAGGCGGCGAATCCGACTATTACAAAAAGTGTGAGTATTAAATTTTTCATGAGGTTTAATTTTAAATGAATAATGGTTTTCAAAACTGTTGTACTTAATAGAATGAAAATCATTGCTGCGGTTTAATCAAATTCCTCTTGTTTGCATTTTTTTAACGAAGACGCTATAGCTAAAATTTCCTGTCAAGAGAAAGGAGGTTTTTTCTCTTCCAACTCTAATCAGCAATAAAATCCGCCTAGCTTTTCTGCGATTTTTGAGTATTGCTGGCACTCATATTGTGGCAAAAAATTCAAGTATGTGTTCAAAAAAAACCAATTAAAATGTCAGAAGAAGTAACAACCAAAGGCGCGGGCAAAATCAACCAGAAGGTGATTTCCAAAAGCAAAGATGGAAATGATGATAAAGAGGCCGATAATCTCAATACAGGTATCACAAAAGGAAACAGCAAGAAGGTAGCAGAACTCCTGAATCAGCTACTTGCTGACGAATTTCTTTTATACACAAAAACGCTCAATTACCACTGGAACATCGAGGGCAGTAATTTTCATTCCCTCCATCTGTTTCTTGATGAACAATACAACCAGCTTCAAACCATTATTGATTCAGTTGCTGAGCGAATCAGGTACATCGGGCATTTTGCCAAAGGGAGCATGAAAGATTTTATGCAAGTCGCTTCATTGAAGGAGCAGACGAGCGCCGCTCCTGTTTCTGAAGATATGCTACAGCAACTTGTTGACGATCATGATACCATTATCCGCAAAGCACGCTGCCTCATTTATGATTTTGATGATTTATATGATGATGCCGGAAGTGCTGATTTTATTACCGGTATCATGAAAGAACATGAAAAGATGTCCTGGATGCTGAGGGCAAGTATTCCCAAAAAAGGTGCAGAATAAAAAAGTAAAAGTTTTGTTTCTTCACTCCTTAAAAAAGCGCGAGCAGAACCTGCCAGGCTTCAGTCACTTTTCCTTCATCAAGCAATGAAGCAGCATATTTGTGTAATTCCCTTTCCATCTCGGCAGGATCATTTGAAAAATATTGAAAAATATTTTTTAGCCTTTCGTCTTCAAACGCAGGGTCAACTTGAGGTAATTCATGAACATTTGCGAGTTGGGCCAATTGATTTCCGGTTAAGATTTCACTGCTTCGGATACCTCCAGGTAAATTATCAAAACCGATTCCAAGTTGCGTATTTGGTTTTTCAACTTCAAACAAATTCTCAGGGCCGATCTTTGCATACCAGTTTCCACCAAGGCGCGCAACATGATGCAACTTTCGTTGATCTATTTTCCCTGATTCATTTAATATCTTCTCATCAATATGGAACATCAACACTTCACAAATAATCAATTGCCCTGCTCCTCCTTCATTTCCCAATGATTTTACTTCCAATACTTTACATTCCATTTGAAAAGGGCTTTCTTTTACACGCGGCGGTTTTATCAATTGTGAAGGCTCTTTCGTAAATCCACTTTTTGTAAATTCATCTGTTCCTTGCGGATATTCGCAGCTGCTTAAACTCACTTGTTGCACCATTTCATAATCAACAATGTTAATGGCTACTTCCGGCACTTCGAGCACATTTTCAAGCGTGTGTTTCGTGGTGTTGTTTCTCACTCTTCTCAATACGGAAAAAATAACAACCGGCGGATTCCCGCTGAACAAGTTGAAATAGCTGAAAGGACTGAGGTTCACTTCACCTTTGGCGTTTACCGTAGAGGCAAAACAAATTGGCCGGGGGGCGATCGCGTGTTTCAAAAAATTTTGCGCCTCCCGGCTGTCAATATCCTTTAATTTGAAAGATTTGAACATAAACTATTGATGGGAAGTCTGGCCTTGCTTTTTGCGCTCAAGAATTGAAAAATCGCTTTCGTCTTTTAAGATTTTGTTTTTCAAAATGCCCAATCCTTCTACTTCCAGCTCAATTTCATCACCTTCCTTTAACCATTGTTCTGCATAATCCGGGTTGTTCAACCTTCCCGTTCCATTCAATTCCAGGAAACATCCCGTGCCAACTGTACCGCTGCCGATGATGTCGCCCGGATAAAGTTGAACACCGTAGCTCGCGCGTTCAATTATTTCTGCAAATGTCCATTCCATGTCAGCAAAATTTCCTTCACTCACCTGAACACCATTTACTCTTGCTGTCATTTTTAGATTGTAAGCATTGCCCACATGATTTTCTTTTGGGGCCACTTTAAATTCTTCCAATTCATCAGGAGTTACCAGCCACGGTCCAATTGCTGTTGCAAAGTCTTTTCCTTTTGCAGGGCCAAGGTTGAGCTTCATTTCATCTGCTTGTAACGCTCTTGCACTAAAATCATTCATGATCATAAATCCGCCAATATATTCATCCGCTTCTTCTGCCTTAATATTCTTTCCTGGTCTGCAAATAACTATCGCTACCTCTAATTCAAAATCGAGTTTCTTCAAATGATCGGGCATACAAATAATTTCGCCGGGTCCTTTTATGCTGTTGTGATTGGAGAAATAAAAAACCGGGAATTGATCAAACTCAGGGATCATCGGTGCGTTCCGGTTTCGCCTGGCCGTGGCCACATGATCCCGAAAAGCATAGGCATCCCGAAAACTGGTGGGAGAAGGAACCGGCGCCAATAATTCTGCTTCTTCAATTGAAATGGCTTTAAAACGGTTTGTACCTTCTTCCAGCAAGCGATTTACAGAATAAGCGATCGGAAAAGAATCTTCCCAATAATTCAGAAACATGGTAATCGATACCGGGAGATTGGGGTTCAAATTGTCGGTATCAAATAAATATCCGTTTACTAAAAGCGCCAGCTGCGCATCCTCATCTCTTATGTAAGAAACTAATTTCATCGAAAGGAATTTTTAATAAAGCCGCAAGTTAATTATTTAAAAGGTGGCAAAATTTCTTCCTGATTTAAGAGCTTTCCCCCAGGTCTCAAAAATTTACTATTGATCCAATCCATTAGAAGTTGGAATAATTTTAGCTTAATTTTGTACCCGGAAATGAACGCTATGAAATTTGAAAAAATCCATAATAAAGGCCAGGCTCAATTATTCAGGAATCAATATCTTGAATATTTTACAAAAACACACCCATTGGTTATTTGGGCGATGTATTTGCCTGTCATTATTTATCTGCCTTATTATTCAAACCAGGTTCTCGGATTTAGCGCGCTCAACACTGCCCTTCTTTTTTTAGGAGGAGTTTTCTTCTGGACTTTTTTTGAATACATTATGCACCGGTTCGTTTTTCATTGGGTGAGCGACAATCCGCGCATTCAAAGAATAAGTTACGTGTTGCATGGGAATCACCATGAATATCCGCGCGATCGCCAACGTTTATTTATGCCACCGGTTCCGAGCCTGATCATTGCATCAATTATTTTTTTGTTGATGAACCTTGTAATAGGACAAAATGTATTTGCTTTCTTCCCGGGATTCATGATTGGCTACCTGATGTATGGAAGTATGCACTATGCCATCCACGCCTGGAACCCGCCTTACAAATGGATGAAGCCGATCTGGCGCAACCATCATTTGCATCATTATAAAAGTGAGGAAAAAGGTTTTGGTGTAAGTTCTCACATTTGGGACAAAGTCTTCGGTACTGCCTTCGATCTGAAAAAAGAAAAGGAAAACAAGGAAGAAGTGCAGAAACTTATGTTCATCAAAAAAACATCTGCAAAGCAAATTTCTTAAGAAAATCTTCGATTACTATTAACCGTTGGTTTCTACCATCTTTCTTCAGTTGAGTCATCACGGTTTTGGTTTTTGTATTTTATTCGTGTCTCTGCTTTTTGAAGTTGGCGTTCAATGATAAGATCAGCAAGCACTTTTGCCGAATTTTCATTTGGTTTTTCCAGTAAATAATTTCTAATCTTCTTTTCGCTCACATCAATCCGGTAAAGAAGTTGCACAAGCGCATCAAAGTTTTCATTGATCAGTTGATTGATCAGCGGGATTAGGTTTTCACGCAGCGAATCAAGATTTTCATTATTGGGAGAAAGTGAAAGTTCAACAATTTTATCTGAAAGTGTAGAAGATTTATCGTTTGCCATTTTCTTTTAATACTTTTCTATAATTCCCAAACCAAATAAAGCAAAATCATATTTCACCGGATCTTTTTTATCAAATTTTCTCAAATGCTGGGTAAGTTCAATTGCAGCCTGCCAGTCAACTTGTTTTCTCTGCAACAAATTGAAACGTCGTGAAACCCTTGCCACATGAACATCAACAGGGCAAATTAAATCTGCGGGTGAAATTTTTTTCCATAATCCAAAGTCGACTCCTTTGTTATCGTCTCGAATCATCCATCTCAGAAACATATTCAATCTTTTGCAACTTGAGTTTTTTGCGGGAGAGGCAACATGTTTTTTGGTTCTTTCCGGCACATCTTCCATCGAGAAAAAATATTGGTTGAAATGGTTTAATGAATTTTCAATGATATTCTCATGATTCGATTCTTTCAAAACTTTATTACTTAAAAAAGCGCTTTCAAGAGATTTATTTTTTGAGTAATGTTCTTTGAAAAAAGAAACAAAATACAAAAGATCGGTATCGTTGAAAGTGCGGTGACAAAAGCCTTCCAGCTTTTTCAAATCGTTCTCAGAATTATTTAAACAAAAATCATAGGGCGCATTATCCATCAAATTAAAAAGCAATTTGCCTTTGTTGATGATCGTTTTCCGAATGCCCCACGCAAACATCGCTGCAAAAAATCCGGCTATTTCGATGTCTTGTTTTTTGGAAAAAAGATGAGGCAGGCAAACCGGGTCATCTTTAATAAATTCGGGATTATTAAATTCAATTACTTTTTTATCGAGAAATTTTTTGAGATTAATTGCTTTATTAATTTCCATTGTAAGGTGAATGTTACGGTATTTGGCGAAGCCTTTTTCTTATATATGCATTGCTTCTCTTTGCATGTGCAATTCCTAAAATAATTATTTTATTACCGGATATGGTGTAAAAAATTTTATAAGGAAACTTTTTGAGCAGAATTCTTTTCACTTCAGGGGTCACATCAAAAAAGGCGTTTGGATTTTTCGTGATTCTTTCTATGGCAATTTCAAATGATTGATAAAATCTTTTTGCAAGGCCTGGCTGTTCTGCTTCATACCACAACAGCGCCTCATCAAGGTCAAGTAAAACAATTGGCTTTATTATAATTTCAAAAGCCATATTTTTCTTTGATCTTCTTTTTAAATTCTGTCCAACCCAAACCTTCCGAAGGATTTCTTTTATGCAACTTGAGGCGTTCTTTTGCGAACTGTATTTCTTCTTCTGAAACTGGCATCAACTCATCATCAATTTTATCCCACAACGCTTCTACCAATTCCAGTTTTTCCTCAACGGGTAATTTGAAAAGTTCTTCTTTGTCGTAAGGCATAATTTTTCTTTTCTACAATTTACATAAAATATTCTGAGAAAGTCGGAACGTTTTACCCAATCGCTTTATCCAAATCTTCGATAAGATCATCAGCATTTTCTATTCCTACACTCAACCTGATCAAAGAATCAACCAAACCATTCTTAATTCTTTCTTCCCTTGGAATGCTCGCGTGGGTCATCGAAGCAGGATGACCAATCAGGCTTTCAACGCCTCCAAGACTTTCGGCAAGCGCAAAAAGCTTGGTAGAGGAAAGTACTTTTTTCGCAGCTTCGGCGCTGTCATCTTTTAATGTAAAGCTCATCATACCGCCAAAACCTCGCATTTGTTTTTTGGCAATTTCATGATTGGGATGATCTTCAAAACCTGCCCAATAAACTTTATCCACTTTTGGATTATTGCGCAGCCAATGAGCGATTTCTTCCCCGTTGGTACAATGGCGCTGCATCCTGACGTGCAACGTTTTCAATCCGCGCAACATTAAAAAACAATCCTGCGGTCCGGGAATAGCACCACAACTGTTTTGGATAAACGCTAATTTATTTTTCAACTCTTCATCTTTAACGATCAATGCGCCTAAAACAGAATCACTATGTCCACCAATATATTTCGTGGCAGAATGCAAAACAATGTGCGCACCCAGATCCAAAGGATTTTGCAAATAAGGAGAGGCAAAAGTATTGTCAACACAAAGCAACAAATTGTGTTTGTTGGCAATGGCAGCGACCGCGGCAATATCCGTGATGTTCATCATCGGGTTGGTTGGCGTTTCTGTCCAGATCAATTTTGTGCTTGCGTTGATGTGATTCAAAACTCCATCCGCATTTTGCATATTGATGAAATGAAACTTAATGCCGTATTTTTCAAAAATTTTAGTGAACAACCTGAAAGTGCCGCCGTACATATCGTTCGCTGCAATCACTTCATCGCCGGGTTGTAATAATTTCATCACCGCATCGGAAGCTGCTGACCCGCTTGCAAAACACAAACCATAATTTCCATTTTCAACTGCAGCCAAAGCATTTTCCAAAGCAGTGCGCGTAGGATTTTTTGTACGTGCGTATTCGTAACCTTTATGCACACCCGGACTTTCCTGTACAAAAGTTGAAGTTTGATAGATCGGTGTCATTATTGCGCCGGTCGCCGGATCAGGCTCCGCACCTGCATGTATGAATTTAGTTTCCTGTTTCAAAATGATTTGATTTTAATCGTTATTTAAATACCCTTCTAATGTTGCAGTAGACAAATAAAAAACCGAAACTTTTTGTTTGTTTACTAACGCTTTGATTTGGAAAATTAATTGGATTGCAAATATAACCGCAATTATTCAGCCTGAAGTTGGCGCACTTTTAAGGAAGCAAATTCTTTCAATTGAGGAAAGAATGCTTCGTAATATTCTTGTAGCTTTTGATAATTTTCTTCAAAGATTTGGAAGGCTGTTTCTGATTCGTACATATAATTAGCGCGGCGAACCAATCCTGCTAAGCTCTTGCGAATGCCTTCTTTAAAACTGTAACCATAAAGCCAGTCCTGCGATCGCATGTAAGGAAAAATTCTTTGAAAGCTTTCAGGAAAATGAAATGTATTTTCTAAAAGTTGCTGGTAAGTTTTTTCTGCAAAAAGTTTAAGTGCATTGTGTTCTGAAAATTGTTCTGTGTCCACTGCAAGAAAATGATCAAAAACAATATCTACTAACGGCGCGGAATAAAGCCGGTATTCTTCACGAAACAATTCTTTTGCTTTTGAGATCACCGGGTGAAAATCCGTGAATTCATCAATGGCGCGATGAAGTGCTATGCCTTTTTGAATGGCCAGAGGATATTCAAATTTCTTTTTTCCTTTTACAAAATCACTTATCATATTTCCTGTGAGAAGAAATGAATCGTTAAAAGATAAATATGCGTGCGCCAGGTAATTCATAATGAAGTTGCAGATTCAATCCTTAACAATTTAGCCTCATTTTGGCATATATTTTTCATTGGTCAAAACATTATTAATCTTAAATAAAAATGTTATGCCTGAAAAAGAAAGAATTGTTAACCCTTCAATGGGAAGCAATGAAGTCGGAAGTGAAACCCGGGAAGAGGCGCCAACAGGAGTTTCTGCAGGAACAGACACCCAGCTTGAGATTACAGCACTTGGCGGCAAAAAACATAAGAAGAAAGGAAATGAATCTGAAGATATAGTAACGGATAAAAATGTTGCCGATCGTGCTGACCTGAGAGATCCTGCTGAATCAGGGAAATAATTAAACGACTTCTCATGTTGTCTAAAAAGGTGGGCTATGCCTGCCTTTTTTCAGCATTTGTAGAATAATATTACTCATAATCTTAAACCCCTAATCTTAAACCCCAAAAATGGAATCAAGTACTACTAAAGCGGAAGAAAAAGCGACGAAAGCAAAAATAAGAACTGGATCTTCAAAAAAAATGTCATCTGAACCGGTGACTTCTCCGAAAGGACCTTCATCCGGAAAAATGAAAGACAAAATATTGTTTATAACAGGTGCCGATAGCGGCATTGGAAAAGCATGTGCATTATTATTTGCTAAAGAAGGCGCAGATGTGGCGATCGTTTATCTTGATGAACATGAAGACGCCAATGACACAAAGAAAAAAGTTGAAGAGTACGGGCAGAAGTGCCTTTTAATTGCCGGCGATCTTCGACGTGAAAGTTTTTGCAAAAAAGCAATTGAAAAAGCAGTGAAGACTTTCGGCAGAATCGATGTGCTGATCAATAACGCAGGCACCCAAGTGGAATGCAATTCTCTATTGGATATCACTACAGAAAATATGATCAAGACATTTGAAACTAATATTTTTTCAATGTTCTGGATCACAAAGGCGGCGTTGCCTCACATGAAAAAAGGAAGCGCCATTGTGAACACAACTTCTGTAACTGCCTACCAGGGCCATCCGACTTTAATTGATTATGCGTCTACGAAAGGAGCAATTGTTAGTTTCACCAGGAGTCTGAGCGATAATTTGGTTTCAAAAGGAATTCGTGTGAATGCGGTTGCCCCCGGACCTATTTGGACGCCATTGATCACATCCTCCTCACCGAATAAAAAACTAAAAGAACATGGTGCAGGAACACCAATGGGACGTGGCGGACAACCTGCAGAAGTGGCTCCTTCGTATTTGTTCCTGGCTTGTAATGAAGATTCCAGCTATATCTCCGGGCAAGTGCTTCATCCAAACGGCGGCGATGTAGTAAACGGATAAATAATCTAAAAAAAAATTTTATGGTGGCGGTAGCAGAAGGACTTCCAAAAATTTCGAAGAGAAAATTAAGGAGCATTGTAAAAGATGAAGAGAAGACAGCGCGTGCCGCTAATCTTGTTTATGTAACCGATAAAGAACCTGGAATTGAAAGACGCAAAAAGGGAGAACAATTTGAATATTATTACCGGGGAAAAAAAGTGAAAGATGACGAAGAATTGTTACGAATAAAACACCTCGTAATTCCGCCGGCGTGGGAAAAAGTTTGGATTTGCAAAAAGGAAAATGGCCACTTGCAAGCCACAGGTTATGATACCAAAGGCAGAAAGCAATACAAATATCATTCACACTGGAATGCGTTGAGAAATCACACCAAGTTTTATCGCTTGCACGATTTCGGGAAAGTGCTGCCTGAAATCAGACTTCAACTTGAAAAAGATTTAAGCCTTCCATCATTGAATGAACGAAAAGTGCTGGCTGCAGTTGTAAGCCTGATGGAACGTACGAACATCAGGATCGGAAATTCTTTTTATGAAAAGGCCTACGGTTCATTTGGGCTTACCACTTTGAAAGATCGTCATGTAACTTTTAAAGGAAGTTCGGTTGCATTTTCTTTTAAGGGAAAAAAAGGTGTCAATCATAACATCGAACTAAAAAGTAAGCGGCTGGCTAAAGTAATTAAAAAATGCCGGGATGTGCCCGGCAAAGAATTGTTTCAATATTACGATGAAGAGGGAAATCACCATTCTATCGATTCGGGATTGGTCAACAATTATATCCGGGAAATTAGCGGCTCTGATTTTACCGCAAAAGATTTTCGTACATGGGCAGGAACAGTGCACGCTTTCCTTGCTTTAAAATCCATTGGCTGTTGCGAAACAAAAACAGAAGCGAAAAAGAAAATTGTTGAAGCAATTGACATCGTTTCAGAACATCTTGGTAATACAAGAACGGTTTGCAAAAAATATTACATCCATCCCCTGATACTTTCTTTATATGAAAGCTGTGAGCTTGAAAAATATATAGAAGAATTGGACAAGATAGAAGAAAATGACGGAGTAGCTTCCCTTTCTGCAGAAGAAAAAATTGTGATGAAGATTTTAGAAACGCACTAAGATTCTTTTATGTAAATTCGGCTTATGTTTTCAATTCATAAAAAAAAGGAAGCGGGTTTTGATAAGGTTATCCTGAAGAATGATGTTACAAACAATTATGCCGCTGTAATTCCCGCTTGTGGCGCCATTTTACAGGAGTTTGTTGTTGAGCGTGACAAACAAAAAACAAACGTGATCGATTCTTACCATTCTTTGGAAGAATTTAAAAATGAAGTGACGAAAGGGTTTAAAGGGTGTAAACTTTCACCTTTCGTTTGCAGGCTCACTCATGGGAAATACATTTTCGGCGAAAAGCAATACCAGGTTCAAAAACACTATATGGGGCAACATGCCATTCATGGTTTGTTGTACGATAGAAATTTTTCCGTCATTTCAGAAACTGCAAATGCTGCCGAAGCTTCGGTAACAATGAAATACGAATATCGTGCTGATGATCCGGGTTATCCGTTTCAATATGACTGTATCGTCACATGGAAGCTCGAACCCGAAAATAAATTAACCGTAATTACAGAATGTGTGAACCAGGATGAAGGTCTTATCCCGATGCAGGATGGTTGGCATCCTTACTTCACCTTGGGCGACACGATCAACGATCTTGATCTTGAATTCCAGGGAAAACAAATGGTTGAGTTCGATACAGAACTTCTACCTACCGGCAATCTTGTTGATTACACCCGATTCTCCGGAATTGAAAAATTGGGCGATCGTTTTTTGGATAATTGCTTCACTTTAGACACGCAGGAGTGCCAGCCACTTTGTGTTTTGAGAAATAAAGAAAAAAAGATTGAGATACAACTTTTCCCTGACGAATCTTATCCTTACCTCCAGATTTACACTCCTCCCCACAGGAAAAGTATCGCGATTGAAAATCTGAGTGGAGCACCGGACGGATTTAATAATGAAATGGGCGTTATAACACTCGAATCAGGACAATCGGCTTTGTTCTCAACTACCTACAAAATTCTTCTTTTAGATAAATTCAAATTGAAATGACCGTATCAGCAACGGAAGTAGAATCCGTTTTTAGAGAAAAATTCAAAGAAGAACCAAAACTATTTTATTCCCCCGGAAGGATCAATCTTATTGGCGAGCATATTGATTACAACGATGGATTTGTATTGCCCGGCGCTATTGACAAAGGAATTTTTTTTGCAGTTGCCTTGAATGGTTCTGATCAGATAAATTGTTATTCTATCGATTTTGATGAAAGTATTTCTATTCCACTTTCTGAAGTGCGGAAGATGGAAGGATGGAAAAATTATGTGCTCGGCATTGTTAACGAATTTCAAAAAATGAATTTGCCGCTGCAAGGATTTAATTGTGTTTTTGGCGGAAACATTCCTATTGGCGGCGGCATGTCTTCATCGGCTGCGCTTGAGGGCGGCATTTCTTTCAGTCTGAATCAACTCTGCAATTTTGAGCTCGGCAGGAGAGATCTTGCTTTGCTTGGTCAACGCGCTGAACACAATTTTCCTGGAGTGATGTGTGGAATTATGGATCAATATGCCAATATGATGGGCAAACAAAATAAAGTGCTCCTGTTGGATTGTTTAAATGTAACCCACCAGGAAATACCATTACATATTGTAGGCTATGAAATTGTTTTGATCAATACAAAAGTTCATCATTCGCTTGCGGGTTCAGAGTATAACCAGCGCCGAAAAGAATGCGAAAAGGGAATGGCGATCTTAAAAAGAGAATTGAATATTGATTCTTTCCGCGATATACAAGATCCTGCGCTTCTCTTACCTTTTAAAGAGGAAATGGGCGATAATGTTTACAGGCGTTGTTTGTATGTGGTGGAAGAAATTTTGCGCACGCAAAACGCAGCAACTTTATTGAAACAAAATGACATAGGGGGTTTCGGAAGATTGATGTTTCAAACACATGAAGGCTTGAGAGATCTGTATGAAGTAAGTTGTAAAGAGCTTGATTTTTTGGTAAATGCTGCTGCGCAAAATGAAGATGTGATCGGTGCAAGGCTGATGGGTGGCGGATTTGGAGGTTGCACAATTAATTTGGTGAGGAAGGAGGGCGTTGAATCTTTTTTAGTAAAAATCTTATCTGCTTATAAAAAAGAATTCGGTATCCATGCTGAAAATTATAAAGTAAAAGTGGTTGACGGGACTCATCTTATTTAAACTAAACCGTTCTTCTTATGGATTTTAAAAATAAAACTGCGTTTATAACAGGCGCTTCAAGAGGAATTGGAAAAGCAATAGCAGTAAGACTTGCCAAAGAAGGAGCGAATATTGTTGTGGCTGCCAAATCAATAGAAGAGAATCCAAAATTGGGCGGAACGATCTTTTCAGCCGCAAAAGAAATAGAAGAGGCAGGAGGAAAGGCGTTGCCTGTTCAATGCGACATTCGTTTTGAAGATCAGATCAATAATGCAGTTGAATCAGCTGTAAAAACTTTTGGAGGAATTGATATCCTTGTGAACAATGCTTCTGCGATTTCACTCAAACCGGTGGAGCAAATTGAATGGAAATCTTACAACCTGATGCATGAGATAAATGTCAGAGGAACTTTTTTTGTAAGCAAAGCTTGTATTCCATTTTTAAAGAAAGGAAGCAATCCGCACATCCTTAATTTGTCTCCGCCAATTAACATGGATAAGAAATGGTTTTCGAATCACCTTGCTTACACGATGAGCAAATACGATATGTCAATGATCGCTTTGGGCCTGGCAGAAGAGTTGAAAAAATATAAAATCGCCGCCAATTGTTTGTGGCCAAAAACAATCATTGCCACCGCTGCGGTTCGAAATTTATTGGGAGGAGAAAGTTTGATTCAAATGAGCCGTTCGCCTGAAATTATTGCCGACAGCGCTTTCTACATTTTGAGCCGGCCTTCTTCAGAATGCACAGGCAACACTTTTCTTGACGAAGAAATTTTAGCCGAAGAAGGAATTACTGATCTTGAAAAGTATGCAATAAATCCCGGCGGCAAGCTCTATCCTGACCTTTTTTTGTAATTGCCGGTAAACAAACAAATTCCTTTAATTTTTATTCCGCGTCCGCTTTTTCTAAAAACTGCCGCAACACGTATTGAAGTATACCACCATGGCGATAATATTCAATTTCAATAGAAGAATCAAGACGCGCAATTGCTTTGAAATTTATTTCTGAACCATCTTCTCTCTTTGCAATAACGTCTACTTCTTTTCCGGATGTAAGGTCACTGGCAATTCCGGTGATGGTAAAAGTTTCATTGCCCGTAAGCCCCAGCCTCTGCGCATTATCACCTTCTTTGAATTGAAGTGGCAAGACACCCATTCCTACTAAATTACTACGATGAATACGCTCATAACTTTCGGCAATAACGGCTTTTATTCCCAATAAAAAGGTTCCTTTAGCTGCCCAATCCCGTGAAGAACCGCTTCCATATTCCTTGCCTGCCAAAACAATCAAAGGGATCTTATTTTCTTTGTACTTCATGGCGGCATCAAATACGGTCATTTCTTCGCCGGTAGGTAAATATTTTGTAAATCCACCTTCACGTTCAAGCAACAAATTCCTAATGCGCACATTGGCAAAAGTGCCACGAACCATCACTTCATCATTTCCTCTTCTTGAACCGTAAGAATTAAAATCTTTTTTCTCAACGGCAAGATTTATCAGATAATTTCCAGCCGGCGACCGCTCGTTGAAAGATCCTGCCGGAGAAATATGATCAGTGGTTACACTGTCGCCCAGAACTAATAAAGCTCTTGCTGATTTTATGTCTTTTGTTTCTTCGGCTTTTTCTGAAATATTATTGAAGAAAGGCGCTTCTTTCACATAAGTTGAAGATTTGTCCCAGATATATAATTTCTCATCCGGAACTTTCAGCTTTTTCCAACTGTCGTTTCCTTCAAATATTGACTTATAGTTTGTTTGAAAATCACTTGGCGATAAAACCTTCCTCATTATTTCATTTATCTCATCGTTTGTTGGCCAGATGTCTTTTAGATAAACCGGCAGCAAGTTGGAATCATAGCTGATAGGGTCATTCAATAAGTCGATATCAACCCTGCCGGCGATTGCATAAGCAACTACCAGCATGGGGGACATTAAAAAGTTCATTCTCACCAATGGATGAATGCGCGCCTCAAAATTCCTGTTGCCCGACAGGACGGAAGCAAGAACGAGGTCATGTTCTTCAATTGCTTTTTGGATGTAAGGAGGCAAAGGACCTGAATTGCCAATGCAGGTAGTGCAGCCATAACCCACAAGATGAAAATCGAGGGCTTCCAGGTCGCTTACAAGATCAGCTTTTCTGAGGTAATCGGTAACAACCTTTGAACCGGGAGCCAGGGATGTTTTTACCCAGGGTTTTTTGTCTAGCCCATGTTCCCGCGCCTTTCGTGCAACCAGGCCAGCGCCGATCATTACAAAAGGATTGGAAGTGTTGGTGCATGAAGTGATGGCGGCAATTGCAACATGCCCATCAGTCAATTCGAATTTTTGATCGCCAAGTGTGATCCAAACACTTTTCATTCCGTTTACCTCTTTCTCTTCGATCTCAGTTTCCTTCGGCATTTCTGCAGGCGCTGGATCGATTGGCTGTCCGCCGCCTTCGGCAAACCATCTTGATAATTCTTCAACGGGTTTTACGTATTGGCGGCCATAAGTTTTTTCCATCAGGTCATAAAACTTGCTCTTCAAATCCTTTACTAAAATTTTGTCTTGTGGACGTTTTGGTCCGGCAACACTTGGTTGGATAGCCGAAAGATCGAGTTCAACAACTTTTGTATAAGAGATGTTTTCATTTCCGTTTCTCCAAAGAAGGTTTGTTTTGCAATAATCTTCAACCAGTTTCACCTGTTCCTCTGTGCGATTGGTTTGCCGCATGTATTCAAGTGTCTTGTTGTCTATAGGGAAATAGGTGATGGTGCATCCAAATTCAGGGGACATATTTCCAATTGTTGCACGATCAGGCACAGAAAGGGTATCAAGGCCCGGTCCAAAAACTTCAACGAATTTTCCAACAACACCTGTTTTTCTCAAAAGTTCTGCAATGTTCAATACGAGGTCTGTAGCAGTAGAACCAACATTTAATTTTCCGGTTAATTTCAACCCGATCACTTCCGGCATAATAAAATAAAGTGGTTGACCAAGAAGAGCCGCCTCTGCTTCAATACCGCCTACGCCCCAACTTACCACGCCTATCCCGTTTACCATTGGCGTGTGGCTGTCGGTTCCAACAAGTGTATCCGGAAAGACTTCACCATTTCTTTCAATAACTCCTTTTGACAAAAATTCCAGGTTTACCTGGTGGCAAATGCCCATTCCGGGAGGAACTACGCTAAAGTTGTTGAAAGATTTCTGGGCCCATTTAAGGAAAGAATAACGCTCATGATTGCGCTTGTATTCTTCTTCCATGTTTTTATTATAGGCATATTCAGTTCCAAAATAATCCACCTGCACAGAATGATCAATAATCAAATCAACAGGAATGAGCGGATTAATTTCGTCGGGATTTCTTCCTTTCCTCGCAATTTCTGCCCGCAGGGATGCGATATCCACAACTGCCGGAACTCCCGTAAAATCCTGCATTAAAACCCGCGCAGGCTTAAAAGGAATATCTTTGTCGGAGCCAGTGGGTTTCCAATTCAGCATCGTTTCGATGCTTTCTTTTGTGACAGTAAAATCATCAAAATTTCTTAAGGCATTTTCTAAAAGAATACGAATAGAGAATGGAAGTTTACTTATGTTGTGTCCCTGTTTTTCCAATTCAGGAAGACTGTAATAGGTAAAGTTTCCGTTTTTGGTGTTGAGAAGCTTTTTAATATTGTAAGGATCTTTTGCCATGATCAGGTTGTTTTAGTTGAGATTAAAATTTAAACTTTCAACGCTTTGTCCAATTGCAGTAAACGAAGCTGTGCGTTGAAATTTTTTTCAGAATTCTTCAGTCACAATCTTTTCTTCCTTTACTCCCAGAGTTAGCAAGTCTTTATGAATGTCTTCTATCATTGCATCAGGACCACAGATATAGAAGTATTGATCGAGGTTTTTGATATTTTTTTCGAGATAAGATTTATCGATCTTTTTGTTGTCATACTCAGCTGTTTTTTCATTGGTAATTGTGTTGATAAAATTATCGCCGAGCATTTCTTCAAACTCGTCTTTTAAAATGATGTCTGCTTTTGTCCTGTTAGAAAAGATCAGTTTATTATTTCCGATCCTATTTTGACGGTGCAAGTCTCTTAAAATAGCAATAAATGGTGTAACGCCTGCACCACCTGCGATGAAGACGCCTGCCCCCTTGTAATGAATTGCGCCCCACACGTCATGAATGATAAGTTGATCACCGGGATTGAGTTTACCCAACTCATTTGTAACCCCATTGTGATCACTATAAATTTTGATTGTGAATTCAAGAGTATCCCACTCATTCAGAGAAGTAAATGTGAAAGGTCTTCGTTCTGTTTTCCATGCAGGTTGATCGATTACTACATCTGTGGCTTGTCCCGGCGTAAATTCATAAGATCCGGGTTTGGAAATTGTAAACCGTTTTACGTTGTGCGTTACATTTTCAATTTTAAGAATTTTTACTTCATGTTCTTCATCGGGATAGTTTTCCATGATCAATTATTTTTCTTCTTTTTCATTTACAGGAATAATGAATAAAGGAATTTTACTGTGACGTAATACTTTTTCCGCCACGCTCCCCATCAAAATCTTGTCTAATCCCCGGCGGCTGTGACTTCCCAATACAATTACATCAACCTCCAAATTTTTGGCGGCTTCAAGGATTGCATCACCGGAATCTCCATCTTTTACCAAAGTCTGAATAGTTGCATCGCCAAGGTGGGCTTTTGATTTTTCAAGATATTCATGAGCCGCCTTTTCTAATTCGACAACGGTGTTAGCCTGAATGGCGCCGAGATTGCTGAAATTATCAAAGCCCATGATGGGCGAATAATCAAGCGACGAATAATAAGTATAATCAGCGACGACGTGCAACAAAACAACTTGCGCATTCATTGATTTTGCCAACGCATAACCCGTTTCTGCAATTTTTTGCGCTGTGGGGTTATAATCGAGTGCGATCAATATTTTTTTCATAAACTGTATTTTTAATAAATAATACTTTACTTCAGCAGTGCTTTTGCTTTCGCAACTACATTGTCAACTGTAAATCCATATTCAGCCATAACTTCTTCTCCCGGCGCTGATTCACCAAATTTGGTGATGCCCAAAACATCTCCATCATCCGTTACAAATTTGCACCAGCCAAGAGGTGAACCTGCTTCTACAGCCAAGCGTGCACGGATTTTTTTAGGTAAAACTTTTTCTTTGTACTCGTCACTTTGTGCTTCAAACAATTCCCAGCTTGGGAAACTTACCACTCTTGCATTTATTGATTCCTCTTTCAGTTTTTCCTGCGCTTTCAATATCAGTTGCACTTCACTTCCGCTAGCCATCAATATCACTTGCGGCTGGCCTTCACAATCCGATAAAATATAAGCGCCTTTATCAAGGTTGTCAGCCTTTGTATATTTTTCCTGGTCGATGATCGGAACATTTTGTCTTGTAAGAATCAGAGCAACAGGGCCACCGGAATGTTCAATTGTTGTGCGCCAGGCTTGCACCGTTTCATTTGGATCTGCCGGGCGGATAACAGTCAACCCGGGAACAGAACGCAATCCTATTAATTGCTCAATTGGTTGGTGAGTGGTTCCATCTTCTCCCAAACCAATACTATCGTGTGTATAAATAAATACAGGTTTAATTTTCATGATGGCCGCAAGACGAACTGGTGGACGCATGTAGTCTGAAAAAATTAAGAAAGTGGCACCAAAAGGAATAATTCCTTTTGTGAGTGCCATTCCATTCAAAACCGCTCCCATTGCATGCTCACGAATGCCGAAGTGGAAGTTCCTTCCTCCATGATTTTCATCCGAGAAAGATTTGAAAGAATCAAGTTCTGTATCGGTAGAAGGAGAAAGATCGGCAGAGCCGCCAATCAGCAAAGGCAATTTTTCAGCAATTGCATTTAAAGCTTTACCCGAAGCTTTTCTTGTAGCCAATCCTTTTGCATCCGGTTTGAACACAGGTAAATTATCTTTCCATCCTTCCGGTAATTTGCCGGAACTCAACAATTCAAATTCAGCCGCTTCTTCAGGATATTTTTCTTTGTACTTTTTAAAAAGATCATTCCAATCTTCTTCTTTCTTTACTCCTGCGTTTCCTTTTTTTCTATAGAAATCCAACACTTCATCAGATACATCAAAACTTTTATCAGGATCAAAACCAAGGTTTTCTTTTACTAATCGCACTTCGTCTTTTCCTAACGGCGCGCCATGAGCCGCAGCAGTATCCACTTTATTCGGGCTACCAAAACCAATATGTGTTCTTACTTTGATGAGAGAAGGACGGTTGGTTTCATTTTGTGCATTGATGATTGCTTCATGAATGGCTTCGGTATCGTTTCCATCATCTACAGATTGAACATGCCAGCCATAAGCGCGGAAACGTTCCCCCACATCTTCATTAAATGTAATTGAAGTGTCGCCTTCAATGGTTATTTTATTGTCGTCATACAAATAAATAATATTGCCGAGTTTAAGATGACCCGCAAGTGAAGCCGCTTCTGCACTTACACCTTCCATGATATCACCGTCGCTGCAGATGGCGTAAATCTTATAATCAAATAAATTGAAACCTGCTTTATTATATCGTGAAGCAAGATATTGTTGCGCAATCGCCATTCCCACGCCATTTGCAAATCCCTGTCCGAGTGGACCTGTAGTTACTTCAATTCCAGGTAGCAATCCATATTCCGGGTGGCCGGCGGTTTTGCTGTGTAATTGCCTGAAGTTTTTGAGGTCGTCGAGACTAACATCATAACCCGTCAGGTATAAGTAACAATATTGCAGCATGCAGGCATGGCCGGCTGACAAAATGAAACGGTCACGATTGGGCCAAAGCGGATCTTTCAGATTATAATTCATCACTTTTGTCCACAATACATCACCTACAGGCGCAAGTCCCATCGGTGTTCCGGGATGGCCGGAGTTGGCCTTTTGGACTGCATCTGCAGATAGTACGCGAACGGTATTAATTCCTCTTTGTTCAATTGATTCCATTGTCTTTTGTTTAAAATTTTAATTAGTGCTTTTGCCGCAAAGTATATGCCGTTAAAAAATTTGCTTTTTCAACAAAAGTAACAAGAAAGAAAATTCTTTTGAAAATTCCTGTGTATAAAGCTGTTTCAATTTTGGATTTTCCTTTATTTAATTTATTCAGCATATTCAGGAGCAATTTTTGTATAAAAAGTAAACAATAAAATCACCCAAAATTTTTTTTATGGAAATAAAGCATAACGATTCAACAGAATTAAGGCCTGACGGAACAAGATTAATGGATGCGCCGGTTGTGCCGATTGACGCTCCCGATTTTTTAAGGCAAATTAAGAGTGAACCCACCTGGCAAAACTCAGATAGGAATGCAATGACGATTTACAAGACGGATGCGATGCGCATTGTGATGATCGCCCTTCATAAAAACGCAGTGATTCAAGAACATTCAACCAACGGAGTGATAAGTGTTCAGATAATAGATGGAGAAATTGATTTTACAACAGAAGGCAAAACGCACAATTTAAAAAAAGGACAAATGATTGCGTTGCACCGCAAAATTCCACATAAAGTTGCTGCGGTTGAAGAATCGGTTTTCCTGTTGACAGTTTCCAATTTTATTGATTAATTGAAGCGGAACAGTAAACAAATAAAAAAGAAAAATTTTTTTATCTCACTTGAAGGTCAGGCACTACCAATTTATTGCCGGTGTAAACGATAAGCTTGATCGTGTTGGTGGTATTAGGTACTTCGTAAGGAACGTCCAAAATGCACTTACCGCCCGAAACTTGTGTGTTGATATGAATTTCACTGCCGGGAGTAATATCCGCTGGAGGAACGCCGTTCGAATCCCAATTACTTACTGTTGACCAAGCTCCATCTCCAATAAAAGTATAAACAACAGGAAGATTGAGATTTCTATGCGGAGTTGTTGTTTGTGTAGAAGTAGTTTTTGGTGAAACCTTCAATTCGCTTTTGTTTTTTATTGACTGGCAAAAAGCCGTTTGTGCAACAAACAAAGTGGTTACCAACAGAATGCTTTTCATATTGTAAACGGTTTGAAGGATGAAATTAAAAATAATTTTTTAATGAATTAAATTAAGCTTCTCCTTTTCCGTGGCAATGTTTGTATTTCTTTCCACTTCCGCAAGGGCAAGGATCGTTTCTTCCAACTTTTGGTCCTACTCTCACCGGTTCCTGCTTCACATTTTCAGAAGGATCGATGTAATCATTTTCCTGTGAAAGATATTCGGGGCCTGCACCTGCGCCTGCAAATTCAGCTTTTCTCTGGCGCATTTTGCTCATGTCGGTCCTTCTCTTTCTTTCTTCTGTAATTCTTGTTTCTTGATTTTGTTCCGCCGGAATATGGCAATGAGCAAGGAAACTTACAATGTCTTTATTCACCTGGTCGTCCATTTGTTTGAAGGCGTTGAAGGCTTCAATCTTATAGATCACCAACGGATCTTTCTGTTCGTATCCGGCAGTTTGAACACTTTGACGCAGATCATCCATTGCACGCAGGTGTTCTTTCCATGCATCATCAATAAGCGCAAGTGTGATATTTCTTTCGAGCGCGTTGCTTAATTCAGCACCTTCGGTTTCAATAGTTTTATCAAGATTGGCGATAGCCTGCATTGCTTTTTTGCCATCAGTAAAAGGTACGGCAACGTTAATGATGTGCGGTCCTTGTTCTTTGCGGATGTTTTTCAAAACCGGCAGAGTTTGTGCATTCATTGCCTTGTTCTTGGCATTGTAATGGTCCTTCGCTTCGAAATACAACTTGTTGGTAAGCGTTTCGACGTCTTCTTTATCAAGTTCTTCTGCAGTGATGGAGGTGTCGATACCGAAATTCATGATCACAGCAAGCTTGAATTCTTCGTGATCACTCACTTCTTTAAATGAGTTGATAATTCCTTCCGCTACAGAATAAAACGCGTTGTCAAGGTCGAGGGCAAGCCTTTCTCCAAAAAGAGCGTGATTACGTTTTCCATAAATAACAGTACGCTGCTTATTCATTACGTCATCGTATTCCAACAATCTTTTCCTGATTCCAAAGTTATTTTCCTCCACTTTTTTCTGTGCACGTTCGATACTGTTGGAAATCATTTTATGCTGAATCACTTCACCTTCTTTATAACCCATCCTGTCCATCAATGCTGCAATCTTTTCACTTCCAAACATGCGCATCAGGTCATCTTCTAGAGAGACAAAAAATTTGGAAGACCCAGGATCGCCTTGCCTTCCTGCACGACCACGCAACTGCCTGTCCACACGACGGCTTTCGTGTCTTTCGGTTCCGAGAATTGCCAAACCGCCTGCTTCTTTCACACCTGGCCCGAGTTTAATATCTGTACCACGACCGGCCATATTCGTTGCGATGGTTACTGCTCCTGCAAGTCCCGCTTCCGCTACAACTTGTGCTTCTTTAGCATGTTGTTTTGCATTCAACACGTTGTGCGCAATACCTTTTTGTTTCATCATCCTGCTGAGCAATTCGCTCACTTCAACAGAAGTTGTACCAACGAGGATCGGCCTTCCTGCTGAAGTCATTTTTTCAACTTCATCAATCACGGCTTTGTATTTTTCACGCTTGGTTTTAAAAACCAAATCTTGTGCATCTTCTCTAATAACAGGAACGTTTGTTGGAATGGAAACAACATCCAATTTATAAATATCCCAGAATTCAGCAGCTTCTGTTTCAGCGGTACCCGTCATACCGGCGAGCTTGTGGTACATCCTGAAATAGTTCTGCAACGTGATGGTCGCATAGGTTTGAGTGGCGCTTTCAATCTTCACATTTTCCTTTGCCTCTATCGCCTGGTGCAAACCATCAGAATAGCGGCGGCCTTCCATAATACGACCCGTTTGTTCGTCCACAATTTTTACCTGGCCGTCGATAACAACATATTCATCATCTCTTTCAAAAAGTGTGTAAGCTTTCAATAATTGCTGAATGGTGTGAATCCTTTCTGCCTTTACAGAATAATCATTTAAAAGCGTTTCTTTTTGTTCGAGCTTTTGTTCAGGAGTGGCATCACTTTTTTCGATCTCGGTAAGCTTTACACCAATATCCGGCAAAATGAAGAATTCAGGATCTTCTCCTGATTTGGTGATCAGCGCAATACCTTTATCGGTTAGTTGTACCTGGTTATTTTTCTCATCGATAACAAAGAACAATTCTTCATCAACAATGTGCATGTTTTTCTCCTGGTCAGACAAGTAATAGTTTTCAGATTTCTGCAACTTTACTTTCATGCCCGGTTCACTCAAATATTTAATGAGTGCATTGTTTTTTGGAAGGCCACGATGTGCACGATATAAAGCCAAACCACCATCTTTCGGATCATCATTTCCTTCAGCAATTTTTTTCTTGGCTTCCACAAGGAAATTGCTTGCGACTTTTCTTTGCGCTTCAACAATCCTTTCAACTCTTGGTTTCAGTTGATCAAATTCCTGCTGATCGCCACGGGGAATCGGGCCGGAAATGATCAACGGAGTTCGTGCATCATCGATCAATACACTATCCACCTCATCGACCATTGCAAAATGATGTTTTCCCTGAACCATTTCTTCAGGCGTGTGCACCATATTATCGCGCAGGTAATCAAAACCAAATTCATTGTTTGTTCCATAAACTACGTCATTCGCATAAGCCATTCTTCTTTCTTCGCTGTTTGGCTGATGCTTGTCGATGCAATCCACTGTAAGTCCAAGCCATTCCAATAATGGCCCGTTCCACTCACTGTCACGTTTTGCGAGGTAATCATTCACCGTTACAATGTGAACGCCTAATCCTGCAAGTCCGTTTAAGTAAGCCGGCATTATTGAAACCAGCGTTTTACCTTCACCTGTTGCCATTTCAGCAATCTTACCCTGGTGTAAAACAATACCTCCAATCAACTGCACATCATAAGGGACCATGTTCCAAACGATTTCATTTCCACCTGCTGTCCACCTGTTTTTATAAATCGATTTTTCTCCCTGGATGCTAATGTAACTTTTGCCTTCGGCGAATTTCTTATCCAACTCAGTGGCGGTACTTTCCATCTCGGGATTCTCCTTAAACCTGCGCGCAGTTTCTTTCATCACCGCAAAAGCTTCGGGCAAAATTTCAAGAAGTATCTCTTCCAGTTTCTTGTCGCGGTCTTTGCGTAGTTCATCAATGTGGCGATAAATAGCGTCACGGCCGGCAATATCAGAACTGTCCAACTTTTCCGCTTCAGTTTTTTGAGTTTCAATCTCAGCATCAATGTCTTTAAGATATTCTTTTATCCTTCCACGAAAATCGGCTGTTTTGGCGCGCAATTCATCATTGGATAAAGAACGGTACTGATCAAAAAACGAATTAATCTTTTCAACCAGCGGTTTTATTGCCTTTACGTCTTTTTCACTTTTATTGCCACCAAATAATAATGAGAGTAGCCCGGCCATATATGTATCAGTTATTTATTTTAAAAAAGGTAAATGTTCAACGTCAATTTTAGTGCAGGAAATCTATCGAAGCCAAAATGACAGCTTGCAAAGTTACTAAATTGTGCTTTTTATTTCGGTCTAAATCGAGATTTATCATTATTCTAACTTCACAAAAATTCCGTCGTCAGCTTCTATTACTTTATAAATTTTCAGGAAGTATCCTTCATTATTTGCATCCCGGCCATTGTTCAAAGAAAACCGGTAAGCGTGAACCGGGCAAATAATATTTTCTCTTTTATCAATAAAACCATCGGAAAGGTCGCCACCTGCATGTGGACAGTAAGAGGAAAAAGCTTTTAAACCCGCATTTGTTTTTGCAATACAAAGTGATTTGCCTTCAACATTTACAACTGCAATGTTATTTTGAGGGAAAGAAATTTCCTGAATGTTTTTGGCAATTTTTACCAGCTTTTCCTGCTTTTCCATCAATAGAAAAATTCTGCTTTGTAAGGGTATTTTTTCTGGTATAAATCTCTAACCTGGTTTAAAACTATTTGCCTGAATTCTTTGATATTTATTTTTTCAGTTGCAGATATAAAAACACAATTTCCATTCGTTTGCTGCATCCATCTTGCCCTGAGTTCGTTGAGCAATTGTTCTTTCACCTCTTCCGGGAGCCATTGGTCAAAGGTTTTTTTCTCATATTCGTCCATTTTGTTGAACACGAGAATAATCGGTTTATCAAGGCTGTCTAATTCCTTTAAAGTCTTATTCACCACAGCAATTTGTTCTTCATATTTTGGATGAGAAATATCGACCACGTGCAATAAAACATCCGCTTCGCGCACCTCATCCAACGTGCTTTTAAAACTTTCGATCAGGTGATGCGGCAATTTGCGGATGAAGCCAACAGTGTCGCTCAACAAAAACGGCGTATGTCCAAGAACCACTTTTCTTGTAGTAGTATCAAGCGTTGCAAACAATTTATTTTCGGCAAAAACATCGCTTTTGCTCAGCAGGTTCATAATGGTTGATTTTCCTACGTTTGTGTAACCAACAAGTGCTACCCTGATAAATTCGCCACGGTCTTTTCTTTGTGTGAAAGCTTGTTTATCAATTTCCGCAAGCCTTTTTCTCAACAGGCTGATTTTGTCTTTTACAATACGACGGTCAGTCTCAATTTCTGTTTCACCAGGGCCTCGGCTCCCGATTCCTGCACCTTGTCTTTCAAGGTGTTTCCACATTCCTTTCAGTCGTGGCAAAATGTATTGATATTGCGCCAGCTCAACCTGCACTTTAGCCTGCGCCGTTTTGGCGCGCGAAGCAAAAATATCCAGGATCAAATCACTCCGGTCGATCGTGGTGATCTTTAATTCTTTTTCAATATTTGAAATTTGAGAACCCGTCAGTTCATCATCAAAAATCACAAGATCGACATGCTTTCTTTGTGTGAACTCTTTTATTTCCTGCAATTTTCCCTTGCCTACAAAGGTGCGGCTGTCAGGATGATCCAGTTTTTGCGTAAATCTTTTTATGGTGATTCCTCCGGCGGTTTCTGCCAGGAATTTCAGTTCGTCCAGGAATTCTTTTACTTCTTCTTCCTGTTGTCCGTTTTGAATTACCGCCACAAGGACAACATCGATGGAGTTATTAAAATTTGATTTTTTTTCGATCAATAGCTATGAATTTAAATACAAAAATAGATCATCATTTTCTTTCAAATGATGATTGGAAAAGATGCACAGATTATACCACAAATAAAATAAAAAACTTGATTATTTGTTTTCCTGCTGTTGGTGCTGAAGAGAGATATTTAGAAAACTTGATTGAAGAATCAAAATTACAGCCCACTCAAAGTAATGCCGACCTGGTATTGTTTCAGGTTTGGTCCCGCTCCGTCTTTCAATAAACGGTTAAGTTGGTAAGCTCCGAAAAGCGAAATAATTCCATAACCAAACCGGGCCGTTGCCATAAAATCTGTTGTATTAAAAAAGCGTTTGCTGTTCTCTTTTACAATATAACCATTGAGTGTAGTGCCTGCAGAATTCAGGAGATTTTTTCCTTTGTTATGCACATTCACTAAAGTACCAACTTTCACGCCAAGGGCAGCTTTAAAACTTTTGTTTGGATTGTTGGGGTTTGAAGTATATCTGAATTCCAAAGGAACCTGCAAATAACTTAAAGCAAGTTTATATTTCTTAAAATGATTAGCAGAATCTTCAGCAATGAAAGGCAATAAGCCCGGTGCAGCTTTTACATCCACTTCCATCTTCTTAAAATACATGTTGCTTGTGCTAATGCCAACGCCAATTCCAAGGCTTAATTTGGGAGAGCCTTTGAAAGGTTTGTTGAGCATTACATAAGCATTAAACCCCCTTGACAAACCTTTTTGGTGACTGCTGATACTATCCGGCATTCCTGCCCAATGATCAGAAGAAAGCTGCAGCATAAAGTGGTCACCTGAACGATTGGTGAAATTTACCTTATTGTTATTTGTAGTTGATGACGAACTCTCCTGTGAAAAAGCCATTGAAAAAAACAAACAACCGATTACTACAAAAACAATTTTTTTCATATTCATTATTAAGTTGGCAAATGTATCTGTTACATGGTTAAAGAAAGGTTAAATGCAAATGTGCATTCAAAGGCAATAATAGTAAATTTGCAGCCAATTATGGCAGAATCAAATATAAACATCAACGTGGAACTTGACGAAGATAAAGTTCCGCAGAAAATAACGTGGAACGCATCGGCAAGTACTGCCGAAGAAGTACAAAAAGCCAAAGCAATGCTGTTGGCATTTTGGGATAGTGCTGATAAATCGGCATTGAGAATCGACCTTTGGACAAAAGATATGATGATGGATGAAATGGCCGACTTCTTCTACCAGGTGTTCTTTACCATGGGCGATACTTTTTTGCGTGCAACAAGGCGGAAAGACCTGGCTGAAGAAATAAAAAAGTTTGCCAACGACTTTCATAAGAAGTTTGTCGAAAAGGAAAGAGCCGATCAGAAGTAAACGGACTTTTTCCGCAAATTTTTATTTTGGTTTCCGGTTTTGATTTACACTTTTATCAACAATAATATTTTACAATTATGTCTTTAGAAGAAAAAGTAATGGCGGATCTAAAAGTAGCCATGCTGGCCAAAGATGAAAAAGCTTTGCGCGGTTTGCGCGCTATTAAATCAGCGATCATCAACGCCAAAACAGCTGAAGGAGCTCACGGACAGATCAAAGAAGATGAAGAGATTAAACTTTTACAAAAGCTGGTGAAGCAAAGAAAAGATTCACTCGAAATTTATGAAAAGCAAAACCGGGACGATCTCGCTTCTAAAGAAAGAGAAGAGATAGAAGTGATCGAAAAATTCCTTCCAAAGCAAATGGACGAAGCTGAATTGAAAGCTTATCTTTCAAAAGTAATTGAACAAACCGGTGCTTCTTCACCTGCCGACATGGGAAAAGTAATGGGAATTGCCAATAAAGAACTTGCCGGAAAAGCCGATGGGAAAACGATTGCCGGTGTTGTGAAGGAATTGCTGAGTAAGGCATAAGGTAAGAGGCATAAGGCAAAAGGCGAAACGCGTAAGGCATAACTCTTCACGCATTCAGCGTTAGGCCTTCAGCTTTCAGCATAAAAGTCCTTAAACATGATAATAGATGTCGCTTATTTGATTGTCCTGATTTTAGCCGTTTTTAAAGGTTTTTCAAAAGGTTTTGTTGTTGGATTGTTTTCATTTATTGCTTTTATCATCGGCCTGGCTGCTGCTTTAAAACTTTCTGCTGTAGTGGCCTCTCATCTTGAAACAGCTTCCGGTACATCGGGAAAATGGATGCCTTTGCTGGCTTTTTCTCTTGTATTTATTGTTGTGATTTTGTTGGTAAATCTTGGGGCGCGTTTAATAAGAAAAGCATTGAACATGGCGATGCTTGGCTGGCTCGACAGGCTTGGAGGGATTTTGCTTTACCTTATTATATACACAATCATTTTCAGCGTTATTTTATTTTTTGGCGAGAAAACTGCATTATTAAAACCTGAAACAATTAAGGCTTCGAGAGTTTATGATTTTGTGGCTCCTTGGGGGCCGGCGGTAATTGAAAAGCTGGGAAAAATAATTCCGGTATTTAAAGATTTATTCATGCAACTGGAATCTTTTTTTCAAAAATTAGGTAATAAATTAGCGCCCGTAAAATGACTATAAATTTTATTTAGAGAATTTTATCAACAGAAACATTTATTTTAGCAATAATTAACGGGCATTAAAATTTGCATCGAACAATTCATGGAATACCAATTAAAACAAGACGGTAAGTTTAAATTTTTAGAAGAAGGAGAAGGAGAACCGTTGCTATTATTGCATGGCTTGTTTGGGGCACTTAGTAATTTTTCTCACCTGGTAGAATATTTCAGGAAGACACACAAGGTGATCGTTCCAATGCTGCCACTCTTTGACCTTGACCTGTTGCACACAACAGTTGGTGGCTTGCAAAAATTTGTAAAAAGGTTTGTGGAACAAAGGGATTACGACCAGATACACCTTCTTGGTAATTCGCTTGGGGGCCACGTGGCTTTGGTTTATGTTTTGAAAAATCCTGAAAGAGTCAAATCGCTGATACTCACCGGCAGTTCAGGGTTGTTTGAAAACGGGATGGGTGATAGTTATCCAAAACGTGGCGACAAAGAATACATTCGTAAGAAAACGCAACTTACTTTTTACGATCCTGCGATGGCCACTGATGAATTGGTTGATGAATGTTTTGAAATAACCAACAACAGGCTCAAAGTGATTAAGATAATTTCATTAGCTAAATCTGCCATTCGCAATAATCTCGGTGACGAATTAAATCAGATCAAACAGCCAACTTGCCTTATCTGGGGCAACAATGATACGATCACTCCCCCATTTGTTGCCAAAGAATTCAATAAGCTGATCCCCAACAGCGAACTGCATTTTATTGATAAGTGCGGTCATGCCCCCATGATGGAAGTACCGGATGAATTTAACCGCATACTTGGTGCCTTTCTTTCAAAATTAAAAATACCTGCTGCAACAATTCTTTGATTTTTATTGTCTTTTGTCAGAGATACGTGCAGTCAGACCCTAATTTATAGAAAATGACAACTCTGCAACTTGCTGATAATATTTTTCCATTGTTGAAGTTGAAAGACTCTGTAGAGAATGTGCTTCAATTAATGAATGATTACAAAACTTCCCATCTGCCTGTAGTTTCTGAAAGCGAATATTTGGGATTGATAAGCGAAGAAGATTTGGTGGACGAACAAAACAAAGAAACTTCGCTTGATGTTTTTCAAAGCAACTTTATACAGGCGGCGGTAAACGAAAAGTTCTATTTTTTGAAAGCTGCTACCGTTTACAGTTTGTATCACTCTAATGTTATTCCCGTGGTTAATGACAAAAATGAATTGATGGGCACCATTTCCTCACGGGCATTGATAAACGAAATGGGCAATTTATGCGGAGCGCCGGAATATGGAGCCATGATCGTTTTGGAAATGGAAAGAACACGTTTCGCAATTTCCGAACTCAACAGTATTGTTGAAAGTGATGGCGCTACCATTCTTCATTTAAATGTAAAACCGCACGAGGTAACTGATTTTCTCGAGGTTGTTATCCAGATAAATAAAAAAGAAGTTGCTACGATCATAGCCACCTTCGAACGTTATGAATACTCAGTGGTTTATTATTCCGGTGAAGAGTTATTCGAAAATGAGATCAATGTCAACTACAACAATCTAATGAACTATCTTGATATTTAAACTGATCTTCTTCAGCCTTTATTCTTAGTAAATCAACTAAAAAACTGATATTTTTTTTCTACCTGCAGATTTACATTCAGGAACATTCACTCGTCTTATTAAAATAAAAGCAATTATTTTTACATTCTTATCATAGGCCGGAACGCGATTTATAAAAATAATCGAAATCATTATGCGAATAGCGATCTATAGCCGTGGCTTGGAATCAGAACAACTGGAGGGATTGAAGGTTTTGCTCAACGAATTTTCTAATTATAATATTGAACCGGTCATCTACCAGGATTTTTTCAACCTGTTCTACAGTTCGATAAAAATTAAGGATAAATATTCCACCTTTAATTGTTCTGAAGACCTTGACGAAATTGACTTTATCATCAGTTTGGGTGGTGACGGCACTTTGCTGGATGCAGTAACTTTTGTTGGTGACAAAGGAATTCCTATTCTCGGTATTAATTATGGACGGCTTGGATTTTTGGCGAGCATTGGTAAAGATGAGATCCGCTCGGCATTGGAAGCGCTCATCAAGCGCACTTTCGTGCTGGATAAAAGATCGTTGGTTCATCTGGATGCCAACATGCCTTTATTCAAAGGCTTAAGTTACGGCCTCAATGAATTTACAATTCATAAAAAAGATACTTCGCCAATGATCAAAATTCATACTTACCTCAATGGCGAATTTTTAAACACTTATTGGGCAGATGGATTAATAGTAGCAACACCAACAGGTTCTACAGGCTATTCATTGAGTTGCAACGGACCAGTGGTTTTCCCTGATTCGGCCAGTTTTGTCATCACGCCGGTTTCTCCACATAACCTAAATATAAGACCTTTGGTCATTCCGGACGATTCTATTATTTCTTTTGAAATAGAAGGAAGAACAGATGGATTCTTGTGTACACTTGACAGCCGACGCGAAATTGCTTCTAAAGAAGTATTGCTAGCCATCCGGAAAGAAGTTTTCGGTATTAATCTTGTTAGACTAAATGAAAATAATTTTCTACAAACCCTCCGAAACAAATTATCCTGGGGCCTGGATAAACGGAATTAATAAATTTTAACGTTATAGGTTTATAATTACTACTTAATTCTTACTTTTAAATCACTTATTTTGTCCGTAGATATGAAAA